>NZ_CP028158.1:7051816-7692890 GCF_003030345.1 Plantactinospora sp. BC1
TAGGTCGCTGTGCCAGCTAGCTGACTGTGCTACCTTCTTCGCCGTGGATCAGGAGCGCCGTGGCCAGTGGTTGCGCGGGGTGCTCGACCTCTGCGTCCTCGCCCTGCTGCACCGCCGGGAGTCCTACGGATACGAGTTGGCCCAGTCGCTCGACGCGAGCGGGATCGGCCCGATCCAGGGCGGCACCCTCTACCCGGTGCTGCTCCGGCTGCAACGGACCGGCCTGGTGAGCGCGCAGTGGCGGGAGGGCGCCGCCGGCCCGGCCCGCAAGTACTACCGGATCACCCCGGCCGGCGCCGAGACGTTACGCCGGACCGCCGTCGACTGGGACGCCTTCGCCAGCGGGGTGGGGGCGGTCCTGCGGGAGGTGCAGACACGTTGAACTCCGACGGATGGCTTCAGGCGCTCACCGGTGAGCTGCACCGGCAGGGCCTCGACGCGGATCTCGTCCGGCACGTGGTCGCCGAGTCCGCCACGCACCTGCGGGACAGCGGCGAGCCGCCGTTGCAGGTCTTCGGCCCGCCGGGGACGTACGCGGCGGCGGTGGCGGAGAGCCTCGGCACGTCCCGGCAGAGCGCCGGGATCGGGACGGCCCGGGTGGGCACGCCGACCCGGGCACCACACGGCGCCGGCCCGGTCCGGCTGGAGGTACGCGGCATCACCAAGCGCTACCGCCGACGCCCGGTGCTGACCGGCGTGGACCTGACCGTACGGGCCGGTGAGATCGCCGCCGTGGTCGGGGCGAACGGCGCCGGCAAGAGCACCTTCCTGCGGATCTGCGCCGGCCTGCTCAGCCCGGACTCGGGCCGGGTCCGGGTGCACGGCACCCTCGGCTACTGCCCGCAGTCCGGCGGTACCGCCGACTTCCTCTACCCGGAGGAGCACTTCGTGCTGGTCGGTGCGGGGCGCGGGCTGCAGAGGGCACAGGCGCGGGCGGCCGGACGGGCGCACGCCGCCGCGCTGGACTGGGATCCGGCCGGCCGGACCCAGGCCCGGCACCTCTCCGGCGGGACCAGGCAGAAGCTCAACCTGGTGATGGCCGCGCTCGGCGAACCGGACGTGCTGCTGCTCGACGAGCCCTACCAGGGTTTCGACCGGGGCACCTATCTCGACTTCTGGCAGCAGCTCTGGCGGTGGCGGGCGGACGGCCGGGCCATCGTCGTGGTGACCCACCTGCTCAACCAACTCGACCGGGTCGACACCGTGCTCGACCTGACCCCGGCCCGGGAGACGTCGGCATGACCAAAATCTGGACGGTGGCGGAGCTGGCCCTGCGCGAGGTGGTCCGGCGCCGGGGCGTACTGCTGATCCTGCTGGTCTTCCCGCTGGCCTTCTACGCCAGCCGCCGGGACGACCACGCCGGCCAGTCGATCCGGTTCGTCTGTCTCGGGCTGAGCTGGGCGCTGAGCACCGCCGCGCTCTTCGCCGGGAGCGCCGCCCGGGGCATCGAGTCCCGGCTGCGGCTCTCCGGCTACCGGGCACACCACCTGCACCTCGGCCGGCTGCTGGCACTCTGGACGGTCGGTGCCCTGCTGTCGGTGCCGTACTTCCTGCTGGTCCGCTTCGACCAGGACGACGTCCGGTACGGCGCCATCGCGCTGATCATGGCGTTGACGGTGGCCACCGCCGTCCCCTTCGGACTGGCGCTGAGCGCGATCCTGCCCCGGGAGCTGGAGGGCACCCTGGTGCTGCTGATCGTGGTCGGGCTCCAGATGGTGATGGATCCGGCCGACACCGCCGCCCGGGCGCTGCCGTTCTGGTTCAGCCGGGAGATCGGCACCTACGCGATCGACCACACCGACAGCGGCTATCTGGCCCGTGGCCTGTTGCACGGCGTGATCCTGACCGTGGCGCTGACCGCGCTGGTGGCGACCGCCTCCGGAATCCGGCTGCGCCAGCGCCGGCACCTCCGGTTCGAGTGAGCCCGCCGGAGCCGTAGAGTTGTCCGGGTGATCCCGCTGGAGGCGGCCGCTGCCGCGTACGCGACCTGGATCACCCCTGACCTGCCGCTCTACGGCAACGACCACGAGCGCGCCGACTTCGCTCCCTGACCGGCCGGTTCCGCCCCGTCCACCGGCCCGTCACCTCCACCCCTCCCAGGGAGCGATCCACCATGTCGTCGACCGTCGACACCTCCGCACTCGCCGTCCTGAAAACCCCACAGACCGCCCGGGTACTCGCGGCCAGCCTGCTCGGCCGGATCCCGCTCGGCGCGGCACCGCTGGCCCTGCTGGTCTTCGCCCGGGAGACGATGACGCTGACCCTGGCCGGGCTGCTGGTCGGGGCGTACACCGCCGGGATGGCGGTCGGGCAGCCGATGCTGGCCCGGCTCGCCGACCGCTGGCGGCAGCCGCCGGTGCTCTGGCTGGCGGTCACCGTCTCCACCGCCGGCTTCGCGCTGGTCGCGGCGTCGCTGGCCGGCCCGTTGACCGTCGGTGCCGCCGCGCTGGCCGGGCTCGGGGCGCCGCCGTTCGAGGCGTGCCTGCGGGTGCTGTGGCGGGACCTGCTGCCGGAGGAGCGGATCCACACCGCGTACACGTTGGACACCGCGACCCAGGAACTGATCTTCGTGGTCGGGCCGGTGCTCACCCTCGGCGCCGTCGCCGCGTTCGGCCCGGCCGGCGGGTTGGCCGCCGCCGCGCTCTGCCAGGCCGTCGGTACCGCCTGGTTCGCGACCGCCCCGGCGGTCCGCCGCTGGCGGGGTGTGCCGGCGGTACGACACTGGGCCGGCCCGCTCCGCTCCGGGCCGCTCCGGGTGGTCCTCGGTGCGCTGGTGCTGATCGGTGCCGGCGTCGGCAGTGTGGCGGTGGCGGCGACCGGCTACGCCGAGGCGTCCGGCGGGCGGTCCTGGGCCGGCTGGCTGCTCGCCGCCCAGGCGGTCGGGGCGCTGGCCGGTGGCCTGCTCTACGTCCGGTCCCGCACCGCCCGCCGGTACGGCACGCTGCCCCGCGCGGCGGCGGCGCTGGCGCTGGGTTACCTGCCGCTGCTGCTCATCCCCGGCCCGCCGGTGATGCTGGCGCTGATGGCGGTCAGCGGGCTGGCCCTGCCACCGCTGCTCACCATCACCTTCGTCGGGATCGACGCGGTGGCACCGGCCGGTACCGCCGCCGAGGCGTTCGCCTGGGCCGCCACCGCCTTCTCGGTGGGCAGTGCGCTCGGCGCGGCGGCGACCGGTCCGCTGCTGGACGGCACCGGCAGCACCGCCGCCGGATTCGCCATCGCCCCGGTGACCATCGGACTCGCCTGGCTGGTCCTGGCCCTCGCCGCCCGCCGACCGACGCCCACCCCGGCCGGGGTGTGAACCCGGGCAGCAGCCCGGAGCCACCGACGCCGAGGGCAGCGGTGCCGGGGGCAGCGGTGCCGGGGGCAGCGGTGCCGAGCCGCCGGGCAAGCGGTGCCGGCGGGGCGGCAGCGACCGGCCGGCGGCGACGGGTGAGGTGGCCGGCTCAGGCGTCGTCGGGTCGCGGGGCGGGCGGATCGACGAAGAGGGCCAGCCGGTCGACGCTGACCGCGCTGGTCAGCAGCCGCTCCTTGCGGTTGCCGAGCAACCGGCGGGTCCAGTCGACGAAACCGCCGTCGCCGAGTTCGACCCGCTCGCCGTCGAGTACCGCTCCGAGCTTGAAGCAGCAGCCGGTGTAGTAGCCCCGGCCGCCGGAGCGGTCGGGGTCGTCGCGTACCAGGATCTTCGGATGGTCGGCCAGGGCGGCCCGGGCCGCCTCGGCGATCGGCGCCGCCGCCGGGTCCAGCACGGTGAGCGCGACCTCGACCGTCTCCACCCCGGCCGCCTCCAGCGCCGCGCAGAGGATCCGCAACTGCTCGGCGCAGCTACGCCGCTCGAACGCCAGGCTCCCGGTGTCCCGACCGGCGGTGACCAGGGCGAGGAGGCTGAAGTGGGCGAACCGGCCGGGCCCGCCGAACCGCTGGGCCCGGATCACCCGTTGCAGGGTGGCCAGCCGCACCGGCGGAGCCGACCGGCCGTCCCGGGCGAGCAGTTCCCGCCGCCGGACCGCCGCCTCCAGCGCCAGCCCGCTGGTCGGGTCGGCCGCCACCTCGCTGCCCCGGACCGTGGCGAGCACGTTGTTCTGGTTCACCCCGCCGACCACGGAGTGGGTGCCCAGCGGCGTGACCGGGGCGAGGGTGAGCAGTTCGTAGCGGTCCGGGACGGCGGAGAGCAGCAGGTCCTCGGCCCGGCGCAGCCGGCGGAATCCGGCCTGCGCCGGCGCGACGAACCGGTCCTCGGAGTACCGGCGGAGTACGTCGGCCGGGGTCAGGAAGCCCGCCCGGGTCCGGAACGCGGCCAGCAGCAGCGTGACCAGATCCGAACCGGAGAGGCGTACCCCCAGGGTGTTCAGGATCTCGGCGCCACCGGCCTGGCGCAGCACCCGGGCCAGCGCGGCCCCCTCGACCATGTCAGGATCCGCCATCGCATATCGCTATCACGGCGGATCGCCGTCCACCACCCACATTCGGCGTCCCGGCCCGTCACCGGCCGCTGCCGTCGGTCCTCACTCGGGCTCCAGCTGCACCCGGCCCCGGCCGAACGCGTCGGTCCGGCCCCACCGCCCCGGGATGCCGATCAGCTCGATCCGGCCGAGCCGCTCCGGGATCGCCGGGTCGATCGTCAGGTGGTCCTGGTGCGGCCGCAGGCCGAGCAGGGTACGGAGCAGCACCAGCGGGGTACCCGCCGACGAGCAGTGCGGGCTGCACGCCCGGGGGTACTGCACCGGGTACTTGGTGAGCTGGCGGTCGTACCCGGCGAACGCCTCCGGCATCCGGCCGCCGAAATACTCGGACGCCTCGATCATCGTCACCGCCAGCCGGGCCGCCTGCTCGACGAAGCCGTAGCGGCGCAACCCCATGGCGATGAGCGAGTTGTCACTCGGCCAGACCGCCCCGGTGTGGTAGCCGACCGGGTTGTACCAGGCCTGGTCGTAGGCGAGCGTCCGGACGCCCCAGCCGGAGAAGAGCGGCCGGCTGAGCAGGTGGTTGGCGACCAGACCGGCCCGGGACTCGTCGACGATGCCGCTCCAGAGCAGGTGGCCGATGTTCGAGGCGAGCGCGTCGACCTGGCCACCCTCGGCGTCGAGCGCGAGCGCGTAGTAGCCCCGTTCGGCGATCCAGAAGTCCCGGTTGAACCGGCTGCGCAGGTCGGCCGCCTCCCGCTCCAGCCGGTCCGCGTACGCCGGGTCGTTCCAGAAGGTACGCGCCAGCCGGGCACCCCGGATCTTGGCGTCGTAGGCGTACCCCTGTAGTTCGCAGGTGGCCCGGGGCTTGCCGGGCAGCCGGCCGTCGGCGTACATGACGGAGTTCCAGGAGTCCTTCCAGCCCTGGTTCTCCAGCCCGCCGGGACTGCGGCACTCGTACCAGACGTAGCCGTCGCCCATCAGGTCGCCGTACGTGTCGATCCAGGCCAGCGCCGACCGGGCCTCGTACTCCATCAGCCGCACCGTGTCGCCGTCCCCGGTCCACAGCTCGTACTCGTCGAGCAGGATCACGAAGAGCGGCGTGCAGTCGGCCGTTCCGTAGTAGGTGGTGTACGGGGTGTCCTCGAAGCCGCCCGGTTCGCCGTACCGGATCTCGTGCATGATCTTGCCCGGTTCCTCGTCCCGGAAGTCGTCGATCCGGCCACCCTGGAGCAGGGCGAGCAACCACAGCGCGCTGCGGGCGATGTGCGGCAGGAAGGGCAGCGTCTGGAAGCCGGCGAGCAGGCTGTGCCGGCCGAACAGCGTCATGTACCAGGGCAGCCCGGTCGCCGTCAGCTTCACCTGGCTGGTCAACCCGGTGTACTGCAACGCGGCGAGGTCGATCAGGCTGCGCCGGTAGGTGTCCGAGAGCGTCTCCGAGTCACAGGTGAGCTTCGGGGCCAGGGCCAGCCACTCCTGGAGTTCGCGCCGCTTCTCCGGCCGGACCTGCTGGTAGCCGCGGAGGTTCTCCCGGACGTCCCGGCCGCCCGCGCCCTGGATGACGCCGGTCGCCCGGATGGTGGTCGACCAGGTCCCGTGCGCGCCGAGTTCGACCCGGAAGGTGAGGCCGTCGGCGTCGATCTCGGCCGGCTCGCTGCTGGTGACGATCGTCTCGGAGACGTGCCGGTCCCGCTGGTGGCGAAGCCGCAGCCTGCCCTCCTCGACGAACTTCATCGCCCGCCCCGGCATGGACCGAAACTCCCGGGCGTCGAAGACGTCCGCGAAGTCGGAGTCGATCTCCATCCGCAGCGTCAGCACCACCGACTCGTCCCGGTGGTTGAGCACGGTCAACTGTTCCTCGAACGCCCCGCCGAGCGACCGGTGCCGGATCACCGAGGTCTTCGCGTCCACATAGTGGGTCGGCTGGCCGGGCACCAGGAAGAACCGCGACTCGAAGTACTGGAGGTCGTCGATGGAGAGGGCGTGCAGCCGCTCGCCGTCGATCGTGAGTACCCACTTGGAGAGGAAGCGGGTGTCCCAGGCGAAGAGCCCCGACGGATAGTCCGGCGACGGGTCGACGTCGCCGGTGGAGTCGCTGAGCATGAACGTGTTGCCGTCCAGGATGCTGACCAGGTCCTTCACGATCGACGCTCCCGTTCCCGAGCGCCGGTCCGGCCGGCGAACCGCTCCCGGATCCGCTCTCGGGGGTCCCGGGTGCCGGGCGGCGAGGGGAAGACCCGCCGGAACATCAGCAGCAGCGGCAGGCTCCCCCGTACCGTCACGTCGTTCCGGTTGTAGGCGGCGATCACCTGCGCCTCGCCGGTCGCACACCGGTCGAAGAGCGCCTTCTCGGCCTCGACCACACAGTCCGCGTCACGCTTCTCGTGCGACACCAGCACGTTGCCCCGGTTGATCGCGACGAACCAGTGGTCGACGTGGCCGTCCCGGTCGAGGTCGAACCGGAGCGTTCCCCGGGCGTGCGCCGGCAGCATCTCCGGCCCGTGCTCCTCGACCCGGCAGAAGAATTCGGCGGTCGGATCCGCCATCGGCTGGTGCCTCCCATTCCCGACTCGTCCGGCATCCCGCACAGCGGCGCGTGCCATCTCCCGATCACTCCATCAGCCGGGGCGGCATCCGGCTGTGCTCCGCCCGGCCCCGACCGAAGGCGTCGATCAGGCCCCACCGGCCGGGGATGTCCAGCAGCTCCATCCGGCCCATCCCCTCCGGCAGGGCCGGGTCCACCACCAGGTGCTCACCGTGCGGGTCGAGGCCCAGCAGGGTCCGGATCAGCAGCATCGGCGTACCGGTCGACCACGCCTGCGGGCTGCACGCCGTCGGGTACTGCACCGGATACTTCGTCAGCGCCCGGTCGTAGCCGGCGAACGCCTCCGGGAGCCGGCCGTCGAAGTACCGCCCGGCCTCGATCATCGCCTCGGCGATCTGGCCCGCCTCGTGCCGGAAGCCGTACCGGCGCAGGCCCCAGGCGATCAGCGAGTTGTCGAACGGCCAGACCGTGCCGACGTGATAGCCGATCGGGTTGTACCGCCCCTCCCCCTCGGCCAGCGTCCGCACCCCCCAGCCGGAGAAGAGCCTCGGCCCGAGCAGATGCTCGGCCACCTTCGCGGCCCGGTCCTCGTCGACGATTCCGCTCCACAGCAGGTGTCCCATGTTCGACGAGAGCGCGTCCACCTGGCCGCCCTCGATGTCCAGGGCCAGCGCGTAGTACTCGCCGTCGTCGACCCAGAAGTCCCGGTTGAACCGCTGCTTCAGCTCCGCCGCCTCCCGCTCCAACTGGTCGGCGTAGACCGGATCCTTCCAGCAGAGCCGGGCGAGCCGGGCGCCCCGCATCTTGGCGTCGTACGCGTAGCCCTGTAGTTCGCAGGTGGCCCGGGGGAAGGCCGGCAGCCGCCCGTCGGAGTACGAGATGCCGTCCCAGGAGTCCTTCCAGCACTGGTTCTCCAGGCCGTTGCGCAGGTTGCGTCGTTCGAACCAGACGTAACCGTTGCCCATCAGGTCCCCGTACCGGTCGATCCAGGTCAGCGCGGCCCGGGCCTCGGCCTCCAGCGTCCCGACCAGCTCGGTGTCCCCGCTCCACCGCTCGTACTCGTCGAGCAGGATCACGAAGAGCGGGGTCGAGTCGGCCGAGCCGTAGTACGGCGAGTGCGGCTGCTCCTCGAAGGCCGTCGACTCGCCGTACCGGACCTCGTGCAGGATCTTTCCCGGCTCGCGTTCCCGGAAGTCGTCCAGGGTCACCCCCTGGGACATCGCCAGGTAGCGCAGCGTCGGCCCGGCGAGTTCCGGGGTGAACGGCAGCGACTGGAGGCAGGTGATCAGGCTGTCCCGGCCGAACATCGTCATGAACCAGGGCAGGCCGGCGGCCGGCAACGGCGGCCCGGAGGTCAGCGGCCTGTACCGCAGCGCGGCCAGGTCGGTCAGGCTGCGCTGGTACGTCTCGGTCAGCGCCTCGCTGTCGCTGGTGAGCTTCGGCGCCCGCTCCAGCCAGGCGTCCAGGTCCCGCCGCATCTCCTGCGGGGAGCGGCTGTGGTGCTGCTGGATGCTGAGCCGGATGTCCCGGCCGCCGGCCCCCTCCACCAGGGTCTCCACCCGCAGCCGGGTCTGCCACTGCCGGTGCGCCCCGATCCGCAGCGTGAAGCTGATCCCACCCTCGTCGAACTCGGCGGGTGCGCTCGAGGTGATGATCGTCTCGCGCCGGTAGGTGTCCCGCTGGTAGCGCAGCCGCAGTCGGTCCTTCTCCACCAGCACGGTGGTGTTGCCGACCTTCTCCTGCACGTCCTTGATCTCGAACAGGTCGGCGAAGTCGCTCTCGGCGTTCAACCGGACGGTCAGCTCGACCGGCCGGTCCTGGTGGTTGAGGACGGTCAGATCCTCGACGAAGCTGCCGCCGATCGTCCGGTGCCGGATGATCGACAGCTTGGCGTCCACGTAGTGCGTCGGCTCGCCGGGCACCAGGAAGAACTGCGACTCGAAGTACTGGAGGTCGTCGACGGAGAGCGCGTTGAGCCGGTTTCCGTCGACGGTCAGCTCCCACTTGGACAGGAACCGGGTGTCGAACGAGAAGAGCCCGGTGGGAAAGGTCGGCGACGGGTCGATGTCGCCCCGGTTGTCGCTCACCACGAAGGTGTTTCCGTCGAGAATGCTGACCAGTGGTTTCATCACCGCTGCCCTCGCTGCCGTACCCAGTCCCGGGGCTCGTGCGCCCCCGGCGGCCCGGGAACGAGGTGGTTCAGGTAGCTGTACAGGCCGAGCTTCCCCTCCACCGTGACCCGGTTGCAGAGCAGCGCCGCGAACGGGTTCGACTCGCCGGCGGCGATCCGGTTGAAGAACTCGCGGTCGGTCCGCACCGTGCAGTCCGCCGAACGGTCCGTCTGGGTGGCGCTCACACTGCCGGCGCTGAGCACCAGCAGCCAGGTGTCGAGGTGCTCACCGGACTCGAGTTCGAAGCGGACGGTGCCGCGGATCCGGCTCAGCAACGGGTCCGGGGGCCGGTGGTTGAGCCCTTCGAAGAACTCCGTGGTCGGATCCATCGCCCTGCCCTCCCTCGCCTGCGACCGGGCACAGGTGCTGGCCCACGTCGAACCGCTGCCTCCGGGTCCCGGACGGGGACCTCCCGCTGCCGGAGCGGGGCGCACAGCCCGACGAGCCCGGGGACGCCGTTGTCGCCCGGACCCGTCGGGCCGGTCTCAGTTGTTCGGTTCATCGGCGCTGATGTCGGCGAGCACGGACTGCGGCTCCCGCTCGACCGCCAGGTCGCCGAGGGAGACCAGTCCGATCAACCGGCCGTCCTCGACCACCGGCAACCGCCGTACGCCGTACGTCCGCATCAGGTCGGCGGCGGCGACCGCGTCGTCGTACTGCGTCACGGTCACCACGTCCTGGGTGAGGATCTGGTTCAGCGTGGCGCTCGACGGGTTCAGCTCTTCGGCCACCCCGCGTACCGTGATGTCGCGGTCGGTGACGATACCTACCACGTCGTCCCCGTTGGTCACGATCACGTCGCCGATGGCGCTGTCCCGCATCTCCTGGGCGGCAGCGGTGAGCGTGTCGCCGCCGTCCATGGTCACCAAGCGGGTCGTCATGAACTCTCCGACGGTCGTCATCCTGCTCCCCTCTCAAGGTCGGCCGACGCGGTCTACCCGGGCAGACCTCGACGTAACGCCGCACGGCCGGGCCGGACGCTCCGCCCGGGGGCCACCCGCCCAGCACCGCAGGGCGGCCGCCGCCCGGGCCGGTCGGTACGGAAGGTCAGCATCGGTACGTTGTCCGCGGAGCCGTTCTTGTCCCGTCGGCGGAGATTCGCCCGGGAAGTACCCGGGTGTGCGGTTCTCGCCGGAGCCGGCGACGGGGCGGCGGCCGATCCGGCGGCATGCCCGAGGCGGGGAGCGGACCGAGCAATGTGGACGGTGCGGGTCCGGGAGAGGGTACGCCCGGTGGCCGGGCGGGTAGACCGTGCGGGCTAGCTAGCCGCGCGGCGGTGCGCCGTACACCCGGTCGACCGGGAGCCGCAGCACGAGTCGCCGGTCCGCGACCATCGCCCGGCGGTAGTCGTCCCAGTCCGGGTGCTCACCCTGGACCGCCCGGTAGACGTCGATCAGCTCCTCGACCGTCGGGTCGGTCCGCTCGGCCGCCACCGGGGTCAGCTCGGCGACGCCCTCGGCGACCGCGTACGCCCAGCCGTCGGCGGTGCTGACCTGGAAGCTCGCCCGGGGGTCGCGCCGCAGGTTGGCGGTCTTGGCCCGGTCGGCGGTGATGGAGACCCGGATCAGCCGACGCTCCGGGTCGTAGCAGTAGTTGACGTTGGACAGTTGCGGCCGACCGTCCCGCTTGATCGTCGCCAGCACGCCGAGCGACCCGTCCCGGATGATGCCGAGCAGCGCCTGTTCCGTCCGGTCGTCCACCACGCCCACCTCCAGAGCAGAATCGACCCCACCCTACCCACCGCCGCAGCCCCGCCGCCGGTGAGCGGCGGGGTCGGGCGTCAGCGCGACTCGCCGGCCACCAACTCGGCGATCTGCACGGCGTTCAGCGCCGCGCCCTTGCGCAGGTTGTCGTTGGAGCAGAAGAACGACAACCCGTGCTCGACGGTCTCGTCGACCCGGAGCCGGCCGACGTACGTCGGGTCCTGCCCGGCCGCCAGCAGCGGAGTGGGTACGTCCGCCAGCGCCACCCCGGGGGCCCCGGCCAGCAGCTCGCGGGCCCGCTCCGGGCGGAGCGGCCGGGCGAACCTGGCGTTGACCTGCAACGAGTGCCCGGTGAAGACCGGCACCCGGACGCAGGTGCCGGAGACCTTCAGCTCGGGAATCTCAAGGATCTTGCGGCTCTCGTTGCGGAGCTTCTGCTCCTCGTCGGTCTCCGCCGACCCGTCGTCGACGATCGCGCCGGCCAGCGGCAGCACGTTGAAGGCGATCGGCTGGGCGTACTGCCGGGGGGCCGGGAACTCGACGGCCCGGCCGTCGAAGGCGAGCGCGGCGGCACCGTCGGCGACCTTGCGGACCTGCTCGTCCAGCTCGGCGACCCCGGCCAGTCCGGAACCGGAGACCGCCTGGTAGGTCGCCACGACCAGGCTGAGCAGCCCGGCCTCGGCGTGCAGCGGACGCAGCACCGGCATCGCCGCCATCGTGGTGCAGTTCGGGTTGGCGATGATGCCCCGGGGGCGTACGGCGGCGGCGTGCGGGTTCACCTCGGCGACCACCAGCGGCACCTCGGGATCCATCCGCCACGCCGAGGAGTTGTCGATCACCACCGCACCGGCCTCGGCGACCCGGGGGGCGAGTGCCTTGCTCGTACCCTTTCCGGCCGAGAAGAGCGCGATGTCCAGCCCGGCGTAGTCGGCGGTCTCCGCGTCCTCGACGGTGACTTCACCGTCCCGCCAGGCCAGGGTGCGCCCCGCCGACCGGGCCGAGGCGAAGAGCCGCAGCTCGTCCACCGGAAACTGGCGTTCGGCGAGTATCCGCCGCATCACGCCACCGACCTGCCCGGTGGCCCCCACAATCCCGATCCTCATACCGCGAGGCTACCCAGCCGCTCCGGCGGCCCGGCAAGCCGATTACCGCACCGCCCAGCATCCGGTCAGCCCCGGCCGCCGGGCCGCCCGAACCGGGCCGCCCGGCGCAGCGCGTCAGCCGGCGGCGTCGACCAGCTCGCCGAGCCCGCTGGCGACCAGCTCGTCCCGGATCACCGCCGCGTCACCCTCGATCACCAGGGTCAGCCCCTGCGGATGCAGGTGCGTCGCGGCCGCCGCCGACACCGCCGGCTCGGCGGTGGAGAGCAACTGCTCGCGCAGCGTCGCGTGGTAGTCGTCCGGCAGGTCGTGCACGACCAGCGTGGCGAGCGCGCTGGCGATGGCCCGGGGCGTCTGCAACTCCACCGAGAGCTGCCCGGCCCGCCAGGCGCGGGCGACCGCCAGCTCCGGCTCGGTCACCCCGGCGTCCCGGGTACGGGTGATCTCGCCCACCGCGTCGACCAGGGCCGGCGCGGTGACGGCGGTCTGCACCCCGGAGCTGACCACGAACCGGCCGAACCGCCGGGAGTGGCCGAACTCGGCCCTGATCCCGTACGTGTAGCCGCGTACCTCCCGGATCAGGTGGTTCAGCCGGGAGGTGAAGGCCCCGCCGAGCACCGTGGCGGCCAGCGCCATCGGCACGTGGTCCGGGTGGGCCCGGTGCGGTGCCGGGTGCCCGAGCCGCAGCGTGGACTGGACCGAGCCGGGCCGGTCGACCAGGATGATCCGCCGCTCGTCCCGGACCGGCACCTCCAGCGGCGGACCGGCCGGCTGCACCGCACCGTCCGCACCGGCGAACGCGGTGGTGCCGAGCACGTCCAGGTCGATCCGGTCGAGGTCGCCGACGACCAGCAGGGTGCCGAACCGGGTCAGCCAGGCGGCGTGGAACGCGGTGACGTCGTCGACGGTGACCGCGGCCACCGAATCGGGATCGCCGTCCATCGGGCGACCGTGCCGCTGGTCCGCACCGAACAGGTCGGCGCGGAGCACGGCGTCGGCCCGTGGCCCCGGGTTGGCCCAGTACATCCGCAGCGCGGTGACCTCGTCGTCGCGTACCCGGGTGATGTCCGCCGGGTCGAGCCGCGGGGTCCGGACGGCCTCGGCCAGCAGCTCCACCGCCGCCGGCAGCCGATCCACCGGCACCAGCACGCTGACCTGAAACGCGTCCCAGTCGGTGGCGATGGTCAGCTCGGTGCCGAGCCCCTCCAGCGCCAGCGCGTACGCCGTGGAGTCGCGCCGGGTCGTCCCCTCCTCCAGCGCCTTCGCGAGTACCCCGGAGAGGCCCTCCCGGCCGAGCGGCTCCCGCCCGGCGCCCCCGTCGAGCAGCAGCACCGCGACGGCGAGATGGTGCCCCGGCAGGTGGGCCGCGACCACCTTGCCCCCGGCCACCGTCCGGCGGACCACCGTCGGGAAGGTGTACGGCCGGGCGGCCCCGGTCGGCGGCCGTTCCGTGATCAGGATGGGACCCGGCTCGCTCATGACGCCTCTTCCTCGGTCTCCGGCAGGTAGGTCAGGGTCGCCCGGTCCTCGGGCCGGAGCAGCTCGGCGGCGAGCGCGGCCACCTGCTCCGCGGTGACCGAAAGCCAGCCCGGCAGCCGGTCGGCGGCCCGGGCCGGGTCGCCGAGCTGGGTGGCGTGCCGGCCGAGGATGTCGGCCCGGCCGTCGACGCTGGCGAGCTGCCGCCACCAGCCGGTGGTGAGCAGCGCCTTGGCCCGGTCGAGTTCGGCTCCGGTCACCCCGTCGGCGAGCCCGTCCAGCACCTCGACGAGGCCCGCCTCCAACTCCTGCGCGGTCACTCCGTCCCGGGCGGTGGCGGTGACGATCATCGGAGCCGGCGCGTACGCCAGGTCGACGCCGAACGCGCCGATGCTGTCCGGCTGGGCGAGCCGCGCGCCGTCGGCGAGCCGCTGGTAGAGCCGGCTGCCCCGGCCGCTGCCGAGCAGCGTCGCCAGCACGGTCACGGTGTCGTAGCCGGGGCCGCCGAACGGGTGGGTCCGGTGCGCCAGGTAGACCCTCGGGGCGGGCACGTCAGCGGTGACGGTCTCCCGGACCGGCGCCCCGATGCTCGGCACGACCCGGCCGTCCGGGGCCGGCGGGATGTCCGGCTGCGGCACCAGCCTGCCGAAGTAGCGCTCGGCCAGCGCGAAGACCTCGTCGGCCGAGGCGTCACCGGCCACCGTGAGCACCGCGTTGTTCGGCGCGTAGTAGGTGGTGTGGAACGCCTGGAAGGTGGCCAGGTCGGCGGCGTTCAGGTCGGCCATCGAGCCGATCGTGGCGTGGTGGTAGGGGTGCCCGGGCGGATAGAGCAGCGGCAGCAGGCGCAGCCAGGCGTCGCCGTACGGGACGTTCTCGTAGCGCTGCCGCCGCTCGTTCTTCACCACCTCGCGCTGGTTGTCCAGGGTCTCCTGGGTCAGCGCCGGCACCAGGCCGCCCATCCGGTCCGCCTCCAGCCAGAGCGCGAGCGCCAGGTGCTCCGAGGGCAGCGTCTCGAAGTAGTTGGTCCGGTCCGGGTTGGTGGTCGCGTTCAGCGAGCCGCCGGAGCCCTGCACCAACTGCATGTGCTCGGTCTTGGCGACGTTGACCGAACCCTCGAACATCAGGTGTTCGAACAGGTGGGCGAAGCCGGTCTGGCCGTCGGGCTCGTGTCGTGAGCCGACGTCGTACCAGAGGTTGACCGCGACGACGGGGGCGCTGCGATCCTCGCTGACCACCACGCGCAGGCCGTTGTCCAGCCGGGTGGTCTCGATCGGCCAGGGATAACCGGTCTCGGGCATGGCCACGACGCTATCCGATCGGAGGGTTGCGGCGTGGACAGCCCCGCCGGGCGGGTGGGTCAGGTGGCCGGCAGGTCGACCGTCATCCAGATCGGCAGATGGTCCGAGGACTCGACCGGGGAGCCGGGCCGGCCACAGGTGTGCGGCAGTCCGGCGTTGGTGAAGAGATAATCGATCTTGATGGTGTTGGCGTTGTCGTGCGGGGTGCTCGTGTAGTAGGTGCCCGGCCCGGTACGCGGCGAACCGGTGCCGGCCTGGGCGCACTCCACGAAGGAGTCGTAGAGCGGCAACACCCCGCCGCCCGGATAGCTGACATTCGCCGGCGGTTGCAGGTTGAGGTCACCGCCGAAGATCACCCGGAACCGGGACGGCCAGACGTACGCCTGGTAGGCCGCGACCTGCTGGGTGCGGAACGCGTACGAGGCGTCGTCGCCGTTGTAGGAGAAGTGGGCGTTGCAGAGCTTCACCCACCACGACTCGACGGTGGCACAGATCGCCACCCGCCACTCCGCACCGTCGGCCGACGGCAGGTAGCGCGCCTCCCACCAGGTGTTCTCGTCCGGTACCGCGAGCATGATCCCGTAGTCGCCCCGGCCGCGTACGCACTGCTTGTCCGGGGAGGTCGCCGGGTCGGCGCTCTGCTTCAGCTTGATCGGCGCGAACCGGACGTCCCAGCCGTAGCCGTAGTGCTCCTCCAGTTGGTATTCGAGCGGCTTGGCGAAGGAGCTGCACACCTCCTGGACGATCGCCGCGTCCATCGGGGTGCCGTGG
The DNA here is from genome assembly GCF_003030345.1 of Plantactinospora sp. BC1. NCBI lineage: Bacteria > Bacillati > Actinomycetota > Actinomycetes > Micromonosporales > Micromonosporaceae > Plantactinospora > Plantactinospora sp. BC1. The sequence goes on from NZ_CP028158.1 coordinate 7,067,284, forward strand.
TTGCGCATGTGCCAGCGGATGGTCCCGATCAGCCCGTTCGGGTCCTCGTAGTATTTGCACGCCGAGTTGTTGCCGCAGGCGTTCCAAGTCATGATCTTGACTGTCCGGGCCGGTACCGCCGCGACCCCGACACCCGCCTCGGCCGGCCGGGCCGCCGCGACTCCGGACGCCTCCCGCCCGAGACCGCCGGCCCCCAGCGCGGCACCGGGCACACCGAACGTGGCCAGTACGCCCAGCACCGCCGAGGTGACCGCCAACCAGCGCCGTGTCGATCTCATCCGCTTCCCCCGTCGCAAGGCATCCAGAAGCACAGATATACACCACCGTGGCCGGGCCTGCGGGGGCGCCGGCCACGATGGTCGATCCCGGTTCCGGCCGCGTGGAGACTGTTGCCCGGCCGGTCCGGGCGCCTATCGTGCGGATCACCCCTGCACATTGGTCGATGGACCTGGCCGGGTGGCAGGAACGCCCGCGCGACCGACCGGCGCTCGGAGTAGTCCCAAGGAGACAGAGTTGACGACCCCCTCGACACCCGCCGCCACCAGCGGTCGGACGGCACCGCGCCGACGCCTGGCCACCCTCGCGGTGGCCGCCCTCGCCGCCGGCGTACTCCCGGTGCTGGTCACCTCCACCCCGGCCAGCTCGGCGCCGGGCCAGCCGGCCAACCCGTGGACCCGGCTCGCCGACGGCTCCAGCGCCGCCCGGTCCGCCGGGCCCACCGACATCCAGGCCGAGCGGTTCACCGGGTACGCCCTGGACCGGGCGAGCCTCGCCGCCACTCTGGAGCGGGCACCCGAGGAGCGCGCCGGCACCTCCCCGGCCCGGTCCCTGGTCGTGGCACTGCCCGCACCGGACGGTACGTTCCAGCGGTTCGCGCTGGTCGACTCGCCGGTGATGGCGCCCGGCCTGGCCGCCCGGCACCCGGAGATCCGGACGTACGCCGGCCGGGGGGTCGACGATCCGACCGCGACCGTCCGGGCCGACCTCACCCCGCTGGGCTTCCACGCCTCCGTCCGGTCCGAGCGCGGCGCCTGGTACGTCGACCCGTACAGCCGCGCCGACCAGGGCCGGTACGCCAGCTACTACGTGCAGGACGCCACGAACCCCGACGAGCCGTTCGTCGAGCGGGAGGACGTGGCGCAGACCGCCGAGGCGCTCGCCGACGAGGTCGGGGCGGCCCCGGGCGCGGCCGGCGGCGACGTGACACTGCGGACGTACCGGCTCGCCCTGGTCACCGACCCGTCCTACGCCAGCTACTTCGGGGCGGCCAACGTCACCGCCGCCAAGGTGACGCTGGTGAACCGGGTGACCCAGATCTACGAGGACGAGACGGCGATCCGGCTGGTGCTGGTCGACGAGACCGAGAAGACCAACCTGAACACCCCGGCCGAGGCGACCGGGGCGAACGGGCCGTGCGGTGCGGCGCCCTGCTACACCGAGGCGCAGCTCGCCTCCTGTGCCGGCGGCACGCTGAACCGCAACAACATCGTGCTCGGCCAGCTCGTCGGGGCGTCCGACTACGACGTCGGGCACATCGGGCTCGGCGTCAACGGCGGCGGGATCGCCGGGCTGGGCGTGGTCGGCGGGGCCAACAAGGCGCGCGGCTGCACCGGCCTGCCGACCCCGGTCGGGGACTTCTTCGCCGTCGACTACGTCGCGCACGAGATCGGCCACCAGTTCGCCGGCAACCACACCTTCAACGGCACCCAGTGGAACTGCTCCGGCGGCAACCGCAGCCCCGCGAACTCGTACGAGCCGGGCAGCGGTTCGTCGATCATGGCGTACGCCGGCATCTGCCAGCAGGACAACCTGCAACCGCACAGCGACCCGTACTGGTCGCAGCGCAGCTACACCGAGATCACCACGTACGTCGGCTCGGCCCGGCCGGCCGTCAACGAGGTCCAGAACGTCTCGCTGCGCGACTTCGACACCGACGGCGACTCGTTCACGCTGCGCTACGGCGATGCCGAGTCGGCGCCGATCGTCCGGGGCGCCAACTACAGCGCGGCCGGGATCAAGGCGGCGATCGAGGCGATCCCCGGCTGGCCGGCCGGCGCGCTCGTCGCCGTCGCGCCGTTCGGCGGCACCGGCGTGCTGGACGACACCGGATTCCAGGTCACCTTCGCCAGCGGCCCGGTGGCGGCGGTCAACGTCGGCACGCTCGCCGTCACCAACGCCAGCGGCGCGGACGGGTTCGTCGGCGAGACGGTCAAGGGCGGCCCGATCGACAACGGCGGCTGGCGGGTCGAGCAGACCGGCAACTCGGCACCGGTGGTCACCGCGCCGGCCGCGTACACCATTCCGGTCCGTACCCCGTTCGCGTTGACCGGCAGCGCCACCGACGCGGACGGCGACACCGTGACGTACCTCTGGGAGCAGAACGACCGCGGCGGCGTCAGCGGCGGCAGCACCGCCGGGACCGCGCTGGTCAGCAACACCAAGACCAACGGCCCGCTGTTCCGGCAGTTCGGCACGGCGGCGATCGTCAGCCCGACCGACACGCTGGAATACCACTCCCCCGGGCTGAACGCGGTCACCACCGACCCGACCCGGGTCTTCCCGGACCTGGCCCAGATCGCCGCCGACAACACCAACGCGAAGACCGGCACCTGCCCGGCAGCGCCGCCGCCACCGGTGAGCGGCGGGGCGAGCAACGTGCCGCCGGAAATCGTCGACTGCTACTCGGAGTTCCTGCCCACCGCCGACTGGGTCGGCTTCACCGGCGACCGGACCCTGCACTTCCGGCTCACCGCCCGGGACGGAAACCCGGGCGCGGGCGGGATCGGCAGCGCCGACACCGCGCTGACCCTGGCGCCGGCCGCCGGACCGTTCCTGGTCACCTCGCAGTCCGGCGCGCAGACCCTGACCGGCGGCGCCGCGCTGCCGGTGAGCTGGGACGTGGCCGGCACGGACGCCGCGCCGGTCGGGGTGAGCGAGGTGAAGATCTCGCTCTCCGTCGACGGCGGAAAGACCTTCGGGTACGTCCTCGCGGAGCGCACCGCCAACGACGGCGCCGAGACGGTGACCCTGCCGAACGTCGGCGCCAAGGCGGCCCGGATCAAGATCGAGGCGGTCGGCAACGTCTTCTTCGACCTCAACGACGCCGACCTCACGCTCCGGGCCACCCCGAAGGTGACCTTCGACGGTGGCGAGGTGGTGACGGTGCAGTACAGCGACCCGATCCTGCCCGAGGTGCGGGTCACCGCCACCGACCCGGACGGCGGTCCGGGACAGCTCACCGCGACCGCGACCGGGCTCCCCGCCGGCCTGGCGCTCGGCGCCAAGACGCCGGAGGAACCCGACGAGGCCGGCGCACCGGCGGTCTGGGGCGTCGTCGGCAACAACCGGGCCGCTCCCGGCGACTACCCGGTGACTGTGACCGTCACCGACCAGCACGGACAGACCGGAACGGTCTCGTTCACCGTCCGGGTGCTGCCGGAGGCGGCCGAGCTGGCCTACACCGGGGACACCCTGGTCTCCGGGTCCGGGCGGAGCGCGGAGGTGCTGCTCCAGGCCACCCTGCGGGAGATCCCGCCGGGTTCCGGCGCCGAACCGTGGCCGGGTGACGTCTCGACCGCGACGGTGACCTTCGCCGCCGGTGGCCGGACCCTCTGCACCGACGTACCGGCACCGCTCGGCACCGACGACTTCGGGGCGGTGGCGAGCTGCACGGCGAGCCTGCCGACCGGCAGCTCGGAGGTGACCGTCACGCTCGGCGGCAACTACGCCGGCAGCACGAAGGCGCGGGTCGAGGTGACCAGGGCGGGCACCTCCGTGGTGCTCGGCGGCGGCTCGGTGACCCCGACCAGGTCCGCCGGGGCGTACCCGGTGGAGCCGAAGTCCCGGGTCGACCTCAGCGTGCTGGTCGCGCAGACCCGGCTCGGCGGTACCGGTACGACGACTCTCTCCTTCCGGTCGGAGGGTCGCAGGTACGAGATCCGGGGCGTCGGGCTCGACTCGTTCGGCGTACGGTCCGGTGCCGGTGTCGACCGCCTGGACCTGCGCACCCGGGCCGGTCTCTACGACGTCACCGACCCCCGCCGACCGGTCACGGTGGCCACCGGGCTGAGCCTGCGGATCACCGGTACCGACCGTGGCCCGCTCGGCGGTAGGGACAGTGTGGCGGTCACCCTGACCGAGGGCGACCGGCTGCTCCTCGCCACCGACTGGACCGGCCTGACCAGCAAGGAGATCAACCTGACCAGCGGTACGCTGCTGGTCCTGTGAGTTGTGGGAAGGGCCTCTCCCCGTCGGATACGTACGGGAAGAGGCTCTTCTCCTTTTCCGTCCTCACGCCCTCCGGGAGTGATGGCCCTCGACCGGTGGCTCGACTGCTCTGGCAACCGCACGTACCAGCCGGACGACCCCGGCGACCCGCAACTCAGCTCGGCACCGGATGGGCCAGGACGCGAGTACCGATAGCCCTTCGATCCTGCCTTGGCGTCAGCCGACAGTTGACCGACCGTAGGGAGCCACGGCAACACCCAACGCTTTAGTGCTCGGCATGCTCAGCCACTGGTGCACCGTTCAGCGAGCGTGATACGGCCCGCCGGCCAGCGGCATGGGCGGATGCTCACTGTCGAGCCGGTGAGCAGCCCAGCCACCCTGGTACGAATGTCAGGTGGCCTACTTCGAGGACCTGAGCGCCTACCGCTATAGCGACGTCGACATCATCGAGATGGACTGGGGATGGCTTGAGTTCCGGCCCGGATACGAGCGGATCAACGTCGGTTGGCTCGATGCCTCGCACAAGTTCGACGAGGGACCCACCCCGAACTGGTTCGTGAACACGCTGCTCGACATCATCGAGGCACCGCGTATCAACACGATGCGCGGATTTCATCGGTGCCCCTTCTGTCCGGATCGTTCAGAGGGTTCGATGCTCTCCGTGGACCATCCGAACGGCGGGCTCCTGCTGGGACACACCGAGATCAGGGTACCGTCAGGGCCGGGCGTGATGTTCGCTGCACCGTCGCTCATCTGGCACTACGTCACCGCCCATTCGTACCGGCCGCCGACTGAATTCATCGAGGCCGTGCAGCAGTACGACCCGGGTTGGATTTCGGAAGCGAGCCCGTGGATACCCGACGATGCCACCCGCATCACGTTCGACTGATCCAAAGCGCCGACCGGCGTCGCGCCCATCGCGCCAGAAGCGCAATCAGCCGCCCCGACCACTCTCACCTCGGCTCGTGCGTGCACGGGGCCGGGCCATATCGGTACCTGCTCGCGCAGGGCAATCGGTCACGGCGCAGGCTCGGCCGGGCGGCTGCTGGTGTTGTAGGCGTTCTTCGCGGCGACCACGGCCGCCTGGACGTGTTCGGGGTCGACGCCGTGCACGTTGAGTGGCGGGTGCAGGCGCCGGACGAGTTCGGCCTCGATGGCCGCCGGCTCCGCGTCCTCGGCCCAGGTGAGGCGCAGGTGCGCGTACATCCACGCGGTCAACCGTGCCTCGTCCTCGGGGACCAGGACAACGCGGTTGGTCCAGGTCGTCCGGTAGCCCTCGGACGCGAGGAGCCCGGCCAGTGTGCGGCGCAGCGTCGAACTGCCCGAGCGCCGGAGATGAGTGCGCAGGATCCGGCCCCGCAGACTGGTCGCCCGACCGAGGTAGAGCAGCCGTAGCGACGGGACGTGCCCGTTCGGCGGTCCGGGGAGTTCGGGAAAGGTCGAAGGAGCGGCCCACCAGGCGTAGACACCGCTGCCGCGGCTGAGTCCCTTGACGGCGACGTCGAGTCCGACCGGCGTGCCGGACAGCAGGCGCAGAGCCTCTGCGGTACGGGCCTCGTTGGTGCGGACGTCGTCGGGTCGCATCTCGGGAGTGTTCATCGGGACGATGCTAAGCGTCCCGTCCGGTCCGGTCCTGTCGGTGCCGCTGGGACTGCCCCCGTTTCCTGCCGGGGCTGAGTGCTCGCGGGTACGTAGACTGCCGCGCCATGGGAGAGATCGTCGTGCTGGGCGAAATCAGCTGTCCGTCCGGGGAGGTTGTGATCCTTGACGGCGGCATCCTCGGCATGTGGTCCGGACAGCGCTCGCCGAACGAACTGGACCCGCGCGGTCTTGGTATCGACGATCCGCAGGTTTGCGCAGACGTGTCGGGAGCTGTCGACTATGCCGTTGTCGGACCCGATGCCGAAGGTGCCGCGGCGTCGTTCCCACGACGCCCGACGCGATACCACTACGACATTCCCGCCTCACGAACCGCCGACTGGACGGAGCTGTTCGCGCAGCACTGCCGCGAGCACCGGTGGGACGCCACCCTGCAACCCGCCGCAGCCCAGGTACCGCATCGTGAGCGGGCCCGCCGGTGCGCGGTCGAACGCCTTGCCGGGTTCCTGGTCTTCGGCCTGCCCGCGGTGGCGGTCGACGGGCTGCCCACCCGCGCCCCGGTCAGGCTCGAGGCCCAACGCTCCGACGGGCCGTGGCACGGCTGGTCGCAGATGATCCTCCGGGTGAGTGACGCACCGGTCGCCACGACGACCGGCGTGGGGTTGGTCGGCGTGGACGCCGCCCGACTGGCATTCGCCGACCCTGACGCGCTCGCCCAGTGGCGTCACGATGAACCACTGGACGGCCTGGCCGACGTCGCGTTCTGGGGAGTTGCCGCCGCCGAGGCGGCGGTGGAGTTCAGCGCCGACCCCCTGACCGCCGCCGGAGACGAGGGCAGCTACGGCTGGACAGACTTACCCATCCGATCCGCGCTGCGCCGCGCGACGACCATCGAGGCATGGATGAACGCCGAGCCCAGCCGGCGAATGGTGGTCGACTTCCGTCCACACTCCCACCACTGGCAGGTGATGCGGCAGGTCCGAGCCAGCGACAACGAGACCGGCCCCATCACCATCGGCGACGCCCAGATCCTGTTCGCCATGACCAGCTGGGGTGATGGGTTGTTCCCCGTACACGCGGACCGCGATGCCGCAGGGAATCTCGTCTCGCTCCGTATCACCCTGGCTGAACACTGAACAACTGAACACCGAACACCGAATTCGCGGCCGCTACGGCTCCGGATGGGGTGGTGCGCACGGATGGCCGCAGATGCCAGACGTCCATCGCGGGTGGGGTGCCGGGATGCGTCGCGCTCTCCGGAGCCGGAGCAGCGCGGCCTACGCGCGCAGGTTCACCGAACTCTGCGGTACCCGGGCATCGGATGCGCCCCGGCCCAGGGTCGTGACGTCGCCGCTCTATCGGGCGTCGACAACCGTCCAGCCGCAACGTTGCAGCTCGGCCAACACTGTCCCTTCCTCGTACGCGCTTCAGACCGCCCGAACTTCGGCAAGCCGCTTGACCGCGTACTCGTCGTCCCAGCAGACGGCGGCTTCCCATGCGGCCGACGCTTGTGCGGCAACGTCGTACGCGTCGTCGTCGAGGCCGGCAGCATTGTCGGGCAACACGAGGTCGAGGTCGGGGACGTCGACGTGTGACTCGTCCCAATCGACCAGCGCGACCTGATCTGCGGTCATGCGGACATTGCCAGGGTTGGGGTCGCCGTGGACGACGCATGTCTGACGCCCGGCGAGCCGGGCCCACGCGGCTCGGCATCGGACAACGCCCTCAGCGGGCATCACGCCGAGATCGATCTTCGTCCCGGTCTCGGCGTGCAAGAGGTCGGTCGACGATCGCCAGCCTGGGCGCTGCGGCCAGCCCTGCGTCAGCCGATGCAGCTCCCGCAGGGTACCGGCCACGCGACGCCAGTCGGCCTGCGTCTCGGGCGGTCCGCCCTCCAGGTAGGTCATCACCATCAGACCGTCGGCGAACAGCCGACCGTCCGTAGTCGGGATCGGCACCGGCACAGTCAGACCTGCGCGATCGAGGTACTGGAGGAGTTCGGTCTCCCACGCGAGGTCGGCGTCGCTCCTGGCACCGAGACGACCGACCGCGTGGCGCCCGTCGACGCGCACGATCCACACGTCGTTGGCGACTCCGCCAGCAAGCCGTTCGATGCGAGCGGCGTCTTCACCCCACTGCTCGAGTGCCTCCCACCCCACCTGCCACATTTTAGGGCGTTCCGAACATGACTGTTCTCGACATGATCGGACGCCGCAGCCGATGGGTCGGCCGAGACACCTGGATCGGGGTTGAAGGGTTGCCGGTCCAGGGTTGGACGCCCGCGCGTAGGTAGGAACGCTGATCCGTGTCCGATCAGGTTGCATCGTTCCGCTGCAATGGTCAGGGTGACCGCCGCTGCCACGTTGCGCCCCCGTCCGGCCGCTCTGGGCTCGCTGGCCGAGCCGATCATGCTCGTGTTCAGCGTTCCGGCTGCGATTGTGGGCGGCCTCACGGTCGGACTTCCGGCCGCCGTGGGAGTGCTGATGATCATGTGGCCGCCCGCCTTGGCCGGATGGATCTATGCCGCGCTGCGCCGACGCAACCTCCGGCTCGAGTTCGACGACGAGTGCCTGGTGCACGTGAACGTATGGCGGCAGCGCATCGTGATCCCGCGGACGGAGATCAGGGCGGCCCACGTCCTCTCGTTCGACGGTCCGGCCGGTGTGCCCGCCCAGGTCGTCATCGTCATGGGGCGGGACGGCGCGGTCGCACTGTCTCTATGGGAACCGCGATGGAATGTCGACCGTACGATCAAGTTCTTCGGAGGGCTGGTCCGGGTATTCGGGCAACCTCTGGGAGACAACCTCGACACCGTCCGCGCGGCGATCCCGGGCCTGCCCGTACCGTTCCGGGTGGCCCACCCGTTCCTCGCGGTGCTCGCGAAGTGGGCGGTCTTCACGGGCTACGTGGCACTGGCCCTGTGGCTCGTTGTCGCCGTGGCTACGTAACGCTGCACCGCATAGAGCCGTGGGACGGATCAGGTACCGCTCCGGCCAGCACCGGTCCTCGCCGATCGGGCATGCTTCCGTGCGACGGTAGCCACGGGAGCGGACCACGTCTACGAGATTCAGGCTGGCTGGCCTCGCCAAATCGATGTCGATGAGAGCGGCGGTCGGCGCCGGCTCGATGCTGGCGGCAGCGCGGGCTGGACCATCCCGGCGCGCGATGCCGGCGGGGCGTCGGCGATGCTGTGCGTGTGGAGTACGTGTCCAGAGTGTCGCGACCGCCGCTGGACGGGCTGATCGACGACCTTTACTACCTGGAGGGTACGCCGCCGTACGCTCGGCTGACGCTGCCGCCGATGCCGGCGGCGTTGCTCATCGTCAACCTCGGCGCGCCGTTCCGCATCCGCGCCGGTGCCGACATCGAGACGGCCGAGTACGCCGACGGCTGCGTGGTCACCACGCCCAGCCGCGCATTTGAATTCGGCTACCCACTCCCGACCCGGTCCGTCGGCGTGCACTTCAAGCCGTGGGGGCTGGCGCCGTTCCTGCCGATGCCCGCGGCCGAGCTGTGTGACCGGCCGGTGACGGTAGAGCAGGTCTGGGGCCGGCCCGCCATTGCCGAGCTGCGAGATCGGCTGGCCACGGCGGACGGACCGCACGAGATGCTGACGCTGCTCGAGGAGGAGCTGATGCGACGGCTCTGCGAGACCGCCGGCCTGGGGCTGGTCAGCCATGCGAGCAGCGTCATCGCGGCGACCAACGGTGCGGTGGCGATCGGCGACCTGAGCGTGGCAGCCGGTGTCAGCAGCACTCATCTGGCACAGCGGTTCAAGGAGCTGATCGGCGTCACGCCGAAGCGACTGGCCCGCACCTACCGCTTCGCCGCCACCGTGTTCGCGATCAACCCCGCCGTTCCGATCGACTGGGGCGACCTCGCCGGTGGCGCGGGCTACTTCGACCAGGCCCACTTCGGGCACGAGTTCCGGGCGTTCACCGGGCTCACGCCGACCCGGTACGTCGAAATCCGCCGGCGGTTCCTGCGCGAACATCCCGGTCACGCGCTGGACGGCTGGCCGCTGCCGGCGGATTGATTTCTTACAAGAGCGAGAGCCTACGTCACGCTAATTTAGGGGCATTCCAGAGCAGAGGAGAGCCCCGTGGGCACAGTGGTCATGTACAGCTCGGTGTCGGTGGACGGTTTCGTCGCGGACGAAAATGACCAGCCCGGACCGCTGTTCGACTGGTTGTCCAACGGTGACGTCCCGTTGGACGAGAGCGGCGCGGTGAAGGTGTCGCAGACCTCCTACGACTACACCCGGCCGTACTGGGACCAGATCGGGGCGACAGTCGTCGGCCGCCACGTCTTCGACCTGACGGACGGCTGGGACGGGAAGCCTCCGGGCGGGATCGACCACGTGGTCGTCGTGACGCACCGGCCGGCGCCCGAGGGCTGGGACCCCGAGGCGCCGTTTCACTTCGTCGACGGCATCGAGGCAGCCGTGGCCAAGGCGCAGGAGCTTGCGGGTGACCGCATGGTCGAGGTCGCCGCTGGCGACGTCGGCGGCCAGGTGCTTGCCGCCGGCCTGATCGACGAGGTGCGCATGGACGTCGTACCCGTCGTGTTCGGGTCCGGCAAGCGCTACTTCGGGTCGGTCGACGCGCAGCACCTGTTGGAGGATCCTGACGTGGTGATTCAGGGCAACCGGGTGCTTCACCTGCGCTATCGGGTGCGCCGTTGACCGATCTGAGCGGTACGCAAAGGACCCACCGACCGTGACAAAAGATCGGGTCAGCTGCGGCGAATTCAACTCAAGATCACTGGTTGCACCTTCTGTCGACCACCAGGACCAGGCCGGTTGGGTACGTTCATCCCCGTGACCGACTTCGTGATGCGGCGATGGAACCTGGCCCACTACCCGGGAGATCAGGCCCCACCTCATCGACACGACCGCTCCGACGAGGGATTCGTCGTGCTTCGAGGTCGTCTGGAGGTCCTGGTCGGTGCCGAACGGAGGATCCTTCAGCAAGGCGATCACGTGACCATTCCCGCCGGTACGACACACACGTTCGCCACCGTCGACAGTGAGGGTGCCGACGTCATTGCCGTCATGACTCCCGAGGTCGACCAGCTGGTAACGGCGCTGCACGCCGCAGCCACAGACGAGGAGCGGGCCGCTGTCTGGGAACGCTACAACTCCGCATTAGCGCCGGCCGATCGCTGAGTCGGTGCGCACGGACGGCGGCAGAAGCTGATGCCGTGACCCGGCCGTCTGGTGGTTGTCGCGGTGTTGCCGAGGCGCGGCAGAATCGTGAACCATGTCCACGTACCCCGATCCTGATGTTCTCTATCCGGAGGTTGCTGCTCACGGGAGCCTTGCGGCGGCACTGCGAGCGGTCGCCGTCGAGCAAGGGTTGTCTGTTCCCGTATCGGGGACGGAGTCCCGCTCGATGTACAACGCCGTCGTTTCCACCGCTGTCCCACACCGCGAGGAACTGCGGGGGTCCGCATGGCACGCGGAGCGTCAGTGGGCCATCTGGGGTGGTGAGCGTGCCCAAGGTCTGCCCCTCATCCAAGGAGAGACGCTGGATCTCGCTCAGATCGTCCGTGCCGCGCAGGCGTGGCACGACGGGGTTCCCTTGACCGGCATTGCCCGGGTCGCACCGTTCGTGAGGTTGACCGGACGGTTCGAGGTGCCCGACGGCGATCCGGCCCGGTTGATCGAATCGGAGTGGTTGTGCCTGCGTAAAGAGGCAGCGGAGGTGGACTGGCCCGAGCACCACGCGCTGATCGAGGCCGCGTACGCCGAGCCGGCGCTACGGCAGTACTACCCCTTCAAGAGCCATTGGACCTTGCGGTTCTCCACCAGCATCCGGCCCAAGCTCACCATCGTTCCCGTGTGCATACTTGCCGGGCTGGGCGAGGACTACACCGTCAGCGCGGGCTACCGGCAGCAACACCTTGGCGAGACCGCAACGGCGGAGGACGCGGTGGCGTTGGCGGTGCGCAACCTACCCGCCGACTTCACTCTCGGCTGAGGCGACCCGGCACGGTACACCGAACGACACCACGGTGCGGAGACGAACCGTACGATCCGGCGGTGATCGAGACGCCGCCACCCGTCGCGTACCTTGGCCTGCCGCTGTGGCTTGGCCCTCCGGTGCTGCTGATCATCATGCTGACTCGGGTACGGGTGGTACGCATCGTATTCGGAGTCGGGCTGTCCGCCGCTCTGACCCTCCTCTTCGCCGTCACCTTCGAGCTACTGCAGGGCCAGGGTCTGCCAAACTCTAACGAAGGGTTGGTGCTCTGGGGACCGACCACCCTCGCAGTGTGCGCCATAGCCCTCCTGGCCGATCGATGGCTTTCGCAGCGTCGAGGCGCTGGCCCCCGCCTGGAGTCAGGACAGAACCGGCGAGGATCGGTGGCGGGCCCGGGTGCGGCTAAGTTGCTGACGACAGCTTTCGTCGCCTGGTCAGCACTTTGCGGCTGTTGTACCTTCAGCCCTGCGGCCGTCGCCTTCGACCTGCGCCTCGACTCGCCTACACCGGGTCTCGTGCTGCCATTAGCGAAAGACCTGACCCTGGTCTCCGCCGACCGAGACTGCGGCTCGCAGACGTGCTCCGATACCTACCTCATCGGCTCACCCGACCAGGCCAGGGTGCAGGAGCTTACGGACCGCCTCTGGACGCACCTGGTCGCCACCAAGGGTTGGGAGCGTTTGCGTGACGACGCCGGATGCCAGCGGCCCGGATGGTTCCTACGGAACGAATTCTGCCTTTTCGTCGATGTCGAACGGACCGAGCCTGTCGCCGTGCTCAGCGTCCGCGTGACAGGGGCTTTGACTGTGGCCTCACTACCGCGCGTGACAGGGTACTGATCGGCCCGGGGAACGACGCGCGTCCAGCTCGTCGGGGGGCGACCGCGTCCGCGAGCGCCTGCGTCCCGATGGGCCCACCGCATCGTCATAGCCAGCGGAAAACTCGTCAGCCACCTGCCGTGGAGCGAGCGGCCCGCCGGTGAGGGCCGCACAACCGTTGGGCGGGCATGGGGTTCGGGGCGATACCGCAGGAACCTGCCCCGAGCTGCCAAGACCACGGCGAGATCGACAGCTCGGGGCGGGCACCGAGTGATGAGGGGGTCGGTCAGCGGCGGCGCGGTACCCAGTGGAGGAACCGGCCGGCGAGCAGTGCAGGGTGTACCTCGGGCAGGTCTTGCAGAGCGCGGGCAAGGTGGCTGCCGAGATACACCATCAGGCCCACCCGATCGCCCCGGAACCCGGTAAGCAGCGTCAGCCGCGCGTCCTGGCACGGCCAGTCAGCGCCGCAGTACCGGCACCGGTAGGAGGGATGCACCGGCACGTGCCGCCGCCAACGCTCCTCGCGGCCGATCATGGCAGCGCCGATCGGGCTTTCTCGGCTCGACGCGCCCGTGCGACCGGCCCGGGTGTCAACACATTGCCCCGGCCCGTCTGGGGTCGCCGCGATGGCACATTCCACAGTGGATCGCGGGCATTTCGCGCCCTGGGCCGAGCCGGCGGCACCGCACTGTCCGCCGTGACGCGCGCGGGAGCCGAGGCGCGCACGGCCGCCCGGTACTCGGCAGGGGAGAGTGGCGGCACCTTCGGCGCGTACGACATCGGGACCGGTTCGACCGAGTCCGGGCACCGCCAGCGGAGGCCGCACCGGCAGTACCGCCAGAGGCGACGCCAGTCCCGCCGATGCCGCACTCCTGAGCCGACCAGGAAGTCGATCAGGAAGTCGATCAGCGACCGGTAGAGCGTCCTCATCACATACCTCCTCGGGTGTTTTGGCGGGAGCCGGTCTCGGTGGGGAGAGCTGAGACCGGCTCCCGATGCGAGTTCCACCCGGGCGCTTGACGGTCACCGAGCGGTCCTGCTGCTGCCACTCTCGGTGCCCCCACAACAGACATGCAACGGTCTAAGCTGATGCATCCCTCGCTAGTCGTTCCTTTTTCACAATCCACCGAAAACAGTCCCAGAATCGATCGACTGATTGCTTCAAATTGAGACAGGAGGTCCGGTGATGACGGACGCGGGGTCGTCCATACCGCGCAGGCAACTCGGCCGGATTCTGAGGCAGGCTCGCGAACAGGCCGGGCTCTCCCTGGAGGCCGCCGGCACCGACCTCGAATGGTCGCGCTCCACGATGTACCGGATCGAGGGCGGTCAGGCCGCCGTCAAGGCGCGGGACGTCGAGGCGATGTGCCGGCTCTACGGCACCTCGGGCGAGATGACCGAGGCGCTGAAGAAGCTCGCCGCCGAGACCAAGGCGAAGGGGTGGTGGCACGCCTACGGTGACACCCTGCCGGCCTGGTTCGAGCTGTACGTCGGCCTGGAGGCGGCAGCCTCCCGCCTCCGCCACTGGGAACCCGCAGCACTGCCCGGCCTGCTTCAGACAAGGGAATACGCCGAATTTCTGCTCCGATCGCACCCGGATCTACCACCCCGCGAGGTCGGACGCCTGGTTGAGGTCCGGATGGAGCGCCAGAAGATTCTGAAGCGTAGACACCCGTTCCCGCCCCGCCTTGAGGTGATCGTGGACGAGAGTGTGCTGCGCCGGCCCTTTCCCGGGATGGCGGAACAGCTCGTCCACCTGCACACGCAGGTCAGCGACGGCACCGCAGCCATTCGTGTCGTACCACGATCCGCTCCACCCAACTACGCGCTGACGAACGGTGGGTTCGTCATCCTGGAGTTTCCGACCGCCGGTCTCCGGACCCCCGAGCCTGCCACCGTGTACAGCGAGTCCCTGACCGGTGCCCTGTACCTGGACAGGCCGAAGGAGGTAGCGACGTACGCTGTTGCTTGGAAGGTGCTCGAAGGGTTGTCACTCGACCCGGAACAGTCTGCGGACCTACTGATACAGATCGCCAAGGAGATGCAGCGATGAGCGAACTAAGCGGCGCAGTGTGGCGAAAGTCGAGCCGGAGCAACGGGGCTGGCGGGCAGTGCGTTGAAGTCGCCGACAACCTCTCCGGCGTCGTACTCGTCCGGGACACCAAGGACCGCGAAGGTGGCACGCTGTCGTTCGCTCCCGCACCGTGGCGAGCCTTCGTCAGCTTCGCAAAGCAGGCCCCGACCGGCTGACCCGCCGACGTACTCGCCCGGCCCCCCTCGGGCCACACCGGCAGGAAGCATGATCGGCAAGGAGATGAGCGATGACTGACCAGTCCGGCGCAGTGTGGCGCAAGTCCAGCCGGAGTAACGGCTCGGGCGGCGCCTGCGTGGAAGTCGCCGACAACCTCTCCGGCGTCGTACTCGTCCGGGACACCAAGGACCGCGAAGGTGGCACGCTGTCGTTCGCTCCCGCACCGTGGCGAGCCTTCGTCAGCTTCGCAAAGCAGGCCCCGACCGGGCGAACCCGAACCAGAGCGAGTACTGGATGAGCACCATCACCCTCGCCAACTGGGCCGCCGAACGCGGATACTCCGCATAACGCACGACCGAATGGGCCAGCCCCACCCCGGGGCTGGCCCATTCGCCGTCTCCGGATCCTCTCCGGCCCGTCAGGGACCGGCCGTCGGTTCGGCGGTGCCCAGCTCTGCCCCGAGCCGTTCGACGCCGTCCTTGATCATCTGGCCGTACGGGTCGTCGCCGAGCGCCGGCAGACTCTGCCGGGCCAGGGCCAGGTGTTCCCGGGCCCGGTCCGGCCGACCCAGCTTGCGGTAGTCCTCGGCGAGGTTGAGCTGCAACGACGGCCGGAACGCGGCGACCTGGAAACTGGCGTGGTGCTGCTGCACCCGATCGTCGGTCAGCGAGTCGGCGGCCTCCAACGCCCGCAGGTCCCAACGGAGTTCCTCGGCCGGGTCGGCCTGGAGGTCGGCCAGATAGTGCGCGAGAGTGCAGCGGTGGAACGGGTCCCCGGTCGGGCCGATCCGTCCCCACAGCTCGGTCAGCCGCTCGCGCGCCGCCTCGGTACGCCCGGCCCGCCCCCACTCGACCGCCTCGATGATGCTCGCCATCGTCTCGTCGGTACCCTGCTCCATCGTTCGTCCACTCCCCTGGTCGGCCGTGTGCCGCCACCGATGCTGCCGGCTCGACGAGGTCGAGGGTCAAGCCCGATACCCACCCGGCCCGGCCACCCCGGCTACCGCGTTCGTGGTACGTCTCCGGGTGCCCGGCTTCGTAGAGTGGCCGGGTGAGGGACGCAGCCGTGGCCGCGGTGGCGCTCGGCGGTGGCCGGTGGCGGCGCTGGGCGGTGGACGCCGGGATCGCGACGGCGGCCGGTGCCGTCACCGCGTACCGGATCGCGGTCGTGGCGGTGCAGCCGGGCGACCGGGCGCCGGACCTCTGGGCGTACGGCCTCGGCACGGCGATGGCCGCGGCCCTGCTCGCCCGGCGGCGCTGGCCCGCTGCGGTGCTGGCGGTGGTCGGCGGGCTGTTCCTGCTCTACCACGTCTCGCGCTATCCCGGCGGCGCACCGGCCGCGCCGGTCTGGGTCGCGCTCTACTCGGTGGCGGTCGCCCCGCGCCGCCGGCTCGGCCTGGCGCTGGCCGGACTCTTCGTCCTGCTGGACGCGCAGGGCCGGATCATGGTGGCCGGGGTGGGACCGCTGGACGCCACCCTGGACAGCTCGACCGTGGTCTTCGTGGCGGTACTGCTGCTCGGCGAGACGGTGCGGAGCCGGCGGATCCGGCTCGACCTGCTCACCGCCGAACGGGACCGCACGGCGCAGCGGCGGGTGGTCGAGGAGCGGATCCGGATCGCCCGCGAGCTGCACGACATCACCGCACACACCCTGGCGGTGGTCGGCGTGCAGGCCGGGGTGGCCGCCGACGTGCTCGACGACGACCCGGTGCAGGCGCGGGCGGCGTTGGAGGCGGTCCGGCGGGCCGCCCGGGAGGCGCTGACCGAGCTGCGGGCGGCGGTCGGGGTACTCCGGGACGGCACCCGCGCCGCCGGGCCGGAACCGCCGGCACCCAACCTGGACCGGCTGCACACCCTGGCCGAGACGACCGGCGCGGTACTGCGGCAGGACGGTACGCCGCGTCCGCTGCCCCGGGCGGTGGAGGCGACCGCGTACCGGATCGTGCAGGAGGCGGTGGCGAACGCGGTCCGGCACGCCGACGCCGACCGGATCGAGGTGCGGCTCGGCTACCGCCGCGACGGGCTCGACCTCACCGTCTCCGACGACGGCCGGGGGCCGACCGGACCGCCCGGCAACGGCCTGCGCGGGATGGCGGAACGGGCCGCCGGGCTGGGCGGTTGGCTGCGTACCGGTCCGGCCGACGACGGCGGCGGTTTCCAGGTACGGGGGTGGCTGCCGGGATGACGACGATCCGGGTGTTGCTCGCCGACGACCAGACGCTGGTCCGGGCGGGCTTCCGGGTGCTGCTGGAGCGGGCACCGGAGATCGAGGTGGTCGCCGAGGCCACCGACGGCGACGAGGCGATCGCGCTGACCCGGGCACACCGGCCGGACGTCGTGCTGATGGACATCCGGATGCCGGGCACCGACGGGCTGACCGCGACCCGGCGGATCCTCGCCGACGACCGGCTGCCGGGGGTCAAGGTCGTCGTGCTGACCACCTTCGAACTCGACGAGTACGTTTACGCGGCACTGCACGCCGGGGCGAGCGGCTTCCTGCTGAAGAACCTGGAACCCGACGAGCTGCGCCGGGCGGTCCGGGTGGTGGCGGCCGGCGACGCGCTGCTGGCCCCCGAGGTGACCCGCCGGCTGATCGCCGCCTACGCCGACGGTCCGGAGGTACCCGGCCTGCACACGCTGACCGCCCGGGAACGCGAGGTGGTGACGCTGGTCGCCGACGGACTCTCCAACGCGGAGGTGGGTGCCCGGCTCGGGATGAGTACGGCCACCGCCAAGACGCACGCGAACCGGGCGATGAGCAAGCTCGGCGCCCGGGACCGGGCCCAGCTCGTGGTCTTCGCCTACCGCGGCGGGCTCGCCGGGATACGACGACCGCGGTAGTCGGCGGCGCCGTCGGGCGGATCCGGCGGCGGCCGGCCGTTCGTAGCGTTCCCGGCATGTTTCTTCTTCTGGGACCGTTGCTGAACTTCGTCTCCGGCTTCTTCTGGGAGCCCGACTCGCAGGGCATCACCGGCGGTACGCTCGCCGCGCTCGCCTGCGCCTGCTGGCTCGTCGGCCTGATCGGCCTCTACGACCGGCTCCGCGCCGCCGCACCCCGCTACGTGGCGGTGGCGATGCCGTTGACCGTCTTCGCCGCCGTCGGCGGGGTGGCGTTCGGGGTGCAGAGCATCCACGAGGGACTCTTCGACGCCTCGCACGCCAGCACGATCGAGCTGCTCGACCAGCATCCGCTGGCCGCCTGGTCGCTCTACTGGCTCGCCGGTCCGCTCTTCCCGCTCGCCCTCTTCGCCCTCGGCGTGGCGTTGCTGAAGCTGCGCGCGGCACCGGTGCCGGTCGGCGTACTGCTCTGCCTGGGCGCGCTGGCGTTCCCGCTCAGCCGGATCACCCGGGAGCCGATGATCGCGCACGTGGCCGACCTGCTCCTGCTGCTGCCCTTCCTCTATCTCGGAGTACGCGCGCTGACCGGGGCCGACCGCCCGGAGCGGTCGTCCCCGGCCAGCCGGGCCGGGCTGGACTACCCGGTGACCACGTCGGCCGGCGGCTCGACCGTCACCGGTGCCCCGTAGCCGGAGAACTCCATGTTCACCCGCACCTCGCGGGTGAACTCGGTCGGCGGCTCCGCCGTGGTCCGCCCGGTCATCCGCCACTCGTAGCGCAGCGTCCGGACCCGGCCGTCGGCGTCGACCGTGACGTCGCCGACGAGCCGGACGGTCGCCGGGCCGGTGCCGGGGTCCGACTTCGTGGTCGCCTCGAAGTGGTACGCCCGGTCGCCCTTCTTGGTGACCTTCGCGTCGCTCTGGCGCAGCACCTCGAAGAGCCGTTCCCGGTCCGCCGAGCCGCTCAGCGCGCCGTCCAGCACGTGCGGGTCGAACGCCAGCCGCTCGGTCCTGCCCGACTCCCGGACGAACTGCCCGCCCATGGTGTGCGTGTAGAGCACCCCGTCGACCAGCCGCTGCTGCTCGACCCCGTCGAACCGCGAGTATCCGGTGGTCGTCGCCGGGTCGAACGCCCCCTCCGAGGTGTACGACGAGTCCGGCGCGCGGGTGTCGCCGTGCGACTTGTTGAAGGTGACCGTCGCCTTCACCCGGTAACTCACGTTCTCGCTCGCGGTGATCGCCGCCACCAGTTCCAGCCGGGGCGTCGGTGCCTCCGCGACGAGGGCCGGCCGGTCCGGTGCCGCCGGCTCAGTGGTGAGCGCGGTCCCCGCGACCACCCCGACCGCCAGTACCGCACAGGAGGCACCGACGATCGCGGCCGTCCGGCGCCGCCGGGCCCGCACCCCGCGCCGGAGGATCTGCTCGGTCGGGGCGGCCGACAGCGGCTCGCCGTCGACCAGGTCACGTAGTCCGCTCGCCAGCCGCGAGTCGAGAGAGTTCATCCCAGATCACCTGTTCCGTTCGAGAACCGGCTCGCGTACCAGGCTCCGCAGTTTGGCCATGGCCCGCGAGTACTGACTCTTGACCGTGCCGACCGAGCAGCCGAGCACCTGGGCGACCTGCCGTTCGGACAGGTCCTCGTAGTGCCGCAGCACCACCACCGCCCGCTGTCTCGGCGGCAACGCCCGCAGCGCCCGGCGGAGTTCGTCGGCGTCGGCCTCCGGACCGGCCGGCGCCGGCCGGTCGGGTACGTCCGCGACGAGGTTCTCCCGCCGGCGCCGCCGCCACAGCGAGGTGTGGTTGTTCGTCAGCACCCGTCTCAGGTACGCGTGCAGGTCGTCGTGCCGGGACAGCTTGCGCCAGCGTTCGTACATCTTGACCAGGCTGTCCTGCAACAGCTCCTCGGCCTGCCAGCGGTCGCCGGTCAACAGCAGCGCCAGCCGTAGGTGGCGTTGCCAGGCCGACTCCACGAAGGCCACGAATGAGGTGTCGGCCGCCGACGGCGGCCCTGCTCGGTCCGTCACGGTCCTACCACGTGACAGGGTCGGGGAAGGTTGCCTGGCGATCCGGAATCCGCGGCGGGCCGGCGTTCAGCCCGAGACGAGTTGCCGGGCCTCGGCCAGGGTGGTCGGCTCGCCGTGGCTGTCGAGGTACCACTCGTAGTCGTCGTCGAGCAGGTCGCGCAGCATCGCCAGGTCGGTGCCGTCGTCGGGGCCGCGCAGGTGCGCCGGTGGCGGATAGAAGCAGTCGCCGAGCAGCGCGACCCGGGCGTCCGGGACGTACACCACCGTCGAGTCGGGGGCGTGCGCGCCGCCGACGTGGCGCAGTCGTACCCCGGTCGGCAGGGTCAGCTCGGCGTCGAAGGTGCGGGTCGGCGGCAGGACCGTGAAGTCGACCCAGTCGTCCATGGCCAGCGCCCGGGCCCGGAAGCTGGGGCCGAGTCGCGGGTTGGCGCGTACCTGCTCGCGCAGGTAGCGGTGGCTCCACGGCCGGGCCGCCTCCTGCCGGAGCAGTTCCTCCCCGGCGACCTGCCCGACGATCTCGACGCCGGGCCAGGCGCAGGCACCCCAGACGTGGTCCCAGTGGTGGTGGGTGTAGACCAGCCACCTGGCCGGGGGCAGCCCGGCGGCCCGCATCGCCGCCTGGACCTCCCGGGCCTGCCCAGGGCTGTGCCCGGCGTCGACGACGACGCTGCCCCGCTCGTCGGCGACGACCGCCACCGCCGCCTGGACGTTCTCCGGGTCCGGGTCGCCGGGCGAGATCCAGACCCGGCCGGCGAGCTGCCGGAGAGTGCTGCCGTCGATGATCGCGCGACCTCCGGGGCGAGGTCCGGGAGCGGACCGGGTGGCTTGGCCCACACCCTATCCGTCTCCTCCGGCGGCCGGGGATACGGTACGGCGTACCAGGTGGAAGGGGCGACGACCGTGATCACCCGTACCGATGTGCAGGACGCGGCGGCCCGGATCGCCGGACACGTCCGGAGGACGCCGCTGGCCCGGGTGGAACCCGACCTCGCCGGACCGGCCGGAGCGTTCTGGCTGAAGCTGGAGTTCCTGCAACACTCGGGGTCGTTCAAGGCGCGGGGCGCGTTCAACCGGATGCTGGCCGCCGCCGAGCGCGGCGAACTGCCGCCCGCCGGGGTGGTCACCGCCTCCGGCGGCAACGCGGGCGCCGCCGTCGGGTACGCGGCGAGGTCCCTCGGCGTGCCGGCCGAGGTGTACGTGCCGACCACCGCCCCCGCCGTCAAGGTCGGCAAGCTGCGCCAGCTCGGCGCCACCGTGGTGCAGCACGGCACCGAGTACGCCGAGGCGTACGACGCCGCAATCAAGCGGGCCGCCGACACCGGGGCGCTGTTTTGTCACGCCTACGACCAGCCGGAGATCTGTGCCGGTCAGGGCACCCTGGCGCTGGAACTGTGGGAGCAGGCGGGCGAGCTGGACACCGTGCTGGTGGCGGTCGGCGGCGGCGGGCTGATGGCCGGGGTGGCCGCCGCACTGGACGGTCGGGCCGAGGTGGTGGCGGTCGAGCCGGAGGGCACCTCGGCGCTGCACGCCGCGCTGGCGGCGGGCGGGCCGGTCGACGTACCGGTCGCCGGGGTGGCCGCCGACGCCCTCGGCGCCCGCCGGGTCGGCGCGATCGCCTACGAGGTGGCGGTCCGGGCCGGGGTGCGCAGCCTGCTGGTCAGCGACGAGCGGATCGTGCAGGCGCGAAGGCTGCTCTGGAGCAACTACCGGATCGCCGTCGAGCACGGCACCGCCGCCGCGATGGCCGCGCTCCTCTCCGGGGCGTACCGGCCGGTCGCCGGGGAGCGGTTGGCCGTACTGCTCTGCGGGGCGAACACCGACCCCGCCGACCTGGCCGGCTGACGGCTGACGGCTGACTCCGGCCCGGCCCGGCCCGGCCCGCCGCCCGCTATCGCACCACCCGCAGGGCGGCGCGGCGCCGCTCGTACCGGCCGGGCCAGTCCGCCTCCGGGCCGAGCAGCGCGGCGAGCGTGGCCGCGTCCCGCTGCGCCTGCCCCGCGCAGCAGTTGTTCAGCAGGACGTGCAGTTCGTCGGTCTCGGCGGCGAGGTCGCGCAGCCGTTCCGCCCAGGCGGCGAGTTCGTCGTCGCCGTAGGCGTACCGGAACCGGTCCTCCTTGCCCCCGATGCTCCACTCCGGACTGTGCCCGTGGAAGCGCATCACCGCCGGCTCGGCGGTGGCGAGCAGCAGCGGCGGGACCGAGGACTCGTGACCCTGCGGCATGTCGACGCTGACCATGCTGATGTCGTGCCGGGCCAGGAAGCCGACGGTGTCCGGGGCGTTGTCGCCGTCGAACCAGGACGCGTTGCGCAGCTCGACCGCGACCCGCCAGGGCCGGCAGCGCTCGACGGCGTCCAGGATCCGCCGCTTCGCGTTCTCGCCGTGCGCCAGCCAGGGCGGGAACTGGAAGAGGAGTACCCCGAGCTTGCCGGCTCCGGCGATCGGCGCGACGGCCTGCCGGAACCGCTGCCACAGCTCGTCGTAGGTCGACGACGGCAGGTCGCGGCGACGCACCCGACCGGTGTCCCGGCCGTCCGGGCGCAGGTCCCGGGGCAGCGCCGCCAGCTCCGCCCCGTGCCCGGTGAAGAGGCCGAACGCCTTCACGTTGAAGGTGAAGTCCGGCGGCGTACGGTCCGCCCAGGCCGAGGTCGTCTCCGGCGCCGGTACGGCGTAGTAGGTGGTGTCCACTTCGACCAGGCCGAACCGCTCGGCGTAGTAGGCCAGTCGCCCGGCCGGGGTGTTGGCCGAGCGGGGGTACCAGCCGGATGCGAGCAGCGACCGGTCGGCCCAGGAGGAGGTACCCACCTTTATCTCGCCCATGTCCACAGTCTCTCCCCACCGGCCACGGTGGTCGAAACCTACCGAGGCGGCACAGATCGGAGAAGTACTCGATCGTGGACGGCCGGGTCGCCCTGCTACCGTCCGGCGAATGCCCGAGCTGTACGCCCCGGACGGCACCCGGCTGGCGCTGCACAATCTGGGCGGCACCGGTACGCCGGTGCTGCTCGTGCCCGGTCTCTGCGGTCACGCCGGGGAGTGGTCCGGCACCGCCGCCTGGCTCGGCGCGACGCACCACGTGCACGCGCTCGACCCGCGCGGTCACGGCGACAGCGAGCGGCGCCCCGCCGACGTCTCCCGGGACGCCCACGTCGCGGACGTCGCGGCGGCGCTGGCCGTCACCGGTCCGGCCGTGCTGATCGGTCAGTCGCTGGGTGGGCACACCGCGCTTCTCGTCGCCGCGCGCCACCCCGACCTGGTGACCCGGCTGGTGCTGGTCGAGGCGGGTCCGCAGGGACCGGATGCCGGCACCCCGGAGCGGATCGGGCGCTGGCTCGCCGGCTGGCCGACGCCGTTCCCGGACCGGGAGACCGCCGCCCGGTACCTCGGCGGTGGCCTGGTCGGGGACGCCTGGGCCGCCGGTCTGCGGCACCGGGGCGACGGGTGGTACCCGGCCTTCGACCGGGACGTCATGGTCGGGACGGTCGCCGCCGCCGTCGGGCCGCGCTGGGAGGAGTTCGCCCGGCTCGACCGCCCGACGCTGGTGGTACGCGGCGGTCGCGGCTGGCTGGACCCGCACGAGTACGCCCGGATGGCCCGGCATCCGGCGGTCAGCGCGGTGGAGATCCCCGAGGCCGGGCACGACCTGCACCTGGCGAGCCCGGACCGGTGGCGGGAGGTGCTCGTCGACTTCCTGCGCCCCGGGCCCCGGCGGAGCTGACGCCGCTCGGCCGGCCACCCCGGACGGCCGCACCGGCACCCGGAACGGCACTGCCGGGACCGCGCCGAACCGCATTACCGAGACCGACAGTTCCGACAAATCATATGCTGGTGCGGTGACGACCAGCGGCTCCCCGGACGGCCACCGCCGGGCACACACCGGTCGGCGCCGCAACGAGGAGGCCCGGCAGGCGATCCTCGACGCGGCGCTCCGGCTGCTCACCACCCCGCGCGACGGCGGGCTGACCGTCGACCTCATCGCCCACGAGGCCGGCGTCGGCAAGCAGACGATCTACCGATGGTGGCAGTCGAAGGGCGCGGTCCTGCTGGAGGCGCTGACCGACTGGAGCGACTCGCTGGTGCCGGTCCCGGACACCGGATCGCTCCGCGAGGACCTCTGCACCTACCTGGCGCACACGTTCCGCCGTACGGGCGAGCCGGCGACGGCGGCGGTGCTGCGTACCCTGGCCGCCGAGGCGGCCCGCGACCCGGGCACCGCCGAACTGTTCCGGCAGTTCACCCAGACCCGCCGGGACGCGCTGCACGCCATCGTCCGGCGGGGCCGGGAACGCGACGAACTCGGCCCGGAGCTGGACCTCGAACTCCTGGTCGACCAGGCGTACGGGCTCTTCTGGTATCGCTTCCTGCTCGGGCACGGTCCGCTGAACCAGGAGACCGCCGAGCGGCTGACCGACGTCCTGATCCGCTGACCCCGCCGGTACCTCGTCCGGCCGGTCGGCGGCGTGTCATGCTGGCCCGTCGGGTGCCTCCGGCTGCGATGCTCGGGCGGAGCCCCCGCCGACCGTCCCGACGAGGAAGGCCAGCAGTCGAGCCGATGAGTTCCGAACACGCCCACAGCCACCTGCCCGGCGCCGGCCGGCCGACCAGCCGGGCCGCGCGCCGGCTGAGTCTGGCCCTGCTGATCCCGGTGGCGGTGCTCACCCTGGTGTCGATGGCGCTGCTCTGGCCCCGGGACACTCCGCCGCCCGGTCCGACCGACGGACCGATCCGGGTACTCGGCACGGTCGTCGCCGTCGAGTCGGCCCCGTGTCCCGGGCCGCCCCCCGGGGAGGAGCTGCCGACCGGCGCACCGACCGACTGCGGCACGGTCACGGTCGACCTGACCGAGGGCGTCGGCGCCGGACAGCGGGTCAGCACCGACGTACCGTCCGGGCCGGGCGCGGTCCGGGTGGCCGCCGGGGACGAGGTGGTGCTGCTCTACCTGGAGGAGAGCCCGGAGCGGCAGTACTCGATCATCGACCACCAGCGCTCCACCCAGCTGTGGCTGCTCGGCGCGGTCTTCGCGCTCGCCGTCCTCGCCTTCGGCCGGTGGCGCGGCCTGAGCGCCCTGGCCGGGCTCGGCGTCACCTTCGCGGTGCTGCTGATGTTCATCGTGCCGGCCATCCTCGACGGGCGCTCACCGCTGCTGGTCGCCATCGTCGGCGCCGCCGCGATCATGCTCACCGTGCTGTACCTGACGCACGGCTTCAGCATGACCACCACGGTCGCGGTGGCCGGCACCCTGGTCAGCCTGACCATCACCGCGGCGCTCTCCGCGATCGCCACCGCCGCCGCCCACCTCTCCGGGATCGCCGACGAGACCTCCAACTACCTCTCCATCACCCAGGGCGAGGTGAACATGCGCGGCCTGCTGCTGGCCGGCATCGTGATCGGCTCTCTCGGGGTACTCGACGACGTCACCGTCACCCAGTCGGCCACGGTCAGCGAACTCGCGCTGGCCAACCCCGGCTACGGGTTCCGGCGGCTCTACTCGGCGGCCACCCGGATCGGCCGGGCACACATCGCATCCGTGATCAACACGATCGTGCTGGCGTACGCCGGCGCCTCCCTGCCGCTGATGCTGCTCTTCGCCGCCGACACCGCCACCCCGGTCAGCGAGCTGCTCACCAGTCAACTGATCGCCCAGGAGCTGGTACGCAGCGCGGTCGGCACCATCGGCCTGATCGCCGCCGTACCGATCACCACCGCCCTGGCGGCGCTGCTCGCCGCCCGGCGCGGCGCCGAGGCGGGGGCGGTGCCGGCGGCACCCACCCCGACCACCCCCGCTCCGGGCGCCGCCCCGGCACCGGCCGCTCCGGGCACGGCTCCGGCACCGGCCGCACGGCGCGGTGTGGGTGGAGAGCCGCCGGCGGCACCGGCATCGACTCCGGCAGCGGCACCGGGCGGAGCCGGACCGGGGACCGGGGCCGGCGGTGACACGCCGGAGGCCGATCCCTGGATGGCCTTCGTCGACCGTCATCCGGACCGGAAGCGGTAACCGGGGCGGCACCGCACAGGACCGGCGCCGCTCCCGCCGGCTCCCCGCAGCCGCGCGGCGCGGTTATGGACGCCAGGACGATGGTGTCGGGACAGGCCGTCGTGCCACCGTCGTGCTCAGCCGACTCCGTCCACTGCGGACGACGGTCTGGCGGAGGGAGCGGCCATGCTTCGCGCGATCACGGCACGGCACCGGCCCGGACCGGCTCGCGGGCACCGGCCCGGACCGGCTCGCGGCCGGCAGGGCGGCTCCGGACGGCTGGCCCGTACGGCGGTGGTCGGGCTGGTCGCCGCGCTCGCCGTACCACTCGGCGGCGCGCCCGCGCAGGCCGGCGCCGTACGACCGGACGCACCGGCTCCGGCACCCGCCCCGGTCGGCCGGATCGCGGCCGACCCGATCGCGCACGACCCGACCGTGATCAAGCAGGGCCGGTACTACTACACCGTCATCACCGGCGACGCCGCCACCCGCAGCTACCTGCCGATCAAGCGCTCGGCCGACCTGCTGCACTGGACCGAACTCGGCACCGTCTTCGACACCCCGCCGGCCTGGGTCGTCGCCGAGCTGGGCGTGACCCCGGCCGACTTCTGGGCCCCCGACCTCAGCTACTTCGACGGCGCCTACCACCTCTACTACGCCGCCTCGTCGTTCGGCACCAACAACTCGGTCATCGGGCTGGCCACCAGCCGGACGCTCGACCCGGCCAGCCCGGCGTACGGCTGGGTCGACCACGGCATGGTGATGCGCTCGTCCGGCACCGACACCTTCAACGCCATCGATCCGGACGTGGTCTTCGACGCCGACGGCCAGCCCTGGCTGTCGTTCGGCTCGTTCTGGGACGGCCTGCGGATCCGCCGGCTCGACCGGAGCACCGGGATGCCGGCCGACGGGACACTGCACCACATCGCCTCCCGGGGGGCGCCTCGATCGAGGGTCCGGCGATCGTCCGCCGGGGCGGCTACTACTACCTCTTCGCCAGCCTCGACTTCTGCTGCCGGGGCGTCAACGCCGACTACCGCACGGTGGTCGGCCGCTCCGCCCAGCTCACCGGCCCCTACCTGGACCGGGACGGGGTGCCGCTGCTCGCCGGTGGCGGCACCGACCTGCTGCGCGGCTACAACGAGTTCCGGGGCACCGGCGGCGGGGACGTCTTCGCCGGCCCGGGCGGCGACTGGTTCGCCCACCACTACTACGACACCACGGACGCCGGGGCGCCGAAGCTCTCGGTACGCCCGGTGACCTGGGCCGACGGCTGGCCCCGGCTCGGCGACCCGCGGTCCGGCAGCATCCGGGTCGGTCGCGGCAGCGCCTGGTTCCAGCTGGTCAACCGGGCCGGCGGCGCGGCGGTCGGGGTACCGGACTGTGGGTACGAGGGCGCCGACGTCCGGATCGTCGAGCCGTCGGCCGGTACCTGCCAGCAGTGGCGGCCGGAATACCGCGGCGACGGGTACGTCAGCCTGCTGCACCGGTCGAGCAACAAGGTCGCCGAGATCGCCGGCTGCGTCGACGCCGACGGTGCCCGGGTCGCGCTCTGGGGCTGGCTCGACAACGACTGCCAGAAGTTCCGGCTGCTGCCGACCACCGACGGCTGGTCGCGGATCGAGAACCGGCTGGCCGGACGGGTGCTGGAGGCGGCCGGCTGCGACGGCGTGGGCACCCCGGTGCAGGTCTGGAGCTGGCTGGAGAACGCCTGCCAGCAGTTCCGCCTCGAACCGGTCGGCGAGGTGCTGATCGCGGACGTGGCCGGGCAGCGGGTCTGGGGCGTACCCGGATGTGCCTGGCGGCCCGGCTCGGCCGGCCGGGTGGTCGCGGACCGGCCCCGGGCCGGCGACTGCCAGCTCTGGCGCTTCCTGCCCGTCGGGGAGGGCTACTTCCGGATCGTCAACCGGGGCGCGGACCGGCCGCTGACCGCGACCGCCGGCCGGGACGGCCGGGTACGCCTCGGGCTCGGTCCCCGCGACGGCGCCGGCCCGGCGGTGCGGTGGCGGATCGAGGCGGTCGACGGCGAGGGCTACCGCCTGGTCAACGCCGCCGGGGTCTTCGCCGCCCTGCCCGGTACGCCGGACCGGGTCCTGCTGCTGACCCCGTGAGCGGCACCGTCAGCCGGGCGGGGTCGGTCGGTTGGCGTCGACGGCGGCCCGGACGAACTCCCGGACCCGGGCGGTGGTGTTGGTGGCCAGCCAGATCGGGCCGCGTTCGATGGGTGGCGCGTCGGAGATCGGCACGTACGCGAGGTCGGGGCGCGGATAGTAGCGCCGGCTGTGCTCGCCGACCGGCAGGACGCCCCGGCCGAGCGCGACCAGCGAGAGCATCTCGGAGAAGCTCTTCCCGACCGGCCCCTTCGGCACCGGCCGGCCCGACGGGGTCTGCTCGGGGGTACGGTCGCGCTTGAACTGGGCGGAGGTGACCGCCGGATACTGCACCACCGGATGATCCGCGAGGACCTCCAGGGAGACCGACGGCGCGCCGGCCAGCGGATGGTCGGCGGCGACCGCGAGGACCCGCCCCTCGCGCAGCAGCGCCGGGCCGTTCATCATGCCGTCGAACGGGTACGAGGCGATCAGCACGTCGACCGAGCCGTCCAGCAGGCTCGACCGGGTGTTCGCGAGCTGCGCCTCGTGCACCTCGACCTCGCACCCGGGGTGGCGCTCGGTGAAGAGGTTGACCGCCCTGAGCAGCAGCGGTGCCGTCCCCTCACCCAGGAACGCCACCCGGAGCCGCCCGCTGACGTTGCGGCCGGCATCGACGGCCCGGCGTACGGCGTCGTCGATCCCGGCCACCAGCGGGGTCAGGTCGGCGGCCAACTGCCGCCCGATCGGGGTCAGCCGGACGACCCGACTGGTGCGCTCGAACAGCGGCGCGCCGATCCGCCGTTCCAGCTTCTTCACCACGTGGCTGATCCGCCCGGTGGTGACCCGGAGCCGCTCGGCGGTACGCCCGAAGTGCAGCTCCTCGGCGAGGGTCAGGAAGGTCTCGATCTCGTGTCGTTCCAGCACGTCGGCGCCCATCGTTGAATCTGGTTCAACGATCGTAGCCCGATCGCGGCTTGGTCCCGGTCAGCGCGGGGCGGATCGTAAGAGGCGTCACCAACGGGGCCGGATTTCGGCCAGCACGCCGGGGCGGAGCGGACCGGCGTGGTCGACAGGAGGAACATGGGCACCACCGAGATAACCGACTACCTGCGCGGTCTCGACGCACCGCTGCGGGAGACCGGCGAGAAGCTCCGGCCGATCGTCGACGCAGGCTTGCCGGAGGCGACCGCCGGGATGTGGCACGGCCACCCGACCTGGAGCCTGGGCGACCGACCCGGGCAGCGGCCGGTCTGCCTGGTCAAGGCGTACCGGTCGTACCTGACCTTCGGGTTCTGGCGGGGGCAGGAGCTGGCCGACCCGTCCGGGCGACTCGTCCCGGGCGCCCGCCGGATGGCGGCGGTGAAACTGCACTCGGTCGACGAGATCGACCCGGCGCTCTTCACCGGCTGGCTGCGCCGGGCCGGCGAACTGGAGACGAGGTGACGACGGTGCGGGTGAAGGCGTTCGACCATCTGGTACTCACCGTGCAGGACGTGGAACGCGCCCTGAACTTCTACTGCGGCACCCTCGGCCTGGCACCGGTCCGGGTCGACGAGTGGCGGGCCGGCAAGGTGCCGTTCCCCTCCGCCCGGGTCACCCCGGAGACGATCATCGACCTGGTGCAGGGCCGGCGGGGCGAGTCGAACGTCGACCACATCTGCCTGGTGGTGGAGCCGCTGGACTGGGCCGAGGTGATCGCGTCGGGGGTCTTCACCGTCCTGGAGGGGCCGGTCGGCCGGTTCGGCGCGCGCGGGGAGGCAATGTCGATCTACGTCTCCGACCCCGACGGCAACACCGTCGAGCTGCGCTGGTACCCCCAGGACCGCGCGGAATAGCGCGCCGGCAGCCGGCTCGGCCGGCCGGAGGTGCGGGGGCGGGCCGGGCGGCCGGAGGTTCGGGGCCGGGCCGGGCGGTTGGCCGGGTTGGCCGGTTGACCGGGTCGGTCGGGTCGGCCGGGGGTTGTCGGAACGATCGCGTGGGTCCGCTGCGATAGCGATATTCTTGGATGTGTTGAGTCTGCGACCGGCGGTAGCCGAGCGCGTACACCCGCACCGAGGCGGCGATCTCATGGCCAACCTGCTCGACCGGATCGACCGGGCCATGTCCGGTCTCTGCCCCTGCGGCGCCGCACCCGCCGACGGCTCGGCGTACTGCTCGGACGACTGCCGACCCAGCCATGTCGGCGACGACACCGACACCCGGGAAAGCGGCCACCTGGCGACACCGATGCGGTGGCGCCCCGACCTGGTCACCGCCGGTGACGACGACGACCTGGTCGGCCCCCGCACCGAGACCTGGTACGAGGGCCCGTACCGGGCGCAGATCTTCGAGCGGGCCAGCCGGCCCGGCAGTTGGCACCTGCGGCTGGACGACGGGCACCGGTACGTCGACCGGGACCTCGACGACCCGGTCGAGATCCGCTCGGGGCCGGTGCCCGAGCAGGTGGTCGGACGGATCCGGGAGATCTGGCGACGGCTGGAACGGGAACTGGGCGATCCCCGCCGCGCCACGCCGTACGCCGGGCCGTGGCAGGCCGCCTTCCCCGGCCGAGCCGGAGCGTCCCCGGTGCCCCGGGCCATCGGGCCGGCCCGGCTCGGCGGCACCCCGAGCCAGCCGTGGCAGCGACTGTGCCGGCGCTGCGACCGGCACGGCGTACCGCTGGACGGGCGGCGGGACGGCGCTCCCTGCCACCTCTGCCCGCACTGCCGGACGCCGTTCCCGGGACCGGTGCTGATCCCGACGCTCCAGTCCCACGGTCGGCACACCGTACTCAAGCTGAGCTACGTCGCCAACGGCGAGTACTTCACCCGCAGCGCCTTCGTCTCCGGGCGCGACATGATGACCGCCGAGGATCCGGCGGAGTTGTTGCAGTCCGCCTGGGACCGGCTCGAAACGTTCCTGCTGGACCAGATTCCTCGGTCCCGGACGGGCCACGGTCGCCTCGACGAGGTGCCGGCGGCGCCTGGCGACCCGGCCGCCGGATAGCGGTACGGCCCGATCCCCGGCGGCCGGCCGTCCACTGGGGACGGCGCGGTGGCGGGATCGGGACGGCACGGTGGCGAGGTCGGGACGGGGACGGTGGCGAGGTCGGGACGGTCGATCGGCGGTTCGGCTCGACCGGGTCGGCCGGTCGGCCCTGGTTGTCGACGGTTTTCGCGTCCCGCGCGAATATTTCCATGATCTTTTTGGGGCCAAACGCGGTACGGTCCTTACTACCGCGGCGTGCACGCGCCCCGACGCACGTCGCCACCACCTGGGGCATCGTGCACGGAGGACATACGCATGACCTATCGGTCGGAACGCACACCAGGCAGGAGACGCCGGATAGTCGGCGTGACGGCGGCAGCCGTACTCCTCGTCTCCCTGCTGCCGGGAACGGCGTCGGGCCAGGAACCCGCGCCGGACCCACGGATCGGCCTCGGCGCCGGATGGCTGGACGCGCAGAGCGCGAGCAGCAACCTCGAACTGCTGGCCCACCTCGACAAGCCGGCGGGCTTCGTCAACCCGGCCAACCCGGGTGACTTCGGCTACGCCGGATCGGATCTCGCCTTCGGCGGCGACCACGCCTTCATCGGCAACTTCAACGGCTTCAACATCTACGACATCTCCCGGCCGGCCAACCCGGCACTGGTCACCAGTGTGGTGTGCCCGGGTGGACAGGGCGACCTCAGCGTCCACGGCGATCTGCTCTTCATGTCGGTCGAGGAGACCCGGGGCCGGCTCGACTGCGGTACGAACCCGGCGGCCGGCACCCGTTTCCAGGGCGTACGCGTCTTCGACATCAGCGACGTGGCGAACCCGGTGCAGGTCGCGGCGGTGCAGACCTGTCGCGGCTCGCACACGCACACCCTGGTGACCGACCCGGACGACAGCGCGAACGTCTACGTGTACGTCTCCGGCACCGCCGGTGTCCGCCCGGCGAGCACGATGGCCGGCTGCAACAACACCCCGGCGGCCGGCGACGACCCGGCTCGCTGGCGGATCGACGTCATCAAGGTCCCGGTGGCCGCCCCCGAGCAGGCCGCGATCGTCAGCGGTCCCCGGCTCTTCGCGAACCCGCAGACCGGTGCGGTCGACGGGTTGCAGAACACCCCGCCGGCCCCGACCCACCCGTCGGGCAGCGGCTGGAGCCCGTCGCCGGTCACCGACGCCTGCCACGACATCACCGCCTATCCGGAACTCGGCCTGGCGGCGGGCGCCTGTGAGGGCAACGGAATCCTGATCGACATCTCCGACCCGGTCAACCCGGTACGGATCGACGAGGTCTCCGACCCGAACTTCGCGTACTGGCACTCCGCGACGCTCAGCAACGACGGCAAGAAGGTCATCTTCACCGACGAGTGGGGCGGCGGTACCGGTGCCCGGTGCCGGACGACGGACCAGCCGCAGTGGGGCGCCAACGCGATCTTCGACATCGTGGACCGGAAGATGCGGTTCGCCAGCTACTACAAGCTGCCGGTACCGCAGACGCTCCAGGAGAACTGCGTCGCGCACAACGGCTCGCTGATTCCGGTGCCGGGGCGGGACATCCTGGCCCAGGCGTGGTACCAGGGCGGCATCTCGCTGCTCGACTTCACCGACTCGGCCAACCCGCGCGAGATCGGGTACTTCGACCGGGGACCGATCAGCCCCACCAGCATCATGCTCGGCGGCTTCTGGTCGGCGTACTGGTACAACGGTCAGGTCTACGGCAGTGAGATCGCCCGCGGCTTCGACGTCTTCGGCCTCAAGCCCAGCAAGGACCTGAGCGCGGCCGAGATCGCCGCCGCCCGCGAGGTGCGGCTGCCGGAGTTCAACGCGCAGCACCAGACCAGGACCACCTGGACGCCGAGCTTCGCGACGGCCCGGGCCCGCTTCGACCAGTTGGCCCGGACCTGCACCTCGACCGTCAGCAAGCGACACAACGGACCGCTGACGGTCACCGGCGTCACCTGCCTGACCGGGGCGACCGTCTCCGGCCCGGTCACGGTCCGCCCGGGTGCCTCGCTGCTCGCGCTCGACTCGTCGATCTCCGGGCCGGTGTCGGCGTCGAACGCGGCCGCCGTGCATCTCTACCGGAGCACGGTGCGCGGGCCGGTGAGCATCACCGGTACGAAGGGCAGTACCGCCATCGTGGAGACGGAGATCTCCGGGCCGGCGGTACTCACCTCGAACCGGACCGGGACGGTCGAGCCGATCGTCGCGGACAGCACCGTACGTGGCCCGCTGAGCTGCACCGGCAACTCACCGGCGCCGATCAACCTCGGTGCGGCCAACACGGTCCGGGGACCGGTCGCCGGCCAGTGCGCCAGTCTTGACTGACCCACGGTAGGCACCGCCGCCAGGGGCGTGTCCGGTCGGAGTTCCGGCCGGGCACGCCCTCGGCGCGTTTCGGGGGCAGTGCCGGTTCTGCGGCTCTCCCCCGTACCCGGATCCTCCGGCCCGTGGCCCGGACCCGCCGGCCCGGCGTCGGGCCGGCGCCGGTCCGGCCGGCCGGTCCGTCGTCGCCGGTGGTCTCCGTCGCCGGTGGTCTCAGCCGGAGAGCTTGGCCAGCAGCTCCCGCAGGCTCCTGATCTCGATCGCCTGGTCGGCGTTGACCTCGCGGGCGAAGCGGTCGGTCGCCGGCTCCAGCCCACCGCCGGCCGCGTAGAGCTGCTGCACCATCGTCAACGCCCCGTTGTGGTGCCGAATCATGAAGTCGAGGAAGAGCCGGTCGAACTCCCGGCCCCGGGCCTGCCGCAACTGGCCGAGCTGCTCCGGGGTGAGCATGCCCGGCATCAGCGCCTCATGCCCGGCGTGATGGGTGTGCGGGCCGGGCACCTCGGCGCCGCGTTCGGTCAGCCAGCGCTCCATCTGCGCGGTCTCGTCCCGCTGCGAGGTCTGGATCCGGCCGGCGAGCAGCGACACCTCGGGGTTCTCGGCGCGGTCGGCGACCAGTGCGGTCATCTCCAGGGCCTGCGCGTGGTGCGCGATCATCCGTTGCATGAACTGGACGTCGGCCTCGGTGTGTGCCGGCGGCGGCGGCAACTTGGACTGCTCGGCCGGCGAGAGGGCACGACCGGCCTGACCCGGCGCTCCGGGTTGGACCACCCGGGTGGTGGCGGCCGGCTCGGTGGGCCGGTCCTCGGTGAACCGGAGCACGGCGAACAGTCCCGCGCCGAGGGCGAGCAGGGCGGCCGGCACGGCGATCAGGATTCGGCGACGGGTCGAGAACACTATTTGATCACCGTAGCCGAACTCGCGCCCGGCGGCGAGACCAGGCCGGACGGGTCCGGCCGACCGAACGGCGGCGGCTGACCGGTCGACCCGGTCGAGGCGGCTGGACCATAAGTTTCCATTATCTCTGGTTCAAGAAACCCGCATTTCCGCCCGCCGCGTTTGGCCAGGCGACGGCGCGGTCCCTACGGTGTGCGTGCGGCGTAAGGACGGCCCACGCGGCACCGACCTCGACCTACGGACGTTGTCGGGTCGCCAGCGATCGGAAGACGGTCGTCCTGCACGGCAGCCGGAACCCCCACCGGTCCGAGCCGCAGCGCATGATTTCGGGAGGTTTCATACACATGCGACGGTCGCACCGCGGTCGCGCCTCCACCGGTTCGGGCCAGCGCCGCCGCCTCCTCGCCGTGGCCGCCGCTCTCGCCGTGTTCGGTGGCCTGGTCGGTGTCACACAGATCTCCAACGCGGAGACCCGGCAAGCGGCCCCCGGCTGCGAGCCCGGTTCGCCGCCGCCGGCTGCCGGCGGATCCGAGAGTCCCGGCGCCGGCGCGTCCGAGACTCCCGGCGCCGGCGAGGCGTCGCCACCGGCGTCCGCCGAGAAGTGTCCGGCGTCGACCGCCCCGGCCACGCCGTCGGGTACCCCCGGCGGGGCCGCTCCGGGCGGCGGCCTGAACGCCCTCGGCGACGACTGCGAGGCGAGCGACCTTCCCGCGCACACCGGATTCCAGGACGGCGGCCGCTGCGTGGCGACCGCCTTCGGCGAGGTGGGCAGCGCGGAGCAGAACCCGACCCTGCTGATCACCCAGGCGCCCCGGACGGTACGCGCGGGACAGCCGTTCCGGCTCGTGGTGAGCACCCGCAACCTCGTCCGGGACCGGTTCCTGCCGGCCGGGCGGGGTGGCTACTACCTGGAATCCTCGCTGCTCACCGAGGAGGGTCTGGTCCGGGGGCACTTCCACACCGCCTGCCGGATGCTCACCAGCACGAGCGAGGCGGTCGACCCGGCCCCGGTGCCGGCGTTCTTCGTCGCGACGGAGGACGGCAAGGGCGGCGACGAACCGGACTCGGTGATCATCGAGGTGCCGGGCCTGCCCACCGCCGGCCTGGCCCAGTGCTCGTCGTGGGCCGGTGACGGTTCGCACCGGATTCCGATGATGGTGCGCGCCAACCAGATCCCCGCGCTCGACTCGGTCCGCATCCTGGTGCGACCGCCCGCCGAAGAGCCGCCCGCCGAGGAACCGCCGGCTGAGGAACCGCCCGCCGAGGAACCGCCCGCCGAGGAACCCGGTAACGAGGAGCCACCGGCGGAGGAGCCCGGCGGGGAGCAGCCACCGGCCGACGACCCCGGCAACGAGGGACCGGCCGGCGGCAACCCGGGCGGGGAGCAGCCGCCGGCCGACAACCCCGGCAACGAGCAGCCGCCCGCCGAACAGCCCGGCAACGAGCAGCCGCCCGCCGACAACCCCGGTGGTCAGCAGCCACCGGCCGGACAGCCCGGCGGCGACGCCCCCGAGCAGGAGCCGGACCGGCCGGAGCAGCCGGACAACGGGCAGGAACCGGCCGGACAGAAGCCGGCCCCGCAGAAGCCGGCAGCCGGCGCGGCCCGGCCGACCACTCCGGCCACCGAGTCGGCGGCCGAGGAGTCGCCGGCCGGCGGGGCGAACGCCGCCCAGGCCCCACCGCCCGCCCAGGACAACGCCGAGAAGGCGGCGTCCGGCGGTGGCGGCGGTCTGGCACTCACCGGTACGAACACGATCGCCTTCATCGGGGTCGGCGTCGCGTTGCTGATCGCCGGTATGGCGTTCCTCTACCTGAGCCGCCGACGTCGGACGGTACGACGCTGACCCTGGTCAGCAGCACGGTACGAGTCGACAGGGCAGGTGCGGTCCCGACGGGGCCGCACCTGCCCTCGTCCGTACAGGGTTGTGGCTGGTGGCCTGCGGGTAGGTGTCGAGCGTGGACGTACCGGGATGGTGGAGTGTCTGCTCCGGTGCCGGCGGCCTGATCCTCGCCGGCTACGGACTCTGGATACTGCGCACCGGTCGTCCGCCCGCGCCGGCGCGGATGTCGTGGAGGCGG
This sequence comes from Plantactinospora sp. BC1, assembly GCF_003030345.1. Classification (NCBI taxonomy): domain Bacteria; kingdom Bacillati; phylum Actinomycetota; class Actinomycetes; order Micromonosporales; family Micromonosporaceae; genus Plantactinospora; species Plantactinospora sp. BC1. The sequence continues at coordinate 7,103,362 of NZ_CP028158.1, forward strand.
CCGCGCGACGCCGGGATGTGGTACCTCTGCGTCGGCCTCTTCCTCGTGTTGCTGGCGGTCGGACACCTCGGTCGACTCACCGGGACGTTCGGTCCCGCGCCGGGCTGGGCGCTGATGGCCCTGGCGTTCGGGCTCTTCGCGGTCGGCCTGCTCAGGTACGCCCCGCAGGACGTCAGGAGTGGCGGCGCGGCTTCAGCGGGTGACGACGGTAACGAGGAGGCAGGCATGCCGGTTGGTCGAACCGCCATGCAGGTCCGCGGGGTGCTGCTGGTCGTCGTCTCGGCGCTGGTGGCCGTGGGGTCGATCCTGCTGATCCTGAGCGCCGACGGGAACATCGCCGCCTATGTCGTCGGCGGTGCGCTTCTGCTGCTGACGTTGTTCATCATCGTCAGCGCGCTGCTGCGTTGGAAGCAGGCGACGAACCCACAGGGTCGATAGGCAGCCGTGCGTGGGAGGGGTGCCCGGGCTGGCGGTCCACGGCGCTCCACTCGCCCGCTTGCGTCGATACGCGACCATCCGGCTGTGGCTGACGGAGACGCGACACCACCAACGGAGCCGACGCCGGACGAGTCGGCTGCCCCCGAACGGCAGAGGTCGAGCGAGGCCGGGGGCTTCTTCGCCAGGCACCAAGGGATGATCAACCTGGTGATGGTCGTCGTCACGACCATCGTCACGAGCTGGGGTTTCTACTATGCCCGCAAGGCTTACCTGACGGCGGAGAGGCAGGAGCAGTACCGGGATCCCTCCAGCGTCGCGATCTGGACCGTGCCGAAGGGAAGCGCCCTCAACCCGTACGACGGAGACGCGATCCAGATCCAGAACATGTCGACCGCCGTGGCGGACTCGGTGTATCTCCTGAACTGGACGAATCAACGCCAGCTGAAGTGGGTGGTGAAGGACGGCCGGGCCACCGTCGACTCGTACGGCGGGTGGAACCTCGCCGACATCGGCCCCTGTACCAGCATCATGATGCGGCACCCTGACCCGGAGAACGACGCGATCGGGCTGCTCTTCGTCCAGCAGGGCCGCACCTGGCTGGTCGTCGTCGGCCAGCCGCCGCAGCCCCTCGGCGACCGGGGATACGTGGTGAACAACAAGATGACGTCCGTGAGCTTTCCGGTCACCATCACCTTCTGGAACGGAAGCGGCGTTGCCCCCACCCCCTCGCCTACCCCGCCCATCGAGGGCCACTGGCGCGATTCCGCCTGCTGAAGCAGCCCCGATGGCGGGATCCGGCCCGGAACATCATCCAGATAGACGGATCTTGCCTCGTCGGTGCTAGATCGCCAGGCAGATCTCCGTGCGCAGGGCCGGGGCGCCGTCGACCGGGGCCGGGTCCTCGGCCGTCGGCGCCACGCCGCCCGCGGCGACCCGGTCGAGGGTACGCAGCCCGAGCGGCCGGACACTGCCGAAGATCGTGTAGTTCGGTCGCAGCGCCGAGTCGGCAAAGACCAGGAAGAACTGGCTGCCGTTGGTGTCCGGACCGGCGTTGGCCATCGCCAGCACCCCACGGGCGTAGACCTTCCGCTCGCCGGTCGGGTCGGTGGGCGCGGGCGGCAGGTCCGTCGGCAGTTCGTCCCTGTACCGGTATCCGGGGCCACCCGAGCCCGTGCCCGACGGGTCGCCGCACTGCAACACCTTCAGCGTCGGGTAGGTGGTGAGCCGGTGGCAGATGGTCCGGTTGTAGAACCTGTGCCGTACCAGGTGCAGGAAGCTCTGCACGGTGCACGGCGCCTGCGCGCGGTCGAGGGTCAGCGGGATGAGGCCGTGGTTGGTGATCAGGGTGGTCGTCACCGTGCCCCGGTCGGGCGTGTGCCGGGGATCGCGCGGCAGCGGCACCGGTCGTGCCGCCGGTTCGTCCGGAGTCTCGGTGTACTGGCAGGGCCCCTTCGTCACCTCCGGCGAAGCGGCGGCGGCATGTGCCGGAGCGGCGCCAGCGCCGAGCAGCAGGCCGGCAGTGAGCACCGTGACAGCGATCCGGTGTGGCACCACGTTGTCCTCCATCGACCGGTAGGAGTCTTCCCCACACGGTCTAACGAACATCGATGTACTCGTCAAGCGCGCAGAAAGTCACGTGATGCTCCAGGCTTGCTCACACCGCTCCTCGGCGACCACTTGAGAGATCTCGCAACAAGTGATGACTCTCTAACTGTACGTAAAGATGATCTTCCGAGACGTTGCCCCGGCTGCTGCTACAGATCTCGAAGTCGCGCGAGCGGCCCTTGTCGTGTCAACAGGTCGACAGTAGGTCAGCCTCGCCACGTCTCCGACGCTAAGGTGTAGCGCTCGCTGCTGCACAGAGCGACAGCCACCTGCCCGACACCTAGAGCAAACCACAGCACCCAGAACTGCATATCCGCCACCATCGGTGCCCGGTTCTCCGGTGCGGGCCGGACGCGGAGCGCACCTCGGAGGCCAGAACCTCTCCGGGACGCACGCCGCAGCATCCCTCCCATGGAAACAACGCTACCGACAGCAGATGTCGCCCAGAACGGGCGCTGACGGATGAGGTGACAGCCTACCGATGGTCGCTGCGGCCGAAACTACCCTGCAAGGCTTGCTGGAAGGCGCAAAGCAGTATCAGGTACCGCTGTATCAGCGCACTTATTCATGGATGGAGCACCAACTGGAGCGGCTCTGGCACGACCTTGTCCGGCTTTCCGACGACCGGCTTGAGAACCCTAAAGCGACCCACTTCATCGGATCCCTGGTGCTGGCGCCGAGTCCTGACAACGGTCCGGCTGGCGTACAGAACTTCCTGGTGGTGGACGGTCAGCAACGGTTGACCACCCTTTCACTACTGCTCTGCGCGATCCGCGACCATCGGATGGCCGTCGACGGTGCCGAACACCGCGACCGGCTCAATGATCAGTATCTGATCAACCGGTACAACCCGAACCGACGGTTGAAGCTCGTACCGACCCAGGCCGACCTGGACGCCTACGTAGCCTGCCTCGACTCCTCGGCACAGGCGGGCCAGGGCCCGGTCGGAGCAGCGTACGAGTTCTTCCGCGACAGGCTGGCCGAGCCGGAGAACGCAGCGCAAATCGAGCGCCTCGAGGAGGCGGTGATCTTCGGACTTGGGTTGGTCTCCGTAACCGCACAGGCCGGCGACAATGTTTATCGGATCTTCGAGTCATTGAACAATACTGGGCTCAAACTGACCCAGGCGGACCTGCTACGCAACTACCTGTTCATGCGACTGCCGACCCGTAGCCAAACCGTCTACAATGCACACTGGCTGCCGCTACAGGAACAGCTCAGCTCTGCCGAACTAGAGACCTTGTTCTGGTTAGACCTGGTCCACCGGGAGCCACGGGTCACTCAGGGCGACACGTACGTACGCCAGCAAGCCTGGCTCGATCGGTTTGCTACCGAAGACGAGATCGAGGCCGAGGTGCGCCGCTTTGCTCGACTCGGTGCTCTGTTGCGGCTCATCCTGCAGCCGGATGAGGAGAAGGACCCGGACGTACGTTACCGGCTCGCGCGCTTGAACTCCTGGGGAACCACCACGGTTTACCCAGTGCTGCTACACCTACTCGATCGCCGCAGCCTCGGCACCGCGACCGATGGACAGGTCGCCAGAGCACTCCACTACCTGGAAAGCTTCCTCGTCCGACGTCTGCTGATCGGCCGGGCTACCGCCAACATCAACCGCAACCTGATGTCGATCGTCACGGAGATGGACAAGCATCTGCCGGTCGACCAGGCGGTGCACGCCTACCTGTCGGCTGGGCGCAAGTACTACGCCACCGACAACGACGTCCGACATGCCGTCCGATCGCTGCCCTTCTACACCAATGGGCGGGCAGCCCAGCGATCCCTGGTGCTGCGCTGGCTCGAAGAGTCGTACGGCAGCAAGGAACCGGTCTCGGCTGGCAAACTGACCATCGAGCACGTTCTTCCGCAAAGCCTCAATCCCGAATGGCGGCAGATGCTCGCCACCGACCTCGAACCATCCGAGGATGTCGCCGAGGTCCACGCCTCACTGGTGCACACTCTAGGAAATCTGACTCTGACCGGTTACAACACCGAACTGGGCAACAGCCCATTCGCAGTCAAGAAGGTGCAGTTAACCAAGAGCGGCGTGCAGCTCACGCAGGATATCGTGGCGTGTGAACGCTGGGGTCGGCCGCAGATTCACGCCCGCGCGGACGCGCTCGCCGAACGCATCATCAAGTACTGGCCAGGGCCGACCTCCGTGGCAACCGATCAGAACGAGGTGCGCTGGGATCTGATGACACAGGCACTCGCCGCGCTGCCGGCCGGCTCCTGGACGACATACGGCGATCTGGCCGCCCTGATCGGCACGGCTCCGCAGCCTGTCGGCAATCGCCTGCGGGCCGTGCCGCTTCCCAACGCTCACCGGGTGTTGCAGGCCGAGGGCACCGTCTCAGAAGGTTTTCAATGGCCCGACGGCCGCACCGACGACCCGATCGCGGTACTGACCGCCGAAGGCGTCAAGTTCGACGAACGTGAGAAGGCCGACCCGTCTCAGCGGATCGACCTCGAGGAGCTGGCACAGCTGACCGGTGTGGCGCCGGACGAGCTTCCGAAACGGACTCCCAGGCAGCGGCCGGGCGAGGGACAGTCCCTGGCTGAACAGTTCGTCGAGCAGCTCAACGTGTTGCAGAACAGTCGGGCTGCCGCGGCTACGCTGGTGTTGCTGGATCGGTGGACCGAGTTGGGCGGCACTCTCTTGTATGGGGGCGGCGCGGAGACTTCCTGTTTCCTCATGGCCCGAGAGCGGGGTCATCGCGACGGTGACATCTGGCCCGCGACCATCTACCCGAGTGGCAGGTTTGAGGTCGTCTTCCAACATCTGAGCATCCGTACCCCTTTCGATGACACCGCGCTGCGGGAACAATTGCGACAGCGGCTCAACCAGCTGCCAGGAGTCGCCATCGCAACCGCGAAGCTGACCCTGCGACCAGCCTTTCCGTTGACCGTTCTCACCGACCGCGAGGCCCTCGAAGCATTGGTCGAGCACCTGGGTTGGTTCTACGAGCAGGCACATCGAGCCGACGAGAACGAGGTCATCACGGTCTAGTCCTCGCAGGCACAACCCGGTCCATTCGCCGGGCGTGCAGACGCGGCGCTCGCGGCTACACGCCCGGCGGCTGGCCATAGGGTGTGAGTGGGGCGGGCGGGACTCGAACCCGCGACCGAGGGATTATGAGTCCCCTGCTCTAACCTGCTGAGCTACCGCCCCGCAACGGGCGCCGGGATAGTAACCCGGCACGGCGTCGACCGGCCACCGACATGCGGCGCCCACCAGTGAAGATCGAGTCAGCCCTCTCCGGCCCACCGGATCGCTCGCCGGTTCGGCACCGCCCCGACGGTTCCGGCACGGCGAGGATACCAATCGGGATCGACATCGCGGCGACGCCGAGCGGGCGGCCGGGTCCGCGCCCGGCAGGGGGAGGTCAACCGCGCAGGTACCCGTTGATAGCGCCGGCCGCCCGCCAGCCGCTGGCCAGGGCACCCTGCACGGAGGGGCTCGCCCGGTGGTCCCCGGCCACGAAGATCCCCTCCCCCAGCGCCACCGGCTTGCGCAGCCGCCCCTGCGGTGCCGGCGCGGCGGGCAGCGCCTCCGGCACCGGGACCGTGGTCAGGTGCTCCCAGTCGTCGACCGGGCGGCCGTAGAGCCGGGCCAGCTCGGCCCGGACCACCGGCTCGGGCGGCACCATCGGCCCGGCCACCGAGGTCGCCACCAGGTGCCGCCCGGCCGGGGCGTACGTCGGCGCGGCGTGGCTGACCACCACCGTGTTGGCGATCAGTTCCCGCCGGTCCCCGTCGAGCAGCAGGATCGGCTCGGCCAGCGGCGGCTCGGCCGTGGAGTGGTAGTAGGTGGTCAGGCTCTGCATGCGGATCCGGCGCAGCGGCGGCAGCAGGGCGGTCGCGGTGCCCGGGTCGGTGGCGACGAGTACGGCCCGGCAGCGGACCGCCCCGGCCGAGGTGCGGACCAGTCCGGGCCGCAGCGACGTGGCGGAGACGCCGAGCGCGATCAGCGACTCCGGCAGCGGGGTGGCGACCGCCTCGGGCAGTGCCGCGATCCCGCCGGCCGGCAGCCCGATCCGGCCCCGGGCGAACGACCGGACGATCATCGCGAAGACGTGGCTGGAGGTGTGCAGCTCCCGCTCGCCGAAGACTCCGGAGAGGAACGGCCGGAGGAGTTCCTCGACGATCCGGTCGGAGAGCCCGGCCCGGCGCAGCGCCGTCTCGGTGCTGGTCTCCGGGGCCGCGAGCAGCCGGTCCACCGGAAGGCTCGCACAGCGGGCCGCCAGCGCCGCCAGCCGGAGCCGGTCCGTGGCCCGTCCGACGCTACTGATCCGGCGTACGTCCGCGAGCCGCCCGCCGACGACCCGGTCGACATCGTCGCCCGCCGGTACGTTTCCGAGCCGCCCGAGCCCGGCCGCGTCGGCGAGGCCGGTCAGCACCGTACGGGCCGCGCCGAACGGGTCCCGCAGCGGGTGGACCATCCGGTGCAGGGTCTCGCCCCGGCGCACCAGTACGCCCTGGGTGAAGTAGCCGAGTCCCAGCGAGGTCAGGTCCACCAGCGCCGAGAGCCGCGGGTACCCGGTGTTCACCACCTGGAAGCCGCGATCGATCAGGTAGCCGTCCACCGCCTCCGTGCCGACCCGGCCGCCGAGCCGCTCGGCGGCCTCGACCAGCAGCCACGGCGTACCGGCCCGGTGCAGTCGACGGGCGGCGGCGAGCCCGGCCAATCCGCCACCGACGATCACCACGTCGGTCTGTGCCGGCAGTTCGGTCACGCCGCTCACCGCGCCTCCGGCTGGGTATCCGGCTGGGTATCCGGATGGCCGCGGATCCGGGACAGCTTGGACGGCCACCAGACCGCCGGCCCGATGTCGTAGGTGAGCGCCGGCACCAGCAGCGAGCGTACGACGATGGTGTCCAGCAGGACGCCGAGCGCGACCGCCAACCCCAGCTCGATCAGGATCACCAGTGGCAGTACCGCCAGTGCCGAGAAGGTCGCCGCCAGCACGAACCCGGCCGAGGTGATCACCCCGCCGGTCACCACCAGCCCGCGCAGCACCCCGGACCGGGTGCCCCGGTGCACCGACTCCTCCCGGACCCGGCTCATCAGGAAGATGTTGTAGTCGATGCCGAGCGCGACCAGGAAGACGAACGCGAAGAGCGGAAACGACGCGTCGACGCCGGGGAAGCCGAAGGCGTACCGGAAGAGGAACGCGCAGAGCCCGAGGGTGGCCAGGAACGACAGCACCACGGTGAGGATCAGCAGGATCGGCGCGAGCAGGGCCCGGAGCAGCAGGGCCAGGATCACCGCGATCACCCCGAGTACCGAGGGGATGATCACGTTCCGGTCCCGGGTGTTGGCGTCGGCGGTGTCCACGCCGATCGCGGCGGAGCCGCCGACCACCGCATCCGCGTCCGGCACCCCGTGTACGGCGACGCGCAGCTCGCGTACCGTCTGCTCCGCCTCGGCGCTGTCGGCCGGCGCCGTCAGGGTGGCCTGGAGCTGGACGCGGCCGTCCACCACCTTCGGCGGCCCACCGGAGGCACCCGGCCCATCGGAGGGACCCGGCCCGGCGGGGGGACCCGGCCCGGCGGGGGTCCCCGGGGCACCGGAGGCACCCGGGGCACCCGGGGCGGCTTCCGAACCGGTCGCGTTCGGGTCGCCGGCCGGGACGGCTCGGATCTCGGCCACCCCCGGTACGGTGCGGGCCGCCGCGGCCACCCGGTCGGCCGCGCCGACCAGCGGGAAGATGGTCACCGGACTGCCCAGCCCACCCGGGTAGTGCCGGTCGATCACCTCCTGGGCGAGGACCGAGTCGGTCTTGTTGGTGAACAGTTCGGACTGGCTGAGCCGGGTGGCACCGAGCTGGGTCAGGCCGAAGCCGAGCGCGATCAGGGCCAGGGTGGTCACCACCCAGACGAGCCGGGACCGGCGGGCGACGAAGTGCGCGACCGGTTTCCACAGCCGGCCGACGGTCGCGGCGTGCGCGACGTACGGCGACCGGGGCCAGAACGCCCACCGCCCGCCGAGCAGCAGCAGCGCGGGCAGGAAGGTCAGCATCACCACCAGGGTGGCGCCGATGCCGACCGCCGCGACCGGCCCCATGGCCTGGTTGGAGCTGAGGCTGGAGAGCAGCAGGCAGAGCAGCCCGGCGATGACGGTGCCGCCGGAGGCGAAGATGGCCGGTGCGGCGCCCCGCCAGGCGGCGAGGATCGCGGTGGCGGTGTCGTGGTGCCGGCACAACTCCTCGCGGTAGCGGGCGATCAGCAGCAGGGCGTAGTCGGTGCCGGCCCCGAAGACCAGCACGGTGAGGATGCCCTGGGCCTGCCCGTTCAGCGTGATCACGTCGTTCTTGGCCAGGAAGTAGACCGCCAGGGCGGCGAGCGCGTACGACAGGCCGGCGGCGATCAGCGGGACGATCCAGAGCACCGGGCTGCGGTAGACCACCAGCAGGATGACGAACACCACCCCGAGGGTGACCAGCAGCAGCGGCCCGTCGATCGAGGAGAAGACCTCGATCAGGTCGCCGAGCATTCCGGCCGGGCCACCGACCACGACGACCTGGCCGGGCTCGGCGCCGTGCCCGGCGATCCGGCGCAGTTCGCCGACCACCTCGCGGGTCCGGTCGTCCTCGGCGTTGTCGATCGGCACGATCACCTGGAGCGCCTTGCCGTCGGCGCTCGGTATCGGCGGCGGCAGTGGCGCCACCACCCCCGGTACGGTGGCGAACCTGGCCAGGTCGGCGCCGACCCGCTGCCGGTCGGCCTCGGTGACACCACTGTCCCGGGCGTAGACCACCAGCGCCGGAATGGTCGGCCGCTCGACGAATCCGGCGGCGAGCCGTTCGCCCCGGGTCGCCTCGGCGTCCTCGGGCAGGAACGCGGCGTTGTCGTTGGTGGCGACCTCGCTGAGCCTGCCCGGGTACGGCGTCGACAGCGCACCCACCGCCAGCCAGCCGACCGCGAGCAGGGCGGCGAGCAGCAGGGCGGCCCGGCGCCGCGATCCAGCCATTTCCCACCCATCCGTCCCGTGCCACGTCCGCGCCGCCCGGCCGCCGCACCGCCGGTCCGGGCGCGGTGCGTCACGAGGAGCGACCGCCACCGTGGGCCGGCGGGTGCCGGAGGCCGGACGGACCCCAGATATGACGATGCCCGTCGGCGGGGCCGACGGGCGGGATGTTGGGAAAGCTCCCCCGTTTGGACTCGAACCAAAAACCTGCCGGTTAACAGCCGGCTGCTCTGCCAATTGAGCTACGGGGGATCGCATTGGCCGGCACTGGATCTCTCCGGTGCCGTGCGACGGGACAAGAGTACAGGACGGGCGGGGGTGTCGGGCTACCGGGTTATCGCCGGAGGTGCGCTGGGCCAGTTATCTGGACAAAACGGCACGGGGGCCACAACCAGGCATGACATCGGTGGAGGATGGGTAGGGACCTGGGGACAGACGACGCAGGCGCGACACGGTCGCCCAACGGGAAGCCGGGGGCGCTGACCGCGTCAGAACACGGAGAGGAGCCGTCATGCGCGGAAAGCTGTGGTTCGTCGGCGGGCTGGCTGTGGGCTTCGTCCTGGGCGCCCGCGCGGGCCGGGAGAGGTACGAGGAGCTGGTTCTCAAGGGCCGGCAGGTTCTCGACCACCCGACGGTGCAGGAGGCGGCCGGGGTTGCTCAGGCCCAGGCTTCCCGGCTGTACACCGAGGGCAAGGACCGGCTCAGCAACACCAGGCTGGGCGAGAAGATCGCCCTGGGCAACGGCAGCTCGTCCGAGTCGGACACCGACGACAGCGGTCGCACGAACGCGACCGCCGGGTCGGGGAGCACGTCCGGGTCGGGCAGCACGTCGGGATCGGGCAGCACGTCGGGGTCGGGCAAGGCGACCGGATCGAGCACGGCAGCAACCGGATCGGGTACGGCCTCCGGGTCGAGCACGACGTCCGGGTCGAGCACGAAGGCGGGAACGGGTACGAAGTCCTCGACGACCGCCCCCGCCTCCCGGGCGGCGACGGGAGCGAACGGCACCACCTTCTGAGCAGTGCACCACACCGCGTGACCGGCGCGGGGCCGACCCGGAATCGGGTCGGCCCCGCGCCGTTCGCCGTGCACGGAGCCTGGCTAGCCGCCGGCCGGTGCGGGCCGGCGACGCCGACGGGTCACTCCTTGCTGCTGAAGGCGGCGTCGAAGGCCGCGCTCGGGGCGTCGAAGGCGAGCCGGCGGACGAACTGCAACGCCTCGGGCGCCCCGACCAGCCGGTCCATCCCGGCGTCCTCCCACTCGATCGAGATCGGGCCGTCGTAGCCGATCGCGTTCAGCGCCCGGAACGAGTCCTCCCACGGCACGTCGCCGTGCCCGGTCGAGACGAAGTCCCAGCCCCGGCGCAGGTCCGCCCAGGGCAGGTGGGACGAGAGCCGGCCCCGCCGCCCGTCCCCGGTACGCACCTTCGCGTCCTTGCAGTCGACGTGGTAGATCCGGTCGGCGAAGTCGAAGATGAAGTTCACCGGGTCGAGTTCCTGCCAGACGAAGTGCGACGGGTCCCAGTTCAGCCCGAACGCCGGCCGGTGCCCGATCGCCTCCAGGGTCCGCCGGGTCGTCCAGTAGTCGTACGCGATCTCGCTCGGGTGCACCTCGTGCGCGAACCGCACCCCCACCTCGTCGAAGACGTCGAGGATCGGGTTCCACCGGTCGGCGAAGTCCTGGTAGCCCTTCTCGATCATCGACGGCGGGACCGGCGGGAACATCGCCAGGGTGTGCCAGATCGACGAGCCGGTGAACCCGACGACGGTCTTGACGCCGAGCTTCGCCGCCGCCCGCGCGGTGTCCTTGATCTCCTCGGCGGCCCGCTGCCGGACCCCTTCCGGCTCCCCGTCGCCCCAGATCCGGGCCGGCAGGATGTCCTGGTGGCGCTCGTCGATCGGGTGGTCGCAGACCGCCTGCCCGACCAGGTGGTTGGAGATCGTCCAGACCTTGAGGTTGTACTTGGCCAGCGTCTGGCGCTTGCGGTCGACGTACGAGTCGTCGGCGAGCGCCTTGTCGACCTCGAAGTGATCACCCCAGCAGGCGATCTCCAGCCCGTCGTAGCCCCACTCCGAGGCGAGCCGGCACACCTCCTCGAACGGTAGGTCGGCCCACTGGCCGGTGAAGAGCGTGATGGGTCGCGCCATGGTCTTTCTCCCTGTTGGTCACGCGGGATTCGCGACTGCGCCGCAGGCGGCGCCGGTGGACCGGGGCGAGGGTGGCCGTCCGGAACGGTGGCGGAAACCTCCCCGGCGGTGTGGTCGGCACGTGCGCAGCCGCACCCGAGCCGGGCGGGTTGCGCCTCCCGCCTGGTCGCCGGCCATCACCGAGGATCGCCACGACCACTCTAGGCCGTGCCGCCCGGCGCAAGGAAGCCCCGCCTTCCGGATCCGCGGACCCGGAAGGCGGGGCGGAGACGTTCCGACCCTGTGCACTGTTCGCGGCCGATCCGTCTCCCTTGCCGGCGGGTGGCGGGGTCGCGCTGGGCGGGTGGTGGGGATGGCGCGCCGCCCGCCCCCCGCTCAGCTCAGGGCAACGTCCACTTCTGGTTGGCGGCGCCGGCGACGCAGTCCCACAGGTGTACGTCCTGGCCGTCCGCCGAGCTGTTGTTCGACACGTCCAGGCACTTGCCCGAGCCGGGGTTGCGGAGCGTGCCGTCGGCCTGGGCGGCCCAGTTCTGCGCCCCGGTGGAGTTGCAGGTCCAGAGCTGGATCCTGGTGCCGTTCGCCGTACCCGAGCCGGAGATGTCGAGGCACTTGCCGAGCGCCCGCAGGGTCTGGCCGGTACGGGTCCAGGTCTGCCGGGCCGAGTTGGCGACGCAGGTGTTGATCTGTGCCTGCGTACCGTCGGCGGTGCCGCCACCGTCGATCTCCAGGCACTTGCCGGCCAGCCCGACCACCGGCCCGGTCCCGGAACCGCCGCCGCCGCTCGTCGAGCGCACCAGGGTGAACTCGTCGACGTCGTACAGTCCGGTGCCGGAACCGGCGACGGTGAGGTAGAGGTTCCCGGTGCCGGACGGCAGCCCGGTCAGCGCCGTACTCACCTCGGCGTAGCTCTCCCAGCCGCCGGTGTTGGAGATCGTCGCGGTGCCGTGCACCGGGCCGGTCTGCGAACCGGTCCGGACCTGGAGGGTGCCGCCGGCACCGCCGGAGACGACCCGGGCCCGCAGCGAGGTGACCCCGGTCAGGTTCTGCCCGTTGTAGGCCGCCCAGTCGCCCGGGTCCAGGTACCCGATCGTCGAACCGCCGTTGGCGCCGGCCTTGCCGACCACCTGGACCCCGCTCTGCGCGGTGAACGCCTCGGCCTGGACCGTGGTGTTCTGGCCCGGGTCCGGGCCGGGGCCGCCGCCGAGTTCCTTGATCCGGATGTTCCGGAACGAGACGTCGTCGCCGGTGCCGTGGTTCTGGATGCCGATGTGCCCGGCCAGCGACCGCACCGGGTTGGTGTTGGTGAAGTCGTTGATCAGCACACCGTTGAGGTAGATGCGCAGCCGCTCCCCCTCGACCAGCAGCTCGTAGCTGTTCCACTCGCCGGGCGGGTTGAGCGCGGCGTCCCGGGCCGCGATGTCGGCGGACTTGAAGGTGTAGACCGCGCCGGTGGTCCGGTCGGCCGCGTCGGTGGCGTCGATCTGGATCTCGTAGCCGTTGTCCACCGCCGACCACGGGTCGGACGACGGCGGAAAGCCGATGAAGATCCCGGAGTTGTCGTCGCCGGCCATCCGCCAGTCCAGCTTCAGGGAGTACGAGCTGAACTGCTTGGCGCTGTACCAGTAGAGGCCCATGCCGCCGACCGAGGTGAGCGTGGCGTCGGCGTTGGTGAAGCTGCCCGGCCCGGCCTGGGACCAGCCGGTGGTGGAACCGTTGTAGAGGGTGCTGTAGCCGGACTCGGGCCGGCAGTCGGCCTTGCTGCGGCCGGCGGCGTACCGGATGCCGCCGAGCAGGTGTGCCCGGAACGCCGGCTCGGCGTACGACGCCTGGGTGTGCCCGCCGCCGGTGTAGAAGGAGCGGCCACCCTCGTACGACTTGCACCAGGCGTGCGGGTGGTCCGCCCCCATCCCGCCACCGGAGTACGACGACTCGTCCAGGGTCGCCAGCACCCGGGCGGTGGACCGGGCGTTGGTGCGGTAGTTGTACCACTCGTCGGTGCGGGTCCAGGTCTGCGGCAGGTGGGCCGTTGCCGCGTGGCCCCGGTCCACCGCCTTGACGTTGGCCTGCTGGATGGCCGGGTGCGAGGCGAAGTACGCCCCGACCAGGTTGCCGTAGAACGGCCAGTCGTACTCGGTGTCGGCGGCGGCGTGCACCCCGACGTACCCCCTGCCGCTGCGGATGTACGACTCGAAGGCGCTCTGCTGGCTGGCGTTGAGGGCGTCGCCGGTGGTGTTCAGGAAGACCACCACCTCGTACTGGCCGAGGTTGGCGGTGGTGAACTGGGCGGCGTCCTCGGTGGCGGTCACGGTGAAGTTGTTCGCCGCGCCGAGTTCGCGGATCGCCTGGGTGCCGGCGGCGATCGAGTCGTGCCGGAACCCGGCGGTCTTGGAGAAGACCAGTACGTCGTAGGGGGCGTCGGCGGCGCTGGCCGGGCCGGCCGGCACTGTGCAGGCCAGCACCGCGAGCGCGGTGGTGGCGATGGCGAGGCTGGGACGGATCGTCTTCCGGGTGCTGCTGCGGAACAGTCGCATCGTCGCTCTCCTGTCGAGGGCGGTGGGGAGGGGCGCCCGCCGGTGCCGGACGGGCGCCCGTCCGGGCTACGTCAGGGCAGGGTCCACTTCTGGTTGGCGGCGCCGGCTATGCAGTCCCAGAGGTGCACGTTCTGGCCGTCGGCGGAGCTGTTGTCGGAGACGTCCAGGCACTTGGCCGAGCCGGCGTTGCGCAGCGAGCCGTCGGCCTGCGGGGCCCAGTTCTGGGCGGCGGTGGAGTTGCAGGTCCAGAGCTGGATCTTGGTGCCGTTGGCGGTGCCGGCGCCGGAGACGTCCAGACACTTGCCGAGGGTACGCAGGGTCTGGCCGTTCCGGGTCCAGGTCTGGTGAGCCGATCCGGTGCAGCTCCAGATCTGCGCCTGGCTGCCGTCGGCGGTGCCGCCGCCCTCGATCTCCAGGCACTTTCCGGCCAGCCCGACGATCGGGCCGGTGCCGCCGCCCCCACCGGAGCTGCCGGTGTTGACGGTGAAGGCGTCCACGTCGTAGAGGGCGCCGGTGCCGGAGCCGGCGAAGGTCAGGTACATCGTGGTGGTGCCGGCCGGCGGGTTGCTTATCGTGCCGGTGACGGTGGTGAAGGTGTCCCAGCCGCCGGTGACCGGGACGGTGGCGCTGCCCAGTACGGTGCCGGTGGCCGAGCCGGCCCGGAGCTGGATGGTGCCGCCGGCCCCGGCCGACGAGACCCGGGCGCTGAACGAGGTCGCGTTCGCCAGCCGGTACGGCGTGAAGGCGATCCAGTCCCCGTTGTTGATGTCACCGACGGTCTGGCCGCCCTCGGCGGCGGTCTTGGCGAACTTGTTCACCCCGGACGAGGTCTCGTAGTGCTCGGCCTGCCGGCGCTTCGGGGTCAGCTCGTGCTGGCTGTGCGTGGTCAGCCCGCCCCGGTCGGTGTACTCCGCGTCGAAGATCGGGAAGATGTTCGCCGCGTCGTCGTGCTCGCCGTCGACCGGGATGGTGATGGTGCCGGAGCAGCCGGTGGCCGTGGTGATCAGGTGGCCGTGGCTGTCGTGCCCGAGGACGTAGTTCATCTTGACCCGGGAGCAGTCGATCGTGCCGTCCTCGGGGTCGCTGACGGTGATCGAGAACGGTACCGCGTCCCCGAAGGCGACGAGCTGCCCGGCGGCCGGGGCGGTGATGGTCACCGTCGGCGCGGTGTTGCCGACCCCGATGGTGACGCTGGCGGTGCCGGTGGCGCCGGCCGGATCGCGTACGGTCAGCGTCGCCGTGTACGTGCCGTTCGCGCTGTACGTCTTCGTCGGGTTCGCCGCCGTCGAGGTGCTGCCGTCGCCGAACGCCCAGGAGTAGCTCAGCGCCCCGCCCTCCGGGTCGGACGAGCCGGCCGAGGAGAAGTTGACGGTCAGCGGGGCGACCCCGGAGGTCGGGTTGCCGCTGGCCACCGCGATCGGGGCCCGGTTGCCGCCGCCGACGTAGTCGAAGCGGTAGAGCGCCGAGTTGGCGTCCCCGTTGAAGTAGCCGGTGCCGTAGTCGAGCACGTAGTACGAGCCGTCCGGCCCGAACGCCGAGTCCATCACCTGCTTGCCGACCCACGGGAAGGTGTCGATGGTGCCGGGCGAGCCGTCGGTGTTCAGGTGGATCGGCTTGATCCAGCCCCGGCCGAACTCGGTGGCGAAGAACTGGCCGTCGAAGGACTGCGGGAACTTGGTGGCCGACGGGTTCGACGCGTTGTACCGGTAGACCGGGCCGGCCATCGGCGACTCCGAGCCGCCGCCGAAGGCTGGCGGGGTGCCGGCGTCACCGGCGTACCGGATCCAGGCCGGGCGGGCGGCCGGCAGGGTGGACTGGCCGGTGTTCCGGAACGAGTTGTTGGTCGGCCCGCCGGTGCAGTTGTACTTCGCCCCGCTCGGCCCGTCCGGGAAGGTCCACTCGTTGTACGTCTCGGTGCTGGTGTTCGTGCCGGTGCAGTACGGCCAGCCGTAGTTGCCGGGCGAGGTGACCCGGTTGAACTCGACCTGCCCGCTCGGGCCCCGGTTGGCGTTGGTGGAGCCGGCGTCCGGGCCGTAGTCGCCGACGTAGACGTGCCCGGTTGCCTTGTCGACGCTCATCCGGAACGGGTTGCGGAAGCCCATCGCGTAGATCTCGGGCCGGGTGTTCGCGGTGCCGGGCGCGAAGAGGTTCCCGCTCGGGATCGAGTACGTCCCGTTGGCGTTCACCCTGATCCGCAGGATCTTGCCCCGCAGGTCGTTGGTGTTGCCGGCCGAGCGCTGTGCGTCGTACGCCGGATAGCGGTTGGTCCGCTCGTCGATCGGCGCGTAGCCGGCGGACTCGAACGGGTTGGAGTCGTCCCCGGTGGAGAGATAGAGGTTGCCGGCGGCGTCGAAGTCGATGTCGCCGCCGACGTGGCAGCACATCCCCCGGTCCGCCGGCACGTCCAGCACCGTCACCTGGCTGCCCATGTTGAGGGTGAAGTCGGCGTTCAGGGTGAACCGGGAGAGCCGGTTGACCCCGGCGAAGGGCGCGAACTGCGCCGCCGTGCCGGTGGCCGGCGCGTCACCGGCCGGGGTGGAGAGCGGCGGGGCGTAATAGAGGTAGATCTGCCGGTTGGTGGCGAAGCCGGGGTCGACGCCGACGCCCTGCAACCCCTCCTCGTCGTGGGTGTAGACCGGCAGCGTGCCGAGCACCGCCGTGTTGCCGGCCGCGTCGGTGCGGCGCAGCGTGCCGTTGCGGGCGGTGTGCAGCACGGAGCGGTCCGGCAGCACCGCGATGGTCATCGGCTCGCCCACCTCGGCGACGCCCCGGGCCAGGGTCACCTGCTGGAAGTCGGCGGCGTTGATCGGGTGTGCCGCGGCGGGGGTGGCCGGGGCGATCACCGCCGGGAGCGTGGTGGCGGCCAGCAGCAGCGCCGCACCGGAGGCCCACCGCCGTCGTCTCGAAGGGGCTCGACCGGCCAGCGGCCGGCGGGGCGGATGTGGATGGTCGGTGGAAGACATGGTCGTGCACTCCCGTCCTGAACAGTTGCGTACAGGCAGGGCGCTCGCCGTCGCGCCAGATGCCGTCGGGGTGGATCTCCGCCCGGGGGCCGCCGTTCCCGCCAAGCCGCGACCGTGGACCGGCATGGGCACACCGGTACGTCGATCGCTGTCGTGGGCAAACCGCGCCGTCGGTTACCTCGACGTAACAACTCTGAGCTGTGCTCGACACAGTAATTTCCATGTGTTGATGTGTCCATACCTTCTGCCACGTCAACATGAACTTTTGTCGACACGGCGAAAAGTTGCGCCGTCGGTGATCAACCGGCCGCGCTGGGTACCACTGTGGAGCCCGGCCGCTCCCCCGTCGTCGGCGGCTACAACTGCCGGTCGACGGTCTCGGCGGCCAGCGCGGCGAGCACGCCCGCGGTCTCCTCGCCGAGTGGCGTGTCGGCGAGCGCGGCCAGCGCCGCGTCGACACGTACCTTGATCATCTGCTCGATCCGGTCCAGCGCGCCGGTGTCGACGATGATCGCCCGCAGCTCGGCCGCACCCTCCGGATCCAGCTCCGGATTGCCGAAGAGCGCCTTCAACCGCTGCGCCTGGGCCCGGTCCGCACTCCCCCGGGCCAGCGCCATCATCACCGTCGGCTTCCCCTCCCGCAGATCCTCCAGAATGGACTTGCCGGTCAACGCCGGGTCGCCGAAGACCCCGAGCACGTCGTCCCGGAGCTGGAACGCGTCGCCGAGCGGGTCACCGAAGGCGGCCAGCGCCGCCAGCAGCTCCGGCGAGCCCGCCGCCAGCGCGGCGCCGATCTGCAACGGTCGGGTCACCGTGTAACGGGCGGCCTTCATCCGAATCACCGTCAGGGCGCTCGCCACCGAGCCGTCCCCCACCCCGGAGACCAGATCCAGGTACTGCCCGGCGATCACCTCGGTACGCATCGTCGCGAAGACGCCGTACCCCCGGTGCACCTCCTCGGGGGTGAGCCCGCACTCGTGGAAGAGCTGGTCCGCCCAGGCGGCGCAGAGATCACCGCAGAGCAGCGCGGTACTGCGCCCGTAGGAGGCCGGGTCGCCGCGCCAGGCCGACCGGGCGTGCAGGTCGGCGAAGAGCCGGTGCACCGAGGGCTCGCCCCGGCGCCGGTCACTGCCGTCCATGATGTCGTCGTGGATCAGCGCGAAGGCGTGGAACAGCTCCAGCGCGGCGGCGGCGGCCACGATCGGGGTACCGTCCACGCCACCGGCGGCCCGCCAGCCCCAGTAGCAGAAGAGCGGGCGCAGCCGCTTGCCGCCGGCCAGCACGAACCGGTGCAGGGTGGTGAAGACCCCCCGGGGTGCGCCGTCCGGCCAGTCCGGGTCCTGCCGGTCGAGGAAGGCGACGAGCTGGGCGTCGAAGCGCTTCCGTAGTTCCCCGAGATCCACCTCCGGCACGGTCGCCGTCATGACCGCCCTCCCCCGGCCGAGGCGGGATCGACACCGGCCGGACCGGCGGCGGCGGGGACGGCACCGGCCGGACCGGCGGCGGCGGAATCGACACCGGCGAGGCGGAGCAGCAGGCTCTTGACCTCGGTGGCCTGGTAGCGGTCCCGGGCCGCCGACCGGTCCGAACAGATCAGCACCGGACCGTCCGCCGGGTCGGCCGGCAGCCGGCCGTGCGAGCCGCGTACCGCCCGGGCGCCGGCATCCAGCCCCACCACGCTCATCAGGTAGCGCATCCCGAGCTTCTTCCGGGCCAGCGCCACCGCCGCCCGGCGCTTCGCCGCACCCGGCGCGGCCGGGTCGAAGAAGAGCTCCGCCGGGTCGTACCCGGGTTTGCGGTGGATCTCCACCAGCCGGGCGAAGTCCGGGGCCCGGGCGTCGTCGAGCCAGTAGTAGTAGCTGAACCAGGCGTCCGGCTCGGCGACCAGCACCAGCTCGCCGGCCCGCTCGTGGTCCAGCCCGTGCGCGGCCTTGCCGGCGGCGTCCAGCACCTCGGCGACCCCGGACAGCCCCGCGCAGAGCTTCGCCACCGCCGGCACGTCGGCCGGATCCTTCACGTAGACGTGCGCGATCTGGTGGTCGGCGACCGCGAACGCCCGGGACGTCCACGGGTCGAGATACTCCATCCCGTCCTGGGTGTAGACCCGGAGCAGCCCCTCGGCCCGGAGCAGCCGGTTCACGTCCACCGGCCGGCTCGCCTCGGTGATGCCGTACTCCGACAGCACCACCACGGTCGCGTTCCGGGCGGCCGCCGCGTCCAGCAGCGGGCCGAGTACCCCGTCCAGTTCGCTCGCGGCGGCCGCCGCCTGCGGAGACGACGGGCCGAAGCGTTGCAGGTCGTAGTCGAGGTGCGGGACGTAGACCAGGGTCAGGTCCGGGTTCTTCTCCGCCATGATCTGCTCGGCGGCCCGGCAGATCCACCGCGACGACGGCAGCCCCGCCCCCGGCCCCCAGTACGTGAAGAGCGGGAACCCGCCCAGCTTCCCGGTCAGCTCGTCGTGCAGCTCCGGCGGGTCGGTGTAGCAGTCGGGCTCCTTGCGCCCGTCGGCGTAGTAGATCGGCCGGGGCGTCACCGTCCAGTTCACGTCGGCGCCCATCGCGTACCACCAGCAGACGTTCGCCACGGTGTAGTCCGGGCGCTCCCGGCGGGCCGCCTGCCAGACCTTCTCCCCACCCATCAGCGCGTGGTGCTGCCGCCAGAGGAAGACCTCGCCCAGCTCCCGGAAGTACCAGCCGTTGCCGACGATGCCGTGCTCGGCCGGGAGCGCCCCGGTGAGCAGGGTCGCCTGCGCCGAGCAGGTCACTGCCGGCAGCACGGTGCCGAGTTCGGCCCGGCAGCCGGCGTCGGCCACGGCGCGCAGCCGGGGCATGTGGGCGAGCAGTCGGGGGGTCAGCCCGACCACGTCGATCACGACCAGTGGGTCAGCCATCGTGCCTCCTCGGCGCGGAAACGGGGGCGGCGGCCGGGCCGGCGGGCGAGGCGGAGTCCTCGGTCAGTCCGAGCGCGACCAGTTCGTCGCGGGCGAAGGCCAGTTCGGCGGCGATCCCGCCGGCCAGCTCCGCGTCCGATCCCGGGCGCTGCCCGGCCGGCAGCACCCCCCAGGTGTACGTCTCGACGTCCAGGTGGTCGCAGCCGGCGACCGGCCCGGCGAACAGCTCCCGCAGCGCGTCCCGGAGCACCGGCACGGTGGACTCCAGCGGCGCGGCGGGTACGGCGTGCAGCGGTACGTGGTAGTGCACCCGCCAGGCGCCGGGCAGGTTGGCGTCCAGCGCCGCGTCCAGGTCGTCGGCGGCGTGTGCCGGGTCGGCCGGGTCGGCGGCCCCTCCGCAGGCGTCGGTGCGGGTCTGGTGCAGGAAGCGCGGTTCGACGTACCCGCGCAGCACGTCGGCGGCGGCGACCGGGTCGGCGGCGGCCAGCGCGGCCGAGACCTGCACCTTCACCACCGGCAGCCCGGCGGCGCGGAGCCGGCCGAGCGCCTGGGCCGGATCCTCCCAGGCGCAGGCGAGGTGGGCCAGGTCGAGGCAGATGCCGAGCCGGTCGGTGTCCACCCGGGACAGTGTGGCGACCGCCTGGCCGGTCGACTCGACCACGCAGCCCGGTTCCGGCTCGAAGCCGACCCGGACCGCCCGGCCGGTACGCCAGGCGATCTGGGTCAGCCCGGCGGCCAGCTCGTCCAGCACCCGGGCCGCCCGGTCGGCCTGGCGCCGCTCCCAGGGCTGGCGCCAGGCCAGCGGCAGGGTGGAGACCGAGCCCCGGACGGCGTCGTCGGGAAGCAGGTCGACCAGTACGGTGGCCAGGTTCAGGGTGTAGACCAGCCGCTCCCGGGTGGTCCAGTCCGGGTGGTAGACGGCCTGCTTCACCACCGGCGCGTGGAAGGACTGGTAGGGGAACCCGTTCAGGGTGACCACCTCCAGCCCGCGCGCGGCCAGCTCGGCGCGCAGCCGCCGCCGGGTCTGCGGGTCGGCGGCGAGCCCGGCCGCCACCGGCGCGGCCAGCCACAGCCCCAGTCCGAGTACGTCGGCGCCGAGCCGTTCCCGGATCGGCACCGCGTACGTGTCGAGCTGTCCCAGCACCCCGGCCAGGTCCTCGGCCGGATGCACGTTGGTGCAGTAGCTCAGGTGCACCAGTTGCCCGTCGGCGTGCCGCAGCCGCATCAGCTACCGCCCCGCAGGATCGAGTTCCCCTCGAAGGTGCCGGGCGGCGCCGCGCCGGAGGACTCGTCCGCGTCTTCGAGGTCCAGCCGGCCGGACTGGCCGTAGAACTCCACCGGGTTGCGCCAGAGCACCCGGTCGACGTCGTCGTCGTCGAATCCGGCGGCCAGCATCGCCTCACCGGTGGCCCGGGTCAGCAGCGGATCCGACCGGCCCCAGTCGGCGGCCGAGTTGACCAGCATCCGCTCGGTGCCGTACTTCCGGAGCAGCTCGACCATCCTCGGCGGCGACATCTTCGTCTCCGGATAGATGGAGAAGCCGAGCCAGCAGCCGGTGTCCCGGACCAGCGGCACCGTCACCTCGTTGAGGTGGTCGATCACCACCCGGCCGGGGTCGAGCCCGGACTCGGCGACCACCGCGAGGCTGCGCTCGGTGCCCCGGGCCTTGTCCCGGTGCGGGGTGTGCACCAGCGCCGGCAGCTCGTGCTCGACCGCCAGGGCGAGCTGGGCGGCGAAGACCTCGTCCTCCTCCGGCGTCATCGAGTCGTAGCCGACCTCGCCGACCGCCACCACGCCGTCCTTGTCCAGATAGCGGGGCAGCAGGTCGAGCACCTCGCGGCAGCGCGGATCGTTGGCCTCCTTCGGGTTCAGCGCGATCGTGGCGTGGTGCCGGATGCCGAACTGGCCGGCCCGGAACGGCTCCCAGCCGACCAGCGAGTCGAAGTAGTCGACGAAGGAGGCGGCGCTGGTCCGGGGTTGGCCGAGCCAGAACGCCGGCTCCACCAGGGCGCGTACCCCGGCGGCGGCCATCCGTTCGTAGTCGTCGGTGGTCCGCGAGGTCATGTGGATGTGCGGGTCGAAGATCCTCATCACGCCTCCTCCGCGCCCGGCCCGGTCGGGGTCCCCGACCGGTCGAGCGTGCTCAGTCGATCCAGCAACGCGGTCGCGTCGGCCGGCATCTCCCGGCCGGCCGCCCGGCGCTCGTCGGCGAAGCCGGCCAGCATGCCGGCCAGCTCGGCGTCGGCCCGCTCGTCGAGCCTGTGCACGGCGGCCAGCGGGATGCCGGTGAAGACGCACTTGAGCACCGCCTGCCGCCAGGCGGCCTGGTCGAGCCGGTCGGCGTACGGGCCGAGGGCGGCGGCGACCAGCCGGGTGTCGTTGGTCCGGATCGCGTCGTGCAGCAGCGGCACCCCGGCGTCGCCGACCGGCAGCAGCGGCAGGGCCCGGAGTACCGCCCGCTTCTCGGCCGCGTCGCCCTCGCGGTAGCGGGCCTCGACCTGGCCGGGCAGCTCGGCCGGGGGCAGCGCACCGAGCAGCAGTACCCGGGCGGCGTCGTCGGCGGACCAGTGCGGCAGGTCGGGCAGGGGTGCCCGGCCACACCTGCGGCCGGCCGCGGCGAAGAGCCGGCCGATCGCGGACGGTTCGGCCCCGACCCGACGTAACGCCTCGGCCAGCCACGGGTCGGGCGGCCGCCCGTCGGGTACGGCCAGCAGTGCCGCCCGCAGTCGTTCCAGTTCCGGTTCCGGTTCCATCCGGTCCTCCCCAGTCTTTCCGGTGTGGATGGTGGTCGCGGTCCCCCCGGTGGTGGTGCTTCGTCAGTCGGGTGTGCCGGTCACCGCCCCCGGTCCGGCACGGCGCTGCCCCGCGCCTCGGTGAGCCCGGCCTCGGCGGCGGCGCCCCGGAGAAAGTCGATCGACCGCGCCGCCACGGTGGGGGCGGCGTGCGAGTGCCGGGGCAGCTCGACGGCGACCAGCCCGGCGTAACCGGCCTCGGCCAGCGCCCGCAGTACGGGCGGGAAGTCGATCTCTCCGGTGCCGAACTCCAGGTGCTCGTGCACGCCCCGGCGCATGTCGTCGATCTGCACGTTGACCAGGTGCGGGGCCACCTGCGCGACGCAGTCCGGCACCGGGTGGGGCTCCAGGCACCGGCAGTGCCCGATGTCGAGGGTGATGCCGAAGCCGGGCGGGGCGCCCAGGGCCTCCCGCAGCCGCCACCAGTCGGCGATTTCCGCCACCAGCATGCCCGGCTCCGGCTCGAAGCCGAGCGGCATCCCGGCGGCGTCCGCGACCTCGACCAGTTCGGCGCAGCCGGCGACGAGCCGGTCCCAGGCGGCCGCCGGTTCGACGTCGGCCGGTCGTACCCCGGACCAGAAGGAGACCGCCTCGGCGCCGAGGTCGGCGCCGATCGCGACGGCCCGGCGGAGGAACTCGACCCGCAGCGCGTTGTCGTCGTGCAGCAGCGTCGGGGCGTGCTTGTGCCAGGGGTCGAGCAGGTAGCGGGCCCCGGTCTCGATCACCACGCCGAGGCCGTGCGCGGCGAGGCTCCGGCCGACCGCCGCCACCCGGGCCGCCAGGTGCGGGCCGAACGGGTCCAGGTGGTCGTGGTCCAGGGTCAGCGCCACGCCCCGGTAGCCGAGGTCGGCGATGACCCGCAGCGCGTCGTCGAGGCGGTGGTTGGCGAAGCCGTTGGTCCCGTACCCGAACCGCAGCCCGGGCAGCGCGGCGGCGCTCATGTCGGGGACACCAGTCGGGCGAGCCGTCGCCCGCTGACCCGGTGCGGCGGCGGACCCGGCACCGGCGCTCATGTCGGCGACACCAGTCGGGCGAGCCGTCGCCCGATCGGGGCGGCGGCGGCCACCGCGACGCCGAGCAGCGCGGCGCCGGTCCGGGCGACCAGCGCGCCCTGTAGCGCAGGCAGGCCGGTGATGCCGGCGCCGACCGCGGCCCGGACCCGGGACGCCTGCGGGTCGGCCGCCACCCGGGCCTGCGCGCTGCCGTAGTGCAGGCCGTACCAGCCGGCGAGGGCGGCCGGGACCAGGGCGCCCCAGCCGGCCCGGTGGGCCGGGTCGGCGGGGCCGGGCCGGGTTACCGCGGCGGCGGCCACCGCGGCGGTACCGGCCAGGGTCGCCGCCGGCAGCGCCCGGGTCGCCCCGGAGACCTCTCGCCGGGAGAGTTCGGTGACCGTGTACGTGTGCGCGGCCACCGTCAGCGCCGCCGGTACCGCCCGGGCCACCCGGCCCCCGCTCGCGCCGAGCAGCACGTCCAGCCCCCGACAGGCGGCCATCACCGCCGGCCCGGCCGGGGTGTTCTTGGCCCACAGGTCGTACGCCCAGACCGCGCCGGCCAGCGGCACCGCCACGGCCAGCGCCCGGCGACCGCCGGCCAGCCCGGCGAGCCCGATCCCGGCGGCGGTGAGCCCGGCCGAGACGCCGAGGGCGAACCCCGGCGAGACCCGGCCGCTCGGGATCGGCCGCTCGGGCCGCTCCCGCGCGTCGAGTTCGCGGTCCGCGAGGTCGTTGGCGGCCATCCCGGCCCAGTAGAGCAGCACCGATGCCCCGGCCAGCCCCGGCACCCGACGGTCCAGCGCGTCGGCGGCGGCGGCCCCGGCCAGCACGTCCCCGGGGACGGAGAGCGCGGCCGGCGCCCGGACCAGCTCGGTCAGGTCACGCAGCGACGGCATCCGGGTCCCCCGAAGTCGGCTCGGCGTCGAGTTCCCGGACGAAGGCGCGCAGCGTGGCCCACTGTTCGGCGAGGGCGTGCGGCACCTCGCCGAGCGGATCCTTGAAGAAGAACGCCAGTTCGGTCAGCGGGCCGGCCCGGCCGGCCCGGTGCGCGGCGGCGGTCAGCCGGGCCAGGTCGAGCACCAGGGGTGCGGCGAGCGAGGAGTCGCAGCCGTGCCAGGTGAACTCCATCCGCATCGGGGTGCCGAGGAAGCCGGCGAAGGTGACCAGGTCCCAGGCGGTCTTGAAGTCGCCGATGTCGTCGACGTACTCGATCCGGGTGTTGCCCTGCGGGACGTAGCCGAGGGTCTCGCCGAGTACCCGCTGCTTGCTGGCGGACTTGGCCGCGTTCGCCGCCGGTTCGGCCAGGTTGGCGCCGTCGCCGCCGCCGAGCAGGTTGGTGCCGGACCAGCTCCGTACCCGCAGGTTCCGCATCGCGAACATCGGGGCGAGAACCGACTTCACCAGCGTCTCGCCGGTCTTGCCGTCGTGCCCGGCGTACGGGAGGCCGGCCCGGCGGGCCAGTTCGGCGAGGGCGGGGAGCCGGGCGCCGGTGGACGGGGTGAAGTCCACATAGGAGCAACCGGCGGTGAAGGCGGCGTAGGCGTAGGTGGAGCTGACCGGCAGTGGGCTGCCGTGGGCGAGCGCGGCGTCCAGTTCGGCGAGGCTGGCGTGTGCCGGGTGCGCCTGCGGGGCCGGCTCGGTCGAGGAGACGTTCACCACCACCACCCGGTCGAGCCGGTGCCGTTCGCGGAATCCGGTCAGGTCGGCGACGATCGTCTCGACGGCGGCCGCCTGTGGGCCACCGGTCGGCGCCGGCCGCAGCTCGGCCTCGACCGCACCGAACTCCTCGGCCAGCGCCGCGACCAGCCGGGCCGGCAGTACGCCCGCCTCGGCCAGCGCCTCGGCCTTCTTCACCAGCGGGGTGGTGGCGATGTCGTGCCCGCCGAAGACCAGGTCGGCCAGGGCCGGCAGGGCGGCGCTACGCAGGGCCGGAAGCTCGGTCACGCAGCCTGTCGGCTCGGCCAGCCCGGCCCGCAGGGCCAGCGCCCCGACCGTACTGGTCACGGCGACCGAACCACGCCCGCCAACCAGCCAGACACCCGTACGCATCAGTGCTCCTCCCTCCGGTGCCGGCACGGCCCTGGGCCGACCGGGGGTGTACTACGACGAACCGTGCCATGTGTCGGATCGGCCCATCGGGTCCACCTATCGGGACATCTTGCCTCGCAACTGTGAAAAGCGCCCCGCCCGCCCGACCGTCGCGGTGGAACATCCCGTGCGGCAGCGCCGGAGTCGGCGGCAACGACACTGCTCGGGTCCGTGACCGTGCGGGCGGACGGGGCTTGGTAGGCAGGGCCGGTCGGCGTCGCGGTCCTGCCTCCCCCGGTCCGGGGCGACCGGGCGGCGGGGGTTGCCGGCTCCGGTCGCGGGTCTCGCTGTGGAGTTGTGCCCCTCACCGGCCACTGTGGACGGCGGGGCGAAAGTCGTCGGGCGGCCCGGCCGGGTGGCCGGGACGGGTCGTGCTGCGGGGCCGCTGCGGGGGTCGCCTGCGGCGGTGGTACCACCGGCCGGGGGTTGGCCGGTGCGGTTCCGGCGTCCGGTGCGACCGGGGAATCCCGGTCCGGCCGCACCGGACGGCCGTGTCACCTGTCGCCCGGCACGACCGGAGCGGGCTCCGTCGTGCGCGTGCGCACTCCTTCCGGGTCGACCTCCCTCCGGTCGCGGGGCGCAACCGCGACCGGACCCTCGCCGGCCGTTCCGGAAAGCTTCTCGGGTCGGGTTCCGGCCCGAGCCCGGGCCGGGCCACCCGACGGGTGGACAACTGTCTCCGGCGGTGCCGGCTCCGCGCCCGAGGGCTGGCGAAGCCGGCGTACGCCGGTCCTGCGGTTACGCGCTGACCGGAGCGGGCACCTGCTCCACCGCGGTGAAGGACGAGCCCAGCTCTCCCGAGCGCGCCACGGCGTCCAGTACGAGCTGGACCTGGAGCGCGTCGGTGAACGACGGGGACGGGTCCGACCCGGTGGCGATCGCCGCGAGGAAGTCCCGCAGCTCGTGCGTGAACGAGTGCTCGTACCCGATGATGTGTCCCGGCGGCCACCACGCCGCCATGTACGGGTGGTCGCCCTCGGTCACCAGGATCCGCCGGAAGCCCTGCTCGGCGCCGGGTTCCGTGGCGTCGTAGAACTCCAGCTCGTTGAGGCGTTCCAGGTCGAACGCCACCGAGCCGAGCGAACCGTTGATCTCGACCCGCAGCGCGTTGCGCCGCCCGGTGGCGAACCGGGTCGCCTCGTAGGTGGCGAGCGCACCGCCGTCGAGCCGGGCCACGAAGACCGCCGCGTCGTCGACGGTGACCTGGCCCATGGCGGCCCCGGCGCCGTCGGCCGAGGCGGCCAGTCCGCTCGACGAGGCCGGCAGCGGACGCTCCTTGACGAAGGTCTCGGTGATCGCGCTGACCCCGGTGATCCGCTGGCCGGTCACGAACTGGGTCAGGTCGATGATGTGCGCCCCGATGTCGCCGAGCGCACCGGACCCCGCCTTGTCCTTCTGCAGCCGCCACACCAGCGGAAACTGCGGGTCGGTGATCCAGTCCTGCAGGTAGACCGCGCGGACGTGCCGGATCGCGCCGAGCCGGCCGGAGGCGACCAGCTCCCGCATCAGGCTGACCGCGGGAACCCGGCGGTAGTTGAACCCGCACATGGCCCGTACGCCCACCGTCTGGGCCTTGGCCGCCGCGGCGACCATGGCCCGAGCCTCCTCGACCGTGTTGGCCAGCGGCTTCTCGCACAGTACGTGCTTGCCCGCCTCCAGGGCCGCGATGGTGATCTCGGCGTGGCTGTCGCCGGGCGTACAGACGTCGACGATGTCGATGTCGTCCCGGGCGATCAGCTCGCGCCAGTCGGTGGTGTGGCCCTCCCAGCCGAGCCGGCCGGCCGCGTCGGCGACCTTCGACTCGTCCCGGCCGCAGATCAGGGCCATCCGGGCACGTACCGGCAGGTCGAAGACGCGGTTCACGGTCCGCCACGCCTGCGAGTGCGCGGCGCCCATGAACGCGTAGCCGACCATGCCGACCCGCAGTTCTTTCTCATTCGTGGACAAGGTGGGTCTCCCCCCGGTGTGTCAGAACCCGAGCTTGGCGTACTGGCTCGCGTTCTCCTTCGTGATCGTCTCGGAGGCCAGAGTGATCTCCTTCGGCACCTGCAGCTCGACCAGGTCGGACATGCCCTTGCCCTGGCCGATGAGCCGGGCCAGCGAGATCGCCGACGAGGCCATCGAGGGGCTGTAGGTGACGGTTGCCTTCAGGACGCTGTTGTCGGCCGCGATCGCGTCGATGGCGGCCTTGGAGCCGGCGCCGCCGACCATGATGAACTCGGAGCGGTTGGCCTGCTTGATCGCCGCGAGTACCCCGATGCCCTGGTCGTCGTCGTGGTTCCACAGCGCGTCCATCTTGGGCAGCGCCTGGAGCAGCTGCGACGCCTCGCTCTGGCCGGTGTCGGCGGTGAACCGGGCGGCGCGGCGGTTCTGCACCTTGAAGCCGTAGACGGCCAGTTCGGCGGCGAAGCCGGCGGACCGCTCCTTGGTCAGCTCCAGCTCGTCCATGCCGGCGATCTCGCCGATGATCGGGTTGGCGATGCCCTTGGCCTTCATCTGCTCGCCGATGTAGCGGCCGGCCGCGACGCCCATGCCGTAGTTGTCGCCCTTGATCTGGAGCCGGTACGCCAGCGCGTCCGGGAACGCCCGGTCCAGGTTGACCACCGGGATGCCGGCCTTCATCGCCTCCAGCCCGGAGGCGTTCAGCTCCTTGCCGTCGTGCGGCAGCATGACGATCACGTTCGGCTTCTGCGAGATCAGCGTGGAGAGCGCGGCCCGCTGGGCGGCGGCGTCCGCGCCGGCGGCCACCGTCTTGAACTCCACGTCCGAGTAGACCTTCGCCTGCGCCTCGGCGTTCTTGGTGATGGCGGCGAGCCAGCCGTGGTCGGCGGCCGGGGCGGAGAAGCCGATGACCACCCGCTGGCCCGGCACGCTGTTCGGGTTGGCGGCGTTGTCCGCCTCCTTGACCTGCTCGTTCCCGCCGCCACCGGAGCCGGTCTCGTTGCTGGTGCAGGCGGTGAGCAGGGCACCGGCGCCCACCGCCGCCCCGCCGAGCAGCAGCCGGCGGCGGGACAGGTCACGCACCGGCCGGAGCGGATCGTGCTGGGTCATGACGACCTCCTGGTTATTTCGACTTCGGGTGGGGTGAGGTGGGTGGGGTCCACCGGCCGGCGGCCGGGGTGGCCACCGGCGGCGGGCGCCACCGGATTGCTGCGGTGCGTCAGTTCGTCGAGGTGAGCTTGTTTCGGGCGAGGAGCTGGGTGACCGACTTGAACCGGAACTGCTGGACCAGTACGGCGGCGACGATGATGCCGCCCTTGACCATGTTCTGCGCCTCGGTGGAGAGGCCGTTGATCGCGAACAGGTTGGTGATGGTGGCGAAGATGATCACACCGAGCAGGGAGCCGATGATCGTGCCCCGGCCGCCGCTGAGCAGCGTGCCACCGATGATCGCCGCGGCGATCGCGTCGAGTTCGTAGAGGTTCGCCATCGCCGCCTGTGCGGAGTTCGCCTGGGCGGTGAGCATGATCGCGGCGATTCCGCAGCAGAGGCCGGAGAGGGCGTAGAGCAGCATGCTGTGCCGGCGTACGTTGATGCCGGCCAGCCGGGCCGCCTCCGGGTTGCCGCCGACCGCGACCGTACGCCGGCCGAAGGTGGTGCGGTTGAGCAGTACCCAGCCGGCCGCCACCACCGCGGCGAGGATGTAGACCAGCACCGGGATGCCGAGGAGGTCGGTACTCGCGATGCCGTTGATGGTCGCGTTGTTGGAGACCTGGGTCTGCTTGTCGGAGATCTCGGCGGCCAGTCCCCGGGCGGCGACCAGCATGGCCAGGGTGGCGATGAACGGCACCAGCCGGCCGTACGAGATCAGGAAGCCGTTGACCAGCCCGACGCAGACCGCCACCACGATCGCGGTGAAGATCATCCCTCCGGCGCCGTAGCTCTGGGTCGCGACCGTGGTGCTCCAGACCCCGGCCAGCGCCACGATCGCGCCGACCGAGAGGTCGATCCCGCCACCGATGATCACGAAGGTCATCCCGACCGTCACCACGCCGACCACCGAGGCCAGGGTGAGGATCGAGAAGATGTTCGCCCGTATCCAGGACGGGTCGCCGTACAGGTCGGGGCGGGTGACGATGCCGATGATGATCAGCACCACCAGTACCCCGACCAGGCCCAGGTTGCGCCGGAACGTCTCGGCCGCGTCGCCGCTCCACCGGCCGGTGCCGTTCCCGGGCGCACCGGCGCCCTTGTGCACCGGCGCTCCGGCCGGTGCCGGCGACACCGGCGACGGCCGGTCAACCGGCGGCGCCGTTCCCGCCGGCGCGGCGGTCTCGGTACGTTCGGTCACGCTGGCGCCCCCTCCATCAGCGACCCCGCCATCACGAGGTCGAGCACGGTGTCTTCGTCGAGTTCTCCGGCCGGGGCCTCGTGCACCACCCGGCCCTCCCGCATCACCAGTACGCGGTCGGCCAGGCCGAGCACCTCCGGCACCTCGCTGGAGACCAGCAGTACGCCCACTCCCCGGGCGGCCAGCGCCCGGATCACCTGGTACAGCTCGGCCCGGGCGCCGACGTCGACGCCCCGGGTCGGTTCGTCGAGCAGCAGCAGTTTGGTGTCGCCGAGCAGCCAGCGGCCGACCACGACCTTCTGCTGGTTGCCGCCGGAGAGCGTCCGGACCGGTCGCCGGACGTCCCGGGGCCGCAGCTCCAGCCGGTCGGCGACCTCGTTCGCCTCGGCCCGCTCCCGGCCCGCGTCCGTGAAGCCCAGCCGGGCCCAGCGGGTGAAGGTGGCCAGCGTGACGTTGCGGTAGATCGGCTCGCCGAGCAGCAGCGCCTGACTCTTGCGCTCCTCCGGGGCCATCCCCATCCCGGCCCGGACGGCGGCGCCGACGCTGCCCGGCCGGACCGGCCGGCCGGCCATCGAGACCGTGCCGGAGCTGGGCCGGCGGGCCCCGAAGATGGTCTCCAGCAGCTCGGAGCGGCCCGAGCCGACCAGGCCGGCGATGCCGACGATCTCACCGGCCCGCACGGTCAGCGACACGTCGGCGAACTCGCCCTCCCGGCCGAGGTCGCGCACCTCGAGCAGGGTCTCGGCGGCCGGCGTCTCGGCCGGGCGGTCCGGGAAGACGTACTCGATGGTCCGGCCGGTCATCCGGCTGACCAGGTCGCGGGTCGGGGTGGACCGGGCCGGCAGGTTCGCCGCGGTGGTCCGGCCGTCCTTGAGTACGGTGACCCGGTCGCCGATCTCGCGGATCTCCTCCAGCCGGTGCGAGATGTAGATGACGGCGATGCCCTGCGCGGTCAGCTCCCGGATAATCCGGAACAGGTTGCCGACCTCGTCGTGTGCCAGTACGGCGCTCGGCTCGTCCATGATGATCAGTCGCGCCTCGTGCGAGAGCGCCCGGGCCATGCTGACGATCTGCTTGCCGGCCGACGGCAGTGCGCGGACCATCCGGCGGGGCGGGATCTCCGGGTGCCCGAGCCGGCCCAGGATCTCCCGGGTCTGCCGGGCCATGTAGCCGCGCCGGACGAAGCCGAGGGTCTTCGGTTCGTGCCCGAGGAAGGCGTTCTCGGCGACGGAGAGGTCCTCGACCAGGTCGAGTTCCTGGTAGATGGTGGCGATGCCAGCCTTCATCGCGGCCTGCGGGTTGCCGAAGGTGACCGGCTCGCCGAGCCACTCCACCTGCCCCGAGTCGGGCTGGTGGGCACCGGAGAGGACCTTGATCAGCGTCGACTTGCCGGCGCCGTTCTGGCCGAGCAGGCAGTGCACCTCGCCGGCCCGCACCTCCAACTGCACCCCGTCCAGGGCGCGTACCCCGGGAAAGGTCTTCACCACGTCGGTGAGCCGGAGGACGACCTCGCCGGGCACCGTGTCGGCGGGCGGGGTCACCAGCGGCGGCGGGTCGCCGACCGGGCCGGTCCCGTCCGGGTGCGGCGCGCCGGCCGCATCGGTCACGTCGGCACCGGTCCGTTCGGCGTCGCCGGACCGCTCGTCGGGTTCGGTCATGACGTCTCCTCGTTTGGCTCGTCGCCGCCACGACCGGGCCGGCCGGGGCTCGCGCTCCGGCCGGTCATGACGCCTCCGCGAAGGCGACGTCGGTGGCGAGCACGGCGGCGCCGGTGACCCCGGCCCGGGGACCGAGTTCGGAGAGCACCACCGGCAGGTTGCCGGTGGCCAGCGGCAGCGAGCGCCGGTAGACCACGCTGCGGATCTCCGCCAGCAGGATGTGGCCGAGCTGGGCCAGCCCGCCGCCGATCACGATCATCGACGGGTTGGCGAAGCTGACCAGGCCGGCGAGTACGCCGCCGACCCGCCGCCCGCCGTCGCGGATCAGCCGGATGCAGGTCACGTCCCCCTCGATGGCGCCCTCGGCGACGTCGAGCGCGGTGACCGTACCGGTGGCGGCGAGTCGCTCGGCCAGCGCCGGTGAGGTGCCGCTGCGGGCCGCCACGGTGGCCTCCTTGGCCAGCGCGGCACCGCTGAACAGCGCCTCCAGGCAGCCGACGTTGCCGCACGAGCACATCGGGCCGTGCGAGTCGACCTGGATGTGCCCGATGTCGCCGGCACAGCCGTCGGTGCCCCGGTAGACCTCGCCGGAGAGGTAGATGCCGCAGCCGATGCCGGTGCCGATCTTGACGAACAGGAAGTCGTCGACCGAGTGCGCCACCCCGCCGTGCCGCTCGCCGATGGCCATTATGTTGACGTCGTTGTCCACCACCGCCGGGCAGCCGTGCTCGCGGGTCAGCAGCTCCCGGACGGGGAACCGGTCCCAGCCGGGCATGATCGGCGGCGACACCGGTACGCCGTCCCGGAAGCTCACCGGCCCCGGTACGCCGATGCCGACGGCGTGCAGCCGCTCGTACGCCCCGTCGACCCTCGCCTTGTGCAGGAGTTCGTGCACCCGTTGCAGGATCACCTTGGGGCCGGAGCGGATGTCGGTGGTCTCGGCGTACGCGGCGACGGGTTCGAGCCGGCCGTTGACCACCTCGACATCGATCGAGCTGGCGCCCAGGTCGACGGCGGCGAACCGTAGGTCGGGGCTGAGTTCGACCAGCGTGGAACGGCGACCGCCCCGGGAGGCGGCGAGTCCGGCCTCCGCGACGTAACCGAGGCCGACCAGCCGCTCCAGCTCGGCGAGCAGGCGCGGCCGAGGAATCTGCAACCGGTCGGCCAGTTCGGCCCTGGACACCGCGCCCTGGTCGCGCAACAGCCGCAGCAGCCGCAGGTGCAGCGCTTCCGGGGTGCGCACAGGGAGTCACCTCCGTCAGGCTCACGTTCGCGTCGACGCAACGCCAGCGCGTTGTGTTCGACACAGTAGGAGGCTTCCGGAGCGGATGTCTAGAGCTTCATCCAAGATGACGCTAACTTTTGTCCTAACGGACGAAAGTTAGTTGTTGATCAAGGAAAGCGCGGGATCACTCACCGCGACCCCGCCGCTTCCTGAGCTTGCGGTCGTCCCGCAGCGAGACGTACGGCTCCCGCTCCGCCGACCCGCCCAACCGGATCGTCCGCTCCCGCTCCAGCTCCGCACTCAACTCGGCACCGAGCAGGATCGCGACGTTGGAGAGCCAGAGCCAGACGAGGAAGACGATCACCCCGGCCAGCGAGCCGTAGGTCCGGTTGTACGAGGCGAAGTAGCTCACGTAGAGCGCGAAGCCGGCCGAGACGACCGCCCAGGCCAGCACGGCGAAGACGCTACCGGGACTGATCCACCGGAAGCGCTGCCGGGCGTTCGGTGCCGCCCAGTAGAGCACCGCGAAGATCAGACTGACCAGCAGCACGAGTACCGGCCACTTGCCGATGTCCCAGGCCGTCACCCCGGCCTCGCCGACACCCAGCCGCCGGCCCACCTGCGCCGAGAGCCGCCCACTGAACACCAGCAGCACCAGGCTGATCAGCACCAGCAGCCCGATCAGGGCGGTCAGGCCGATCCGGAGCAGCAGGGTACGGGCGAGCGGCCGTCCCTCCGGCACGTCGTAGATCGCGTTGGCGGCCCGACTGAAGGCACCGATGTAGCCGGACGCCGTCCAGAACGCGCCGAGGATGCCGAGCACCGCGACCAGGCCGGCCGTGCCGGTACTCCCCTGGACCTGGGTGATCGCGGTCAGCAGGATGTCCCGGGCGGACGCCGCCGGCACGACGTCCCGGATCACGTCCTGCACACCGCGCACCGCCGCGTCGCCGAGCAGGCCCAGCACCGCCACCAGCACCAGCAGGGCCGGAAAGAGCGACAGCACCCCGTAGTAGGTCAGTGCCGCCGCCCAGTCGGTGACGTTGTCCTCCTGCGCCTCGCGCAGGGTCCGCCGCAGCACGGTGCCCCAGGCAGCCCGGGGCAGCCGACCCGGACTGCCGGTCCGTCGCTCCTCGGCCATCCCGCTCTCCCTCGAACGGCGCCGCCCGGGACGGTGCGACCACCGCCGAACCGGGCTACCGGTCAACTACTCACGGTAGTCGCAGCGGGCGGCCGCGTCGGTCCAACCGCCGTAGCCGGTGCGGTCGACCCACCACGGACCGGCCCCGTGCGGACTCGCGGGCTCACTTGCAGAGCAGCCGGCCCATCCGGCGTCCGGCGACGACCAGGCCGAGCGCGGTCACGCCGACCAGGTAGAGGACGTCGCCGAGCTCGCCCCAGCCGCCGCCCTGCACGGTGATGCCCCGGACCAGGTGCACCGCGCGGTAGAGCGGCGTCGCCTCGACCACCCAGCGCAGCACCGACGGGTACGCCTCGGCCGGCACGAACGTCCCGGAGAAGAGGAAGAGCGCGAACTGGGCCGAGCCCATCAAATCGAAGTCCTGCCAACTGCGCATGAAGGTGGAGAGCGCCATGCCCAGCGCGCCGAACGCGAAGCCGACCAGTACGGCGGCCGGAAAGGCGACCAACGCCCGGATCCCACTGGTCAGGTCCAGCCCCACCATCACGGCCAGGAACGCCGCCGAATAGAGGCTGCCCCGGAGCATCGCCCAGCCCAGCTCGCCGAGGGCGATCTCGAACGGCTGCACCGGGGTGGCGAGGATCCCGTCGTACAGCTTCATGTATTTCATCTTGCCGAAGAAATTGAACGTCGTTTCCGCCAGCGCCCCGCTCATCGCCGAGGCGGCCAGCATCGCCGGTGCCACGAACGCCGCGTACGTCACGACGGTGCCGCTCGGCAGCGTCAGGTCGCCGACCAGCGCCCCCACCCCGACGCCGATGGAGAGCAGATAGAGCAACGGCTCGAAGAAGCCCGAGATCAGCACCACCCAGTACGCGGACTTCAGCGCCGCGACGTTGCGCTCGGCCACCGAGGCCGCGCGGCGGGGTGCGCCCTCGAAGCTGATCAGCCGAGGCAGGACGATGCTGACCACGGAAGCCTCTCTCTTCGGATCGGAACGGACGGGAACGGAGCGCGGTCGCCCGGCGGTGGCTCAGACCACCAGCCGGCGGCGGAACGCCGCGTGCGCCAGCCACCAGCCGACGGCGACCCAGGCGCCGAGGTAGAGCAGGTGACCGGGGATCGACCAGGCGGGCGCGACGCCGAGGGTGGCGGCCCGGCACAGGTCCACGCCGTGCCAGAGCGGCGACGCGTAGGCCAGCCAGCGCAGCACCACCGGCAGCGACTCGACCGGGAAGAAGACCCCGGCGAAGAGGGTCATCGGGATCACCGCGAACCGGAACAGCAGCGCCAGATAGCTGTCGCTGCGCACCGAGGAGCTGTAGGCGAAGACCGGTGCCGCCACCGCCGCCCCGATCAGCGCCACCAGCGGCAGGGTGGCCAGCGCCCACGGCGAGTGCAGCGCGCCGAACGCCGCCGCCACGAGCAGGAAGGCGAGGCTGCTGGTGAGCACCCGGAACAGCACGAAGCCGAGCTGCCCGCCGAGGATGTCGGCCACCCGCAGCGGTGTCGCCGCCTGGGCGAAGTAGATCTTGATCCACTCGAAGTTGCCCAGCACCGGCCAGGTCGACTCGCCGATCGCGACCTGGAGCGCGGTCGAGGCGATCAACCCCGGTACGAGGAAGTCCAGGTAGGGCACCCCGGCCACCGGCGCCTCGACGTACGCCCCGACGCCCACCCCGAAGCCGACCATGGTGAGCAGCGGCAGCAGGAACGACGAGAAGACGCCGGCCCGCCAGGTGCGGCGGTAGGCGACGAGGTTGTATTCGAGCACCGCCAGCGCGGGGAACCGCCCGACGAGTCCGGCCCGGGGGCGGGTCGCCGCCGTGGCCTCCAGGAGCGCCATCTCAGTCCACCAACGTCCGGCCGGTCAGGTGCAGGAAGACGTCCTCCAGGCTGCTGCGCCGGACCAGCACGCTGGCCGGGGTGAGCGCCCGGGCGTGCACCTCGGCCACGGCGGCGTCGCCGTCGGTGACGTAGAGCAGGATCCGGTCCGGCAGCACCTCGACCCGCTCGGCGAGCCCGTCCAGCTTGCCGGCGAAGGCCTCCTGGGTCTCACCGGCGAAGCGCAGCTCCACCACCTCGCGGGTCGAGTAGCGGTCGATCAGCGCGCGCGGCGAGCCCTCGGCGACGATCCGGCCGCCGTCCATCACCACCAGCCGGTCGCAGAGCTGCTCCGCCTCGTCCATGTAATGGGTGGTCAGCACCAGCGTGACCCCCTGCTGCTTGAGCCGGAACAGCCGCTCCCAGACCAGGTGCCGGGCCTGCGGGTCCAGCCCGGTGGTCGGCTCGTCGAGCAGCACGATGTCGGGCTCGTTGACCAGCGCGCGGGCGATGGTCAACCGGCGTTTCATGCCGCCGGAGAGCGGCTCCACCTTGCTGCCCGCCCGCTCGGCGAGCTGCACGAAGTCGAGCAGCTCGGCGGCGCGCTCCCGGGCCACCCGGCGCGGGATGCCGAAGTAGCGCGCATAGGTGGTGAGGTTTTCCCGGACGGTCAGCTCCGGGTCGAGGTTGTCCAGCTGCGGACAGACGCCGAGCCGGGACCGGATCGCCGGCCCGTCCCGCCGGGGATCCATCCCCATGATCCGCAGCTCGCCGCCGGTCGGCGGCGAGACACAGCCGACCATCCGCATCGTCGAACTCTTGCCGGCACCGTTGGGGCCGAGGAACCCGAACGCCTCCCCCGCCCGCACGTCGACATCGATCCCGTCGACAGCGGTGAAGTCTCCGAAGCGCTTGACCAACCCTCGCGCCTGGATGAGAATCCCGTCCTTAGCCACGGGCTCGACCATAACCGTCAGGTCCGACACGCCCCAGCGAGTTTCCGGGGCCGGCGGGCTCAGAGGTCGGGGTCGGTGCCGGACCGGGCCGCCGCCACCAGCCGGTCGGTCTCGGCCAGCACGGCAGGGTCGTCGACCGGCGTACCGGGGTCGTAGCGGACGGTCCAGGTCAGGCCGTCGACGCCGCGCACCTGCCGGGCCGCGATCCGCAGGCCGCCGTCGGGCAACCGGTGATGTGCCGTGTACGCCACCGACCGGGTCACCCGGGCCCGCACCTGGTGCGGTACGTCACCCGGGTCGACCAGCAGGTAGGTGCGCACCGGCCCGTCGGCCACCACCCGGTAGTCGGTCCGCTCCTCGACCAGCTCGGCCGAGGTGACCGCCAGGTCCCGACCCGACCAGACCGCCTTGTGCACGCCGTGCCAGCCCAGCCGGGTGGCGTCCCCGGGCAGCCAGAGCCCACGGTCGGTGACCACCACGATCTCCTCGCCGTCACCCACCCGGGCCCAGTCGAGCACCCGCTCGCCGGACTCCAGCGGCGGCCGCTGATCGGCCGGCAGCTTCCGGCCACGGCGGAACAGGTTGAACGCCTCCACCGGCTACAGACCCCCCATCGCCTGCTCGCGCAGGGCTCGCGCGTGCTGCTCCAGGGAGAGCAGCTCACCGAAGAGCGCGAAGTATTCGTCCTTGTTGGCCGTCGGGTTGACCCGCTGCACCTTCGACTTCAGGTCCCGGATCCGGCTGGTCACCGAGCCCCACTCCAGCCGGGCCAGGGTGATCGAGACGTACCGGGGATCGGGGTCGGTGTCCAGCCGCAGCGGCTCCACGGCCAGCTCGCCGACGAGCGCCGCGGCGGCCAGGTCGTCGCAGGCGTCCCGGACCCGCTCGATCCAGACCGCGCCGGTGGTCGCCGCCGCCGCGCCGCCGGCCGACTCGATCGCGGCCCGCACCGCCCGGTGTACGGGGTGCAGGTAGACCTCGGCCGCGAGCGCGTCGAACATCGGGCCGGCCAGCACCGGCACCTGGAGGGCGAGCTTCAGCGCCTCCCGCTCCACCAGCGACTGCGGGTTGTCCACCACCGGCTCCACCGGTGCCGGCCGCTGCGGCGGGGTCGGCCCGGCGCCGTTGCCCCGGCGGGACTGCCCGGCCCCCTGGCCGGCGGCGGCGGCCAGTACCGCCCGCTGCACCGGCTCGATCTCCATCCCGAGGTCACCGGCGAGCTTGCGGACGTACTCCGGACGCTTCTCCCGGTCCTTGAGCTTGGCCACCAGCGGCGCCGCCCGGCGCATCGCCTCCACCCGGCCGTCGACGGTGTCCAGGTCGTACCGGTTGAGCACCTGGCGCAGCGCGAAGTCGACCAGCGGCTCGCGGCGGGCGACCAGGTCCCGCACCGCCAGGTCGCCCTTTGCCAGCCGCAGCTCGCACGGGTCCATGTTGTCCGGGCTGACCGCGATGAAGGTACGCCCGACGAACCGCTGGTCGTCCTCGAAGGCCCGCAGCGCCGCCTTCTGCCCGGCGGCGTCACCGTCGAAGGTGAAGATGATCTCGCCTGCCACCGCGTCGGTGTCCATCAGCAGCCGGCGGAGCACCGAGATGTGGTCCGCGCCGAACGCCGTGCCACAGGTCGCCACCGCCGTCGGTACGCCGGCCAGGTGGCACGCCATCACGTCGGTGTACCCCTCGACGATCACCGCCCGCCCCTGCCGGGCGATCTCCCGCTTCGCCTGCGAGATGCCGTAGAGCACGTGCGACTTCTTGTAGATCGGCGTCTCGGGGGTGTTCAGGTATTTCGGGCCGTCGTCGTCGTCGAAGAGCTTGCGGGCGCCGAAACCGATCACGTCGCCGGTCAGGTCCTTGATCGGCCAGAGCAGCCGGCGCCGGAACCGGTCGATCAGCGAGCCGGAGCGCGCCTCCCGGGCCAGCCCGGCGGTGACCAGCTCCTGACCGGTGAAGCCCTTCTGCCGCAGGTGCTTGGTGAGCAGGTCCCAGGCGTCCGGGGCGAAGCCGCAGCCGTAGGTCTGCGCCGCCGCGCGGTCGAAGCCGCGCTGGGCCAGGAACTCCCGGGCCGCCCGGGCCCCGGCGGTGCCGAGCTGGCCGGCGTAGAACTCGGCGGCGGCGGCGTGCGCGGCGACCAGCCGCTGCTTCTGCCCCTGCTGCGGCCGGATCGGCGCGGGGCCGGCCTCGATGTAGCGCAGTTGGATGTTGGCCCGGTCGGCGAGGCGTTCGACCGATTCGACGAAGGTCAGGTGCTCGGCGTCCATCAGGAACTTGATCGCGTCCCCGCCGGCCCCACAGCCGTGGCAGTTGCCGGTGAGGATGTTGTCTTCCAGCACGAACGCGTGGGTGCCTTCGACCACCGGGCAGAAGACCTCCTCCACCTCGCCGTGGTCCTCGACCCGTTCGACGGTCCAACCCCGGCGCTCGTACGCCTCGCGATGGGCGAGGAACCGCTCCCGGTGGGCGGAGATCAGGAAGAAGTCCTCCGGCAGGTCCGAACCCATCAGGGTCAGCCGGTAGACCGGCCCGGTGTAGCCCAGCTCCCCGTCGGGTCGGAGGTAGTCCTTGAAGCCGGTCCGGATGTACTCACGGATCCCGTAGCTGCCGACGCCGATCCTGGTGCAGAGGTCGCGGACGAACTCCAGGTGCTCCCGCGAGGTGGAGTCGAGCGAGATGCAGCCGTCGGCGGCGACGTCCCCGTCGGCCGCGAAATAGCCGGCCAGCCAGCCGAAAAGGTACGACAGCGATTCGTCGAGCGGCGGCAGGTCCGTCTTGAAGTATGCCGGCAGCCCGGACACCACCAGCCCGTTCTCCCGCTGGTAGGTGTGACTGAGTGGGAACCACTTGAGCAGTTCCGTGTCCTTGTCGCCGTAGAGCAGGGCGACACTCCCACCGCCGAACAGGGTCCCGTCGCCGAAGACGATGCCCCGAGCCACCCCGTACGGGGACGGGCGCAGTTCGTGTCCACCGTCACGGGTGGTCAGCGACCGTGGATAGGTGTAGGCCAGCCGGTCACCTGTCCGCAACTGCTCCGTCACCCGCTCCAGGTGCCGCTTGCGGTCTCGCCCTGCCCGGACGAACCAGCGGTGGTTCGCCGTCGCCCGGACAACCTTCTTCTGCCCGTTGCGGCTCAGGTGCACCCGCAGGACGGGCTGCTCACCGAAGGAGTAGAAGGGCGCCTCGACCCACCGCCCCCCGGTGGTCAGCACCGAGTGGCTGCCACCGGCCAGGTCCCCGATCTCTCGTACGCCGGACCGGGTCAGCACCCGGGTGTCGCCGGCAAAACAGAAGTAGACGTTTCGGGCAGGTGCCACCGTGAACGACGGGGTCTTCTCGTCGTGGAACGGGCAGAGGCCCTTGAGGTTGCCACCGCCGGCCGACTTGAGCGTGACGGTCTCGGAGATGATGTCGGCGATCGAGGTGCGCTCCCGTACCAGCGCGATGTCCTCGTCGCGGATCCGCCCGGCCACCGCCTCACCCCCTCCGGGCTACATCCTGCCCTGCCGGGCTGACGTGCACGGTGAAGGGGTGGCGGTGCGACGCGGCTCAGCCGACGACGACCGCGGACTCCTCGGCCTCGACCTGCCGGTTCCAGTCGGGCTTGGCGGAGCGCCAGCTCTCGTCGTCGTCGCCGCGACGCCAGTAGCCGGAGATGGAGAGCCGCTCCTTCGGCACCCGGAGTTCGCCGCGGAGCATCCGGCGCAGCTCGCGGACGAAGTACGCCTCGCCGTGCACGAAGGCGTGCGGCTGGCCGGCCGGGAAGGTGGCCGCGCGTACCGCCTCGACCAGGGCCTCGCCGACGACCCGGCCGGCGCGGTGCACCCAGACGATCTCGGCGTCCGCCTCGGTGCCGAGGTGTTGCTCCTCGGCCGGGCCGTCGACCTCCAGGAAGACCCGGGCCGGGGCGGCGTACGGCAGCCGCTCCAGCGCCGCGCCGATCGCCGGCAGGGCGCTCTCGTCGCCGACCAGCAGGTGCCAGTCGGCCAGCGGGTCCGGGGCGTATCCGCCGCCGGGGCCCCGGAACATCACCCGGTCGCCGGGGCGGGCCGCCGCGGCCCACGGACCGGCCAGCCCCTCGTCGCCGTGGTAGACGAAGTCCAGGGTCAGCTCCCGGGCCACCGCGTCCCAGGCCCGCACGGTGTAGGTGCGCAGCCGGGGCCACTGGTCGCGGGGCAGCTCGCGTTTGACCATGTCGAGGTCGAGCGGCACCGGATAGTCGACGCCGGCCGGCGGAAAGATCAACTTTACGTAGTGGTCGGTGTAGGTGTCGGCCGCGAACCCGGCCAGACCCTCCCCGCCGAGCACCACTCGGATCATGTGCGGCGTGAGCCACGCCGTGCGCAGTACGCTGGCGTACCTGACCCCGGTTCCGTTCGAACTTTCCGCCATTAGTTTAGGCTACCCTAAGTCTGGCCTCGGTGGCGCCCCGGGGCCGCCGATCCGCCCGGTGGAGACGTAGGCTGGCGGCACTCACCCCCTTGACCGGCCGGTCACCGACCACCGCCCGGCTGTGGGGGCGGCCATTCGTCTGGGGAGAGGGTCATGGGCCAGGGCGTACACGTGCAGGAGCTGCCGGGCATCGGCAAGCGGTACGACATCGATCTCGGGCACGGCGGCACCCGCGTCTCGGTGGTGGTACGCCGGGACGGCACCCGTGACCTCTACGTCTTCACCTCCCGCTCGGACGAGCCCACCGCCGTGGTCGAACTGACCGAGGAGCAGTCCCGCAAGGTCGGCGCCGTGCTCGGCGGGACCTTCTTCGCCTGACCCGCTCCGGCCTGCCCCCACCAGCCCTCCGCCCGGCCTCCCCCAGCCCCGACCCCTCTGCGCCCCACCCCCGCGCCTGACCTCCGCCCGCCCTTCGCCTGACGTCACCGGGGCCCCCGCCCGGCGCGACGGCATCCGATTGGAGACCCCATGCACGCCGATCTGATCGGGTTCGGCGCGATCGTGCTGGTCGCCGGCCTGCTGGCCCGGGCCGGCCGCCGGGTCGGCCTGCCCAGCGTGCCGTTCTTCATGCTGACCGGCATCCTGCTCGGGCCGGCCACCCCCGGCCCGGTCTTGGTCGAGCATCCCGAAGACCTCGCCCTGCTCGCCGCCATCGGCCTGGTACTGCTGCTGTTCAACCTCGGCGTCGAGTTCCCGGTACGGCAGGTCTTCGGCAGCGGGAAGCGCCTCTTCATCGCCGCCGCCTGCTCGATCGGGCTGAACGTCGGGGCCGGGCTCGCGCTCGGCTTCACCCTCGGCTGGGGCACCCCCGAGGCGTTCGTGATCGCCGGGGCACTCGGCATCTCCTCCTCGGCGATCGCCACCAAGCTCCTCATCGAGCTGCGCCGGCTGACCAACGCCGAGACCCCGATCATCCTCGGCATCATCGTGATCGAGGACCTCTTCCTCGCCATCTATCTGGCCCTGCTCTCGCCGATCCTGGCCGGCGCCACCTCCCCGGGCGACATCGCGCTGCACATCGGGATGAGCTTCGGCTACCTGCTGCTGCTGGTGGCGGTGGCGAAGTGGGGCGCCCGGGCGATCGGCGCCGTGATCGGCGCCCGCGAGGACGAACTGCTCGCCATCGGGATGGTCGGGCTGGTGGTACTGGTCGCCGGGCTCTCGGCCGAGGTCGGCGTCTCCGACGCGATCGGCGCGCTCATGATCGGCCTCGTCGTCGCCCGGACCGCCGTACGGGAACGGGTGGAGCGACTCGTCCTGCCGCTGCGCGACGTCTTCGCCGCCGTCTTCTTCGTCGGCTTCGGGTTGAGCATCGACATCGGGGCGTTCGGCTCGGTGGCCGTACCGGTGGCGATCGCGGTCGGGGTGACGATCGTGGCGAACATCGGCTCCGGCCTGATCACCGGTTCGCTCTTCGGGTTCAACCAGCGCGGTGCGGCCAACGTCGGGCTGACCGTGCTGGGCCGGGGCGAGTTCTCGCTGATCCTGGCCACCCTGGCCCTCGGCGCCGGGCTCGACGACCGGATCGGGCCGTTCGTCGCGCTCTACGTCCTGATCCTCGCGGTGCTCAGCCCGATGTTCGCGGCGCAGTCCCGCTATCTGGCCCGGGTCATCCCGGACCAGCTCCTCCGGTCGCGCTGGCGCTACGTCCGCGAGGAGACCATGAGCACGGCCTGCACCCACCTGGACCGGATCCACATCACCGAGACCGACGGGGACGCCTGCCGGGAGTGCCTCGACGCCGGTGAGGAGTGGGTGCACCTGCGGATGTGCCTGACCTGCGGCGCGGTCGGCTGCTGCGACGAGTCGTCGGGCCGGCACGCGACCGCGCACTTCGAGCAGACCGGGCATCCGCTGATCCGCTCGATCGAGCCGCACGAGGACTGGCAGTACTGCTACGTCGACGGCGCGCTGGTCCGCGAGCCGATCGGCCCCCGGGAGCCGGTCGAGTCCTGAGCGGATGAGGAGCACACGTCACGGGTTGGCCTGGGCCGGCAGCAGGTGGCTCACCTGCGGCAACCCCTCGGCGTGTTCCAGCGCGCGCAGCTCGGCGGCCTGGTCGGCCTTGGTCAGCCGGCCGCCGTGCTGCCGCAGGTGCTCGTCCCAGGAGGGCAGCTCGTAGACCTCCACGAAGAGGTCGGCCGACTCGCCCTCCCGGAACAGGCCCCAGCGCGACGCGCCGGTGCGCTGCCGCGCCGCCCGCACCTCCTGCATGGCCGCGACGAACCCCTCCCGCCGCTCCTCCCG
The DNA here is from genome assembly GCF_003030345.1 of Plantactinospora sp. BC1. Taxonomy (NCBI): domain Bacteria; kingdom Bacillati; phylum Actinomycetota; class Actinomycetes; order Micromonosporales; family Micromonosporaceae; genus Plantactinospora; species Plantactinospora sp. BC1. The sequence goes on from NZ_CP028158.1 coordinate 7,146,563, forward strand.
GACCGTGTACGTCAGCACCACCATCACCGGCCCGACGCTCGGGTCGGGCTCGTGCACCAGTTCGAGGTCGGGCCAGTGCGTCGCCGGGTCCCGTTCCACCGCGCGCAGGTCCGGCAGCGGCCACATCTTCACGGTGAGCCCGCCGAGGACCATCAGCAGCCCGGCGGCGACGTGCGCGAGGACCAGCCCCGCCGTGTCGGCGACGACGCCCCAGACGAGCGCGCCGATCGCCTGCCCTCCGGCGAAGACCACCTGGTAGACGGCGAGGCCGCGGGCGCGTACCCAGCCGGGGAGGAAGAGCTGCATCTCGGCGTTGAGGTTGGAGAGCACCGTCACCCAGGCCAGGCCGGCCGGCACCAGTGCGACCAGCACCACCGCCTCGACCGGTACCAGCGCCACCACCAGCATCGCCGCCCCGTAGGTCAGCCCGGCGACCAGCAGGAAGAGGTTCGGCGAGAACCTGCTCCGGACCCAGGGCAGCACCAGCCCGCCGGCCACCGCACCGGCGCCGAGCGCGGCCAGCAGGACGCCGTACCCGCCGGCGCCGAGCCCGAGCCGCTGGTTGGCGATCAGCGGCAGCAGCGCCCAGAGCGCACTACCGGGTACCAGGAAGAGCAGCGCCCGCAGCAGCAGCCGCTGCACGATCGGCGAGTGCCGGACGTACCGGCCGCCGGCCCGGAGCGCCGCGGTGAACCGCTCCGGCACCTCCACCGAACGTGAGGTGCCGGCCCGCCACCGGAGCAGGGTGAAGGCGAAGAAGAGGAAGGCCAGGGTGTTGAGGGCGAAGACCAGCGGTACGCCGGTCCAGGCGATCAGCAGGCCGGCCACCGCCGGGCCGACCGAGCGGGCCACGTTCACGCTGATCGAGCCGAGCCCGGAGGCGGACTGCAACAGGTTGCGCGGCACCAGGTCGGGGATGATCGCGGCCCAGGCCGGCAGGGTGAGCGCCTGCCCGACCCCGAAGGCGAAGGTGAGGGTGAGCAGCAGCGCCGGTGGCATCCGCCCGGTCGCGGTGAGCAGGGTCAGCGCCACCCCCACCGCGACGATGAAGAACTGCACGGCGATCAGCAGCCGCCGCCGGTCGAGGGTGTCGGCCAGGGCACCGGCCGGCAGCGCGAGCAGCAGGATCGGTAGGGCGCTGGCGGTCTGCACCAGGGAGACCAGGGTGGAGGCGTTCCGTTCGTCGATCAGCAGCCACTGGGCCCCGACGGTCTGCATCCAGGTGCCGATGTTGGCGACCAGCATCGCCACCCAGAGGCTGCGGTAGGTCGCCACCCGCAGCGGCGCCCACGCCGAGGGTGGCGGCTCGGCGGAGGCCGGCCCGGCGCTGACCATCGCCGGCGGGTTACCAACGCCCGTCGGCGCGGAGCACCCTCTGCCCGGAGACGTAGAGGTCGTCCCCGCCGAGCAGCAGCAGCCGGACGACCTCGGTCGCCACCTGCTCGGGCAGCGCGAAGATCGTGTCGAGGAACTCGGCGCCGACCCGCTCCTGGAGTCTGGTCGGCATCGGGCCGGGGTGGATCTCCATCACCTTGATGCTGTTCGTGCCCTGCGCCTCGGCCAGCGACTCGACCAGGCTGGTGCCGAAGCTCTTCGTCGCCCGATAGAGCGGGATGCCCGGCCGGGGCACGTCGGTGGCGAGCGCGCTGACGTAGACGATGTTGCCGTACCCCTGTTCGCGCATCCGCAGCAGCGCCTCGTGCAGCAGGTACGCCGTACCCAGCACGTTCACCTCGATCGCCCGGCGGATCGTCTCCGGGGAGAGTTCCTCCAGCCTGCCGCCGGCCCACATCGCGGCGCAGTGCGCCAGGCCGTCGATCGGGCCGTACCGGGCGACGATCTCCGCGAGGGCGTCCCGGACCTGCTCGCTGCGGGACATGTCGCAGACGATGCCGTCGCAGCCCAGCTCGTCACGGGCCTGGGACACCTCGTCCGGGACGTTGCCGAGGATCACGACCCGGTGGTCGGCGGCGAGGATCCGGGCGACCTCCTTCCCGAGCCCGCTGGTGCCGCCGTCCACCACGAATGTCCTGGAGTCCATGCCCACTCCACCTCCTCGTCGACGACGCGGTCCTATCAAGGAGGGTTTCACCTGTGGCGCGGGCGTGCGGCCATGATCGGGTAATCCGGGCGGGCGTACGGCCACGGCCGGCCGCCCCGGACCGGCCGATTCGGGACGGCCCGATGCTCGGGACCCGATTCGGGACAGCGGGTGCGTGACCGACCTCCGGCCAGGCTTCCGGCAGCGGGTGGTACCCGGTGGTCGACCGCGCCGCCCCCGATCGGCGGTCCGCGAGGCGGCGCCGGAGCCGGTGTGCGCATCCGCCCGTCTCGATGCGACAGCCCGGTGTCATCTGGGGTTTCGCGACGGTGCTTCCCCCGTTAATCCGGAGGATCCAGGGTTACCGGCCATGCAGAAGATCAATCGCCGCATCTTCGTCCTGGGTGGACTCGGTGCCGTCGGCACGGTCGCGCTGCCGCTGCGGGGTGCCGTGGCCGCGACCCCCTACCCGTTCAAGCTGGGCGTCGCCTCCGGTGAACCAGCACCGGACAGCGTCGTACTCTGGACCCGGCTCGCCCCGTCGCCGCTGAACGCCGACGGACAGGGCGGGATGGCCAACGCGGACGTCACCGTCGAGTGGCAGGTGTCGGCCGAGGAGCGGTTCGGCTCGCTGGTCGCCTCCGGCTCGGTCGCCGCGCGATACGCCGACGCGCACTCGGTACACGTGGTCGCCGGTGGTCTCGCCCCGGACGCCGACTACTTCTACCGGTTCCGGGCCCAGGGACACATCTCCCCGGTGGGGCGTACCCGGACCGCGCCGGCGGCCGGCAGCTTCGGCCGGGACCTGGTGATGACCTTCGCCTCCTGCGCGCACTACGAGTCCGGCTACTACACCGCCTACCGGCGGATGGCCGAGGAGAACCCGGGGCTGGTACTGCACCTCGGCGACTACCTCTACGAGGACGCCACCACCACCGGCTCGGTACGCGAACACGTCGGCGCCGAGATCGTCTCGCTGGCCGACTACCGCCGCAGGTACGCCCAGTACAAGTCCGATCCGGACCTCCAGGCGGCGCACGCGGCCGCGCCGTGGCTGCTGGTGCCGGACGACCACGAGGTGGAGAACAACTACGCCGGCACGGTACGGGAGAACAACACCCCGGCGCTGACCGCCGCACAGTGGACCGCCCGGCGTACCGCCGCCTACCGGGCGTACTACGAGAACCTGCCGCTGCGGCCCAGCTCGGCGCCGTCCGGCAACAGCATTCCGCTGTACCGGCGGATCCGCTGGGGGCAGCTCGCCACCTTCCACATGCTCGACACCCGGCAGTACCGGGACGACCAGGCCTGCGGGGACGGCCGCAAGGTCTGCGCCGACGCCGACCTGCCCGGCCGTACCCTGACCGGCGCCGCCCAGGAGGCCTGGCTCCTCGACGGCCTGGGCCAGCGGCTCGGCACCTGGGACATCATGGGTCAGCAGGTCTTCTTCGCCCGGCAGCTCGACGCGGCCGGGGCGGCGAACATGGACTCCTGGGACGGCTACCGCGCCTCCCGGTCCCGGATCCAGCAGGGCTGGACCCAGCGCGGCGTACGCAACCCGCTGGTGCTCACCGGCGACGTCCACCAGGCCTGGGCCAACGACCTCAAGGCCGACTACGCCAACCCGGGTTCGGCGACGATCGGCACCGAACTGGTCTGCACCTCGATCTCCTCCGGCGGCAACGGCTCCGCCGACACGGCGATCCCGAACGGCAGCGTGAACCCGCACATCAGGTTCTTCTCCAACCGGCGCGGCTACGTGCGTACCACCATCGGCCGGGCCCAGCTCCGGGCCGACTTCCGGGCGGTGGCCAGCGTCACCGAGCACGGTGCCCCGGTCTCCACCGTCGGTTCGTTCGTCATCGCCGAGGGCCGCCCCGGCCTGCAGGCCGGCTGAGAGGAAGTACCTCCGTTGAACCCCGTCATCTCGCTGCTCGTCACCTCCCTGCTGACCGTGCCGGCGCCGGCCGTCCCGACGACGTCGCCCACGCCGGGACCGGCGACGTCGCCCACGCAAGCCCCGGCGACACCGTCCGCGCCGGCCCCGGCGACACCGCCCAGCCCGGTCGCACCGACCGCCCCGACCCCCTCCCCGACCGGCGCCGCGACTCCGACCCCGACCGGCGCCGCGCCCTCCGGCGGTACCCCGACTCCGAGGCCGACCGGTACGGCCGGGCCGGGGCCGACCGGCCGGGCGGTCCCGGCCCCGGCCCCGGCCGAAATGGCCGTCGCCGCCGCGCCGGTCACCTGGACCACGGCGAACAGCACCGCCAGCGGCGACCAGGACGTGCCGGCGATCGCCGCCAACCGCAACGGCCGGGTCGCGGTGGTCTGGGAGGACGACCGCGACGCGACCGCGCCCGAGGACGACGCGCACTCCGAGATCTACCTGCGGGTGTTCGACAACGGCACCCCGGTCTACGAGCTGAAGCTCTCCGCCGGTGGCACCTCCGGGACGAACTGGAAGCACGTCACCCCGGACGTCGGCATCGACGACCGGGGCAACGCGGTGGTCGTCTGGGCGGACGACCCGGACGGCAACGGCTTCTACAACGTGCCGTACCGGGTGGTCTCGCCGACCGGCAGCGTGCTCGCCTCGGGTCGGGCCAACGCCTCCGCCGACGGCCAGCAGCTCCATCCGAAGGTGGCGGTGGACCCCGACGGCGTACCGAACAGCAGCACGGCGGTCGGCTTCAGCGTGGTGTGGGAGGACGTCCAGGGCACCGGGCCGGCGACCGTCCGGGTCGCCGGCTACACCGGCAACACCAGCAAGGCGTACGAGATGCCGGCCAGCCAGTCGACCGGCGAGCACCACCGGCCGGACGTGGCGGTCTCGGCATCCGGTGACGCGCTGGTGGTCTGGGACGAGGACGGCGACGCGAACGGGTCGTACAACGTCGGCCTGGCCCGGTTCGCCCGGTCGAACGGCGCGGTGAACCTCTCCCGCCGGATCGCCAACTCGGCCAGCGGCGGGCAGCAGCGCCGGCCCGCGATCGCGGCCAACTTCACCGGCGACTTCGCCGTGGCCTGGGAGTCCGACCACACCGGTGCGGCCGGGGTCTGGCTGCGCTCGTTCAGCAGCGCGGCGGCGGCCCGGCACGACGACGTCGAGGTCTCCACCGGCGCCGGTGCGGTCGCGCCGAGCGTCGGGATCGACGACCAGGCCAACGCGGTGGTCGGCTGGACGGTGGCGACCGCCGCCCAGGACGTCGCGGCCCGGGGCTTCAACCCGGACGGTACGGGGACCGGCCGGCTGCCCGGTCAGGTGCTCGGGCAAACCACCACCGGCCGGCAGGAGCAGATCGCGCTCACCTCGTCCCCCTGGGGTGAGGTCAGCGTCTGCTACACCGACGACAACGACGGCAACTCCTTCGACCAGGTCATCCTCGGGGTGGACGGGTCCAACTCGGACTGGTAGGCGGATGCCCGGTCGCCGGTCAGGGGTCGCACAACCGCCCGTGCCAGGCGACCGCCGCCGGGTCGGTGAGCGAGGCGACCTGGTCGACCACCACCCGGAGTCGGGTGCGGTCGTCCGGCGCCGCCTTCCACAGTGGTGCGAAGACCGGGTCGAGCACCTCCGGTGCCCGGCTCAGCAGCGCCGTCACCAGTTCGGTCAGGATCTCCCGCTGGTGCTCGTACCAGTCCTGCGCGCCCGGGCGGCGCATCACGTACCGCAGCGCCATCCCCTTCAGCAGCGCGCACTCGGCGCGGATCCGTCGGGGTACCACCAGTTCGGCGGCGTACCGGCGCAGCGGGCCGGTACCGTGCCGCCGTTCGGTGGCCTCGACGGCCGCCGCGACGAAGCGCCCGGTCAGCAGGCTGGTGCTCGCCTTCAACGCGGCTAGGGCCCGGTGGCTGCCGTCGTAGTCGTAGAGCGGGGCGAGCACCGGGTCGGCGAGCAGTCCGGCCAGCACCTCGGCGAGGTCGTCCGCCGACTCGGTCGAGTACCGCCCGGCGACGTCGGCGCAGAGCGCGGCCCGCTCGTCGGGGTCGGCCCGCAACTGTGCCAGCCGGAGTCGCAGGTAGCCGCCGTGGATGCCGTCCTCGACGTCGTGCACCGAGTACGCCACGTCGTCGGCCCAGTCCATCACCTGCGCCTCCAGGCAGCGGACGTCGCCGTCCGGGGCGCCCCGGCGCAGCCAGCCGAAGGTGTCGGCGTCGTCGGCGTACACCCCGAACTTGCGCTCGCCGGGCCGGCGCTGCCAGGGGTATTTGCAGGTGGCGTCGAGGGCGGCCCGGGTCAGGTTGAGTCCGGCGGAGGTGCCGTCCGGGCCGTACACCTTGGCTTCCAGCCGGGTCAGCACCCGCAGCGTCTGTGCGTTGCCCTCGAAGCCGCCGCAGTCGGCGGCGAGGACGTCGAGCGCGGCCTCGCCGTTGTGCCCGAACGGCGGGTGCCCGAGGTCGTGCGCGAGCCCGGCCACGTCCACGATGTCCGGGTCGCAGCCGAGGCGCCCGCCCATCTCGCGGGCGATCTGGGCCACCTCCAGCGAGTGCGTGAGCCGGGTCCGGAGGAAGTCGTCGGTGCCGGCGGTGTGCACCTGGGTCTTGGCGGCCAGCCGCCGGAACGCCGCCGAGTGCAGCACCCGGGCCCGGTCCCGCTGGTACGGGCTCCGCCCGTAGCCGCTGTCCTTCGCCGGTTCGGCCACCCGGCGCTCCGCGTCAGGTTGGCTGACCACGCCACCGATCTTCACCCGGCCGCCCCCGGCTCCGTCAACTCCGCCGGGCGAGTACGCAGAACTCGTTGCCCTCCGGGTCGGCCAGCACGATCCAGGTGTCGTCCGCCGACTGCCCGACGTCGACGTGCCGGGCACCCATGTCGACCAGCCGCTCGACCTCGGCCTCCTGGTCGGTCGGGCGCAGGTCGATGTGCAGCCGGTTCTTCGTCTCCTTGCCCTCCGGCACCGGTACGAAGATCAGGCCGGGCAGCGTGTCGGGTGTCCGGCGGATCTCCACCTCGTCCGGCAACTCGGCGACGATCTGGTAGCCGAGCGCCTCGGCCCACCAGCGCGCGAGCCGAGCCGGATCGGCGGCATCGACCACCAGGTTCTCCCACACGATGCCCATGGGCCACACCTCCGTCACGAGGGAAACGAAGTTCGCGTGTCGCTCAGGTTACGCCCGGGTTCCCGAGTCGGGCGCGCCAACGAACCCCCGACACACCACGCGGTTGACCTGGCGATCCGTACGCAACCGCCAAACAGCCGAGAGTTGCCGGACGATTGCCGATGGTCATGGGACGGCGTCGGGACTTCGCTCGGTGTAGCGTGCCGGAGTCGGAAGGTTACCGGGCGGGGGACCACCGACCCCGGCGGCGGTCGGCGAGCAGCGGGCGGCGCTCCACCGGGGGCGGCCGGCCGACCCGGGCGGCGCGGACCGCGTCTCATGACGACGTGGCAGCACCGTCGGAGGGCACCCGGCGACGTCGAGCGGCAACGAGGCCACAGGCGACGAGCGACGGCACCGAGCAAAGTCCAGCGGCACGGACCAACGCCCAAGGAGAGTCACCAGTGAACACTGATGCCGCCCTGCTGGCCGAACTGCACCGGCTGCGACGCGCGGTACCGGAGATATCGGGTGCCATACTCGCCGCCGTGGACGGGCTGCTGGTCGTCAGCGACCTGCCCGACACCGATCCGCACCACATCGCCGCCCTCTCCGCGGCGGGGCTCGGGATCGGGAGCCGCTTCGCCGACCTGGTCGGGCACGGGTCGCTGCACGAGGCCGTGGTCCGGGGCGCGGAGGGCTCGGTCGTCGTCTATCCGGCCGGTGCGGACGCGATCCTCACCACCGTGGTCCGGCCGGAGACCGACCTGCTCCGGCTGCACGCCGAGGCCCGGCCGACCGCCCAGCGACTCGGTGCGCTCTGGGACGCCGTACGGCAGCCGACGGTGGCGACGGCGATCCCGCCGGCCACCGACCCGGACGCACCGCTGGCCACCCGTACTCCGATGGCCGCCCTTCCGGCCGGGCTCTGGTCCTCCTCCGGCGACCGGCGCTTCCCCGGCCGGCAGTGACCGGCACGGCGCCGGGGCCGCACCCCGGCCCGTCCGGCGGCGTCACGTGCCGGGCGTCGTTCGGTTTGGCGGTCGCCCGCTGACCGCGACCGGTCGTCGGCCCGGTACCGGTGGTGAACGGCGTTGGCCAGCACCGGTACCGGGCGACGCGTACGGGACGGGGCCGGAGGGTCAGCGGCTGTCGGAGCCGGTGGACTCGATCACCGCGCGGCCGGCCTCCAGCCGGGCCACCGGGACCCGGAACGGTGAGCAGGAGACGTAGTCCAGCCCCACCTCGTGGAAGAAGTGCACCGATTCGGGGTCGCCGCCGTGCTCGCCGCAGACGCCGAGCTTGAGGCCGGGGCGGGCCGCCCGGCCCTCGTCGGTGGCGATCCGGACCAGCCGGCCGACCCCGTCGGCGTCGATCGACTCGAACGGCGAGATGCCGAAGATGCCCAGCTCCAGGTAGCGCCAGAAGAAGGCACCCTCCACGTCGTCGCGGGAGAAGCCCCAGCCCATCTGGGTCAGGTCGTTGGTGCCGAAGGAGAAGAACTCGGCGGCCTCGGCGATCTGCCCGGCGGTCAGCGCCGCCCGGGGTACCTCGATCATGGTGCCGATCAACACCTCGACGGCCTGTTCCCGGGTGACCTCCGCGATGATCTTTTCGGCCTCGGCGCGTACCGTCTCCAACTCCTGGACCGCGCCGACCAGCGGGACCATGATCTCGGGCTTCGGGTTGCCGCCGGCCCTGGCGCACTCCACGGCCGCCTCGACGATCGCCCGCACCTGCATGGCGAAGAGGCCCGGGATGACCAGGCCGAGTCGCACCCCGCGCAGGCCCAGCATCGGGTTCTGTTCGTGCATCCGGCGTACCGCGTTGAGCAGGGCCTCGTCCCGGGCGGCGTCCTCGCCGCGCTCGTGCGCGACCGCGACGTGCACGGCCAGCTCCTCCAGCGAGGGGAGGAACTCGTGCAACGGCGGGTCGATCAGCCGGACGGTGACCGGCTGGCCGTCCATCGCCCGGAAGACCTCGCCGAAGTCGGCCCGCTGCAACGGCAGCAGTTCGGCCAGCGCGGCCTGCCGCTCGTCGTCGCTGCGGGCCAGGATCAGCCGCTCGACCAGTGCGCGGCGGTCACCGAGGAACATGTGCTCGGTGCGGCACAGGCCGATCCCCTCGGCCCCGAACCGCCGGGCCCGGGCCGCGTCCTCGCCGGTGTCGGCGTTCGCCCGGACGCCCAGCCGCCGCTTGGCGTCGGCGTGCGTCATGATCCGGTGTACGGCGGCCACCAGCGGATCGTCGGTGGTCGCACCGTCCACGCTGCCCTCGAAGTAGCGAACCACCTCGGAGGGCCAGACCGGCACCTCGCCGAGGTAGACCTTGCCGGTGGTGCCGTCGATGGAGACGACGTCCCCCTCGGAGACCGTCTGGCCGTTGACGGTGAACCGGCGTTGCCGGACGTCGACGTCGAGCGAGTCGGCGCCGCAGACGCAGGTCTTGCCCATTCCCCGGGCGACCACGGCGGCGTGACTGGTCTTGCCGCCGCGCGAGGTGAGGATGCCGCGCGAGGCGATCATGCCGGGCAGGTCGTCCGGGTTGGTCTCCCGGCGGACCAGGATGACGTCCTCGCCGGCGTCGGCGAGTTCGACCGCCCGGCTCCCCTCGAAGACCACCTTGCCGACCGCGGCGCCCGGCGAGGCGCCGATGCCGGTGGCCAGCGGGGACGGGTCGGCGTCGAGCCTGAACCGGGGGAACATCAGCTGGGCGAGCTGTGCGCCGTTGACCCGGTGCAGCGCCTCGTCCAGGTCGATCAGGCCCTCGTCGACGAGCTGGGCGGCGATCACGAACGCGGCGGCGGCGGTGCGCTTGCCGACCCGGGTCTGCAACATCCACAGTTTGCCGCGCTCGATGGTGAACTCGATGTCGCAGAGGTCGCGGTAGTGCTCCTCCAGCCGGGCCATGATGGCCAGCAGTTCGTCGTACGCCGGCTTGTTCAGCTCTTCGAGCTGTTGCAGCGGGACGGTGTTGCGGATCCCGGCCACCACGTCCTCGCCCTGGGCGTTGGCCAGGTAGTCGCCGTAGATGCCCTGCGCGCCGCTGGCCGGGTCGCGGGTGAACGCCACTCCGGTGCCGGAGTCCGGCCCGAGGTTGCCGAAGACCATCGCCACGACGTTGACGGCGGTGCCGAGGTCGGCGGGGATCCGCTCCTGCCGCCGGTAGAGCACGGCCCGTTCGGCGTTCCACGAGTCGAAGACCGCGTTGATGGCGAGTCGGAGCTGCTCCCGGGGCTGTTGCGGGAAGTCCCGCCCGGTGTGCTTCCTGAAGATCGTCTTGTACGCGTCGACCAGCGCCCGCAGGTCGTCCGCGTCGAGGTCGAGGTCGTTCTCGGTACCCTTGGCCCGCTTGGCGTCGTCGAGGGCGTGCTCGAAATCCTCGCCGGGTACGTCGCAGACCGTCTTGCCGAACATCTGGATGAGCCGGCGGTAGGAGTCCCAGGCGAACCGCTCGTTCCCGCCGGCCTGGGCGGCGAGGCCGGTCACGCTGGCGTCGTTGAGCCCGACGTTCAACACCGTCTCCATCATCCCGGGCATGGAGAACTTGGCTCCGGAGCGGACCGAGACCAGCAGCGGATCGGCCGGGTCGCCCAGCCGCTTGCCCATCCCGTCCTCCAGCGCGGACAGGTGCGCGTCGATCTCGTCGGCCAGCCCGTCGGGTTGGGTCCCGGTGGCGAGGTACGCCTGGCAGGCCTCGGTGCTGATGGTGAAGCCCGGTGGAACCGGCAGCCCGAGGTTGGTCATCTCGGCCAGGTTCGCGCCCTTGCCACCGAGCAGGTCCTTCAGGTCCTTGTTGCCCTCGGTGAAGTCGTAAACGTACTTGTGTCCCGCCGTCTGCTGCGCTGTCAACGGACCCTCCCACGTGCGCCGTTCGACACTGAACGAAGGTTTAGCCGCTCTCTACGTACCCAGGGGACGGTTGCCCGTACCAGCGGGAATCGCCGGCTACTGGTGGGCGAAGGCTAAGGGACCGACGCGCGCCTTGGGACCGTTCGGTGACAATCCGCACAGCTGCGAGGGCTGTACGTGTTCGCGCGGTTGTGTGGGAACGATCCCATGCGCAAGATCAGTCAGCCGGAAGAAATCGGGCCGCTTCGGCGTTGGGCTGGATCGACCAGGTGCCACGGAAGGGTCGTATCACAGGGTGACCAACCCTTGACACGCGGCCATTTCGTACGTACGTTTCATGAGATTTGCCCGGAAATCACCTGCGGCTCCCCCCGGAGAGATCTGCCGTGCGACCTACCACCTTTCAGTCCCGGTCCACCCGCACCCCGGCCGACACCCCGCCCCGACTGACCGACGTGCTCCCCGCCCCCGCCCGGGTCGAGCCGGCCGCCGGGGTGGAGTTCATCCTGACCCCCGGCACGACGATCCGGACCACCCCCGGCCCCGAGGCGAGCGCCGTCGGCCGACACCTGGCGGAGCTGCTGCGCCGCCCCACCGGCTATCCGCTGCCCGTGGTCACCGCCGGCCAGGCCGACGGGCCCGGCGGGATCTCCCTGCTGCTCACCGGCGACGACGGATCGACCGGCCGCTCCCGGAAGCCGCAGCCCGGCGGCGCCGGCTCGGCCGAGGGCTACCACCTGGAGATCAACTCCTCCGGCGTGGTGGCCCGGGCCAGCACCGCCGCCGGCCTCTTCTACGCGGTGCAGACGCTGCGGCAACTGCTGCCGCCCAAGATCGAGTCCGCCCGGCGGCAGCCCGGCCCGTGGGCGATCCCCGGCGGCACCATCGAGGACCAGCCCCGGTTCGGCTACCGGGGCGCGATGCTCGACGTGGCCCGGCACTTCTTCGCCGTACCGCACGTGCTGCGCTTCGTCGACCACCTGGCCCGGTACAAGCTCAACCACCTGCACCTGCACCTCACCGACGACCAGGGCTGGCGGATCGCCGTCGACTCCTGGCCCCGACTGGCCAGCATCGGCGGATCCACCGAGGTGGACGGCGGCCCCGGCGGCTACTACACCAAGGAGCAATACGCCGAGATCGTCGCGTACGCGGCCGCCCGGCACATCACCGTCGTACCCGAGATCGACCTGCCCGGGCACACCAACGCGGCGCTGAACGCGTACGCCGAACTCGCCCCGGACGGCGTCGCGCCACCGGAGTACACCGGCACCGACGTCGGGTTCAGCGCGGTCGCCGTCGACAACGAGCGGACCTACCGGTTCATCGACGACGTACTCGGCGAGGTCGCCGCGCTCACCCCCGGCCGCTACCTGCACGTCGGCGGCGACGAGGCGTTCACCCTGGACCGGGCCGCCTACACCCGGTTCATGAACCGGGTCCAGCGGATCGTCACCGGGCACGGCAAGCGGGTGCTCGGCTGGCACCAGCTCGCCGTCGCCGAGCACAGCGCCGGCCGGGTCGTCCAGTACTGGGGCACCGCGACCGAGGACCCGACGGTGGCGGCGGCGGTCCGGGACGGCGCGAAGCTGCTGCTCTCCCCCGGCAACCGCAGCTACCTCGACATGAAGTACTCGGCGACCACCCTGCTGGGCAAGGACTGGGCCGGGCTGGTCGAGGTCCGCGACGCGTACGACTGGGATCCCGGCGACTACCTGGCCGGGGTACCGGCCGAGGCGGTGCTCGGGGTGGAGGCGCCGCTCTGGACGGAGACGATCCGGACTGTCGGCGACATCGAGTTCATGACCTTCCCCCGGCTGCCGGCCATCGCCGAGCTGGGCTGGTCGCCGGCACGGGCCCGGGACTGGGCGGACTTCCGGCTGCGGCTGGCCGGCCAGGGCGTGCGCTGGAGCACGGCCGGGATCACCTTCCACCGCTCGCCCGACGTGCCGTGGGCGGGCGCTCCGGTCGTACCCGAGCCCCGGCCCGCCGGATCGACGGCGCGCGGCGGCGCAGCGGCGCCGGCCGGAGACGCGCCGCCGCCCGCCGACGACCAGCCGGTGCCGATCGCCTGACCGGGTCGGTCGGTCGCCTGCTCGTGCTCGGTCGGGTGGGCGCAGACGGGGCAGCTCGACAGTCCCCGGACCGAATGACATGTCGGGACGACCGAATGACATGTCGGGACCACGGTCGAACTCCCCGGCGGTCTTGCCGGCCCCGCGCGCGGTGCGGCGGCGCTCAGCCGCCGGAGTCGGCGAGTTCCGCGCCGGCCGGCACCTCGGCGCTGTCCCGGTCGGCCAGCCAGCCGTCCGGCAGGAAGACCTTGCCCGGCGAGTTCGTCCGGCCCCGGGGCTGGCCGAGCGTCTCCAGCGGGAACGGCTCGGCCGGGTCGAGCTTGCCGAGCAGGTCGTCCAGCTCAGCCAGGCTGTTCACCATCGCCAGGGCCCGGCGCAGCTCGCCGCCGACCGGGAAACCCTTCAGATACCAGGCGACGTGCTTGCGGAAGTCGACGCAGCCGTCCCGCTCCGCGGTGTCGGGCCGGTCGCCTCCGGCGAACCACTCGACCAGCAGCTCGGCGTGCCGGCGCATGGTCGCCGCGACCTCGCCGAGGGCCGGCAGCCGGCGTACGGGGCGGCCGTCGAAGGCCGCCGCCAGGTCCGCGAAGAGCCAGGGCCGGCCGAGGCAGCCACGACCGACCACCACACCGTCCGCCCCGGTGTGCGCGACCATCCGCAGCGCGTCGTCGCCCTCCCAGATGTCGCCGTTGCCGAGTACCGGCACGTCCAGCGCCTGCTTCAGGGTGCCGATCGCGTCCCAGTCCGCCGTACCGGAGTACCGCTGCGCGGCCGTACGCCCGTGCAGCGCGACCGCCGCCACCCCGGCCTCCTGGGCGGCGAGCCCCGCCTCCACGTACGTCAGGTGGTCGTCGTCGATGCCCTTGCGCATCTTGACCGTCACCGGCACCCCGGCAGGGGCGGCCGCCTCGACCGCCGCCCGGACGATCCGGGCGAAGAGCCGGCGCCGCCACGGCAGCGCGGCCCCACCGCCCTTGCGGGTGACCTTCGGCACCGGGCAGCCGAAGTTCAGGTCCACGTGGTCGGCGAGGTCCTCCTCGACCACCATCCGGACCGCCGCCGCCGTCACCTCCGGGTCGATCCCGTAGAGCTGGAGGCTGCGCGGCCGCTCGTCGCCACCGAACGCCACCATCCGGAGCGTCTTCGGGTTCCGCTCGACCAGCGCCCGGGTGGTGACCATCTCGCAGACGTAGAGGCCACCGCCCTGTTCCCGACAGAGGCGCCGGAAGGCGACATTCGTGATCCCGGCCATCGGGGCGAGCACCACCGGCGGCCAGACCGGATGCCCGCCCAGCTTCAGCGGGCGGGCAGCGGCCGGTGGCGCGAGGTCGGTCGTGGTCACGCGTTCGAGCATGGCACGTCCGTGCGGGACCTCGGTGACCAGGCGGGCCGGGCCGGCCGGACGCCGCCGGGTCAGCAGCCGGGCAGGCGCTCGAGCAGGTACTGCTCGACCCGGTCCAGGCCGACCCGCTCCTGGGTCATGCTGTCCCGGTTACGAACGGTGACGGCGTTGTCGTCCAGGGTGTCGAAGTCGACGGTGACGCAGAACGGGGTACCGATCTCGTCCTGCCGACGGTAGCGACGGCCGATCGCCTGCGAGTCGTCGAACTCGACCACCCAGCGCTTGCGCAGCGCGGCGGCCAGGTCCTTCGCCTTCGGCGAGAGCGAGGGGTTGCGGGAGAGCGGCAGCACGGCCACCTTCACCGGGGAGAGCCGGGGGTCGAGGCGGAGCACGGTGCGCTTGTCGACCCCGCCCTTGGTGTTCGGCGCCTCGTCCTCGTCGTACGCCTCCAGCAGGAAGGCGAGCACCGCCCGGGTCAGCCCGGCGGCCGGCTCGATCACGTACGGCACCCAGCGCTGCTGCTTCTCCTGGTCGAAGTAGGACAGGTCGACGCCGGAGTGCTTGCTGTGCGTGGAGAGGTCGAAGTCGGTGCGGTTGGCGATGCCCTCCAGCTCGGAGAACTCGGTGCCACCGAACCGGAACCGGTACTCGATGTCCACGGTCCGCTTCGAGTAGTGCGAGAGCTTCTCCTGCGGGTGCTCCAGGAAGCGCAGGTTCTCCTCGGAGAGACCGAGGTCGATATACCAGTTCCAGCGCTCGCGCAGCCAGTACTCGTGCCATTCCTCGTCGGTGCCCGGCTCGACGAAGAACTCCATCTCCATCTGCTCGAACTCCCGGGTCCGGAAGATGAAGTTGCCCGGGGTGATCTCGTTGCGGAACGACTTGCCGACCTGGGCGATGCCGAACGGCGGCTTCTTCCGGGCCGAGGCGGCCACGTTGTTGTAGTTGACGAAGATGCCCTGCGCGGTCTCCGGCCGGAGGTAGTGCAGGCCCTCCTCGCTCTCCACCGGGCCGAGGTAGGTCTTCATCAGGCCGTTGAACATCCGCGGCTCGGTGAAGGTGCCCTTGTTGCCGCAGTTCGGGCAGTTCAGCTCGGCCAGCGAGGCCGGCGGGTTGCCGTGCTTCTCCGCGTACGCCTCTTCGAGGTGGTCGGCCCGGAACCGCTTGTGGCAGGACTGGCACTCGGTCAGCGGGTCGACGAAGGCGTCCAGGTGGCCGGAGGCGGCCCAGACGTCCCGGGCCAGGATCACCGCCGAGTCGAGGCCGACGATGTCGTCCCGCTGCTGCACCATGGCCCGCCACCACTGGCGGCGGACGTTCTCCTTCAACTCCACGCCGAGCGGGCCGTAGTCCCAGGCCGACCGGGTGCCCCCGTAGATCTCGCTGGACGGGAAGACGAAGCCTCGGCGCTTCGCGAGACTGACGACGGCGTCGATACGGTCGGCTGGCATGGCTACCTCCTACACCGGCTGGCGGCCGGCGGGGACTTCTTCGGGACGGTCAGGGAAACAGGCGGACAGGGACGGCACTCGGACCTGGATCGGGCGGTACTCCGCACAACGGTACGGTCGCCTGCGGCCCGAGCCCAGCAGATTACTCCACCTCGGCGGCCGTACCGCCGCCGCCCGGCGGGCCGGCACGGTTCATCCGATGTCGCGTCATCTGATGTCGCAGACCCGCAATCCGCCGGTGGTCTGGTCCTGGTCCAGCAGGGCCTGGAGGTTGTCCTGTCCCCCGCCGGCATAGGTGACGTCCACCGGCACGCTCAACTCGCTGGTCAACGACACGTCGCCGATCCGGAACGAGTCGATCTCCGGCTCGGCGCTGACCCGGCGCTCGAACTCGGCCGGCGACTCCCGCTGCCGGGCGGAGTCGCAGAGCAGGTCGTACGCCTTGCGGAAGTCCCCGTCGTCGAGCGCGTCGAAGTAGTCGGTCACCACCGTCCTGGCCTGCTCGTTCAACGCCTGCGAGCCGGAGATCAACAGGCCGACCAGCGCCGCTCCGCCACCGCCGCAGAAGAGGACGACGGCGAGGGCGGCCACCCCGAGCCCGAGCCACAACCGCGCCCCACGCCCCTCGCTGGGCGGCGCGGCGAAGAGCGGCTCGGCACCGGGGCCCGGCGGCGGCGCCGGCACACTCGGCGGCGGCGGCCCGTACCCGGCGGGTGGCAGACCATATCCGGCGGGTGGCGGCGGCCCGTACCCGCCGGGCGGCGGGCCATATCCGGGCGGCGGACCGTATCCGGCGGGCGGCGATGGCGGGCCGGGCTGCGGGGCGGCGCCACCGGGTGGGGCCGGGTCGTCGGCCCGGACGGGCTCGGGTGGGGACGACGGCCCGCCGGGCGGTCCGGGAACGGTCATGGGGCAAGGGTAGTGCCCGGCGCATCACCGGCCGGAGTCAGCGGCCGGAGTCAGCGGCCGGAGTCAGCGGCCCGGTCGCTCGGGGTGACTTCGACCTGGCCGTCCGGTTCGGCGCTGGCCAGCGTCTCGTACGCGGAGGGCTCGTCCAGCGACTCGGCGAGCAACGGAGTGGCGTTGACCTTGACGTCGAAGGCGCCGAGGGCCCGCCGGTAGGTACCGACCGACTCCCACTCGGTGACCAGGCACCAGTGCCGGGGGTCGTCGAGGGCCCGCAGCAGTTGGCCCCGGCGGTATCCCGGCCGGGCGGCGAGGGCGGCCAGCGCGGCGTGCGCCCGTTCCGTGAAGGTTCCGGCGGTCTCCTCGGCCACCACGAAGCGGTTGGTCACCAGCACGTACGCCTCCTGCCGGGTGCCGGGGCCCGGCGAGCTGGGGTGTCGCTGACGACAGCTCACCGGCCCGGGCACCGAGATCTCGTAGAGTCTGTGGAATGCAGCGTACGCAGAGCGTTCTGCTGACCCGCCTGGCCCGGGTCAACCCCACGGGTGTGTTCCTGGCCGCCCTGGCGCTGATGCTGGTCGCCCTCTTCGCGCCGGGGATCGTCGGCGGTGCGCTGCTGCTGGCGATCGCGGCCGGGCTGGCCGCGCTGCTGGTGACCACCTGGCCGGTGCAGCGCCCGGCGACCCGGATCCTCCGGCTGGTGATCCTGACCCTGCTGGTCGGTGCCGCGCTGATGAAGATCCTCTGATGGCCACCCGCCAGCTGCCGGTTTCCCGACCGGTGCCGAGCGCATGACGCGGTTCCATGCAAGCATGCGTTTTTGACAATCATTCTCATTGTCGCGGAGAGTGGATGACATGGTGATCCGCTCCGCCCTCCGTACCGTCGCCCTTACCACCACCGGCCTGCTCGCGCTGGCCGGCGCCGCCGCCTGTGGCAACGACGGCAGCGGCGCCGACCCCGACCGGGTCGACGTCGTCGCCGCCTTCTATCCCCTCCAGTTCGTCACCGAACGTGTCGGCGGGGACGCCGTCCGGGTGACCAACCTCGCCAAGCCCGGCGCCGAGCCGCACGACCTGGAACTCAACCCGGGCCAGGTCGGCCAGGTCAGCGACGCCGAACTGGTCGTCTACCTCGCCGGCTTCCAGCCGAACGTGGACGAGGCGGTGCAGCAGCAGGCCGAGGACCGGGCCTTCGACGTGGCCACCGTGCAGCCGCTGCTGGCCGCCACCGCCGGCGGACACGAACACGAGGGCGAAGACGGACACGAGGGAGAAGACGGACACGAGGGCCAGGGCGCCGAGCAGGCGGAGGGCGCGGCCGGCAAGGACCCGCACGTCTGGCTGGACCCGACCCGGCTCGCCGGGATCGCCGACAAGCTGGCCGAGCGGCTCGGCACGGTCGACCCGGACCGGGCCGCCGACTACACCGCCCGGGCGAAGGCGCTCCGCACCGAACTGGAGACCCTCGATTCCGAGTACGCCAAGGGCCTGGCGAACTGCCAGCGGCGTGAACTGGTGACCAGCCACACCGCCTTCGGGTACCTGGCCGAGCGCTACCGGCTGGAGCAGATCGGCATCTCCGGGCTGACCCCGGAGGACGAGCCGGCCCCGCAGCGGCTGGCCGAGGTGGCCGCCGAGGCCCGGGAGCACAACACGAGCACGATCTTCTTCGAGACCCTGGTCAGCCCGAAGGTCGCCGAGACGATCGCCCGGGAGGTCGGGGCGAAGACCGCCGTACTGGATCCGATCGAGGGCCTGCAACCCGGCAGTACCGGGGACTACCTTTCGGTGATGCGCAGCAACCTCGCGGCCCTGAGGACCGGACTGGGATGCTCATGACCGGACCTGTCGTCACTGTGCAGCACGGCGTGGTCGCCTACGACGACCGGGCCGTGCTGCGCGGCGTCTCCCTGCGGGTCGACCCCGGCGAGGTGGTCGCCGTACTCGGCGCCAACGGCTCCGGCAAGTCCACCCTGATCCGGGCGATCCTCGGGCTGGTGCCGCTGGCCGCCGGGACGGTCACCCTGTTCGGCACCCCGCAGCGCCGGTTCCGGCAGTGGGCCCGGATCGGGTACGTGCCACAGCGGATGGGCGCCGGCAGCGGCGTACCGGCGACCGTGGCCGAGGTGGTCGCCTCCGGACGGCTGGCCCGGCGCGGCGTGTTCCGGCCGCCGGGGCGGGTCGACCGGACGGCGGTGGCCGAGGCGCTGGCGGCGGTCGGGCTCGCCGACCGGGCCGGTGACCCGGTGGCCACCCTCTCCGGCGGGCAGCAGCAGCGCACGCTGATCGCCCGGGCCCTCGCCGGCCGGCCGGAGCTGCTGGTCCTCGACGAGCCGACCGCCGGGGTCGACTCGGCCAGCCAGGACGCCTTCGCCGAGGCGCTGCGCGGGTTCGTCGCCGGTGGCGGGACGGTGCTGCTGGTCGCGCACGAACTCGGGCCACTGGCCGGGGTGATCACCCGGGCGGTGGTCGTACACGAGGGAACGATCGCGCACGACGGCGCGGTACCGGAACCGGCCGGGCACCACGCGGCGCCCGGACACGAGCACGTCCACCCGCACGCGCCGGAGGAGTCGACAGGGATGTGGGGCAGCCGGCCGTGAGCGAGCGAAGCGAGCGAATCAGCAAGCACAGTGTCGATGTGCCTCATGCCGGCACGGAGCGCAGCGGAGGGCCGGCATGAGTCTCTTCCAGTACGACTTCATGATCAGAGCCCTGGTCGGGGCGCTGGTGATCGGGCTGACCGCCCCGGCGCTCGGCATCTATCTGGTGCAGCGCCGGATGTCGCTGATCGGTGACGGGGTCGGACACGTCGCGCTGACCGGGGTCGGGGTCGGGCTGCTGCTCGACCGGTCCCCGGTGCTGACGGCGGTGATCGTCGCCGCGGTCGCCGCGATCGGCATCGAGCTGATCCGGGAACGCGGCCGGACCTCCGGCGACGTCGCCCTGGCGATGCTCTTCTACGGCGGCATCGCCGGTGGCGTGATGCTGGTCGGGCTCTCCGGCAGCCGGAGCAACGCCAACCTGATGGCGTACCTCTTCGGCTCGCTGACCACGACGTCGCCGCAGGATCTGGTGGTGATCGTGGTCCTCGCGGCGGTGGTCCTGACCGCCATGGTCGCGTTGCGCCCGGCGCTCTTCGCGATCTGTCACGACGAGGAGTACGCCCGGGTCTCCGGCCTGCCGGTCCGGGCGCTGAACCTGCTGCTCGCGGTGACCACGGCGGTGACCGTGACCATCGCGATGCGGGCGGTCGGGCTGCTGCTGATCAGCGCCCTGATGGTGGTGCCGGTGGCCACCGCGCAGCTGTTCACCCGGGGCTTCCTCGGCACCATGCTCGCCGCGATGGGGCTCGGGTTGCTCGCCTCCGGCTCCGGGGTGTGGCTGGCCGGCACCGCCAACACCGCGCTCGGGGCCACCATCGTGATCCTGGCGATCGGGCTCTTCCTGGTGGCCTCGGTGGCCGTGGCGGTACGCCGGGCGGTGGCCCGACGCCGTGCCGTGCCCGGGCCGGATCCGCACGTCGAACCCTGTGACGTGGTGCTCGACGCCGCCCGGCAAGCCGCCCAGGACCCGGCCCCGTCGACCGGGCCGGTCCCGGTTGACCTTGGAACCGCGCACCGAACGGCGGTACGCCGTTAACAACGGTTACCGTTACGGGGTGACGGGCACAAACGCCTACGAGGCCTACGCGGGCGCCGGTGAGCTGCTACGAGCGCTCGCCGCACCGATCCGGCTCGCCATCGTCAGCGAACTCGCGCACGGCGAACGGTGCGTGCACGAACTGGTGGAGACCCTCGGCGCCCCGCAGCCGCTCGTCTCCCAGCACCTGCGGGTACTCCGCGGCGCCGGGGTGGTACGCGGCTCGCGGCGCGGTCGGGAAATCGCCTATACCTTGGTCGACGAGCACATCGCGCATATCGTGGCGGACGCGGTGAGCCATTCGGGGGAAGCCACCTGACGGGGGACGTCCGGCGGCAGGCACCTGACACGACGCGAGGAGGGCGAGATGGCGGCGGCGGAGAGCGGCGCGGCGGTACGCAACACCCGACAGCGCAGCGCGGTCAGCGCCCTGCTCGGTGAGGTCGAGGGCTTCCACAGCGCCCAGGACCTGCACGCGATGTTGCGCAGCCGTGGCGAACGGGTCGGCCTGACCACCGTCTACCGCACCCTGCAAGGGCTCGCCGACGCGGGCGAGATCGACGTGATGCGCCCGCCGGGCGGCGAGCACCTCTACCGGCGGTGCAGCGAGGGGCACCACCACCACCTGGTCTGCCGGGCCTGCGGGCGTACGGTCGAGGTGGAGGGGCCGGCCGTGGAGAGCTGGGCCGACCGGGTCGCCAACAAGCACGGCTTCTCCGACGTCAGCCACACCCTGGAGATCTTCGGCACCTGCCCTGACTGCGCCGGCCGGTGAGCTGAGCCGGGGTCAGCCCGCCCCGAAGCAGACGAAGGCCGCCGCCGTGGCCTGCGCGGAACCGTCGCCGTCGGCGGCGAACTCCCGCTGGGCGGCGGCGAGCGCCGACGCCGGCCGGGCGCCGGCACCCATCCGGCGGTGCAGGTCCAGCATCAGCGTGCTGGTCAGATCGGCCGGCACCGGCAGCACGGTGGCGATCAGACTGCTGGCGCCGAGGGCCAGCAGCACCGAGGTGAAGCCCATCACCTCGTCACCGGGGCGTACCCCGGACAGCCCCGAGTCGCAGGCGGAGAGCACCACACAGCCGGGCGGTCGGGGCAGCCGCTCCAACTCGTACGCGGTCAGCGGTCCGTCGGCGAGGTCCAGTGTGGAGAAGAGCGGGTTGTCGGCCCGGAAGGTCCCGTGCGCCGCGATGTGCGCCAGCCGGGCCCCGTCCAGCCCCGTGGTCACCGCCTCGGCGGTCGCGCCCTCGCCGGCCAGCAGCCGCGCCCCGGGCAGTACCCGGCTCAGCAGGCGTACCTCGGTCTCGGCGGCCGGCAGGCGCGGGCCGGCGGCGAGCAGCGGCGGACCGTCCGGCAGCGTACGGCGGGCGGCGGCAAGCCACGCCGTCGCCGACGGAGCCACCGTCACCGGCCGTCCGGCGCAGGTCGGCAACCCCGCCCAGGCAACCGCGTGCAACGCCCCGATCGGCACCATCACCAGCGGCCGGTCGGCCAGGCGCGCCCGCAGCGGCCCGAAGAGCTGCCGGTCCAGGGCCGACGCGGCGTGCTCGACCCCGGCCCGCGCGTCGGGGGTGTCCCCGGTGACGACCAGCCGGCGCAGGCCGAACCGGTGCAGCCGGGCCGCGTGCAGTGCCGCCTCCAGCGGGCCGAGGTCGTGCAGGGTCGCCCGGCAGTCCCGGAGCAGCACCGCCCGGAGCCGCTCCCGGTGGGCCACCAGTTCCACCAGTACGGC
Source organism: Plantactinospora sp. BC1 (assembly GCF_003030345.1). NCBI lineage: Bacteria > Bacillati > Actinomycetota > Actinomycetes > Micromonosporales > Micromonosporaceae > Plantactinospora > Plantactinospora sp. BC1. Next base: position 7,168,645 of record NZ_CP028158.1, read on the forward strand.
GCCGCCGAGCCACTCGCCGAGGGTCTGCACACCCGGCGGCGCCAGCAGCCCGCCGTCCCCGTCGACCCCCCGGGCCAGCTCCCGGATCTGCCGTTCGAGCCGGGCCTGCCGGCGGCGCAGCGCGGTCACCGGGCGGCCGGCGAGCAGCGCCTCCTCCAGCGCACCGCTGACCATCCGCAGCTCGGCGAGGGCGGCGGCGAGTCCGACGTCCTGCGGCGGAAGCACCGCCCGCATCCGCAGCGCGCTGGCGCGCCACCGCTCCGTCCAGGCCAGCACCTGGGCGGGGGTACCGGAGGTGATCGCCAGGTCGACTCCCTCGGCCGCGAGTTCCTGGCCGTGTGCGCCGCTGTGCGCGCGCAACTCGGTGGCGCCGAGCGCGGCCCGGTAGCCGTCGAGTACCGCCAGTCCGCGCTGCAACGCGCGGGCGCCGCCCCGGTGGTCGCCGTCGAGCCGCCGGGACAGCGCCAGCGCGTACCAGCCCTGCGCCCGCCGCGACGCCGTACCCCGGCGGCGGGCCCGGGCGGCGACCGCCAGCAGTTCCGCCGCCCGACCGGTACGCCCCAGCGCGGTGGCCAGCGAAGCGGCCTCGATCCGGGTGGTCAGCGCCGGTCCCGGCCATCCGGTGGCGTCGAGCTGGTCGGCGGTACGCACCAGCGCGGTCAGCAGCGCCGCCGAGCGGGTACCCCGGCGCAGCTCGGCGCGGAGTTCGACGTGCCGGGCGAAGGCGGCCCAGGTGCGCCGCCCCTGCCGGCGGAACCGGGCCCGCGCCTCGGCGGCGGCCGTGGTGGCGGTCTCCAGGTCACCGGCGAGCAGCGCGGCCCGGGCCCGGGCGAGCAGCGCCTCGGCGAGATCCGAGGCCATCCCCCGCCGGCGCAGCTCGCGTACGGCGAGGCTGGCCACCTCGACCGCCTCGTCGACAAGTGGCACGGAGAGCAGCAGCTCGAACCGGTCCAGCAGCAGCGCCGGCCGGGGCACGTTGAGCCGGGCGTACTCCTCCTCGACGGCGGCGAAGCGGCGCAGCGCCCCGGGGATGTCGCCGCCGTGGCTCGCGGCGATGCCGAGGTTCCACCGGACGTCGGCGGCGGCCAGGTCGAGTCCGAGCCGTTGGAAGATGGCGGCGGCGCAACCGAGGTCGTCGTCGGCGCCGAGGGTGGCGCCCCGGTGTGCGTTGAGCAGCCCCCGGTTGTTCCGGGCGCGCGCCTCCAGCAGCAGGTCGCCCTCGCGCCCGGCGATCTCCACCGCGATCCCGTACTCCCGGACCGCCTCCTCGAACTGGCCGCGGAAGTGCAGCACCACGCCCCGCTGCATCCGGGCCCGCCCGGCGTCGGCGCCGGTCAGCTCGGGCAGCGCCGAGGTGACCTCGGCCAGGGCGGCGGAGGTGCGGCCGGCGTTGGCGAGTACGTAGCCGAGGCTCATCCTGGCCAGTGCCGCCACCCGGGGCGTACCGGCGGCGCGCAACGCACGGCGCAGGTGCCGCAGGGCCGCCGGCAGGTCGTTGAGTTCCCGCAGCGCCAGCCCGATCGCCCGCTCGGCGGTGGAGCGCTCGTCGGCGTCGGAGTGGGCGGTGGCCAGCACCCGCCGACCGAGCATGATCGCTTCGCGGGGATAGCGCTGTACGGCGTCGAGCGCCGCCCGGGCCGTGGGAGCGACGGAGCCGGCGCTGTCACCCATGCGGACAGAATCCCCGATCGATGACCTTGGGTCAATCTGTACGGTTATCCGAAAAGCGACGATTCCACGACCCCTCACGGATCCGCGATTATTGACAATCGACTATCACTGGAAAACAATCGACACGGTCGGGGAATGTCTCGGGGAGTTGGCCCGCCGAAGCGCCCGCCGACCGCACTTCTTTCGTTCATTTGGGAGGACCGGTGTCGCCTGACCGTCCCGTCGCGCCGCGCCCGATCGGTCGGTTGTCCCGCCGGCATCTCATGGCGCTGGCCGCGCTGACCGCAGCCACCCCGTTGGGCGCCGGACTCCGGCCCGGGCCCGCCCTCGCCGGCAGCGACGACGACGCGTACCAGCGGGCATTTCAGCAACTGCTGGCGGCCGATCCGGACGTGCTGGTCCACGACGAGCCCGGCCGGGAGTTCCTCTACCGCCCCCGGCAGTTGCTGGTGGCCAACCCGGACGCCGAACGGGTGGTGACCGCACTGCGCAAGGCCGGGCATCCGGTCACCCGGGGCGGCGAGTTCGCCGGCGTCACCCGGCTGCGCTTCGACCGGGAGGCCCACGTCCCCTCGGTCGTGGCGAAGCTGCGCGATCCACGGCAGTGGCCCGACCAACCGATACCCCGGGTGCAACCGCACCACGTGCTGCTCGGCTACGGCAACATCATGGGCAACCCGGGCGGGCCACCGCAGGTCGCCGCCGCCCTGCCCGCCCCGGATCCGGCGCACGCCGGGGACGGCGCCGGGGTGACGGTGGGGATCTGCGACACCGGGGTCTGGCGACTGGCCGGCGCCCGCCATCCGGAGTGGCTCGGCGGCGGCTACCTGCCGCAGGTCGACGACGAGGACCCGCTCTACCTGCACAGCGACGTGCTCGGCCCGCAGGGTGGGCACGGCACCTTCGTCGCCGGGGTGGTCCGGCAGGCCGCCCCCGGCGTGTCGTTCGACCCCGAGCCGGCGCTGAACCCGACCGGCGTCGGCGACGAGGAGATGCTGGCGGCGGCCCTGGCCGGACTCGGCCCGGACGTGTCGATCGTCAACCTGTCGCTGGGCTGTTTCACCCAGGACGACCTGCCGCCACTGCCGCTGGCGAACGTCCTCGCCGGCAAGCGGGCCGGCAGCGTCGTCGTCGCGGCCAGCGGTAACGCCGGCACCGCCCGGCCGGCCTGGCCGGCCGCGCTGCCGGAGGTGGTGGCGGTGGCGGCGGTCAGCCAGGGGGCGAACGCGCTGCTGCCGGCCGCGTACAGCGGCTTCGGGTCCTGGGTGGACGCCTGCGCCGTCGGCGAGCGGACCAGCACCTACGTGGACGGCCGGCTGCTGCTGCCCGGCCGGCCCGTCAAGGAGTTCCGCGGGTACGCGACCTGGGCCGGCACCTCCTTCGCGGCGGCACACGTCTCGGGCCGGCTGGCCGCCCTGATGAGCGCCACCGGGCTCGACGCCGAGCAGGCCCGGCTGGTCCTGCTCGGCGAGCCCGACTGGCACCCCGACTACGGCGTACTCGTTGACTGAGCAGCCGGATCCCGCCACGCGTCCGGACGCCGGCCCGGCGCCGGAGGTCCCGACGAGCGACGCGATCCTCGCCGGTCTGGTCTCCGCCGCCGCGAACGGCGACGAGTTCGCCTGGGTCGAGCTGGTCCGCCGCTACGCCCCACTGGTCCTGTCGGTGATCCGGGCGCACGGGCTGAACCGGACCGACGCGGCCGACGTCAACCAGACCGTCTGGCTGCGCCTGGTGGAGCACCTGGGCCGGGTACGCGAGCCCGCCGCCCTGGCCACCTGGCTGGCCACCACCACCCGGCGGGAGTGCTACCGGCTGGTCCGGGTCGGCCGGCGTACCCAGCCGTTCGACCCGCTCGACGAGGCCGTCGAGGCGACCATCGGCGCCCTGCTGCCGCCGGACTTGCGGACACCGGACGAGAATCTGCTCCGGGCGGAACGCCGGCAGGCGCTACGGGACGGCTTCGGCCAGCTTCCGGCGCGCTGCCGGGAGTTGCTCTCCCTGCTGGTCGCCGATCCCCCGACCAGCTACCGGGAGATCGCGCGACGGTTGGGCATGCCGATCGGCAGCATCGGCCCCTCGCAGGCACGCTGCCTGCGGAAGCTGCGCAACTCCCCCGCGCTCGCCGCGTTCGTCGGGGCGTCCTCGGACGCCGAGGGGAGCGGAGGTGACCGCGATGGGGCTGTGGCCGCCGGCCGATGACGACGCCCTGCTGAGCGAGCTGGGTGCGGCGCTGCGCGAGGCAGGGCCACCGCCGGAGGAGTTACTGACCGCCGCGTACGCGGCGTTCAGCTGGCGGACGGTGGACGCCGAACTGGCCGTCGCCGAGCTGACCTTCGACTCGGCGTGCGACCCCGAGCCGGCCGGGCTGACCCGGTCCACCGGCTCCACCCGCGCCCTGGCGTTCCACGCCGGTCCGGTCGTCGTCGCGATCGAGGTGACCGGGACCGGCATCGTCGGCCAGCTCTCGCCGGCTCGCGGCGGCCGGGTCGTCGCCCGCACCCCGGGCGGCCCCTACGAGGAGGTCGCCGTGGACCCGGTCGGCTTCTTCTCGCTGGGTCCGCCGCCGCCCGGCCCGGTCCAACTACACGCGCGGACCTCCGACTACGCGGTGGCGACCAGCTGGGTCTCGCTCCGCTGAGCCGACCGACCCGGACGCTCCGCCGCCACCGGCAACCGCCGCCACCCTCGACCGCCGCCGGGGCCGTCGCGTGCCCCCGGACAGGTGCGGCCGTACAAGAGGACCGTCGGGCTCCGTTGATACAAATAGGCACGTAATTCTTCCACTCGCATTCCGCCTTATTCGAGAATTACTCCCTCCCCGGCATATGCGGGCACGCGCGGCAATCGAATTATTCGCCTGTTCCATTGCCTCCGACCATTGGATTAGAGTCCTTTTGCCGGCCCGGTACGAGCGCGCTCCTCATTGCTCATCGCCCCAGTACCCGAGGAGAAGGAACCCCCAAATGACCACTGCGAGTCCACGTCTGTTCCGAACCGCCGGAGTGTTGTTCGGCGCGGTATTGGCGACGCTGCTGACCGTCTCGACGAGTGGCGCCGCCCTGGGCGGCGGCGTCGGCAACGGGTCGGAGGCCGGCGCGGCGGTCTCCGCGCGTACCGACGTGTTCATGAAGGACACCGCGTCGGACGTCGGGAACGAGCCGCACGGGGCGATTTATTCGTCCTTCTTCAACAGCCCGGACGTCAAGATCTGCCCCAGCGCGATCGAGTGCGCGTCGCACACGAACCCGGTCGTCGGGTCGACCAGCTACATCTTCGTCAAGCTCCGGAACCCGGGCCCGTACGGGTCGGGGATCAGCTCCGGCACGCTGCGTGCGTACTACACCACCTCGGGTGGCGCCGCGAACTGGCCGGCCCACTGGACCCCGATCGGCTCGAAGAGCCTGCCGGTCGCACCCGGTGAGACCGTCACCTCGATCGCGTGGCCGAACGTCCCCTCCATCGGCCACTTCTGCCTCCTGCTCCGCTGGGAGTCCGAGACCGACCCGATGAACTTCGAGGGGACGACGACCTCCATCAACACGCAGTACAACAACAACCTCGCCTGGAAGAACGCCAACACCGTCCCGGCCACCCCGGGCGGGCCGCCGGTCGACCGGCCGTACGCGCTGGCGAACGCGCTGCCGGTGCCGGCGAACTTCGATCTCGTGTTCCGCCCGGCGGACCAGGCCGCGCCGAACCTGAAGATCCTGGTCGACCTCGGCCCGGAACTGTTCGAGCGCTGGGTACGGGCCGGACGGGCGGGTGACGGCGTCCGGGTGGTCGGTCGGACCCAACTGGAGGTCGACCCGAACAAGGCACAGATCAGGGACCTGCTGATCAATCCGGAGGAGCGTCCCGTCGTCAAGCTCAGCTTCGCGGTCGGCGAGGGCGGGCAGAAGCCGTACGTGCTCCAGGTGCTACAGGTCGGACCAGCCCGGGAGGGCGGCGAGAAGTTCGTGCTGGGCGGGGTGGACTACACCATCGTGTCGGGCCGAGGCTGACGACGGAGGGCCGAAGCTAACGACGGAGGGCCGAGGCTGACGACGGAGGACGGTGGGCCGGGGAGCCGGGGAGGGCTCCCCGGCCCATCTGCCGTGCGCAGGCCGGCGCGACACCGGCAGCCTGCTCGGCCTCCTCGGAGCCGGTCGGCGACACGGTCCGGCCCGTGGCACGCTGACCGGCATGAGGATCTACGCCGATCGCTTCCCGACCGCCGCCCGCCAACTCCTCACCGACCTGCTCGTCGTCGCCTGGATCTATCTGTGGATCCGGGCCGCCATGTGGCTGCACGACCTGGTGCAGAAGCTCGCCGTACCCGGACAGAAGCTGGAGGGGGCCGGCGGTGGACTGGCCGACAACCTGGCCGACGCGGGCGGCAAGGTCGGCCGGGTGCCCGTGGTGGGTGACGAGCTGACCTCGCCGTTCGAGAAGGCCGCCGGGGCGGCGCGGGCGATGGCGGACGCCGGGCGGGAGCAGCAGGAGCTGGTCGGCGAGCTGGCGTTGGCGCTCGCGCTGGCGCTGCTGGTGTTTCCGCTCGGGGTGGTGCTGTTGGGGTGGCTGCCGCTGCGGGTGCGCTGGATGCGGCGGGCCGGTGCGGCCCGGGCGCTGCGGTCGGCGCCGGCCGGCCGGGACCTGTTGGCGTTGCGGGCGCTGGCGAACCAGCCGATCCGGCGGCTGACCCGGATCGACCCGGACGTGGCGCAGGCGTGGCGTCGGGGTGACCCGGCGGCGGTGGAGGCGTTGGCGGCGCTGGAGCTGCGGGCGCTCGGCCTGCGGGCCACTCCGGTACGCCGCTGACGCCGCCACCGCCGCCACCTTCGAGGATCACCTGAGAAGGCTGACCGAGGGACAGAGAAGGCTGACGGAGGGACAGCCGGGCCGCCGGCTCAGCCGGTGAAGGACTCGGGGCCGAAACGACCCCAGGCCACGAAGACGGCCATGCCGAGATAGACCAGGTCGCCGATGATCGTCGCCCGCTCGCCACGGCGGAGACGCATCGCCGCCGCCGCGCCGAACAGCAGCGCCACACAGGTGGCGGTGACCGGCACCAGAACCGGCGCGATGTCGAGTACGGCGGGCAGGATCAGGCCCGCGACGGCCAGGATTTCGACGGCTCCGATGGCCCGGAGTGCGCCGGGGCTGAAGTCGAGGACCCACTGGGCGGCGTGGCCACCCATGGCCGCCATCTTCTCCCTGTGCACGAACATCTTGGAGGTGCTGACCAGCAGGACGGTGGCCAGTACGCCGGTGACGATCCACAGAGCCAGGTTCATCAGGATTTCCTTTCGAGCACGGATGGTCAGCTGTCGGTTGGCGGTCGGCGGGGCTGGCGGCTGGCGCGCACCAGGCCGGCCAGGTCGCCGACCGGGCCGAAGTGCCGCAGCTTGTCGGGGTTGACGACGGAGTGGATCGTCTGGACCTGACCGTCGGCGATGCCGAGCCCGATCACCCCGACCAGCCGGTCCTGCGAATCGAACGCCATCGCGCCGGGCTGGCCGTTGACCTCGGCGAGCTGGACGCGCACGCCGAGGCGGGGCAGCGCGGAGATCCCGGCCAGCAGGGCCCGGGCCACCCGCTGCCGGCCGTTGAGTGGCCGCCCCAGCGCCGGCGCCCTGCCGCCGCCGTCGCCGTGCAGTGCCACGTCCTGCGCCAGCAGCTCCTCCAGCGCCCGCAGGTCGCCCTGGCCGGCTGCGGCGAAGAAGCGCTCGGCCAACTCTTCCCGCTGCCGCCGGGAGGCGTGATAGCGCGGCCGGCGCTCCCGGAGGTGGTTGCGGGCCCGGGCGACCAGGTGCCGGGCACCGTCCACATCGGTACCGACGATCTCGGCGACCTCCGGGTACGGATAGTCGAACACCTCGCGCAGCAGGAACGCGGCCCGCTGCTGCGGCGTCAGGCTCTCCAGCAGCACCAGGAACGCCAGCGACAGCGAGTCGGCGGTCTCCGCGTACTCGGCCGGTGACGGGTCGGTGACCAGTGGCTCCGGCAGCCACTCGCCGACGTACCTCTCCCGGCGCACCCGGGCCGAGCGCAGCTGGTCGATGGCAAGCCGGGTGACCAGGGTGGCGAGGTACGCCCGGGGCGAGGCGATCGACTCACCCCGGCGCAGGGTCTGGTGCATCCGCAGGAACGCTTCCTGCACCACGTCCTCGGCCTCGCTCACGCTGCCGAGCATCTGGTAGGCGATGGCGAACGCCTGCGGTCGCAGCTCGGCGTAAAGCTCCGAGGACATGACATCTCCGCTCGTCGGGTTCACCCATAGAGACGAGACACCCGGACGCCCCATGACCGGCAGTCAGCCAGGTCACAGTAGGGTGCGGTCGTGCACGGAGAACAGCAACCGCCGGACGCCTTCCCCCGCCGCCCGCTCGGCGCCACCGGCCTGCGCGTCACGCCGGTCTGCGTCGGCGGCGGCCCGCTGGGCAGCATGCCGGGCCTCTTCGGGTACGACGTCAGCGCCGAACGCGGCACCGAGACCGCGCTCGCCGCGCTGACCGGCCCGTTCAACTTCCTCGACACCGCCGCCGGCTACAGCGACGGGGAGAGCGAGCGACGGGTCGGCGCCGCGCTGCGCCGGATCGGCGGCGTGCCGGAGGGCTTCGTGCTGGCCACCAAGGTGGACCGGGACATGCGGACCGGTGACTTCTCCGGTGCACAGATGCGCCGCTCGGCCGAGGGCAGCCTGGAACGGCTCGGCCTGGACCGGCTGCCGCTGGTCTATCTGCACGACCCGGAGCACATCAGTTTCGAGGCCGGCATGGCGCCGGGCGGCCCGGTCGAGGCGCTGCTCGAACTACAGCGCGAGGGCGTGATCGAACACCTCGGGGTGGCCGGCGGCCCGGTGGAGCTGATGGCGCGCTATCTGCGTACCGGGCACTTCGCGGCTCTGATCACGCACAACCGGTGGACCCTGGTGGACCGCTCGGCCGGTGACCTGATCGACGAGGCGGTCTCGCTCGGCGTCGGTGTGGTGAACGCCGCCCCCTTCGCGAGCGGCATCCTGGCCAAGGGCCCCGCCCGGTTCACCAAGTACGCCTACCGGCAGGCCGACGACGCGATGCTGGACCGGATCCGGGCGATGGAGGCGGCGTGCGCGGCGCACGGCGTACCGCTCGCGGCGGCGGCGCTCCAGTTCTCGCTGCGTGACCCGCGGATCACCTCCACCGTCGTCGGGGTGTCCCGCCCGGAGCGGATCCCGGAGACCGCCCGGCTCGCCACCTGGGCGATCCCCGAGGAACTCTGGGAGACCCTGGCTCCGCTCACCGCCCCGAAGGAATCCTGGCTCTACTGACCCCTCCGGGTCTCAGTTTCCCCCGTCCGGCTTCGGAATCCGGCGGCGTACGTCCTCGGCGGTCGACGGGCCGGGCTGCCAGGGGGCGACCCAGGGCAGGTCGGCGGGCGGGGTGACGACACCCTCCTCCACGAAGGCGTACCGGCCGGCGAGGATCCGCTTCGCCGCCGCCGTGTCGACCGAGTCGGTGTTCTCCCAGAGTGCCCGGAACAGCGCGGCGATCCGCACCCTTGCCTGCCGGCAGAAGAGGTCGGCCAGTTCGACGCCCTCGGGCCGGGTCTCCCGTTCGGCGTGCGCCCGTACGCAGACCGCCGACATCGCGAAGAGTTCCGCGCCGATGTCCACGATCCGGCCGAGGAAGCCCTGCTTGTGCTCCAGTTTCCCCTGCCAACGGGACATCCCCAGGAACGTGGACCGGGCCAGCTTGCGGGACGACCGCTCGACGTGCCGCAGGTGACCGGCGAGGGGCCCGTACTCGGCGTACCCGCCGGGGTTCTGCCCGCGTCCGACCGCGAGGGTCGGCAGCCACCTGGCGTAGAACGCGCCCGCCCTGGCCCCGGCCCGGACCTTCCGGCCGAGTTCGGCGTCGGGGTCGATGATGTCGCCGGCCACCGAGAGGTGGGCGTCGACCGCCTCCCGGGCGATCAGCAGGTGCATGATCTCGGTCGACCCCTCGAAGATCCGGTTGATCCGCAGGTCGCGGAGGATCTGCTCGACGGCGGCCGGCCGCTCGCCCCGGGCGGTCAGCGAGTCGGCGGTTTCGTAGCCGCGCCCGCCCCGGATCTGCACCAGTTCGTCGGCGATCTTCCAGGCCATCTCGCTGGCGTAGAGCTTGACGAGGGCGGCCTCGATCCGGATGTCGTTGGTGTCGTCGTCGGCGAGCAGGCAGCAGAGGTCGAGCATCGTCTCCATGCCGTAGGTGGTGGCGGCGATGAAGGCGAGCTTGCTGGCGACGGCCTCGTGCCCGCCGACCGGCCGTCCCCACTGGACCCGTTCGGCGGCCCACTCGCGGGCCACGTTCAGCGACCACTTGCCGGCGCCGACGCACATCGCCGGCAGCGAGAGCCGGCCGGTGTTCAGGGTGGTCAGCGCGATCTTCAGGCCGCGCCCTTCGCCGCCGATGACGTTCTCGGCGGGTACGAGGACGTCGGTGAAGCGGGTCAGGCTGTTCTCCAGCCCGCGCAGTCCGAGGAAGGCGTTGCGCCGTTCGACGGTGATCCCGGGCGAGTCCGCCTCGACGACGAAGGCGGTGATCCCGCCGCGCCGCCCCTCGGACGCCGGCACCCGGGCCATCACCACCAGCAGCGAGGCCACGGTGCCGTTGGTGGCCCACAGCTTGACCCCGTTGAGCCGGTAGCCGGTGCCGTCGGGGGTCGGCTCGGCTGTGGTGGCCAGCCGGGCCGGGTCGGAGCCGACGTCCGGCTCGGTCAGCAGGAACGCCGACACCTCACCGGCGGCCAGCCGGGGCAGGAAGCGCTGCTTCTGCTCGTCGGTGCCGAAGAGTTTCAGCGGCTGCGGCACCCCGATCGACTGGTGCGCGGAGAGCAGCGCGCCGATCGCCGGGCTGGCCGAGCCGGCCAGGGTCAGCGCCCGGCAGTAGTGCAGATTGCTCAGGCCGAGGCCGCCGTACTTCTTGTCGATTTTCATTCCGAAGCTGCCGAGCCGGGCGAGCCCGGCGAAGACCTCGTCCGGGATCTCGGCGTCCCGCTCGATCGCCGCGCCGTCCACCTCGGACCGGACGTAGGTGTCGAGCCGGTCGAGGAACTGATGCGCCTCGGCGGCACGCTCGGGGTCGGGCTGCGGCCACGGGTCGATCAGGTCCAGCCGGAGCCGGCCGAGGAAGAGTTCCTTGCCGAAGCTCGGCTTGCGCCACTCGGTCTCCCGGGCGGCCTCGGCGACCTGCCGGGCCTCCCGCTCGGAGACCTGCCCGGCCTCCTTGGGCAGTGGCCCGACTCCGTCCGATCCGCTCGCCGCCGGCCTGTTCTGCTCTGTCGTGGTCACGGCAACCCCCTCGATCGAGTACGGCGGTGAGGGGTCACCCGCGCTCATCACTCCGTGTGGCGGAGCGGGCAAACCCCTTGACGTGCTGCGGCCGAATACACCACCAACGCTACCCGGTTTTGTTACCCGTCGGTAGCACAAAATATGCACATGCCGTCATCCCTGGCAGCGCGCCTGGCGCCGGCCCGGCCTGCCGGGGCCGGGCGCGCGGCCCGCCACCGGTGCCGGGCTCGCGGCTTGCCACCGGGCCGGGCGCGCGGCAGACGCACCGCCGCCGGAGGAGTGACAGTGCGTTGGCGAGACTGTCGAGCTGCCCCGCTTGTGCGCCCACGCCCTGAGCACGCGACGCGACAGGCGGATCAGCTTCTCCGGTTCCCTGGTGAGCGCGGTGGAGACCGGCACCCGCCCGCTGGACTTCCGCTACCTGGCCCTGGCCGACCGTGAGCTTGACACCGGCGGCCTCTTCGTGGAGCTGCTTCGGATTGCCACCCGGGACGGCCAGTGGTTCCGCTCGTGGCGGGACGCCGAACGGAACGCTCGGATACTCCGGACGTTCGAACCGAACCTGGTGCCCGGCCTGTTGCAGACCGAGGCGTACGCCCGGACGGTGATCGCCGCCGGCAGCAGGCTCACCGAGCAGGAGATCGAGCGCCGGGTGGCCGTCCGGCTGGATCGGCAGACCATCCTCACCCGGGAGATGCCGGTGCAGCTCTTCGCGGTGCTCGACGCCACCGTGCTGGGCCGGCTGATCGGGACTCCGGCGATCATGCGGGAGCAGCTCGACCACCTGATCGCGATGGCCGAGTTGCCGAACGCCGACCTGCTGGTCGTGCCGACCGGCATCGGCATGTACGCCGGGCTGGCCGGGCCGTTCGTGCTGGCCGCGCTGGAGGGCAACGGCTGGCTCGGCTATCTGGACAATCTGCTCCGTGGTCAGATCGTCACGCTGCCGGACGAGATTGATAGCCTGCAAGAGGCGTGGGAATGCGTCCGCAGCGAGGCGTTGCCGCGCCAGCACTCCCTCGACCTGTTCAAGGAAGCGGCGAAGACATGGACCTGAGCAACGCCCAGTGGCGCACCTCCACCCGCTCCTCCAACGGCGGCAACACCTGCGTCGAGGTGGCCGACAACCTCCCCGACGCCGTACACGTCCGCGACAGCAAGGACCGCCGGGGCCCCGTGCTCACCTTCAGCACCGACGCCTGGCGCACCTTCGTCCACACCGTCAGTACCCGCTGACCCCTGAGCCACGGCGGCCGGCCGGGATTCGGTCACCTGTACGCCAGAGGCGCTACGCCGGGCAGATAACGCCTCCGACGTCCAGGTGAGCACCGAGCGCCGGCCGGGCGGCACCCGCCCGACACGGCCGGCGCCCGAGTAGACAGCAGCTGGGTAGACAGCAGCTGGGTAGACAGCGCACCGGGCAGACAGCAGCCGGGCAGGCAGCGTGCCGTGGGTGCGCAGGTGGGGCAGCTCGACAGTCTCCGGCACGGGGTACCTGCCGGGCCAGCGGAGCCTTCTCCGGACAAGCGGGCAAGCGGGCAGGCGGGCAGGCGGGGCAAGCGGGGCGAGCTGGCAGGTGGGCCCTGCCGGCCGATCAGATCAGTTCGGCGAGCCACCGACCGGTGGGATCGCGCGCAGCTCGGTGAGGGCGTACTTCGCGGCCTTCTCCACCGCCGCGATCCCCTTCTGTTGCGTCGCATGGTGATCGGAGAGCACCGCGATCAGCCAGTCCCGGCCCGGCTCGACGATCCGGCCGATGCTGTTGGTCAGCCACAGCCCGTTGTCGGCGTCGACCGTCGTCCAGCCGTTCTTGACGTAGCTCGCGGTGCCGGCCCGACCGGCAGCGGCGGTGATCCCCCAGTCCTGCTGCTTGTCGACCTCACCCATCAGCCCGAGCAGGAACTCCCGGCCCTCGTCGCCGAGCGGGCCGGCCGGGTCGGTAACCGCGGTGAGCAGCCGGAGCTGGTCGGCGGCGGTCGTCGTGGTCATCCCCCAACTCGAACTCGGGGTGGTCTGGCGCAGCCCGAGGGTCCGGTTCGCGGCGGTCAGCCCGGATCGGTAGCCGATGGCGGCGTAGAGGCCGCTCGCCGCCGCGTTGTCGCTGACCACGATCATCGAGCGGGCCAGTCGCCGTTCGTTCGCGCTGAGCCTGCGCCCCTGGTCCTGGCGGCGCAGCAGCAACGCGGCCAGGATGTCGACCTTGACGATGCTGGCGGTCTGGTACCGCCGGGTGCCGGCGGTGACCGCCAGGCCGCTGGTCCGGTCCCGCACCGCGAGCGTGACCCGGCCGCCGACTCCGCGCAGGTAACGCTCGATCCGGGTACGCGCCAGCGCCGGGTGGTCCGGGGTCGGGCTGGGCGTCGGTCGGGGCGGGCTGGCCGCCGTCTCCGGCCCGGGGCTGGCACCCGCCGAACCCGCCCACCGGTACGCCAGCCCGGTGCCGGCCGCACCCGTGCCGAGCAGCGCGGCGGCGGTGGCCACGAGCAACTCCCGGCGGCTCGGCCCGCGACGGCTAGTCAAGGAGGTCCGCCAACTTCTTCGCCACCGCGTACCCGGTGTCCCGGTCCACCGGCCCCGGAACGTTCAGCGTCGAGAGCCGGTCGCCGTGGCGTACCGCCACCAGCAGCGTGGACCGGGCCGGCGCCCCCGGCGACTCGATCCGCCCCCGCACCAGCACAGCGTCGGTGGGCGGCAGGCCGGTGTCGAGAAGCGTGAACGAGATGCTGGCGCCGTAGGCGTCGTACCGGGAGCATTTGCCCACCACCCGGCGCACGTCGTCGAGGGCCCGCACCGCCCAGCCCGGCTCGTACGCCTCGACCACCTGCGTCGCGACCAGCTCGGTCGGCTCGTGCCGGTACCGGCGCTGCACGGCGTCGCTGCGATGCCGCTGGGCCGGATAGTCCTCCGCCCGGTACGCCGGGCAGTCGGCCTGGAGCCACGGCCACGGCGGCGGCTCCGGCGGATGCGGGCTCTGCCGCCATCCCGTGCCGAGTCCGCTCGGCTGGAGCAGGGCCAGGTCGAGCGCTGCCGGTCGGTCAGCCGGACCGCTCGCGGTCAGCCGGGCACCTTCGCCGGCCGACGATCGGGGTGCCGGATCGGCGGCACAGCCGGCGGTGAGGCCGGCGACCACCAGCACGACCAGCAGCAGGACGGCTGTCGCGAACTGCCTGTCGACGGCCGGTGACGACCTTGCTCGGGCTTCCACACCCCTTAATGACGACCATCGGCCCCGGGACTTTGCATGGACCGTCGACCGGCTCCGGTGAGCCGGCCGACGGTCGGTGCGGCTATCCGGTGGCGGCCCGCAGCTCCCGCTCCGGATCGACCTCCGGCTCGGCCGGCACCAGCGGGGTACGCGCCGGGCTGGTCACCGGCTTGGGCTTGCCGACCAGGTACCCCTGGGCGAAGTCCACCCCGTAGTCGCGGAGCAGATCCATGGTGGCCTCGTCCTCCACGTGCTCGGCCGCGGTCCGGATGCCCAACCCGCGGCACATCTCGACGATCGACCGCACGATGCCGCGGTTCGCCACCGAGTGCGCGATGCCGGCGATGAACTCGCCACCCACCTTCACCAGGTCCACCGGAAAACAGGTGAGGAAGGCGAACGGCACGTGCCCGGAGCCGAAGTCGTCGAGCGCGAGCTGGCAGCCGAGCTGGCGGATCCCGTACGCGAAGTTGTGCGCCTCGGTCAGGTTGCCGATCTGCGCCGTCTCGGTGATCTCGAAGGTGAGCTGGCCGGGATCGACGTCGTACTGCTGAAGCCGCTGCTGTACCCGCTCCAGCAGGTGCGGGTCGCCGAGCGACCGCCCGGAGAGGTTCACCTGGTAGTGCGAGGTACGCGGGCCCCGGGCGATGAGTTCGATGGTTCGGTCGATCACCCACCGGTCGATCGGCAGGATCTCGTCCAGCCGTTCCGCGTCGCCGAGCAGGGTCGACGCCGAGTGTGCCTGCCCGCCGTCGTTGACCACCCGGAGCAGGATCTCCTGCCGGGTTATCTGGTTGAGCCGCAGGTCGAGGATCGGCTGGGTGTAGAGGGTGAACCGGTTCTCCGCCACCGTGGCGCGTACCCGGCTCCGGCACAGCTCCCGGCGCTCGTCCTCGGCGGCCGGCTGGTCCAGGGCGACCCGGTCGACGCCGGTCGCCCGGGCCCGGCGCCAGGCCGTCTCGGCGTCCACGATCAGGTCGACGCCTCGGCTGCCGTCCCGCCCCTGGTAGCGGACCAGGCCGCCCCAGGCGTCGACCAGGCGGGTCCGGCCGAGTACGAAGGACTGCGACCGGATGCCGTCGATGATCCGCTCGGCGAGCGCGGTGGCCGAACTCAGCGTGGTGCGCTGCATCAGCACCCCGAACTCGTACGGACCGGTCAGACCGCAGACGTCGGTGCGGCGGGCGACCCGGCGGACGACCTGGGCGACCGCCACCGCCAGCCGCTGCTGCTCGTCCGCGTCGCCGCCGAACTCACCCTCCGGATCGGGGTCGAGCCCGGCGTCGGGGCCGGTGGCCGGGCCGACCGGTTCGACGGCCACCACCAGCAGCACGCCGGGCCCGCCCCGCTGGGCGGTGTCGATCTCGTCGGCGAACCTCGCCCGGTGGAAGAGCCCGGTGACCGGGTCCCGGCCGGCCAGTTCCGCCTGCACCGTCTCGCGGCGGCGGGCCAGTCGGGCCTGCTCCTGGCGGGCGAGTTCGAGTTCGGTGACGTCCCGGCCGGTGGCGATGATGCCGTACGGCCGGTTCTCCCCGTCGACGACGTATTCGAGGTGGCAGTGCACGTACCGGGTGACCCGGTCCGGGCCGATCACCCGGCAGGTCGTCTCCCGGACGGTCCGGTCCCGCCACACCGACTCGACCACCCGGCGTACCCCGTCGACGTCGTCGGGGTGGACCAGCCGGGTCAGCGTCGCGACCGAGTGCCGGAGGGTGCCGGGCGGATAGCCGAGGATCAGGGCCATCTCGTCGGACCAGGTCAGCTCTCCGCTGGCCCGGACCCAGGTCACGGTGCCGAGCTTGGCCAACTGGGCCGCCCGGGTGATCCGGGCCACCTCGTCGGTGTCGGTGGTCAGCGGATCGCGTACCTCGATGTCGCCGGTCAGGTCCCGGCCCTCGGAGAGCGCCCGCTGGTATTCCTGCTGCACCCGGCGGGTCGCCCGGCGGGCCCGGGCCCGTTCCAGTTCGCTGAGCGTCCGGTCGGAGGCCAACGACAGGATGTCGTCCAGGTTCATCCCCGCTCCCTCCCGGAGGGCGTGTCGAAGCCCGCCTGCTGGGCGAGTTCCTTCAACCGGGACCGCGCCTCCTGCCGGTAGGTCCGCACGGTGTTGTAGGCGATGCCGAGGATGGCCGCGATCTCGTGGTCGGACCAGCCGTCGAGTGCCAGTACGAAGACCTCGGCCTGCCGGGGTGGCAGCCTCGGCAGCCAGCCGCGCAGCAGTTCCCGGGCCTCCGCCGGGTCGGCCGGTTCGGCGAGCCGCTCCGGCGGCACCTCCTCCAGACTGACCGTCACGTCCTGCCGGCGCCGCCGTTGCAGCACCAGCAGCTTGTACCGGGCGGTCTTGTACATCCAGGCCAGCGGCTTCTCGTAGTCGCGGATCTGCTCCCACTTGTCCCGGGCGGTGATGAACGCCTCCTGTACGGCGTCCTCGGCCAGCCCCCGGTCCGGGCACTGGGCGAGCAGGAAGCGCTCGACCAGCACGAAGTTCCGCTGGCAGAACGCCTCGAAGCTCACCTCGGACTCGGCCTGGCCCCGGTCCCCCAACCGGGCGGCCGACTCGGCCCGCACCACCGCGTTGTCCCCGCTCCTCATGCCGCCTCGCCCCCGTCTGTTCGACGCAGACCCCGCAGCTCCACGACCCGGTGCCCGTCGCGGTCCCGCACCAACAGCCCCGACCCCCCGATCAGGCCCACCAGCACCGCCACCGAGCTCCCGGTCGACAGTCCCCCCAGAACCTCGCTCATCCTCGCCTCTCGCGGTCCGTAGTTGTCGTTCCGCGTATAACTCTCCGTCAAGGGCCTCGGCGTAGGGGGCGACCCGCCCAGGCGAAGATGACAATGATCAATAAAGCGGCAACGAGCTGGGGTATTTCCTCCGATCAGCCACAGTAGACAAGCCGATCGAACGAACACGTCTACTGTCCAGTATGGATTGCAGAGAGTTACGACAAGACGATCTGGGCGGGGCGAGTTCAGTCGACCGCGTCGGGGCGGGCGGTGGCCGGCTGCTCGTCGTCGTCCTCGTCGGCCTCGCCCCAGTTGCGGCGCAGGAACGGCAGCACGGCCCAGAAGGTCAGGAACCAGATCCCGGTCACCCCGCTGAGCACGAACGCCACCGGCCGGGGCAGCACGAAGTCGGTGATCAGCAGTACCGAGCTGACCATCGCGATCAGCATGAACGCCAGCCCACCGGTCGCCATGCCGTGCGCGAACCGGACCAGCTCCGGCTTGCGCCCCTGCCGGAAGAGCGCCCGGTGGAAGGCGACCGGCGAGATGATCAGTGCGGTGGCCGCGGCGGCGGCCAGCAACGCGACGATGTAGGTGTCCTTCTGGAACTCCGTGGCTCGCGGGAAGCCGTTGCTGAAGGGCAGGGTGAGCAGGAAGGCGAACAGGATCTGCACCCCGGTCTGCGCCACTCGCAGCTCCTGCAACAGGTCGGCGAAGTTTCGCTGCCAACGCTGCTTCTCCGTCTCCACGGCCACCTGGGCCTCCTCCCCCTCGGTCAAGTTCGCAGCAGTGTGCCCTGACCGACCGTACGTGAAACGCGAGGAAGGCTCGTCAGCGGACGGGGAGGCGGTACCGGGACCAAACCGGGCGGCCTGGGAGGTCGGAGCGTGCCGGGTCAGCCGCCCCGGCGGATCCGGCCGGCGTACCGCGCCTCCAGGCTGTTGTTGTGGTCGTCACTGTCCGGGATGTTCGCCGAAAGGTAGACCGGGGCCGTCTCCCCCGCCTCCACCAGCCGGCGGACCACCTCCACCACGACCTGCTGGGCGAGGAGCGCGGCAGTGATCGAGGAGACCGCGCCGACCGCGCCGCCACCGGGCAGCGGCAGCGTCGCGTCGCCGTACGGAGCGCCGTTGTCGAGTACCACGTCGGCGAGGTCGCTCAGCTTCCGGCCGGACGGGTGCCGGGAGGCGACCCGGGCCGAGTGCTGCTCCGAGGTGATCGCGATCAGCCCGTGACCGCGCTCCTTCACCAGCGACGCGAACTCGACGATGGTGCCGTTCACCCCGGAGTTCGAGGCGATCACGAAGACGTCCCGGGGGTCGATCGGGGTCAGCTCGTAGAGCCGGCGAGCCACGGTCGGGTCCCGCTCCAGGGTCGGGCCGAGGATCTCGACCGGCTCGCCGCCGCGCAGTACCAGGTCACGCAGCGCGATCCGGTTCGTCGGGACCAGCCCGCCGGCCCGTCCGGCGATCTCCATGGCCAGCGCCTCCGAGTGGCCGGTACCGAACGCCTGCACCACCCCGCCGGCCCGCAGCGCGTCGGTGACCAGGTCGGCCGCCCGGCGTACGCCGTCCCGGGCGGCGACCGCCACCCGCCCGATCGTCTCGGTGACCACGTCGAGATAGCCCTCGGGGCTGAGTGTCACGCCGCACGCGTCCCTTCGAGATGTTGATCTGGGCCATCCACCCTATCCCGCCGCCTGGTGGGCGCCGCCACATCCGCCGGTTCCACCGCTGTCGGCACCGCGGCATCCGGTGTACGGTCTGCGGAACAACAGCACATCCGACAGGGGAGCGCACAGCGCTGAGAGTGCGGGTGACACACCCGCAGACCCTCGAACCTGATCTGGGTAATGCCAGCGCAGGGAGTTCGGTCGAGTCTCCAGCCGCGCCGCAGTCCGGGCCGTCCCGGGTTGCGGCGTGCGTCTTGCCTGGTTCGCCACGCGACTGGGAGGCATGCCCATGAGTTCGTCCACCACCACCAGATGGCGCACCGTCGACATCGTCGTCGCCTCGGTCATCGCGGTCGCGTTCGGGGTCATCTTCTGGGCCTGGAACCTGGTCTGGGGTGCCACCGAGGGTGCCTTCACCTTCTTCCCGCCGGCCCAGGCGGTCATCTACGGCATCTGGCTGGTACCCGGCGTGCTCGGCGGCCTGGTGATCCGCAAGCCGGGTGCGGCGCTCTACTGCGAGTTCCTCGCCGCCTTCGTCTCGGTGCTGCTCGGCAGCCAGTGGGGCACCGTCGCGATCCTCCAGGGGCTCGCTCAGGGTGTCGGCGCCGAGCTGGCGTTCCTCGC
The DNA here is from genome assembly GCF_003030345.1 of Plantactinospora sp. BC1. NCBI lineage: Bacteria > Bacillati > Actinomycetota > Actinomycetes > Micromonosporales > Micromonosporaceae > Plantactinospora > Plantactinospora sp. BC1. The sequence continues at coordinate 7,187,838 of NZ_CP028158.1, forward strand.
CGTCGGGTACCGCTCGTTCCGGTTGCCGGTGGCGGTCGCCTCCGGCCTGCTGGCCGGGCTCGCCGCGGCGATCTTCGACCAGATCCGCTACTACTCCGAGTACGACTTCGACTCGTTCCGGCTGCCGGTCTTCCTCTTCACCGTGCTCAGTTCGGCGGTGCTGGCCGGTGCCGGCGGCTGGGCGCTCACCCGGGCCCTGGCCCAGACCGGTGTGCTGGACCGGTTCCCGGCCGGTCGAGACCGCACCGCCGTGTGAGCGGCGCGACTGCGGTGGTGCCGTCGTGAGCGAGCGGAGCGAGCGAATCAGCCAGCTCAGTGCGGATGAGCCTCATGACGGCACGCAGCGAAGCGGAGTGCCGGCATGAGTGAGGTGCGGCTGCGCGGCTTCGGCTGGCGGCACGCGGGCCGGCGGGCCTGGGCGGTCCGCGACGTCGACCTGCGGATCGGACACGGCGAGCGGGTACTCCTGCTCGGCGCCTCCGGTGCCGGCAAGAGCACCCTGCTGGCGGCACTGGCCGGGCTGCTCGCCGAGGACTCCGGCGAGCAGGAGGGCACCGTCGAGATCGACGGGCTCGATCCGCGGAAGGCGAGGGAGCGGGTCGGGATCGTCTTCCAGGACCCGCAGACCCAGCTCGTGATGGACCGGGCCGGCGACGACGTGGCGTTCGGCCTGGAGAACCGGGGCGTACCGGCGACGGAGATCTGGCCCCGGGTCACCGAGGCGCTGCACCGGGTCGGCTTCCCGTACGGCCTGGACCGGTCCACCGCCGCGCTCTCCGGCGGCGAGCAGCAGCGGCTCGCCCTGGCCGGGGTGCTGGCGCTGCGGCCCGGACTGCTGCTGCTCGACGAGCCGACCGCCAACCTGGACCCGGCCGGCGCGGAGCTGGTCCGCGACGCGGTCCGGGCGGCGGTCGACGACGACACCACGCTGATCCTGGTCGAGCACCGGGTGTCGGAGGCGCTGCCACTGGTCGACCGGGTGGTGGTGCTCGAACCGGGCGGCGGGGTACGCGCCGACGGGCCGCCGGAGCGGGTCTTCGCGGCGCACGGCGCGGCACTGGCCGCCGCCGGGGTCTGGGTGCCGGGGCCGCCGCCGGCACCGCGCCGGGCCGCGACCGGACCCGGCGAGGCGCTGCTCACCGCCGACCGGCTCGGCCTGCCACCCCGGCTGGCAAGCACCGACCTGCGGGTACGCGCCGGCGAGGCGCTCGCGGTGCTCGGCCGCAACGGTGCCGGCAAGTCAACCCTGGCGCTGCTGCTCGGCGGGCTGCTCCGGCCCGGCAGCGGCCGGCTGTCGGCCTCCCCGGAGCTGGCCGGGCGGCACGCCGGCACCGCACCGCACCGGTGGCGGGCGCCGGTGCTGGCCGGCCGGATCGGCTCGGTCTTCCAGGATCCGGAGCACCAGTTCGTCCGCGGCACCGTATTCGAGGAGCTGGCGCTCGGGCCGCGCCGGATCGGCCGGCCCGAGGCGACGGTCCGGTCGGTGGTGGACGAGCTGCTGGTGCGGCTCCGGCTGGACCGGTTGGCGGCGGCGAACCCGTACACCCTCTCGGGTGGGCAGGCGCGGCGGCTGAGCGTGGCGACCGCGCTGGCCACCGCGCCCCGGCTGCTGGTGCTGGACGAGCCGACCTTCGGCCAGGACCGGCGTACCTGGCTCGAACTGGTCGACCTGCTCGCCGGGCTCCGCGACGACGGGCACGGCATCGTCACCGTCACCCACGACGCCGACTTCGTCGCCGCGCTGGCCGACCGGACGATCCGGCTCGGCGGCGACGGGGCGACGGAGTCCGGGCAGGCCCGGGCGGCGGGGCGGGCCTGATGATCCCGTACCAGCCGATCGCCGCCCCCGGCGCACCGCTGGCCCGGCGCAACCCGGTGGCCAAGGTCGCCGCCGCGATGATCTTCTCGGTGGCGCTGATCGTCACGGTGGACCCGGTGGCTCCGGCGGTGGCGATCGCCTTCGAGCTCGCCGTGGTGCCGCTCTTCGGCGTCCGGTACGCCGCACTGGCCCGCCGGGCCTGGCCGCTGCTGCTCAGCGCCCTCGGCATCCTCTGCACCCTGGTGCTCTTCGCCGCCGAGCGGACCGGCAGCCTGCTGTGGCAGGCCGGGCCGGTGGAGGTCACCACCGGGGTACTCGGCACCGCGCTCGGCATGGCGCTGCGGGTGATCGCGGTGGCGCTGCCCGGCGTACTCGTCTTCGCCACCACCGATCCCACCGACCTGACGGACGCGCTGATCCAGAACGTCAAGGCGCCGCCCCGGTTCGCGATCGGGGCGCTGGCCGCGTTCCGGCTGGTACCGCTGCTCGCCCTGGAGTGGCGGATGTTGAGCCTGGCCCGGCGGGCCCGGGGCGTCGACGCCGGACGGAATCCGCTGGCCCGGCTGCGGCTGTTCGGCTCGACGGCGTTCGCCCTGCTGGTCGGGGCGATCCGCCGGGGTACCCGGCTGGCCACCGCGATGGACGCCCGGGGCTTCGACTCGGGCTCGCCGCGTACGTCGGCACGCCGGCAGCGGTTCACCGTCGCCGACGCCGCCCTGGTCGCCGGGGCCGCGATGCTGGCCGGCGGAGCGCTCGCGGTCAGCGTCGCGCTCGGCGCCTTCCGCCCGCTGGTCGGCTGAGCGACCGACCCTCGCCGGCAGACGCGCCCGGCCGGGCGGCGCGGCGCCGACCAGTCTCCGCCGAGCGGCGCGGGCCCGGTCAGTCCAGGGTGGCGATCTCGATGTCGCCGAACGAGACCCGGTAGGACGGCTCCCGGTCCGGGTCGGAGGTCGGGTCGGAGAAGATGCCCAGCACCACCCGGCCGGCCACCGGCGCGTCGTCCCGGGCGGCGCCGATCTGCCGACCGTCCTGATAGAAGCGGAGTTCCTCGCCGTCGGCGACCACGCCGACCCGGATCCGGCCGTTCGGCCGCCGATCCGCGGGGAAGGGGAAGTCGCCGGCCTCGAGCGCGGCATCGGGCCCGTGCCGCATCAGGTGGTACCCGTCGGCGCAGATCCGCAGCACGTACCCGCCCTGCGCGTCGGTGAACCGGAACCAGATCCCGGCGCAGCTGACCGGCTCGACCAGGACGACGTCGACCTCGGCCCGTACGTCGGCCCAGACCCGCTGCGGCCCCGGGCACCGGTACGGGCCGTCGCTCTGCTTGGAGACCACCAGTCCGCCGTCGAACTCGCAGCCGACCCGGTGCCGCTGGTCCGTCCTCGGTGTCCAGAGGCCGGACCTGGTCAGCGGATCGGCGACCACCACCCGGCCGGGCGGCGGTGCCCCGGCGGACGGGGTGGGACTCGCCGGCCCGGTCGGGCCACCGATCGTGGCGCCGGGTCCGGCGTTGGCCAGCGGACCCGGTGGGGTCTGGCCGACTCCCGGCCGCTCCGCGCCGGGCGGCAGCACCCCGCTGGCGTAGCCGACGGTGACCGCCGCGCCCAGCAGTCCGACGAGCGCGAAGAGCGCGCTGGCGAGCGTCCCCCACCGGCCGCCTCCTCGACGGTCCGGTGCGGCGGGGGCGACCGGCTGACCGGGCGGCGGCGCGGGCTGGAACACACCGGGCCGCCCGGCGGCTGCCGGATCGACGGCTCCCGGGACGGTCGCGCCGGAGGTGCCGGGCGGTGGGGCGTCCCGCACGACCAGCCCGTACGGGTTGCCGGCGAACCGCTCCGGGGCGCCGGGCGGGCCCGCCGTGCCGGGCCCGGCCGCCGAACGTCCGACCAGCGCGGTCTCGGCGAGCGGGCGCTGGTCGGTGACGGCCTGCGCCTGCTCGGCCGCGGCCAGCAGGTCCGGTTGCCGGACCAGCGTCTCGGCGACCTGACCGGTTCGGCCCGGCCCGCCGGCCAGCAGCCGGTCCAGCAGGTCACGGGTGTTCGGCCGGCGGTGCGGCTCCTTGGCCAGCGCCAGTTCGACCAGTTCGCGCAGGGGTCCGGTCAACCCGTCGAGATCGGGCTCCTCGGTCATGATCCGTACCGCCGTCGCGGCCGGTGTCTCCGCGGCGAACGGGGTACGCCCGGTGCCGGCGTACGCCACCACGGCGCCCCAGGCGAAGACGTCGGCGGCCGGCGTGAGTACCCCCTTGGTCGCCGGCTCGAACCGTTCCGGCGCCATGTACGCCACCGTGCCGATCACCTGGTCGGTACGGGTACCGGCGGCGGTGCCGTGCATCGCGCGGGCGATCCCGAAGTCGATCACCTTCGGGCTGCCGGGCGGCAGCAGCACGTTGCTCGGCTTGAGATCGCGGTGGATCACCCCGGCGCCGTGGATCGCGGTGAGCGCGGTCGCCATCCCGATCGCGAGTCCGTAGAGGTTGCCCGGGGTGAGCGGGCCACGGTCGGCGACCACCGTGGACAGACTGGGGCCGTCGACGTACTCGACGATCAGGTAGGGCGGGTCGTGGTCGGGGTCGGCGTCGAGCACCTCGGCGGTGCAGAACGGCGGCACCTGCCGGGCCCGTTTCACCTCGCCCCGGAACCGGCGCCGGAACTCGGCGTCGTGCGCCAGGTCCGGCCGGATCACCTTGACCGCGACCGTCCGCGCATCGGCCAGCCGGGCCAGGTAGACGGTGCCCATGCCGCCCTCGCCGAGCCGACCGACCAGCTCGCACGGGCCGAGTTGGCGTGGATCGGTGGGCCGGAGCGGTTGTGCCCCGGAGACCTCGCCCGTCATCCCGACCCTCCACCGCCCCGCGGACCAGCCACCCCGTCACCGGAAGTCGAGTAAGTATCACATTGGATCAGCTCCCTCGGGAGGCCGGTCGGCGCCACCGTGTGCGCGCGACTCGGCGACGGGGCCTCCCCGGACAGGGCGGACGGCGCCGGGCGGGTGGCCCGGCGCCGTTCCCGTGGATGGGTGCGGCCGGCTCAGCTGCGCCGGAAGGCGTACTGGCGGGACGACGCGCTGCCCCGACCACGCCCGACACCGGCCGGGCCGCCGCCGTTGCGGATCGCCGGACCCGCCTTCGGCGCCGCCGGCCGCTGGCGTGCCGGGCTGTCGTCACCCGGCGACCCGGTCGGGGTGTCGTCACCCGGCAGCACGATCGGGGCGGCGAGTTCGATCGGGTCGTCCGCCGGCCGGGCGACCCGGGCCGGGAAACCGCCCTTACCGGTCGAGCCGGTGGTCTTCCTGGACTTTCGTTTGGCAGGCATACGGTGTTCTCTCCTCCTGGTCGGGACCGCCCTGCTTGCGCAGCGGCAGCGGCGCGCGGGAATGGGATCCCGGGAGTCCGTTCGCGGAGGTGTCACCGATCGGTGACGGGTCGCCGGAAAAGGCGGAACGGCACGGACGCCCGGAGCGCTCGCACCCGCGCCGCGCGGAACAGGCGGGCGGGTCGGCTCGGATGAAGGGGCATCAGTACCGCATGTCTGGACCATAGCCCGGTTCGCTCCCCGGGCGCACCTGTTTTTCGACTCGAAGTCGAACCGTCTTCCGCGGGCCCGCGCGGTCAGCCGTGTGCCGGTCCGGGCGCGACCGGGTTGGGCAGGGCACCGCCGAACCTGCGGTCCCGCTGCGCGTACAGCTCGCAGGCGTACCAGAGGTGGCGGCGGTCGAAGTCCGGCCAGAGGGTGTCCAGGTAGACCAGTTCGGCGTACGCGCTCTGCCAGAGCAGGAAGTTGGAGATCCGCTGTTCGCCGGAGGGGCGGAGGAACATGTCGACCGGCGGCACCTCGGGGTGGTAGAGGTACCGCGAGATCATCTTTTCGTTGACCTTGCCCGGATCCACCCTGCCGGCGGCGACGTCCCGGGCGATCGCGGCGGCCGCGTCGGCGATCTCGGCCTGCCCGCCGTAGTTGACGCAGAACTGGAGGGTCAGCGTCGAGTTGCCCCGGGACATCTCCTCGGCCGTCTGCAACTCCGAGATCACGCTCTTCCAGAGCCGGCCGGCCCGCCCGGACCAGACGACCCGGACCCCCAGCTCCACCAACTGGTCCCGGCGGCGCCGGATGACGTCCCGGTTGAAGCCCATCAGGAAGCGCACCTCGTCCGGCGAGCGCCGCCAGTTCTCCGTGGAGAAGGCGTACGCCGACAGATAGGGGATGCCGAGTTCGATCGCGCCCTCGATGGTGTCGAAGAGGGAGTACTCGCCCTGCTCGTGACCCTTGGTCCGGGGCAGTCCGCGCTGCTTGGCCCAGCGCCCGTTGCCGTCCATCACCACCGCCACGTGCTTCGGCAGCGCCTCGACCGGCAGCGCCGGGGGGCGGGCCCCGGACGGGTGCGGGGTCGGTGGCACCGGGCCCCGACGGCCCCGGTTGGTCATCGCTCGGATCACTGTGCTTCCTTCGTTACGTCCGCCGGGTCGGGGCGCGGGAGGTGCCGCGCCCGCTCGGTACGCTCACCGGTCGATCCCCTGTCGACCAGCGGCAAGGAGCGTAACCCCCGCTCCAGATGCCATTGCAGGTGTGCCGCCACCAGCCCGCTGCACTCCCGGCGGTGCGGCGGCTCGGCGGCGTCCGCGGTCCGCCAGTCCCCGGAGGCGAGCGCGGCCATCAGGTCGAGGGTGGCCGGCGCCGGATGGGCGGCGCCGGGCGGCCGGCAGTCCGGGCAGACACAACCCCCGGCGGGTACGGAGAACGCGCCGTGCCGGCCCGGCGTACCGCAGACCGCGCAGGCGACCAGTGCCGGTGCCCAGCCGGCCAGCCCCATCCCGCGCAGCAGGTAGGCGTCCAGCACCAGGGTGCTGGCGTGCTCCCCGTCGGCGAGCGCGCGCAGCCCGCCCAGGGTGAGCTGGAACAGCCGCAGCGACGGCTCCCGCTCGACCGGGGTGAGCCGCTCCGCCGTCTCGGCGATCGCGCTCGCCGCCGTGTAGCGGGGATAGTCGGAGACGAACGCCTTGCCGTAGAGCGCGATCCCCTCCACCTGGCTGATCGAGTGCAGCGAGCTGCCCTGCTCGCCCTTCGGGTCGCCGGCGATCTGGAGGTCGACGTGGCCGAACGGCTCCAGCCGGGCACCGAACCGCGAGGTGGTCCGGCGTACCCCCCGGGCGACCGCCCGCAGCCGGCCGTGCCGGCGGGTCAGCAGGGTGATGATCCGGTCGGATTCGCCGAGTTTCTGCACGCGCAGCACCACCGCGTCGTCGCGGTAGAGCTGTCGGCGGTACCCGGGCACCCGCCCATTGTTCCCTGCCGCCGGACCCCGCCGGTCGCCCGGTCCGCCGGGCGCTGCCCCGGTCGGCGACCCTGAGACGGTTCTCAGGGTCGGATCGGGGTCGGTCGGTGGCGGACCCGGATGTCCCGGGCCCCGCCGCCGCCATACTCTTCGGCAATGCTGGTTTCCCGGACCACCGCCCTGACCGGCGGGCTCGCCCTGGTCGCCCTGATCGGCCTCGCCGGCTGCGACGGCTTCGCCGAACAGCGCCTCACCTACGACCGGACCGAGGACGTGAAGATCACCGAGATCGAGGTGCTCCCCGGCGCCGGAGACGTGGTGATCCGGACCGGAGCGGTGCAGAACGTCCGGATCGAGCGGGTGGTGCAGTACCGCGGCCCCGAGCCGAACGACGCCACCTACCGGATCGAGGGCACGAAGCTCGTCCTGGACACCGACTGCGGCAAGCACTGCGGGGTCTCCTACGACGTCCTCGCTCCGGCCGGGGTCGCGCTGCGCGGCGAGAACGGCTCCGGGAACGTCACCCTGACCGCGCTGACGACGGTGGACATCAAGGTCGGCTCCGGCGACATCTCGGTGACCGACGCGAGCGGCGCGGTACGCGTCGAGACCGGCTCCGGGGACATCCGGCTGAACCGGGTACCCGGCACCGTCTCGGCCCGGGCCGGCTCCGGATCGATCGAGGGACGCTCGCTGGGCGCCGGAAAGGTGAGCGCGCAGACGGGTTCCGGCGACATCTCGCTGACCCTCGTCGCCGCCGGCTCGGTCCAGGCCAGCGCGTCGAGCGGCTCGATCGACGTCACCGTACCGGCCGGCGGCTACCAGGTGACCGCGCACGCCGACTCGGGCAGTACCGACGTGCGGGTGCCGAACGACCCGGCCGCGAAGTCCGTACTCGACATGCAGACCGGCAGCGGCGACATCACCGTCCGGTCGAACTGAGCCCGGCGGGCTCGCCGGCCGGCGTACCCCGGGCCGGCTCCCTCCGGACCGCCGCCGTGGCGCCGCCGGCCGGCGCCCGGACGGTGCCGCCGGGCAGCAGGCACGGTGGACGCCGGGCCGCCACGTCCTCGACCCAGCCGAAGAGCGCGACCGCGACCGCCACCAGCACCGCGACGGCGGCCAGCCGGGTCGCCAGGCCGAGCGCGGAGGAATGGGCGAGCCCGAGCCCGGAGAGCAGCTCGTTGACGGCGATCACGAAGGGCATGTGCCAGAGATAGACGGTCAGCGCCCGGGCGTTCAGCACGGTCACCGCCCGGCGCAGCGGCGCCCAGCGGTCGACCGGGGCGACCGCCGAGGGAGCGAAGCCGAAGACCAGCAGCACGAAGGCGACGGACCAGAGCGCGTTGCCCAGCGGTACGTCGTTCAGGTCGTAGCCGCGCGGCCCCTGGTGGCTCAGGGTCCAGGCGAGCCCGACCGCGCCGACCGGTACCGCGACGGCCAGCAGCAGCCGGCGGGACATCCGCCGCAGCAGCCCGTCGTGCTGGGCGAAGCCGAGCAGCCAGGCCCCGTAGTAGAGCCCGAAGTCGCGGAGCAGTCCCGGCGCCTCGGGATAGCCGAACTCGACGACCCCGAGCAGCAGGTACGGGGCGAGCAGCGTCGGCACCGGCCAGCGGCGGAAGAGCCAGCGGGCCAGCGGCGAGACTGCGACGAACCACAGGTAGTCCCGCAGATACCAGACCACGCTCAGCGTCAGCGCGCCCCAGGAGTTGGCCGGCGGGTCGGCCAGCGGCAGTACCCAGAAGACCAGCCGCCAGGACGGCGCCAGGCCGGTGAGCAGCATCGCGGGTACGAAGAGCAGCGCCACCAGCCAGAGCGACGGCAGCAGTCGACGCAGCCGCCGGCCGACCGCCGCGGGACCCCAGCGGTCGAGGGAACTGGCCATCAACGCCCCGGCGAGGGCGAACATCACCGACATGGCCGGGAACGCCAGGGTGAGGAAGGCCCAACCGGTGACGTGGTAGACGACGACTCGGACGATGGCAAGACAGCGGAGCAGGTCGTAGTACCGGTTTCGCATCAGCCTGACTTGTCGCCGGGAGGAGGGGACAGGATGCCTTCGTACCCCGCATCCCCGCCCCGACAACCGATTCCGCGCAGGTTCCGCGATGAACCCTCCGGGAATTCGCGGCGAACGGCCCGGAACCGCCGTCGGACACCCCTACCGGGTCAGACCCCCAACCGTCGCCTGACCTGCTCGCGCAACTCCTCCGGCGCCTCCTCGACGGCGAGCAGCCGGTGCAGCAGCTCCGGCTCGGACATCCAGGCCCGGAACCCCTCGGCGACCGTCACCCCGTGCTCCGGCCGGTGCGACACCGTCACCTCGTCACCCGCGCGCACCTGCCCCGGCCGCACCACCCGGAGGTACGCCCCCGGCCGGGCCGCCTGGGTGAACCGCTTCAGCCAGCGCGGCAGCCCCATCTTGACCTGGAAGGTGGCGCACGGGATCCGGCCGAACGTGGTCTGCAACACCAGCTCGGAGCCGACCTGCCACCGCTCGCCGAGAACCGCCCCGTTCACGTCGAGCCCGACCGTGGTCAGGTTCTCCCCGAAGAGGCCGCCGGGGAGCGGGCGCCCCAGTTCCGCCTCCCACCAGTCGTAGTCCTCCCGGGCGTACGCGTAGACCGCCTGGTCGTCGCCGCCGTGGTGCGCCAGGTCGAAGATCTGGTCACCGACCAGGCCGCTGCCCAGCCCGACCTTCTTCGGCCCGGGTGCCCGGACCAGTACGGGCCCGTCCACCGGGCGCTTGTTGATGCCGGTGGTCCCGACCGCCTTGGCGCTGTTCGGCTCGGGCACGGCCAGGTTGACGGAGAGGATTTTTCCCATGGATCCGCACCCTACCCAGTGCCGTCCTTCGACATGCACCGATTTCATGCGCTCTCCGGGGGCCGGAGACGCCGCCGGTCCGGCCGCGCGGCCCCGTCACCCGTCGGGTCACTGCCGCTCGCCGAGCGGATAGGCACAGAACTGCGCGCCGACCAGACCGGCGGTGGCCTCCTCGCCGTCGAGCGGACGCGCCCGGTCGGCGTAGGGCTCGGCGTCGTCCTCGGGCTCGTACCCGATCTCCCGCCCCTCGGCCAGCGACCACCACCGCCGGCTGTTCCGGCTGATCCCCCAGAGCAGCCGGAAACCGGTGGCGTCCGACCGCAGGCAGGCGTCGACCAGCCGGGCACAGTCGTCCGGGGAGATCCAGTTCTCCAGCCCGCTGATCCCGGGCGGCTCGGGGAAGCAGGCGCCGAGCCGCAGCGCGAAGACCACCATGCCGAACCGGTCGGCGTAGAGGCTGCCGAGCGACTCGACGGCCGCCTTGGACCAGCCGTAGTAGGTGTCCGGGCGGGGCGGCGCCGTCGCTGGCACCCCGTCCGGCCCGGTCGGTGCCGGTACGCCGGCCGGCTCCGGGCTGCTGCCGGCCCGGCGGTACCAGCCGGCCGCGTGGATCGACGAGGCGAGCACCACCCGGGGTACCCCGGCCACCCGGGCCGCCTCCAGCAGGCTCTGGGTGCCCGCCACGTTCACCCGGAGCAGTTCCGCGAAGGTGTCCTCGCCGGGAATCGCCGCCAGGTGCAGTACGGCGTCGACGCCGGAACAGGCCGACGCCAGCGCCACCGGATCGTGCAGGTCGGCGCGGACGATCTCCACCGGTTCGCCGGGCGCCGCCGGAGGCTGCTCGGCGACGTCGAGCAGCCGCAGGAACCGTTCCGGGCCGGCCAGCCGGGGCCGGAGCAGCCGTCCGATCCGCCCGGCCGCGCCGGTGACCAGTAGCCGTGCCGGCATTCGCGCCCCCTCCCCCGACCGATCCGCGACCGGGCTCAGAAGCCGAGCTTGCGGAGCTGCTTCGGATCCCGCTGCCAGTCCTTGGCCACCCGGACGTGCAGGTCGAGATAGACCCGGGTGCCGAGCAGCTCCTCGATCTGCTGCCGGGCCCGGATGCCGACGTCCTTGAGCCGGCTGGCCCGGGCGCCGATCACGATCGCCTTCTGGCTGGAGCGTTCCACGTAGACGTCGGCGTAGATCTTCATCAGCCGGTCCTCGGGGATCATCTCCTCGACCACCACCGCGATCGAGTGCGGCAGCTCGTCCCGGACCCCCTCCAGGGCCGCCTCCCGGATCAGCTCGGCGACCAGGATCTGCTCCGGCTCGTCGGTGAGCATGTCGTCCGGATAGAGCTGCGGCGACGACGGCAGGTAGCCGGTCATCACGTCGACCAGGGTGTCCACCTGGTGGCCGGAGACCGCGCTGACCGGTACGACCTCGGCGAAGTCGCCCAGCTCGCTGACCGCGAGCAACTGCTCGGCCAGCCGCTTCCGGTCCACCAGGTCGGTCTTGGTGACCACCGCCAGCACCTTGGCCTTCAGCTCGGCCAGCTCGCCGGTGATGAACCGGTCGCCCCGGCCGATCGGCTCGTCCGCCGGGATGCAGAGGCCGATCACGTCGACCTCGCTCCAGGTCTGCCGGACCAGGTCGTTGAGGCGCTCGCCGAGCAGGGTACGCGGCCGGTGCAGCCCGGGGGTGTCCACGAGCACGAGCTGCGAGTCCGGCCGGTGCAGTACGGCCCGGATCACGTGCCGGGTGGTCTGCGGCTTGTTGGAGGTGATCGCGATCTTCTGCCCGACGATCGCGTTGGTCAGCGTCGACTTGCCGGCGTTCGGCCGCCCGACGAAGCAGGCGAACCCGGCCCGGTAGCCGGCCGCCTGGCCGGTCGAGCGGTGCCCTGCCGCCTGGCCGGTGGAGCGGCCGCCTGCCCGCTGGCCGGCGGAGCGGGGTGCGGTCACTCCAGCACCGTGCCGAGCAGGGTGCCGTCCGGGGCGGCGACGTGGATCGGCGCGTCCGCCGCGAGGTCCCGGACGGCGGCGTGCCCGGCGCCGTCCAGCGTCGACGCCTCGGTCACCACCGCACCGGCCTCCAGCCGGGTCGCTCCGGCGGCGACCGCCGAGGCGACCGCGAGCTGCAACGCGGTGATGGTCAGCGACGGCAGCGAGACACTGGCGGCGGCGTACGTCCGGCCGTCCTGGTCGCGTACTGCCGCGCCCTCCACCGCGCCGACCCGGCCCCGGGCACCCCGGGCCAGGACCACCAGCTTGGTGTCCTCGGCGGTCAGCTCGACCGTCGCCGACGGGGTGTGTCCACCGACCGGGGCGGTCGGTGGGGCGGACGGGTCAGGCATCGGCGGGTTGCCTCTCCTCGGCCCGGGAGTGCTGCTCCCGGGTGCTCTGTGCGCCCCGGGACTCGGGGTCGGTGGCGGTCTGCTGCTGCTCCGGCTCGTCGGCCTCGGTGAGCCGGCGGACCAGTACGGAGTCGATGTGGTTGCGCCGGCCGGTGGTGCCCTCGGCGATCAGCCGCAGCCCGCCCACGTCGGCCGAGGCACCGGGCAGCGGCACCCGGCCGAGGGACTGGGCGAGCAGCCCGCCGACGGTCTCCACCTCGTCGGCCGGCAACTCGACGTCGAAGAGCTCGCCGAGATCCTCGACCGGCAGCCGGGCGGTGACCCGCACCTGGCCGTCGTCGAGGCGCTCGACCGGCGGGCGCTCGACGTCGTACTCGTCGGTGATCTCGCCGACGATCTCCTCCAGGATGTCCTCGATGGTGACCAGCCCGCCGGTGCCGCCGTACTCGTCGACGACGATCACCATGTGGGTCCGGGCCGCCTGCATCTCGGAGAGCAGGTCGTCGACCGGCTTCGACTCGGGCACGAAGGTGGCGGTGCGCATCACCTCGGAGACCGGCCGCTCGGCGGCGGCGGGGTCGTCGCCCTGGGTCTGCCGGATCACGTCCTTGAGATAGAGCACCCCGAGCACGTCGTCGACGCTGTCGCCGATCACCGGGATCCGGGAGAAGCCGGAGCGGAGAAAGAGCACCAGCGCCTGCGGCAGCTTCTTGTGCGCCTCGATCCAGACCATCTCGGTACGCGGCACCATCACCTCGCGGACGATGGTGTCGCCGAGCGCGAAGACGGAGTGGATCATCTGCCGTTCGCCGTGCTCCACGACGCCGCGCTGCTCGGCCAGGTCGACCAGCTCGCGCAGCTCGACCTGGGTGGCGAACGGGCCCTCCCGGAAACCGCGCCCCGGGGTCACCGCGTTGCCGATCAGGATCAGCAGCGAGGCGAGCGGGTTGAGCACCCGGCCCAGCCAGCGGACCAGCGGCGCGGTGACCCGGCCGACCGTGTAGGCGTGCTGCCGGCCGATGGTGCGCGGCGCCACGCCGACCACCACGAAGCTGACCACCGTCATCGCGCCCGCGGTGACCAGGGCGGCGGTCCAGCCGGCGCCGAAGGTGTCCACCGCGACGAGCGCGACCAGCACGGTCGCGGTCAGTTCGCAGAGCAGTCGCAGCAACAGCAGCAGGTTGATGTGCCGGACCGCGTCGGCGGCGACGACCTGGAGGGTACGCGCGCCGCGTACGCCGTCCCGGGCCAGCTCACCGGCCTGGGCCGGGGAGACGGCGCCGAGCGCGGCGTCGGCCATCGCGAAGATGCCGGCGAGCACCACCAGGCCGGCGGCGAAGAAGAGCAGTGCGAGATCGGGTAGGCCGCCCGGGGCGCTGACGGTGGACGCCAGCGGCGCGGGCAGCGCGGCTAAATGACCAGGCATCACTGGGTCCGGGTCGCGCGCCAGCTGTCCAGGAGCCGCGCCTGTAGCGCGAACATCTCCCGTTCCTCCTCCGGTTCGGCGTGGTCGTAGCCGAGTAGGTGCAGTACGCCGTGCACGGTCAGCAGGTGCAGCTCGTCGGCGGCCGAGTGCCCGGCGGTGGCGGCCTGCTTGGCGGCCACCTCCGGGCAGAGCACGATGTCGCCGAGGAGCGCCGGCTCGCCGCCGTTCACCTCGCCGGGCCCGTGGTCGACGCTCCCCTCGTCCATCGGGAAGGCGAGTACGTCGGTCGGGCCGTCCCCACCCATCCAGCGGTGGTTCAGCTCGGTCATGTAGTCGACGTCGACGAGCAGCACCGACAGCTCGGCGAGGGAGTTCACTCCCATCTCGTCGAGGGCGTGCCGGGCGACGGCGAGCACGGCGTCGGTGTCGACGCTGCTCCCCGACTCGTTGGCGATCTCGATGGACAACTGGTTCCCCTGATGCGCTGTCGGAAGCTGTGGTGGCCGCACTGTCGGCCGGTCTAGCGGCGCCGGCCGGTCCGGCCGCCGTGCGCGGTCCGTCCCGGTACGGCGTGCACGCCCTGGCCCTGCTGCTGGGACTCCCGCTCGGCGTCCCAGCGGGCGTACGCGTCCACGATGTCACTGACCAGCCGGTGCCGCACGACGTCGGAGCTGGAGAGCTGGGCGAAGTGCACGTCGTCGACGCCTTCGAGGATGTCCCGGACGGCGCGCAGGCCGCTGGTCGTCCCGCCGGGCAGGTCGACCTGGGTCACGTCACCGGTCACCACGATCTTGGAGCCGAAGCCCAGCCGGGTGAGGAACATCTTCATCTGCTCGGGCGTGGTGTTCTGCGCCTCGTCGAGGATGATGAACGCGTCGTTGAGGGTACGGCCCCGCATGTATGCCAGCGGCGCGACCTCGATCGTCCCGGCGGCCATCAGCTTGGGGATGGAGTCCGGGTCGAGCATGTCGTGCAGCGCGTCGTAGAGCGGCCGCAGGTAGGGGTCGATCTTCTCGTGCAGGGTGCCGGGGAGGAAGCCGAGCCGCTCGCCGGCCTCGACCGCCGGCCGGGTCAGGATGATCCGGTTCACCTGCTTGGCCTGGAGCGCCTGCACGGCCTTCGCCATCGCCAGGTAGGTCTTGCCGGTGCCGGCCGGGCCGATGCCGAAGACGATGGTCTTGCCGTCGATCGCGTCGACGTACCGCTTCTGGCCCAGCGTCTTGGGCCGGATGGTCCGGCCGCGCCGGGACAGGATGTTGAGCGTCAGCACCTCGGCGGGGCGCTCGGTGCCGCCCTGCTCGATCATGCCGAGGGTACGCCGCACGGCGTCCGTGGTCAGTGTCTCGCCCTTCTCGATCAACTCGAGCAGCTCGGTGAAGAGCCGCTCGGCGAAGGCGTTGTCGGCAGGGGCACCGGTGAGGGTGATCTCGTTTCCCCGGACGTGCACGTCACTGGGGATCGACCGCTCGATGAGCCGCAGGATCTCGTCGCCCGCGCCGAGCAGATTAACCATGATCTTGGGGTCTGGGACCGTGATCCTGGTCTGCACCCGGGGCTGCCCGGGGGGTGGGGTACCGGTCATGGGTCGGGCCCGAGGCCCTGTGCCACCTGCTTCCGATCTCGGTGCCGCTGCGCCGCCGGGAGTCTCCCGGCCGGTCGCGCGACGTGCGGACGTTGGAGTCATCGTATCTGTTCAACGCCGACGGCACGCTGCCCATTTCCGCCACCGACCGCCGGCCCGGGCAGGGCGTGCCGCACCCCGTCCGCGCCGGAGCCCACCGAGCCGCCCCGCCGCCGCGAGGCCGGCGCGGCCGATCCGCTCGCCGACCGGCCGGCACCCCCACCGACCTGGACAACCTGGGCGTAACGGGACGGCGGTGACGCCGCTCCGGCACAGGTCGGGGCCCGGCGCGCCGGCGGGAACCACACGGGAGGCACCAGCCGTCAGCTCGCGCGGAAGTCGAAGCGGTCGAAGGTCTCCTGGCGGCGGGTGAAGCGGTAGGTGGCCCAGTGCATCCTGACCACCTCGCCCCGGTCGTCCCGGGTCAGCCGGAGCAGTTCGCCGACCTCCCGGCCGGAGACCGTACGCAGCACGTCCGGCCGGTCCGGCAGCGGCGCGAAGACGGCCGGCGGCTTTCCGGCCGGATCGGCCGCGCCCCGGGCCCGCAGGGTGCCGTCCCGCCACGAGAAGACGTACTCGAAGCCCTCGCCCCACCAGCGGCCGAGCAGCCCACGGTACGGCTCCGGAGCCGGCTCGCCCGGAGCCCACGGCACGATGTCGGCGGGATCGTCCTGGGCCGAGGCGGCCAGGAGCTGGTGCGTCAGGTCGTTCACCGCCACGCCGGTACCGGAGGACCCGAGCACCGCGCACCCCATCGCCCCCGGGGTGCCGGGCCCGCCACGCCGGCCGTAGACGCTGGCCAGGAAGCCCGGCATGGCGCCGTCGTGCCCGACGTGCGTGATCCGCTCGGCGGCGCCCGACGCATCCCGCTGGGGCAGCAGGATGAGTCCCAGCCCGAACCCGGCGGTCCAGAGCGACTCGTCGGTCACCGTCAGCGGCCAGCGCATCTCGTCGAGGGTGGTGGACCGGAGCACCGCGCCGGCCGGATCCACCGCCGCCGGGTCGGCCAGGAACGCCGCCCAGCGGGCCATATCGGGTGCGGTGCTCCAGAGCTGCGCGGCCGGGCCGACCGCGCCGAGGTCGGTGTTCGGCTCCGGCCGGGCGTGGTCGGAGTAGGCGTCGACCAGGAACCCGGTCGCCGCGCCGGCCGGCGGCTGCGGCTGGGTGTCGGCCAGCCCGAGCGGACCGAGTACCCGCTCGGCGAGCACCTCCGCCCAGGTACCGCCACGGAGCCGGGCGACCGCCTGGCCGAGCAGCGCGGCCCCGAGGTTGGAGTAGTGGAAGCGGCGGCCCGCCGGGAGCACCCGTTCGGCCCGGGCCAGGTCGGCGAGGAACTCGTCGAGTTCCGGCGTGTGCAGGGTGTCCCAGATGTCGCCGTACGGCTCGCGCTGCACCCCGGAGGTGTGCGACAGCAGCCGACGTACGGTCAGTTCGCCGTGCGCCGGTACGTCGAGGTGCGCCCCGATCGGGTCGTCCAGGTCGAGCAGGCCGTCGTCCCGACACTGCATCACGAGTACGGCGGTGAAGGTCTTCGTCACCGAGCCGATCCGGAACGCCGTACCGGGGCCCAGCGGCGCGTCGTTGCCGGTGGTGCCGACCGTGCAGGTCCGCAGCGGCCGGTCGGCCCGGTGCAGCGCGGCGGAGACCGCCGGGATCCGGGACTCGGCCTGCGCCTGCCGGACCAGCCGCTCGAACCGTCCGTCTCCCTCGGCCACGATGCCCCCTCGCCGGCGATCCCTTCGCCAAGATCACGGATCCTAACGCCCGCCCACCTGGCCGTCCCCGCTGGCCACCGCCCCGGCCGCCCCGGTCCGCGCGGGTTTCCCGACCGGTGGGGCGGGGCGGGGGAAGCCGCGCTCAGCGGGCCAGCATCGGCCCCAGCGGCGCGCCGCCCAACACGTGGGCGTGGGCGTGGAAGACCTCCTGCCCGCCGTACGGGCCGGTGTTGAAGATCAGCCGGAAGCCGTCGGCGGCCAGTCCCTCGGTCTCGGCGACCACCGCCGCGGTGCCGAGCACGTCGCCGGCCAGCCCCGGATCGGCCTCGGTCAGGGTCACCACGTCGGCGTAGTGCTCCTTCGGGATCACCAGCACGTGCACCGGTGCCTTCGGGTCGATGTCCCGGAAGGCGAGCGTGGTGTCGGTCTCCCGGACGACGGTGGCCGGGATCTCGCCCGCGACGATCCGGCAGAACAGGCAGTTGGTCTCCATCATCGCCATCGTAGGGGCTGCCCCTGCCCGACGCGGCCCGGCCGGCACCCGGCACGACACGGCCCGGCCGGCACCCGACACGACGCGGCCCGGTTGGCGCACGGCGCGGCACGGCCCGGTTGGCGCACGGCGCGACACGGCCCGGCCGGCGCGCTCTGGCACGGGCCGGGCCGGCCCGGTCGGGCCGGGGTGGGCGGCGACCGGCATCATGGCCGGATGACTGGACGAGCGGTGCTGGTGACGGGGGCGTCCCGGGGAATCGGGCGGGCGGTGGCGACGGCGTTCGCCGCCGGAGGCGATCGGGTGGCCGTGCACCACCGCGACTCGACGCCGCTGGCCGAACAACTCGTCGCGGCCCTGCCCGGCGAGGGGCACGTGGTGGTCCGGGCCGACCTGGCCGACCCGGAGGAGGTACGCACGATGGTCGACGACGCGGCCGACCGGCTCGGCGGCCTGGACGTACTGGTGAACAACGCCGGGATCTTCGGCAGTGCGGATGCCGGGCACCCGGTCTTCGAGTCCTCCTACGAGCAGTGGCAGCAGCAGTGGCGCCGCACCCTCGACGTCAACCTGCTGGGCGCGGCCAACACCATCTGGTGTGCCGCCCGGCACCTGCCGCAGCCGGGTGGCCGGATCGTCAACGTCTCGTCGCGGGGCGCGTTCCGGGGCGAGCCGACGCAGCCGGCGTACGGCGCCAGCAAGGCCGGGCTGAACGCGCTCGGCCAGTCCCTGGCGGTGGCCCTCGCCCCGTACGGCATCGCGGTCGCCACGGTCGCGCCCGGCTTCGTCGAGACCGACATGACCAACGAGCACCTCAAGGCGCCGCGCGGCGACGCGATCCGGGCGCAGAGCCCGTTCAACCGGATCGCCCGGCCGGAGGAGATCGCCGCCGCCGTGCACTGGCTGGCCTCGCCCGAGGCGGAGTGGGCCTCCGGCACCATCGTGGACCTCAACGGCGCCTCCTACCTGCGTACCTGACCGCCGCCGCCGGACGACGCCGACCGGCGCCGGACGACGCCGACCGGAGTAGTCCGGAAATCGGGCGGTGGTCGTCGGGCGGCGGGCGGCGGCCCGGACTGGCAGGATGATCGATATCCGGCCGGTGGAAGGGGCGCGACGATGACGGTGGATCGGCGGGACACGGCGGAAGCCGACGGAGCGAAGGCCGACGCGGCCGACGGGGCGGACGGGACG
Source organism: Plantactinospora sp. BC1 (assembly GCF_003030345.1). Taxonomy (NCBI): domain Bacteria; kingdom Bacillati; phylum Actinomycetota; class Actinomycetes; order Micromonosporales; family Micromonosporaceae; genus Plantactinospora; species Plantactinospora sp. BC1. The sequence goes on from NZ_CP028158.1 coordinate 7,206,541, forward strand.
AAGGCCGACGGGGCGGACGCGGTGGTCGACCCGGCGGAGGCGGTGGTCGAACGGGCGCTCGCCGCGCTGGACCTGGAGACCAAGGTCCGACTCCTCTCCGGCCAGGACTTCTGGACTCTGCCGGCCGTACCCGAGATCGGGCTCGGCTCGCTGGTCATGTCCGACGGCCCGATCGGGATACGCGGCGTTCGCTGGGCCCCGGACAACCCGTCGATCGCCCTGCCCAGCCCGACCGCGCTGGCCGCCACCTGGGATCCTGCGCTGGCCCGGCAGGCGGGCCGGGTGCTCGGGGCCGAATGCCGGCGCAACGGCATCCACCTGCTCCTCGCCCCCACCGTCAACCTGCACCGCAGCCCGCTCGGCGGCCGGCACTTCGAGTGCTATTCGGAGGATCCGCTGCTCAGTGCCGAGATCGGCGTCGGTTACGTCACCGGCGTACAGGACCTCGGCGTCGGGGCCACGGTCAAGCACCTGGTCGCCAACGACTCGGAGACGGACCGGATGACCGTGGACGTCCGGGTCTCCGAACGGGCACTCCGGGAGCTCTACCTCGCCCCGTTCGAACGGATCGTCGCCGCCGGGGTCTGGGCGGTGATGGCGGCGTACAACGGGGTCAACGGGCACACCATGACCGAGCACGCCGGCCTGCTCCGGGACCTGCTCAAGCGGGAGTGGGGCTTCGACGGGATCGTGGTCTCGGACTGGACGGCGGCGAGGAGCACCGAGGCGTCCGCGAACGCCGGCCTCGACGTGGTGATGCCGGCCGCCGGGGACCCGTGGGGCGCCGCGCTGGTCGCCGCCGTCCGAGCCGGCACGGTCGCCGAGACGGAGGTGGACGACAAGGTACGCCGGGTGCTCCGGCTCGCCGGCCGGGTCGGGCTGCTCGACGGCGTACCCCCGGCGGTGGCCCCCGCCGACCGGCCGCGCCCGCCGGACGGCGCCGCCCTGGCGCACGCGGTCGCGGTCCGCTCCTTCGTGCTGGCCCGCAACGACGGCGACCTGCTGCCGCTCGATCCGGGCGAGCTGCGCCGGGTCGCGGTGCTCGGCGCGCTCGCCGACGACGCGCGGATCCAGGGCGGCGGCAGTGCGCTGGTCGTGCCGCCGCACGCCATCTCCCCGCTCGCCGGGCTGACCGCCGCGCTGCCCGAGGCCGACCTCGACCACGCGGTCGGCGCCGACCCCCGGCTCCGGCTGCCGGCGGCCGGCGGGGTGGCCTGGACGCCGATCACCGCGACGCTGCGCGACGCCGACGGCCGGGAGCGCTACCGGACGGAGCTGGACCGGGCGACGGTGCGCTGGATGGGTGAGCTGCCCGACGGGCTGCCGCCGGAGGAGCTGGCCAGCATCGAACTCACCGCCGTGCACACGCCGCTGCGCAGCGGCACCGCCCGGCTCGCCGTCGAGGGCTTCGGGGTCCTCACCCTCACCGTGGACGGCACGGAACTCTTCGACGGCCCGCTCTACGAGCCGTCGGAGGAGCCCGGCACCGTCTTCCGGGCCACCGTGGAGCGCCGGTTCGAGATCGCCGTACGGGCCGGTGAGCCGGTCGAGGTACGGCTCACCCGCCGGATGGTCGACGGCGAGCACCCGGGCTTCGTCTCCGTCACCCTCGGACACGCCGAGCCCGCGGTCGCCCCGGACGACGCCCTGCTCGACGAGGCGGTCCGGATCGCCGCCGACGCCGACGTGGCGGTGGTGGTGGTCGGCACCACCGAGGAGGTCGAGTCGGAGGGGTTCGACCGGAGCACGCTCACGCTGCCCGGCCGGCAGGACGAGCTGGTCCGGCGGGTCGCGGCGGCCAATCCCCGGACGGTGGTGGTGGTCAACGCCGGCTCCCCGGTGCTGATGCCCTGGGCCGACGAGGTGGCGGCGATCCTGCTCACCTGGTTTCCCGGGCAGGAGGCCGGGGCGGCGCTCGCCGACGTGCTGCTCGGCCGGGCGGAACCGGGCGGACGGCTCCCCACCACCTGGCCACGCCGCCCGGAGGACTGCCCGGCGCTTTCCACCACCCCGGTCGACGGGGTGCTCGACTACACCGACGGGATCTTCGTCGGCTACCGGGGCTGGCGGGCCGCACCGCTCTTCCCGTTCGGGCACGGCCTCGGCTACACCGACTGGGCGTACGAGTCGCTGACCGTCGAGGAGGGGGCGGAGGGGCCGGTCGCGGTGGTCACCGTCCGCAACGCCGGTCGCCGTCCCGGCCGCGAGGTGGTGCAGGTGTACGTCGGCCCGGAGGCCGCCGAGCCGGACCGCCCGGTCCGCTGGCTGGCCGGCTTCGCCGCTGCCGAGGCGGCTCCCGGAGCGGCGGCGACGGTCCGGGTGCCCCTGCCGGCCCGGACCTTCCAGGTCTGGGAGCGGGACGGTTGGCAGACCCGCCCCGGCCGTTACCGGGTCGAGGCGGCGCACAGCATCGCCGACGTTCGCCAGTCCACCACCCTCGACCGCTGACCCACCCCTTCCCGCAAGATTCTTGTAGATCTGTGGTTCGGAGCTGACCACAGATCTACAAGAATCTTGAACTGCGGGTCACCACCGGCCGAGCCGGGTCGACAGTACGGCGAGGGCGGCTACGCCGGCGGTCGAGGTACGCAGCACCTCCGGGCCGAGCCGGACCGGTACGGCACCCGCCGAGGTGAGCGTCGCCAGCTCGGCCGGCGACACGCCTCCCTCGGGACCGACCACCAGCACGATGTCGCCGGAGGGCGGCAGGTCGGCGGTGCCGAGCCGCGCCCGCGCCTCCTCGTGCAGCACGAAACCGGCCGCCGCCTCGGCGACCCGCCGGGCCACCGCCCGGGTCGACTCGTCCGGCGCCTGCGCCGAGCCGGCGACCGTCGGCAGCCAGGCGCGGCGGGCCTGCTTGGCCGCCTCACGGGCGGTCGCCGCCCAGCGGTCCCGGGCCCGGGCGCCCCGGTCGCCGCGCCACTGCGCCACCGAACGCTCCGCCGCCCAGGGCACGATCTCGTCCACCCCGACCTCGGTCATCGCCTGCACGGCCAGCTCGGCCCGGTCGCCCTTGGCGATGCCCTGCACCACCACCAGCCTCGGGTCGGGCGGGTCGACGTACCGCCGGGAGGTGACCGCGGCGGTCAGGGTGCCCCGTCCGACGGCGGTGACCACGGCGGTCAGGGTGCCGCCGCGTCCGTCGGCGAGCAGCAGCTCCTCGCCGGTACGCAGCCGCTGCACGGTCGCCGCGTGATGCCCCTCCGGACCGTCCAGCGTGACGGAGTCGTCCGGCGGCAACGACTCGACCAGGAACAGCGGCGCGCTCACGGCGAGCAGGTTAGCGGGTCGTCCGGCCGGCACGGCTCGCCGGCCGGACGACGCGCCAATCAGGCGTGACCGTCAGGCGTGGCCGTCAGGCGTGGCCGTCAGGCGTGGCCGTTGAAGGCGTCGCGCATCCGGGAGAAGAAGCCGCCCTGCTTGGTCAGCTCGGCGACCTCCTCGCCCCGGGTCTTGGCGAACTCGCGCAGCATCCGCTCCTGCTCGGCGTCGAGCTTGGTCGGGGTACGCACGTCGAGGTGCACGTAGAGGTCGCCCCGGCCGGTACCGCGCAGGTGTGGCACTCCCCGGGCGCGCAGCCGCAGCGTCGAGCCCGGCTGGGTGCCCGGCTTGACGTCGACCGGCTCCTCGCTGTCCAGCGTCTTGATGGTCAGCCGGGTACCGAGTGCGGCGGCGGTCATCGGCACGGTGACCCGGCAGTGCAGGTCGTCGCCCTTGCGGGAGTAGACGTCGTGCGGCCGCTCGTGGATCTCGACGTAGAGGTCGCCGGCCGTACCGCCGCCGGGGCCGACCTCGCCCTGCTGGGCCAGCCGGATCCGCATGCCGTCCTCGACGCCGGCCGGGATCTTGACGGTCAGCGAGCGACGGGTACGCACCCGGCCGTCCCCGGCGCAGGTCGGGCAGGGGTGCGGGATGACCGTGCCGTACCCCTGGCAGACGGTGCACGGCCGGGACGAGACTACCTGGCCGAGGAAGGTGCGCTGGACCGACTGCACCTCGCCCCGCCCGCCGCACGCCTCGCAGGTCGCCAGGTGGGTGCCGGGCGCCGTGCCGGCCCCCGTGCAGGTGGTGCAGAGCACGGCGGTGTCCACCGCGATCGGCGCCTCGACCCCGAAGGCCGTCTCGTGCAGGTCGAGCTCGAGCCGCAGGATGGCGTCGGCACCCGGCCGGGTACGGGGGCGCGGCCCCCGGGAACCACCCGCCGCACCGAAGAAGGCGTCCATGATGTCCTGGAAGCCGACGAACGGCCCACCGGCACCGCCCGGGCCGGCACCGGGGCCGCCACCGGGAGCCAGCGGGTCGCCACCGAGGTCGACGATCTGCCGCTTCTGGTCGTCCGAGAGGACTTCGTACGCGGCGTTGATGTCCTTGAACTTCTCGTGTGCCTCCGGATCCGGATTAACGTCCGGGTGGTACTGCCGCGCCAACTTGCGGTAGGCGCGCTTGATGTCGTCGTCGGAGGCGTCCCGGCTGACGCCGAGAATCCCGTAGTAGTCCTTGGCCACTGCGTTCCGTGTCCTCATGTCTGTCTCGCGTTACCGTCCGCCGGTCGTCAGGGGTGAGCTTGGTGGTCAGTTCTGCGCCAGCACGTCGCCGACGTAGCGTGCCACGGCCCGCACCGTGGCGATGGTGCCCGGGTAGTCCATCCGAGTGGGCCCCAACACGCCGAGTCCGCCGACGATGGTCGTACCCGGACCGTATCCGGTGCTGACCACCGAGGTGGCCCGCAGATTGTCGATCTCGTTCTCGTCGCCGATGCGCACCTGGAGGGTGTTCGGCTCCACCTCGCCGATCAGCTTGAGCAGAACGACCTCCTCCTCGAGTGCCTCGAGAATCGGTCGCAGTGAACCCTGGAAGTCGAGCAGTCCGCCCCGGGTCAGGTTGGCGGTGCCGGCCATCACGATCCGCTCCTCGTGCCGCTCGACCAGGGTCTCCAGCAGCACCGTGGCGAGCGTGGTCATCGCCGGGCGGAGCCCCGGAGGCACCTCCTCGACCAGCGCCTGGACCAGCGGCGGGGTGTCGGCCAGCTTCTTGCCGACGAGCCGCTCGTTGACCAGCCGGCGCAGGTCCGTCACGTCGTCGGCGCTGATCGGGATGGGCAGCTCGACCAGCCGCTGCTCCACCCGACCGGTGTCGGCGATCATGACCAGCATCAGCCGGGTGGTGGAGATCGGCACCAGTTCCAGGTGCCGGACGGCGGAGCGGGCCAGGCTCGGGTACTGCACCACGGCCACCTGCCGGGTGAGCTGGGCGAGCAGCCGGACCGTACGGTGCACCACGTCGTCGAGGTCCACCGCGCCGACCATGAAACGCTCGATCGCCCGGCGCTCGGCCGGGGTGAGCGGCTTGACCCGGGAGAGCCGGTCCACGAAGAGCCGGTAACCACGGTCGGTGGGCACCCGGCCGGCGCTGGTGTGCGGCTGCCGGATGTAGCCCTCCTCCTCCAGCACGGCCATGTCGTTGCGGACGGTGGCCGGGGAGACCCCGAGTTGGTGCCGCTCGACCAGGGCCTTGCTGCCGACCGGCTCCTGGGTGGCGACGTAGTCCTCCACGATCGCGCGCAGCACGTCGAGCTTGCGGTCGTCGAGACCCATCCTCACCTCCCTGCGACGTCCCGGCCCCGGCTGGGCGAAACGACCGGGGCGACCACGACGGTCGGGCCAGGTCCGCCCTGGCACTCGACTGTAGCGAGTGCCAGTCTACGACCAAGGCGTACCCGGCGCGATGATCGTTTGGAGGGGATATCCGAACCTGGACAACAGGCTTGCCAGCACACCCTACCCCGGTGGACCTAGCAGGTACGGTCGGCCATTGTCCAGATTCGATTCGGGGGGCGGCTGGCGCTGGTTGATCGGGAGTCCTACCGTGACCTCCATGACTGAACCGCCTCGCCCTCCCGGAGAATACGGCGGTCCGCCCCAGGACCCGACCACCCCGATGAATCCGGGCCAATACCCGACACCAGGCGAGGGGTACCCCCCGCCCGCCGCACCGCAGTACGGTGCGCCCGGCACGCCCCCGCCGACCTCGGGCGGCGGGACGTACCCGACCTCGGGCGCGGGGACGTACCCGACCTCCGGTGGCGGGACGTACCCGACGTCAGGTGGCGGGACCTATCCGACCTCCGGTGGCGGTTATCCCCCGCCCGGCGGCGGTTACCCGCCGGCCGGCGGTTACCCACCTCCCGGTGGCGGCTACCCGCCCCCCGGCGGTCAGCCCCCGGGTGGGTACCCGGGCGCCGGCTACCCGCCGCCGGGTGGCTACCCGCCGCCGGGCAACCCGTACGGCGCCCCGGCACCGTCCGGCTACGCCAACAGCGACGAGAAGACCTGGGCCCTGATCGCGCACTTCGGCGGCATCGTGGTCGGCTTCATCGCCTCGCTGGTCGCGCTGCTCGCCAAGGGCAACGAGTCGCCGACCGTACGCGCGCACGCGGTCGAGGCGCTCAACTTCCAGATCACCTGGGGCATCATCTCGATCGTCTCGCTGATCGTCGGGACCTGCACCATCGTGCTGTTCTTCCTGCCGTTGATCGCCTGGGTGATCGTGCTGATCTTCTCGGTCATCGCCGGCATGAAGGCCAACGAGGGCGTGCTGTACCGGTACCCGATGACCATCCGCATGATCAAGTAACGTCCGAACCGTCTCCGCGACGGCCCGCGCCGGCTCCGGCGCGGGCCGTCGCGCCGTCCGGGGTCGAAACGGGTCGGATCAGGGCAGCAGGTCCCGGACCACCGCGTCGGCCAGCAGCCGGCCGCGCAGGGTGAGCACGGCCCGCCCCGCGTCGTACGCCGCCCCGTCCAGCAGACCGGTCCGGCAGGCTCCGGCCGCAGCCGCCCGACCGGCGTCGTCGAGGACCGACAGCGGCAGCCCGGCGGCGAGCCGGAGCCCGAGCAGCACCTCCTCCGTCCGCCGCTCCTCGGCCGAGAGCACCTCCCGGGCCTGCCCCGGGGAGTGCCCCGCCGCCAGCCGGGCCGCGTAACTCGACGGGTGCTTGACGTTCCACCAGCGGACCCCGCCGACGTGGCTGTGCGCGCCGGGGCCGAGGCCCCACCAGTCGCCGCCGGTCCAGTAGAGCAGGTTGTGCCGGCAGGCCGCGGCCGGCGTACGGGCCCAGTTGGAGACCTCGTACCAGGAGAAACCCGCCGCCGAGAGCGCCGCCTCGGCGGCCAGGTAGCGGTCCGCCGCCACGTCGTCGTCCGGGTACGCCAGCTCGCCGCGCCGCATCCGGGCGGCCAGCCGGGTGCCATCCTCGACGATCAGGGCGTACGCGCTGACGTGGTCGACCCCGGCGGCCAGCACCGCCCGAAGCGACGCCGCGAAGTCCTCGGCCCGCTCCCCCGGCGTTCCGTAGATCAGGTCCAGGTTGACGTGGTCGAAGCCGACCTCCCGGGCCTCCTGCGCGGCCTCGGTGGCCCGGCCGGCGGTGTGCCGGCGGTCGAGGATCGCCAGCACCGGCTGGGCGGCCGACTGCATGCCCAGGGAGATCCGGGTGTAGCCCGCCGCCCGGAGCGCCTTGAGCGACTCCCGGGTCACCGACTCCGGGTTCGCCTCCGTGCTGACCTCGGCGTCGGCGGCAAGTCCCCAGGTCCGGTCGATGCCGTCCAGGATCCGGGCCAGGTCGTCCGGGGGCAGCAGGGTGGGGGTACCGCCGCCGACGAAGACCGTGTCGACCCGGGTCGGCGGCCGGTCGGCCAGCACCCGGTCGGCCAGGCGCAGTTCGGCGAGTACCTGGTCGGCGTAGCCGTCCCGGCCCGCCGAACCGCCGAGTTCGGTCGCGGTGTACGTGTTGAAGTCGCAGTAGCCGCAGCGGCTGGCGCAGAACGGCACGTGGACGTAGACGCCGAAGCCGCGGTCACCCACCGTGGCCAGGGCGGCGGCGGGCAGCGCCCCGTCGACGGGTACGGGCTCGCCCGCTGGGAGCACTCCAGGCATGGGACTAGTGTGCCGGCATGACCTCAGCCCCTGATCCGCTCGTCCGGGTGTCTACCACGCACGGAGTGACAACTCTCACCCTGGACAGCCCGCGCAACCGCAACGCGCTCTCCAGCGCCCTGCTCGGTCAACTGCTCGACGCGCTGGGCGCGGCGGCGGCCGACGACGACGTCCGGGTGGTGGTGCTCTCGCACACCGGGCCGGTCTTCAGCTCGGGTGCGGACCTGAAGGAGACGGCGGCGGCGTACCGCGAGGGCACGGTGCCGGTGGCGATGCTGGGTGACGTGCTCGCGGCGATCTGGGAGTGCCCGAAACCGGTGGTGGCCCGGATCGGCGGGCCGGCCCGGGCCGGTGGGCTCGGCCTGATCGCGGCGGCCGACGTGGCGATCTGCGCCCAGGAGGCCACCTTCGCGTTCACCGAGGTACGGCTCGGGGTGATCCCGGCGGTGATCTCGGCGACCGTGCTGCCCCGGTTGCAGCCACGGGCCGCCGCCGAGCTGTATCTGACCGGGGACACCTTCGACGGCCGTCGGGCGGCCGAGATCGGGTTGGTCACCACGGTCACCTCGGCCGAGGCGCTGGACGAGACGGTCGCCTCGTACTGCCTGGCGCTGGTCCGGGGTGCCCCCGGCGCGCTGGCCGGGGCGAAGGAGCTGCTCCGGCGCGGCTCGACGGAGAGCTTCCGGGCCGAGCTGGCGCGGCTGCGCGACCTCTCGGTGCGGTACTTCCACTCCGAGGAGGGGCGCGAGGGTGTTGCGGCGTTCGGGGAGAAACGGCCCGCCCGGTGGGTACCCGGTAGCTGACTCGGGCCCGGCCGGCCGCTGACCCGACCGTGACCCGGTCCGGATTTTGGGCGGTCGAAGTAGGCTGTGTCCGACTATCGGGCAGGGGGTGGCGGTGCGGACTCGGGCCGTGGTGGCAGCGGGCGTGGCGCTCGCGGCGGTTGCCGGATTCGGCGTCTACCTGGGTGCCCGGGAGTTCGGGCACAAGCTGCCGCTACCCAGCGCCGCCCCCGGCTGCGTGGTCGAGGCGGACGGCCGGGTCACGTTGAACGCCGAGCAGATGGCGAACGCGGCCACCATCGCCGCGGTGGGCATCCGGCGCAAGATGCCGGAGCGGGCCGTGGTGGTGGCCCTGGCGACCGCGTTCCAGGAGTCCCGGCTGCGCAACCTGGCCGGCGGTGACCGGGACTCGGTCGGGCTGTTCCAGCAGCGGCCGAGTCAGGGCTGGGGCACGCCGGAGCAGATCCGGGATCCGCGCTACGCCGCGACCAGGTTCTACAACGCGCTGAAGAGGGTCCGGGGCTGGGAGCAGATGGAGGTCACGGTCGCGGCCCAGCGGGTGCAGCGGTCGGCCTTCCCCAACGCGTACCAGCAGTGGGCGGACGAGTCCGAGGTGCTGACCCGGGCCCTGCTGGGCAACGCCACCGGCGCGGTGGCCTGCACGGTGGGCCGGGAGCCGGCGATGCGCGGGAACGCGGCGGCGGTGGCGTTGGCCGCCGGGCTGAAGCTCGACTGGGGCCGGCTGGAGACCTCGGTGCCGCCCGAGTTGACCGGTCTGGCCGTACCGACGACGGATCCGCAGGTGGGCTGGCGTTACGCGCACTGGCTGGTGTCGCACGCCGACGACCACGGGGTGAAGACGGTGCGCTTCGGCGACCTCCAGTGGACGGCGGACGGCGGCACCTGGGCGCCGGTCAAGGGCGTACCGCCGACACCGCACCAGGTGGTCGCCGAGGTCTTCACCGACTGAGCCGCCTCACCGACTGAGCCGCCTCACCGACTGATCCACCTTCGCGGACTGATCCGCCGGCGATTCTGTTGCTTCCCGGAACGATCACTAACTGGCAGTGATTGCACAAACGGTCAGATCGCCACAGGCTCCCTCATTTTTCGACCGTTTCGTTGCGGTGTGTCAAAGGCTCGCTGCCCTGCGTACCCCCGGATGGCCGCCGCCGATCCGGCGGCCGAGCGCCGGGCTGCGGGTCTTGCGGAGGGAGTTACGATCGGCAGCCTGTGCTCAGAAAGAGTTTCACCCTATGGGGAGGGGACGCGGTGTTCGACTACGGCGGCCGCACTGGCTACGAGCCGATCAGTGACACGGATCGCAAGGAGTTCCACGAGCAGGGCTTCCTGTTGCTCCGCAACGTCCTGACCGAGGACCACCGCGCGGCCCTGGAGGCGGCGGTCGACCGGGTCTACGCCGAGGAGAAGGCGAAGGGCAACACCACCAAGGACGGCACCCTGCACCTGCTCGGCTTCCTGGAGCGGGACGAGCTCTTCGGCGAGCTGCTCACCCACCCGATCTCGTTCCCCTACATGTGGGGCCTCGCGGGCTGGAACATCTACACCCACCACAACCACCTGGACGTCACCCCGCCGGCCCTGGAGCCGGAGAAGCCGTACTGGGGCTGGCACCAGGACGGTTACCGGCAGAACTCGGACCCGGAGACGATGGATCCGAACCTGCCCCGGCCGATGTTCTCGCTCAAGGTCGCGTACGTGCTCTCCGACCTCTCGGAGAAGGGCCGGGGTGCCACCAAGGTCATCCCGGGCAGCCACCTGTGGAACTCGCTGCCGCGTCCGGCCGACCTGACGGTGCAGAACCCGGACCCGGAGGGGACCGTGGAGATCACGGCCAACCCCGGCGACGCCTTCATCTTCGACCGGCGGCAGTGGCACTCCCGGTCCACCAACCTCTCCAACATCACCCGGAAGATGCTCTTCGTGGGCTACACCTACCGGTGGATCCGCCCGTTGGACGAGCTGCACCCGGACAAGAACGGGCAGTGGTACCAGAACCGGACCCCGGTGCAGCGCCAGCTGCTCGGCGAGGGTACGCACACCGCCAACTACTGGGGCATCAACTGGAACGGGTACGTCGACGACGAGATCCCGCTGCGCAAGGAGCTGAAGGAGCGCGGTCTGCTCGACCGCAGCATCCCCTGGCTGCGCTGAGCTTCCGGGCCGAGGGTGGTGGCTGTGCCGGTTCCGTCGGGACCGGCGCAGTCACCACCGCTTTGTTTCCGGAGATCGGGCCGAACCCCGACCGGTCAGCCGGCCGGTGATTTCCGGCCGCCGGTTCCGAACCCTTTGCGCCGAATGAAACCGACGCATAACCCTGGGTAATTCACCCGTCGCATTGGCAGTTCTACCGATGCCGTAGGAAGTGGTTCGGGACGGGCCTGCCGCCTCGGCCGGGATGCGGTCGCCGATTCGGGTGGACGGCGACGACCGGTCGGCGCCTATTCTCCCCGCGGAACGCGGACGCCAACGCGACGGAATTGCCGAACCATTCATGTTCGACCGAGCCGACCGGCACCGTTCGGGTCGCGCTAGGCCAGCCGACCGGACATCCGGTAGACGTCGACGAGAAGGGCCCACAGCTCGTTATTCAATGGCTGGCCCTCCTCGTTGGTCAGCCGGTGCGCCGGACACTTCATGGTCGGGCTGGTCACCTCGACCCCGTGCGGCGGAACGCTGCCGAACCGGATCCTCTGCTGCCCCTCGGGGCCGACGGCACGGAACTTGTCCGGCCCGATCCGGAAGGCGCCCCGGACGATGTCCGCGACGGTGAACCTCGGATGCTGGATCTCGGTCGGGTCGCCGGTCAACTGCCGCATCCGGGCCATCTCCTGCTGGTCGTGCAGGACGGAGAGGCTGGCCAGCATGGAGGTGCTGCCCCGCAGGGTGCGCTCCAGCGTCTCTCCGGACAGGCCCAGGGTGTCCCGCCCGTAGCTCAGGGCCGACTCCAGGCAGATCAACGCCTCCAGCAGGGCGAGGCTGATGTTGCGCTTGAACTTGTGTCGCAGCGAGGCGGCCAGCTCCTCGGCACCGGCACCCGGACTCGGCACCAGCTGGTCCTCCCAGACGACCGCCTCCCGGTGTGCGGCCACGACCGCGACGGCGCGCTCCAGTACCGGTGTCGGGTGTGCGAACATGCCGTCGACCAGGTCCCGGAAAAGCTGGTCGAGCCTTTGCAGATTCTCGACGAGATCCCGGCCCGGCCCGTCCTGCCGCAATTCCCTCAGCCCACTGGAAACCCGCAGCGCGGAGAACCACTCTTCGACCAGGGGGGTGTACGCCTCAAGGTACAACGCGACCTTGGGATGCTGATCCGAAAGCTGTAGAGGCGACACCCTGACGCTTCCCGGGAGAGAGTCCGTGGACACTTACAGAGCGTAACATGGGGAGATCATTTGAGCAAATGCGAATGGACGTTCACAACTATAGGTGATGCCGGCTAGTCGATCACGACAGTCGATCGTACGGCCGTGGTGAATTTAGCGGTTCCCGGCAATCGGCGCCAGACCGATCCGGCCGATCTGCCGCTCCCGCCGGCAGCGGGCTCGACGGCTCCGGCCGGCAGCGGGTTCGACGGCTCCCGGCTACAAGCGGGCTCGACGGCTCCCCGGCGGCAAGCGGGCTCGACGGTTCCGGCGGCAAGCGGGGCGAGAACGCCAGCAGGGGCGCCGGCCGAGAGTCGGCCGACGCCCCTTGCTACCGGGGAGCGGGGTGCTCAGTACCGGCTGACTCGGCGCCGACGACCGACTCCGGCCACCAGGGCCACACCGATGGCGGCGAGCGCGACCTGGATCAGCAGCTCCATCCAGTCGATGCCGGCCGTCTCGGTCGCGATACCGGCGGCCCGGGCGATGACCGTACCGAGCAGCGCGGCGCCGACACCGATCAGCATGGTCAGCCAGATTGGGATGTCCTGGCGGCCTGGTACGACCAGACGACCGAGGGCGCCGATAACGAGACCGACGATGAGCGCGGTGATGATACCCCAGACGGTGAGTTCCACGGCCGTCCTCCTTCGGATGCGTCACACGTTGTTGTGGTGACTGGTAGATTCCCGAAGGCCGAAAATCTCAAACCGCCCTAGGCACCCAAGCGTCGCGCCGCCTCCCGAACCGCCACGTCCATCGTGCCGAAGGCCAGCGGTGGCGGATCCACCAGGGAAAACCAGCTCAGCTCGGCAGACTCGGCCGGGTCGAGCACGACCCGCGGGTCGTCCAGGGTGGCCAGAAAAAAGTTGTCGAGGACCGGCAAAATCTCGTCCTGGAACTCGTAGCTGCCGACGTACATGCCGAGATGGTCACCAAGGGTGATCGACACCCCGAGTTCCTCCCGGGCCTCCCGGACCGCCGCCTCGGCCGGGTGCTCCCAGCCGTCGCAGAACCCACCCGGCGTCTCCCAGCGGCCGATCATCGGTTCCGCCGCCCGCCGCAGGGCCAGGAAGCGCGGCTCCGCGACCGCCGGAGCGGCCGACCCGGACGACGGACGGTCCAGGATGACGAGGCCGACGGTCGGACGGGCGTTGACGAAGAGCTGGTAGCCGCACCGGGTACAGGTGGTCGGTGCGGGGCCGGGCAGGGCCGCCGCGCACCGGGGACAGAAGGAGGCGCCGGGGCCGTACCCCCGGGGAATCACTTCTTGCCGCCACCCTTGCCGTCGCCGGAGTCGCTGGTGGAGAGGGCGGCGATGAAGGCCTCCTGCGGCACCTCGACCCGGCCCACCATCTTCATCCGCTTCTTCCCCTCCTTCTGCTTCTCCAGCAGCTTGCGCTTCCGGCTGATGTCACCGCCGTAGCACTTGGCCAGCACGTCCTTGCGGATGGCCCGGATGGTCTCCCGGGCGATCACCCGGTTGCCGATCGCCGCCTGGATCGGCACCTCGAACTGCTGCCGGGGGATCAGCTTCTGCAACTTCGCCGCGATGTTGACGCCGTAGTTGTAGGCCTTGTCCTTGTGCACGATCGCGCTGAACGCGTCCACCGGCTCGCCGTTGAGCAGGATGTCGACCTTGACCAGGTCGGAGCGCTGCTCGTCGGTGGGCTCGTAGTCCAGCGAGGCGTAGCCCTTGGTACGGCTCTTGAGCTGGTCGAAGAAGTCGAAGATGATCTCGGCGAGCGGCAGCGTGTAGCGCAGCTCGACCCGGTCGGCGGAGAGGTAGTCCATCCCCTGCAACGAGCCGCGCCGCCCCTGGCAGAGCTCCATCACCGCGCCGACGTAGTCGTTGGGGGTCAGCACGGTGGCCCGGACCACCGGCTCGTACACCTCGGCGACCTTGCCGGTCGGGTACTCGCTGGGGTTGGTCACCGTGACCTCTTTGCCGTCCTCCAGGCCCACCCGGTAGACCACGTTGGGGGCCGTCGAGATCAGGTCGAGGTTGAACTCCCGTTCCAGCCGCTCGCCGATGATCTCCAGATGCAGCAGGCCGAGGAAGCCGCAGCGGAAGCCGAAGCCGAGCGCGGCGGAGGTCTCCGGCTCGTAGCTGAGCGCCGCGTCGTTGAGCTTCAGCTTGTCGAGCGCGTCCCGCAGCGCCGGATAGTCGGAGCCGTCGATCGGGTAGAGCCCCGAGTAGACCATCGGCTTCGGGTCCTTGTAGCCGCCGAGCGCCTCGCTCGCCGGCCGGGCGTTGATGGTGACGGTGTCACCGACCCGGGACTGCCGGACGTCCTTCACGCCGGTGATCAGGTAGCCCACCTCGCCGACGCCGAGCGCACCCGCCTTCTGCATCTCCGGGGAGATCACGCCGAGTTCCAGCAGCTCGTGCACGGCACCGGTGGACATCATCTTGATCTTGTCGCGCGCCTCGATCCGGCCGTCGATCACCCGGACGTACGTCACCACACCCCGGTACACGTCGTAGACGGAGTCGAAGATCATGGCCCGGGCCGGCGCCTTCGCGTCGCCGACCGGCGGCTTGAACTGCCGGACGATCTCGTCCAGCAGGTAGGGCACGCCCTCGCCGGTCTTGCCGGAGACCCGGATGCAGTCGCTCGGATCCCCGCCGATCAGGTGCGCCAACTCCTCGGCGTACTTGTCCGGCTGGGCGGCCGGCAGATCGATCTTGTTGAGTACCGGGATGATGTGCAGGTCGTTCTCGAGCGCCAGATAGAGGTTGGCCAGGGTCTGCGCCTCGATCCCCTGGGCGGCGTCGACCAGCAGGATCGCCCCCTCGCAGGCGGCGAGCGACCGGGACACCTCGTAGGTGAAGTCCACGTGCCCAGGCGTGTCGATCATGTTCAGCACGGCCTCTTCGCCCTGCTGGTCGCCCTCCCGCACGGTCCACGGCATGCGGACCGCCTGGCTCTTGATCGTGATGCCGCGCTCCCGCTCGATGTCCATCCGGTCGAGATACTGGGCACGCATCTGCCGGGGGTCGACCACGCCGGTGAGCTGCAACATCCGGTCGGCCAGCGTCGACTTGCCGTGGTCGATGTGGGCGATGATGCAGAAGTTCCTGATGCGGCCGGGGTCGGTGGCACCAGGGGAGTTCGCGCCGGAGTCGGGCGTCGGTGGCACGGCGGTCCGTTCTGCTTGGCTGACGACGATGGGCCTTCTATGTTCCCATGCCGCCGGACGGTGCCCGGCCGAGGCCGCCGGATCACCGCCGCGAGTTCCGTCACCATCACCGGGATTCCGCTCCCAGGGGGCTTCCGGGGCGCCGCCGTAACACGGCCGGCGGCGGCCGATCCGCCCGGCGGCGGGGGGGGCACCCCGGCCGGCGACAGCGGGCACCCGAGCCCGGCGGCGGCGGGCGCCCCGGCCGGCGACAGCGGACATCCGAGCCCGGCGGCGGGGGCGCCCCGGTCGGCGACAGCGGGCCGAAATCCCGGCCGATCGGCCGGGCCGGGGCAGACTTGACGACATGGCCGCCATCTCGGTACCGCCCCGACCGTATGACGCGACCGCCGTACGCCCTGGCTGGGCCGATCTCCCCGCCGACCTGCGGGCCGCGATCACCGCCCGGCTGGGCGCCCGGGTCGGCTGGGCCGGCACCGCCGGTGGCGGCTTCACCCGGGGATTCGCCGGAGTCTTGCAGACCGTCGCCGGGGACCGGGTCTTCGTCAAGGCGGCGTCCCTGGTCGACCAGCGACACCTCAGCGACTGGTACGCCCGGGAGGCGGCGATCACCGCCGTACTGCCGGCCGGGCTCGCCGTCGCCCGCCCCCGCTGGACGCTGACCGCCGCCGGGTACCACGTGATCTGCCTGGACGCCATCGACGGCCGGATGCCGGGGCTGCCCTGGGCGCCGGCCGAGCTGGCGGCGACCCTCGACGCGTACGCGACCGCCGCGGCGGCGCTCCGGCAGCCCCCGGTGGAACTGGCGGCGCTCGGCGTACCCCGGCTCGCCGACCTCGCCCGGGCGGACCTGGCCTGGTGGACCGAGCTGGCCGCCGGCCGGGAGACGCTGCCGGAGATCCCCGCCGTCGCCGGGCACCGGCTGCCCGAACTCGCCGCGTTGGAGGCCCGGCTGCCCGGGTACGCCGACCGCCCGTCGATGATCCACGGCGACCTGCGGGTGGACAACGTACTGCTGGACCGGGCCGGAGTCGCCTGGCTCTGCGACTGGACGTGGCTCTGCTACGGGCCGCCCTGGTTCGACCTCGCCAGCCTGCTGGTCACCGCGTACGCCAGCGGGCTGGACGCCGACGCCCTGTTCGCCACCCATCCGGCGGGGCTGGACGCTCCGGCCGACGGGCTGGACGCCGCACTCGCCGCACTCTCCGGATACTGGCTGGTACGCGCGGCGGCCGGCAGCGGCACCGGCTCCCCGCACATCCGGGCGCACCAGCGGTGGAGTGCCCAGACCGCGCTCGACTGGCTGGCCGAGCGGCAGGGATGGCGGTGAGCTGGGGCGGGGCGGCGATGGGCTGTTTTGGCCCCGGCGGGGCGTACCTGGTAACGTGGCTCTTCGCGCGTGCCGACACGGGCCGTACTCCGACGTGCGTCGCCGCCCGCGCATCAAAGGCAAACGTAACCCTAGCTATTAGGACGAGGCTGTCGCGTGGCGAACATCAAGTCCCAGATCAAGCGCAACCGGCAGAACGAGAAGCGCCGGCTGCGTAACAAGTCGGTCAAGTCGTCGCTGAAGACCGCCATTCGCAAGTTCCACGAGGCGACCGAGAGCGGAGACAGCGCCAAGGCGACCGAGCTCATGCGGGACGCCTCGCGCAAGCTCGACAAGGCGGTCAGCAAGGGCGTGATCCACCAGAACCAGGCGGCGAACCGCAAGTCGGCGATCGCCAAGCGGCTCCAGTCGCTCTCCGCCTGACAAGCGGGACACCACACACCTGACGTGTGGCCCCCGAGCCGGCCGGCTCGGGGGCCACACGTGTTCTTCCGGCACGGCCAGCCCACGTATTCGGGTCAGGTGTTCTTCGGCACGGCCAGCCCATGTCTTCGGGTCAGGTGTTCCTCGGCACGGCCAGCCCATGCCTTCCGGTCAGGTGTTCCTCGGCACGGCCACATCTCACGCTCGGGCTCAACGTGGCCGGTGTCGATTTCCTCGGCGGCCCGGCTAGCGGTAGCGGCGTCTGGCGGACTGCCGGCCGGTGTCGATCGGGTCCTGCCGGGAGACCCAGCGGCGCTCCGGCCGCTGGTCCAGGCGCTCGGCCAGGCCGCTGTTCCGGGCCCGGGCGGCGGCTGCCGGTGGCGGTGCTGCCTGCCGGGTCTGTGGCAGGCCGAGACGTGGCCGCCCAGCCTCCCGCCCGGTGACACCGCCGACCTCCTGTCCCAGCCGGCCGTCGCCCTTCGACGACCGGCTCGCCGGGGTCGACGGGCCGATCAGGTCCGGCGTGACCGCCTCGGGACGGGGTCGACGGCGGGCGCCGAGTTCGAGCCGGGCCCGGACCATCGCGGTCATGCTGAACGGGCGGGCGACCAGGAACCGGGCCGGCAGCCGGTTACCCGGGGCGGTCCGAGGGGCCGGCGCGTCGTCGGCTGCGACGCCGGGTCGCGGCGCGGTCAGCCGGTGGGTCTGCCCGGACCCGACCAGTGACCGCTTGGGCACGCTGGCCCGGCCGACCGCCGGCTGGAGCTGCCGACGGAACCGTTCCCGTTCCTGCGTCGGCACCCGGGCCGCCGACCGAAGCACCGCAGCGGCCACCACGTCGTTGACCTTCACCATCACCGCGACGGTCGCGGGCAGGACGAGTACGCCCCACCAGCTCACCAGCTCGGCGAGCGCGAGCAGCAGGCCGAGGGCCACGGTGCCCTCGAAGTAGACGAAGCAGAGCATCCCGCCCGGGTCGACGTGCCGGAGCCGCAGCACACGGGCGTAGAGCGGTCGTAGCCGCTCCTCGTCCGCCGGCACCGCCGTCGCCGTGCTCATCGCGAAGCGCTCGCCCTGCGGGCAGCCGCGACCGCGACCACGGCACGCTCCAGGGCGTAACCCCGGTCGTCGGAGCCGCCCTTGACGGCGGCGTTGCACTCGGCGGCGGCGTACATGGCGTCGGCCAGCCCCTCCGGGGTCCAGCCCCGGCCGACCCGCTGCGCCTTCTCGATCTTCCACGGTGGCATGCCCAGGCTGCTCGCCAACTGGTAGGCGCTGCCCCGACCCGCCGAACTGACCCGGGCCACCGTCCGTACCCCGTCGGCGATCGCGTCGGCGATCGGCACCGGGTCCACCCCGACGTGCAGCGCCCAGCGCAGCGCCTCCAGGGCGCCCGGCACGTCACCGGCCATCGCCGCGTCGGCGACCGTGAACCCGCTGACCTCGGCCCGCCCCCGGTAATAGCGGGCCACCGTGTCGACGCCGATCCGCCCGTCGGTGTCGGCCAGCAACTGGGAACAGGCGGAGGCGAGTTCGCGCAGGTCGTTGCCGACCGCCGCGATCAGCGCCTCGGCCGCGTCGTCGGTGCACCGGCCACCGCCGCGCCGGATCTCGTCCCGGACGAACGCGACCCGGTCCCGGTGGCTCTTCAGCTTCGCCGCCGGCACGACCTCCGCGCCGGCCGCCCGCAGGCCGTCGGCGAAGGCCTTGCCCTTGGCTCCGCCGGCGTGCGCGACCACCAACTGCACCTCGGGGTCGGGATTCTTCGCGTACGCCAGCAGCGCCGCCGCCAGATCCTTCCGGGCGTCCTGTCCAGCCCGGACGATCAGCACCCGCCGACCGCCGAACAGGGACGGTCCGAGTAGTTCGGCGATCTCCCCCGGCCCCAACGCACCCGCCTCATGGTCGTGTACGTCGACGTCCGGGTCGGCGGCTCTGGCCGCGTCGACCACTCCGGCGACCGCTCTGGTGGCGAGCAGTTCTTCGTCACCGAGCACGAGTACGACGGGGGCGAGACTAGCGGGGGTCACGAGGTCATCGTCGCACGTGGCGTGCGTCCATCGGGCCTGGTCACCCGGCTCGCTGCGGCTGACCCCGCACTTAGTGCAAATCCAGACATTTATCTTAACCCTGGCATTCCACGCCAGTGGTTGTGGTGACCGATCGCAGCGTACCGCCGGAGCGGACGGTAACGGCGTCACCACGCGGGGCGGTAACCGACGCACCCGAACGGGTACCTGCCGCACGCGCCGGTCGGCGAGGACCACGAGAAGGCTCACCGGGTGGACGGGTCGCCGGGGTCCAGCCCCCGGACCGCCACCGACAGCCGCCCGCTGCCCGGCTCGACCACCGCCAGATCCCCCTGCTCGTCGGTCCGGAGCACCCTGGCGCCGGCCCGGGACAGCCGGGCGAGTACCCCGGCGTTGGGGTGCCCGTACCCGTTGTCGGCGCCGACCGGCACCAGCGCCACCGCCGGGCGTACGGCGTCGAGGAACGCCGGCTCCTGGTACGCCGAGCCGTGGTGAGCGAGTTTCAACACGTCCGCCCGGAGCCGGGCGACCGGTACGACCTCCAGCAACGCCTGCTGCTCCTCGGTCTCGGCGTCCCCGGTGAGCAGGATGCTGACACCGTGGACCTCGGCGCGCAGGACCAGCGAGTTGTTGTTCGGGTCCGAACGGGTGCCCCGGATCGGGTGCGGCGGCCCCAACAGGGTCAGCGTCACCGGGCCGGCCGCATAGGTCCAGCCCGCCCCGGCCGCGCCGACCGGTACGCCGTTCGCGCTGGCGGCGCGCTCGACGGTGCCGCGTCCCTCGACCGGCTCCAGCCACTGCGGAACCACCACAGCGGCCACCCGACGTCCCCGGAACACCCCGTCCACCCCCTGCACGTGGTCGGCGTGGAAGTGGCTCACCACCAGCAGGGACACCTCCCGTACGCCGAGCCGGCGCAGGCAGCGGTCCACCGCCCCGGGGTCCGGACCGGCGTCCACCACCACCGCCCGGCCGACGCCGACCGGCAGCACCAGGCTGTCGCCCTGACCCACGGCACAGGCGACGACCACCCAGCCGGTCGGCGGCCATCCGGTGGCGATCAGCCGCACCGGCAACGCACCGACCAGCACGGCGGCCGCGACCACCGCGACGAGCCGGCGCACCGGTGGCCGACGGGCGGCGACCAGCAGCGCCACCGTCAGGGCTCCGAGCAGCAGCCCGCCGGGCACCCCGTCCAGCCAGGGCAACGTCCCGGCGGGCAGGCGTGCGCCGTACCGGGCCACCAGGACCAGCCACCAGGCCGGCCAACTGCCGAGCCACGCCACACCCTCCGCACCGGCCGGCCAGAACGGCGACAGCACCGCCGCCGTCACCCCGAGCACCGTGGCCGGTGCCACCGCCGGCACCGCGAGAAGGTTCGCCGGTACGGCCACCAGGCTGATGGTGCCGGAGAGTCCGGCCACCACCGGGGCGCAGGCCAGTTGCGCCGCCGCCGGGATGGCCAACGCCTCCGCCGCACCCGCTGGTACACCCCGCTGCCGCAGCGCGTCCCGCCACCGGGGGGCGAGCAGCAGGAGCCCACCGGTGGCCAGTACGGAGAGCGCGAACCCCGGGTCGCCGGCCAGCTCCGGATCGACAAGCACCAGTACGGTGACCGCGCTGGCCAGCGCCGGTAGCGCTGCCCGGGGGCGTCCGACGGCGAGCGCCAGCAGACCGATCGCGCCCATCGTGCCGGCCCGGACGACGCTCGGCGACGGCCGGGCCAGGATGACAAAGCCGACCAGCGCCGTGCCACAGAGGACGGCGGCGAGCCACGGCCCGGCCCGGCCCCACCGGGCGAGCAGTAGCACCAGGCCGACCACGATCGCCACGTTGGAGCCGGAGACCGCGGTCAGGTGCGTCATCCCGGTGGTCAGGAAGTCCTCCTCGACCGCCGGTTCCAGCCGACTGGTGTCGCCGACCACCAGTCCCGGCAGCAACCCGCCCGGTTCGGTGGGCAGCGGCGCACAGGCCCGTTGCAGCCCGGCCCGTAACGTGCCGGCCGCCCGCTGCGCCCAGGACGGGGTGCCGCGCAGCACGGGTGGGGTGCTGACCGTCAGCACGGCGGCGGTGAGGTCGCCGCCGCGCGGTGGCGCCAGTCGCCCGGTGGTGGTAACCCGCTGGCCGGGCAGCAGTCCACGCCAGTCCGGGTCGCTGGCCAGCACCAGGATCCGGACCGACGCGCTGACCCTGTCGTTCCCCGCCTCCCCGGCGGCCCAGACCAGCCGGGTCGACAACAGATAGGTCGCCGGCCGGCCGGCGACCCCGCCGATGGGCCGTGGATCCTCCCGGACCACCAGCTCGGCGCTGACCCTGGCTCGTTCCTCGGCCAACCGGGCGATCGACGGGGCGTCCCGTACCCCCGACCGGGCAGCCGTGGCCACGCTCCCGCAGACCACACCGAGCAGTACGGTCACCACCACCCAGCCGTGCCGGCCCGGTACTGCCGGCAGCCGGCGGGTCGACCGACAGGCCAGGACCAGCGCGGCGCCCCCGGCCAGCACCGCCACCAGCACGGCCGGCCCGGTGCCGATCAGGAGCCCGGCCAGCGCCGACAGCCAGGCGCCCACCGCCAGCCCGGCCAACCGCAGGTCCGGCGGCCGTCGAGGCGGCTCGGCCGCCTCTGCCGCGTCATGACCCGCATCCGGCGGCCCTGCCGTCGGACCCGGCGGGCTCGCCGTCGAAGCCCGCAGACTGGCCGTCGCGCCCTGCTGCCGGGCCGCCGGACCCGGCGGACTCGCCGTCGAGACTCGCGGGCTCGCCGTCGCGCCGAGCAGCCGGGCCGCCAGACCCGGCGGACTCACCGTCGACGCTCGCAGGCTCGCCGTCGAGACTCGCGGGCTCGCCGCCGAGGATTGTCCACCGGCCCACGAAGCCCTCAGTCCGGTCGTCGGATCTCGGGTATCGGCCGGTGGACCGATCTGGTTCGCCGGGTCGACGGGGTGCCGGGGGCGGGGGCGGTCTGTCACACCGTCACCAGGTCTTTGAGGTCCTCGTAGCGGGCGTCGCCGATGCCGGTGACCTGGCGGAGGTCGGCCACCGAGCGGAATCCGCCGTGCTCCTCCCGGTGCGCCACGATGCGCTGGGCGAGCACCGGGCCGACCCCGGGCAGTGTGTCGAGTTGCGCCACGGTGGCGGTGTTGAGGTTGACCTTTCCGCCGCCCGGTTGGGCACCGGTGGCTCCACCGGGCGCCCCGGGCGGGCCGGCGCCGGCCGGGCCAGCCCCGGGCGGCGGAGTCACCCCGACCAGGATCAGCTCGCCGTCGGTCACCTTGCGGGCAAGGTTGAGCAACGCCACGTCGACGCCGGGCAACGCGCCGCCGGCGGATTCGAGGGCGTCGGCGACCCGGGCACCGGCGGGCAGGCGTACGAGGCCGGGGCGGCGTACCTTGCCGGCGACCGCGACCACCACCTCGGCGGCGCCGACCGCGGCCCCCGAGGTCGACGATGCGGGCGCGAAGGTCGCCGCCGAGGCGGGCGGGGGCGCGACCGGCTCGGTCCGGGGCCGGGACAGCCAGGCCCAGCCGGCCGCACCGAGCACCACGACGACCGCCACCACCGCGAGGGCCTTCACCCCACGCCGTCCCGGATCGAAGGCGCCGGGACCGGCCGGATCGAAGGCGCCCGGACCGGCGAGCCGCCCCGGCTCCGCCGGTGGGTCCGCCGAGGGGTCTGGTCCGGTGCCGGCGGGAGCGGGTCCGGCGGCCGACCGCTCCGCCGGGATGGCGCGGTCGCCGAGCAGCCGGGAGAGGCGTTGCCGTACCACTGTTTCGTCGTCGTCGGACACCCGGCGAAGGTAGGCGACGCAGAGGGCGTCCCACCGGCCGTGGACCACCGGCTGTGGACAAAGGACGCCAGTGTGGACAACGCCCTGATCAAGCAAAACTGTGCTAGCGCCGCCGCGACCCGGGTCGCCGGCCGACCGCGTGCCGGCCGGCGACCCGACGTCTCAGTTGGGGTTGCCGGCGTGGGTCAGGGTCTCCCAGGCGACGAAGAGATAGTTCGTGCCGGCCGGGCGTTGCCGCTCGGTGAGCTGCTGCGTCCGGGTCATCGGGATGCCCCGACGGTTGTTCAGGGCGTTGAAGGCCACCTCGGTGACCGGGCCGAGCCCCAGGGTCAGGCTGCCGCCGCAGAGCGTCGAGGGTACGGCGTCGCCCAGCTCGTACCTGGCGTGGAAGCCGAGCGCGTGCCGCAGCCGGTCCTGGATCTCCGGGTAGATGTCCTGGCCCTGGTGCCGGAGCGTCTCGGCGACGTGCGAGATGGCCGAGATGCCGTACCCGGTGTGCGTGAAGTCGCGGCAGGTCTCCTGGGAGAGGCCGTCGGAGAAGACCTCCTGGTCGTGCCAGTACGACACGATCTCGGCCCGGGTGTCGATGCTGCTGCCGGCCGGGCCGCGCGGGTACGCCCCGTCGCTGCTCAGGTAGAGGAAGGCCGGCAGCCGGTCGCGGAACTTGCCGACCGCCCGGTCGTAGACGGCCCGGTCCTCCAGGAAGACCGCGATCCCGAGCGAGGCCTCCATCATGCTCAGTTCCCAGTTGCCGTTGCTGGTCGCGTTGCCGTTGATGATCTCGGGCAGGTAGACGTCGCGCAGCATCGCGCCGAACCGGCTGATTCCGGCCGAGGACCAGCCGCCGTAGGTGTACCGGATGATCTCGGCGGCCCGGGGCCAGCTCGACCCGGCCCAGGCGGTCTGCAACGGGGCGTTGCTGTTGGTGTGGTCCCGGATCGTCGCCGACCAGGCGTCCATGATCTGGATCGCCTTCTCCGCGTACCGGCTGTCCTGGGTGATGTACCAGGCCAGCGCCAGGCTGTACGCGGCCAGCGCGTCCTGCCGCTCGTCGGTGCAGCCGTTGTTGGGGTTGGAGTACGAGCCGCACTCGACGACCGCCCGGGGCTTCGGGGTACGGCTCAGCGAGGCGAAGGCGCTGGCCATCATCTGGTCGTAGGCGCCCTTCCAGGGCTGCGCCCCGGCGTTGACCCGGCCTCGGACGAAGTCGAGTTGCGGCCGGCTGACGAGTACGCCCGGGTGGGTGAAGGTGGGTGGCGCGGCGATCCGCACCTCGGCGCCGGGCGGGGCGGCCTGCGCGGCCGGCGCGGCAGCGCCGGGACCGGCGTACGGGACGATCACGGCGGTCGACAGCAGTACTCCGGCGGCGATCATCCGGGACGTTCTGGCGCGGAGACGGGATCTGGACACGCTGCTCCTCCTGCTCGCGGCGTCGGCGGGGGTGACGGACGACCACAATCTCTTAGGAAGGTTTACTGTCCCATAAGATCACCCAGATCGACCCCGGTCAACGCCTACCGGGCAAGAAGCCGCCTTGTCGCGACAAAACCAACAAGGCCGACAACACCAGCAACGCGAACAACCCGGCGCGGCCAGCAACGCCACAAGGCCGACAACACCAGCAGGGCGACAAGACGGGCGCGGCCAGCTACAAGCGGTGCACCACGACACAGACCAGTCCCGGTCCGGTGTGCGTGGCGATCACCGCGCCGGCCTCCGTGACGTAGCTGGCCCGGAGCCGGTCACCGAGGCGCCCGCCGAGCTTCTCCGCCAGTTCGGCCGCGCGCCCGGGTACGGCGAGATGGTGCAGCGCCACCTCGACCTCACCGCTCCCGGCCGCCTCCACGGCGAGGTCGACCAGCCGGGCCAGTCCCCGTCCGGCGGTCCGGACCCGGTCCCGCAGCGCGATGCCGCCGTCCGCCATGTGCAGGATCGGCTTCACCGACAGGGCGGTGCCGAGCAGCGCCTCGGCGGCGTTGATCCGGCCACCGCGCCGGAGGAACTCCAGGGTGTCGACGTAGAAGAAGGTGCTGGTCCGGTCGATGGCGTCCAGCGCCGCCCGGCGTACCTCGGTCAGGCCCGCACCCCGGGCGGCGGCCGAGGCGGCGGCGAGCGCCGGGAAACCGAGACCCATCCCGGTCGACCGGGCGTCGACCACGCTGACCCGGGGACCCAGCTCGGCGGCGGCCAGCCGGGCCGCCTCCACCGTGCCGGAGAGTTCCGCGGACAGGTGTACCGAGACGACGCCGTCGGCCCCCTCGGCCAAGAGCCGGCGGTACGTCTCGACGAACTCCTCCGGCGCCGGCCGGGAGGTACTCATCGCGAACCGCCGGGCGGCCAGCGCCTGGGCCGCGTCGGCCGGCCCGACGTCGACGCCCTCCCGTCCCGGCGTCCCGTCGAGGACGACGATCAGCGGTACGACGGTGAGCCGGTGCCGGTCGGCCAACTCGGCCGGCAGGTAGGCGGTGGAGTCGGTGACGACCGCGACAGGCATTCCGGCACGTTAGCCGATCACCGGCGGCGGAACGACCGGCCGGCCACCGGATCGTGACCCAGCCGGGCGGAGGACCCGCCGG
This sequence comes from Plantactinospora sp. BC1, assembly GCF_003030345.1. Classification (NCBI taxonomy): domain Bacteria; kingdom Bacillati; phylum Actinomycetota; class Actinomycetes; order Micromonosporales; family Micromonosporaceae; genus Plantactinospora; species Plantactinospora sp. BC1. Next base: position 7,231,934 of record NZ_CP028158.1, read on the forward strand.
GAGCGGCTCAGACGGGGGCCGGGGCCGGGCCCGGGGCGACCAGGCGGCCGACGTTGTGCCCGCGCAACTGCCAGCCGCGTACCTCGTCGTGCCGCAACTCGGTCCAGTGGCAGTTGTTCAGCGAGCCGACCGACCGCAGCACGGTGGAGTCCCAGCCGAGCAGATAGCCGCAGCCCTGCCGGGCGCCGCCGCCGTGCGTGGCGATCACGACCGTGCCGCCCGGTACGGCGTCGGCGGCCTCCTGCAACGCCGTGCCGACCCGCTTGCCGAGGTCGTCGAGGCTCTCCACCTCGGCGCCCGGATCCGGGTCACCGCTGCGCCAGCGGGCGTGTTCGGCGGGGAAGCGCTGCGCCACCTCGGTCATCAGCAGCCCCTGCCACTGCCCGTAGAACCGCTCCCGGAGCCGGGGGTCGGTGCGGATCGGCAGCCCGGTCAGCGCCGCCAGCGCGGCGGCGGTGTCGGCCGCCCGCCGCAGGTCACTGGCGACGATCGCGTCCGGGCGCAGCCCGGCGAGCAGCGGCGCGGCCTCGGTCGCCTGTTCGCGGCCGAGGTCGTTGAGTGGTACGTCGAGTTGGCCCTGCACCCGGTTGGCGGCGTTCCAGTCCGTGTTGCCGTGCCGCCAGACGATCAGCCGGGTCATTCGGCGATGCCCGCCTCGGCCTCCACCAGGTCCCGGTCGACGAACGGGATCGTCGGGCAGTCCTTCCAGAGCCGGTCGAGCGCGTAGAACTCGCGTTCCTCGCTGTGCTGGACGTGCACCACCAGGTCGACGTAGTCGAGCAGCACCCAGCGGCCCGCCCGCTCACCCTCGCGGCGGACCGGCTTGGCCTTCTCTGGCAGGGCGAGCAGTGCCTCCTCGATCGCGTCCACGATCGCGGTCACCTGCCGCTCGTTCGGCGCGGAGGCGAGCAGGAACGCGTCGGTGATCACTAGCTGGTCCGCCACGTCGATGATGACGATGTCCTGCGCCTTCTTGTCGGCGGCGGCCTGCGCGGCGGCCGTTGCCAGCTCACGGGCGCGGTCGGAAGCTGTCACCATTCTCCTTCGATCAACCGTCGGACCCTTCTAGCCTCTCACACCCGGGGACCGTACGGCCCGGCGGTTAACGAACGATGAGCATGAAACCGGGCGGAATCACCCCCGGTACAGCCTCCGTTTGGCGATGTACTGCACCACACCGTCCGGGACGAGATACCAGAGTGGCCCACCGGCGGCCACCCGGGCCCGGCAGTCGGTCGAGGAGATGGCCATCGCCGGCACCTCGACCAGGCTGACCGTGTCGGCCGGCAGGTGCGCGTCGGAGAGGACGAAACCGGGCCGGGTGACCCCGATGAAATGGGCCAGTTCGAACATCTGGTCGAGATCCTTCCAGGAGAGGATCTTCTCCAGCGCGTCGGCACCGGTGATGAAGAAGAGCTGCACCTTCGGGCCGTACTCCGAGTGCAGGTCGCGCAGCGTGTCGACGGTGTAGGTCGGGCCGCCCCGGTCGATGTCGGCCCGGCTCACCTGGAAGCGCGGGTTCGAGGCGGTCGCGATCACGGTCATCAGGTAGCGGTCCTCGGCCGAGCTGACCGGCTCGTCGGCCTTCTGCCACGGCTGGCCGGTGGGCACGAAGACCACCTCGTCCAGCTCGAACCGGTCGGCGACCTCGCTCGCGGCGACGAGGTGCCCGTGGTGGATCGGGTCGAAGGTACCCCCCATGATCCCTATCCGCCGGATGTCTGCCTCCACGGCTTGATCGTAAGCCGGACGCGCCGCCCGGTCCGGCGAGCATGAGCCAGATCGCATTTTCCGGCCCACCGGAGCGGCCCGGCCCGGCCGGGGCTCAGCGCCGCGCGGCGAGCGCCCGGCGCAGGTCGTCGTCCTCGTCGACCACCACCCGGCGCAGGCCGGAGGGCAGGTCGTCCCGGCCCAGCAGCGCCGCCGCCAGTTCCCGGGTCCGCGCGGAGACGGCGTAGCGCGGATAGGCCAGCGCCGCGACCCGGTCGGCGACCCAGGGGGTACGCCGCCGCGCCGCCGCCGGCATCTCGGCGAAGTACCGCTCCACATAGGAGTCGGTCAGTTCCGCCTGCTCCGGTTGCCAGAACCCGCGCGCCGTCGCCTCCAGCAGCCGGTTCGACAGGCTCGTCTCGCCGACGAGCAGCCGCCAGGCGTGCTCCTTGGCCGCCGGGTCCGGCAGCGCCGCCCGACAGGTGGCGGCCCGCTCCGCCCCGCTGGCACTTCCGTCCTCGGCCTGCTCGGCGGCGACCTCCGGCTCCCCCACCGCACCGAGTACGGCCAGCCGGCCCAGCACCGCCCAGCGCAGCTCGGCGTCGACCGCCAGCCCGTCGGGCACCTCCTTGCCGGCCAGCCAGCCGGTCAGCCGGGCCACCTCGACGGTCGAGGAGATCCAGCCGCGCGCCGCGGCGAGCTGCCCCGAACCGCCGGGCGGGGCCACCGCGAGCAGCCGCGCGCAGGCCCCGGCGAGCTGCTCCAGCGCGGCCGGCCGGACCTCCGGCTGGAGATGGCGGTCGAGCAGGTCGCAGGTCCGGGCCAGCACGTCCTGCACCACGACCACCTCGGTCTCGGCGGGCAGGGCGGCCACCACCAGCGCCACCAGGTCGGCGACCGGCCGTTCCCCGTCGGTCACCGCGTCCAGCGCCTCCGCCCAGAGCAGCGCCCGGGTCAGCGGATCGGCCAGCTCGGGCAGGGCCGCCGGCACGGCGGCGACGGAGGCGGCGTCCAGGCGTACCTTGGCGAAGGTCAGGTCGCCGTCGTTGGGCAGCAGCAGCCGGGCCGCCGGCTGACCGGTCAACCCGGGCAGCACCGTACGGCCGCCGTCCGCCGCCGGGTCGAGGTCCACCTCGACCCGGTCCCGCAACCGCAGCGCGGTCCCCCCGCCGGCCGGGTCGGGATCGTAGAGCCCGACACCGATCCGGTGCGGGCGCAGCACCGGATGCTCCGGCGGGGCGGTCTGCACCAGGGCGACCTCGGCGTAGTGCCCGTCGTCGCGCAGCCGCACCTCGGTGCGCAGGGTGTTGAGCTGCGGCTGCCGCAGCCACACCGCCGCCCAGCCGGCCAGGTCGCGGCCGCTGCCGGCGGCGAGCGCGGCGAGCAGGTCGGCGAGGGTGGCGTTGCCGAACCGGTGCGCGGCGAAATATCCCCGCAGCCCGGCCAGGAAGGCGTCGTCGCCGAGCCAGGCGACGAGCTGGCGGAGCACCGAGGCACCCTTGGCGTACGAGATGCCGTCGAGGTTGGCCAGCGCCTCGGTCGCGTCGGCCACCTCCGTCGGCGCGACGGGATGGGTGGAGGGTCGCTGGTCGGCGGCGTAGCCCCAGGCCTTGCGGCGCAGCGCGAACGTGGTCCACGCCCGGTCGAACCGGGTCGCCTCGGCGGTGATCCGGGTGCCGAAGTACTCGGCGAACGACTCGTTCAGCCACAGGTCGTCCCACCAGCGCAGGGTGACCAGGTCGCCGAACCACATGTGCGACATCTCGTGCGCGATGCTGTTCGCCCGCTGTTCCCGCTCGGCGTCGGTCACCGCCGACCGGGGCAGGAACTCGTCCCGGAAGGTGACCAGGCCCGGGTTCTCCATCGCACCCATGTTGAACTCCGGCACGAACGCCTGGTCGTACTTGCCGAACGGGTAGCGCACCCCGAAAAGCCGGTGCAGCCGGTCCAGGCACTGCCGGGTGACGGTGAGGATCTCCTCGGCGTCCCGGTCCAGGTGCTCGGTGAGCGAACGCCGGCAGTAGAGGCCGAGCGGGATACCGTCGTGCTCGGCCCGGCGCACCGCGTACGGGCCGGCGACCAGTGAGACGAGGTAGGTGGCCAGCGGCGGGGTCGGGGCGAAGACCCACCGCCCGGCGACCGGCCCGCTGTCGAGCCGCCCGTTGCCGGCGACGATCCACTCCTCCGGCGCGACGACGGCCAGGGTCACCGGCGCCTTCAGGTCGGGCTGGTCGAAGCAGGCGAAGATCCGCTGGGCGTTGTCCATCCCCGACATCGCGTAGAGGTAGGTCTCGCCGTCGGCCGGGTCGACGAAGCGGTGCAGCCCCTCGCCGCTGTTCGAGTACGCCATCTCCGCCTCGACCACCAGCGTGTTCTCGGCGGCCAGCCCGGTCAGCGGGTACTGGTTGTCGTCCAGGGCGGCCGGGTCCAGCGCGGCGCCGTTGAGTCGTACCCCGAGCAGTCGAGCCGGCCTGACCTCGACGAACGTCCCGGCCCCCGGCGTGGCCGCCCGGAACCGGACCGTGGTGGTCGACCGGAACCGCTCCGCCGACCCGGTGAGATCAAGTTCGATGTCGTACGACTCCACGGTGAGCAGGGCGGCGCGTTCCGCCGCCGCTACCCGGGTCAGGCTCGGCATCCGCTTATCCTGCACGATGGGTCCGCGGACGGTTCGGTCCCGGCCAGATCACGCTATGGAGGAACCGACGATGGCGCAGCACCCCAAGGGTGATTTCGACCTGTCCCGCGCCGTGTGGCAGCGGGCCGAGGGCGACGACTCCGAGGGCGCGGTCGAAATCGCGTTCGTCGACGATCTGATCGGCATGCGCAACTCCGCCGAACCGGACGGTCCGGTGCTGGTCTTCACCCAGGCCGAGTGGGACGCCTTCGTGGCCGGCGCCCAGGACGGCGAGTTCGACCTCGACTGACCGGGGCGGCGCAGCGGGCGGCTGCGCACCCCGGGCGGCCGTGTGGCGGCGGCCGGCCGGTCGGGTGGAACCGGTTCGCCCGACCGGACAGGCACTCTCCGATGATCCGCTGAGGCGGTGCGTCGTGATCCGGGCGGCATCATCCCCATACATCAGATGACGTACGGTTAGCCCGTAGTCACGAGATGCTCACTCCGGGCGGGACCGGGCTGCCGCGCCCCGCCCCTCCCCCTAGCGTGACAGGTCCTTTGTGCACCCGGTCCCGGACCGGCGCGAAGGTCGCACCGTGCACTGCTTGGAGCTGCGCCAAGTTGGGGGAACGAATGCCATCTTCCGCACGACCGTCACCGGTCAACCGCCTACTACGGACAGGAGTCGCGGTCGCGCTGGTCGCGGCGCTGGCCGCACCGATCTCCGGTACGGCACCCGCCGCCGCCGTGGTGCTGCCGACCGGCTTCCAGGAACAGGTCGTCTTCACCGGCCTGAACCAGCCGACCAATATCGAGTTCGCCCCGGACGGGCGGGTCTTCGTCGCCGAGAAGGGCGGCCGGATCAAGGTGTACGACGACCTCGCCGACACCACCGCCACCGTCTTCGCCGACCTGTCGGCGAACGTGCACAACCAACACGACCGGGGACTGCTCGGGCTGGCCCTGCACCCGGACTTCCCGACCCAGCCGTACGTCTACGTGCTCTACGCCTACGACGCCCCGCCGGGGCAGACCGCGCCGTACTGGAACGACAACTGCGCCTCGGTCGGCGGTACCAACGGCGGGCGGTGCATCGTCACCGGCCGGCTCTCCCGGCTGACCGCCGCCGGCAACACGATGACCGGCACCGAGCAGGTCTTCATCGACGACTGGTGCCAGCAGTACGCCAGCCACGCCACCGGTGACCTGCGGTTCGGTGCCGACGGGATGCTCTACGCCACCGCCGGGGACGGAGCCAGCTACGACCTGGTCGACTACGGCCAGCTCGGCACCCCGCCGAACCCCTGCGCCGACCCGCCCGGCGGCACGATGTCCCCGCCGACCGCCGAGGGCGGCGCGCTGCGCTCCCAGGACTCCCGGACCACCGCCGACCCGACCAGCCTGGACGGTACGGTGCTGCGGCTCGACCCGCTGACCGGCGCCGCCGCCCCCGGCAACCCGTCGGCGGCCAGCCCCGACCCGAACACCCGACGGATCGTCGCGCAGGGGCTGCGCAACCCGTTCCGGTTCACCATCCGGCCCGGCACCAACGAGGTCTGGGCCGGTGACGTCGGCTGGACCCGGTGGGAGGAGGTCAACCGGGTGGTCGACCCGACCGCCTCGGTCACCAACTTCGGCTGGCCGTGCTTCGAGGGCGCCGGCCGGCAGAGCGGCTACGACAGCGCCAACCTCGACATGTGCGAGAGCCTCTACAGCGGTGCCGGGCAGACGGCGCCGTTCTACACGTACGACCACGCGGCCCGGGTGGTGGCCGGGGAGGCGTGTCCGACCGGCAGCTCGTCGGTCTCGGGTGCCGCCTTCTATCCGGCGGCCGGCGGCAGCTATCCGGCCGAGTACGCGGGCGCGCTCTTCTTCTCCGACTACTCCCGGGACTGCATCTGGGCGATGTTGCCCGCCGCACCCGGTGGGCTGCCGGTGGCGAGCAGCCGGCGTACCTTCGGCAGCGCCGCCGCCAATCCCGTCGACCTGGCCATGGGGCCGGGCGGTGACCTCTACTACGTCGACCACGCCGGTTCGGTACGCCGGATCCGCTACTTCCCCGGCAACCAGCCGCCGGTCGCCTCCATCGCCGCCTCCCCCACCTCCGGGACGGCGCCGCTGACGGTGAACTTCGACGGCACCGGCTCCTCCGACGCGGACCCGGCCGACGCCGGCCGGCTGCGCTACGAGTGGGATTTCACCAACGACGGCACCGTCGACGCCACCACGGCGACGGCGACGTACACCTATCCGGCCGGCGGCCCGTACACCGCCCGGCTGACCGTCTACGACACGCTGAACGCCTCCGGCACCCAGACGGTGCCGATCCAGACCGGCAACAGCATGCCGACCGCGGTGATCGACAGTCCGGGCGGCGACTTCACCTGGGCGGTCAACGACACGATCAGCTTCACCGGGCACGCGACCGACCCGGACCAGGGCACCCTGCCGGCCAGCGCGCTGCACTGGCGGATGCTGCTGCACCACTGCTACACGCTGGACAACTGCCACATCCACACGTTGCAGGACTTCACCGGCGCCAGCGGCAGCATGTTCGGGCCGGACCACGAGTATCCGTCCTATCTGGAGCTGGTGCTCACCGCCACGGACAGCGGCGGGCTGTCGCACAGCACCAGCGTGCGGCTCGACCCGAAGACCGTCGACCTGACCTTCAACTCCAGCCCGCCGGGTCTGCAACTGGTCTTCGGGGCGACGGCCCAGGCGGCGCCCTTCACCCGTACCGTCATCCAGGGGTCCAGCAACACCGTCAGCGCGGTCACCCCGCAGACCCTCGGCGGCGTGCCGTACGTCTTCGGTTCCTGGTCCGACGGCGGGGCGCAGACCCACGTGATCACCGCCCCGACGACCCCGACCAGCTACACCGCCACCTACAACCCGCAGTCCGGCAGCACCCGGCTGCCGCAGTCGGCCTGGACCGTGGCCGGGGCGGACAGCCAGGAGACGCTCCTGGTCAACGGCCGGGCCAACAACGTCCGGGACGGCAGCAGCTCGTCGATCTGGCACACCCAGCGGCTGCTCTCCAACCCGGCGCACCCGCACTGGATCGACCTCGACCTGGGCAGCGCCCGGACGGTCAACCGGCTGTACTACCTGCCCCGGCAGGGCTCGAACACCGGCGGCCGGATCACCGGCTACGAGGTGTACGTCTCGAACAGCCGGAGCAGTTGGGGCACCCCGGTGGCCACCGGCACCTTCCCGAACAGCGCGGCGGAACAGACGGTGACGATCCCGCCGACCAGCGGCCGGTACCTCCGGCTCCGCGCCCTCGGTGAGGTCAGCGGCAACCGGTGGACCTCGGTGGCCGAACTCAACGTCGGTGTGGTGCCGACCGGCTGACCCGTCGAACCGGCTCCCCGGCGAGCGCCGGTGACGGCTGACGACCGTCGCCGACCGCTCGCCGGGAGCCGCCCGGCACCAGCCCGCCGACCGGGGCGCGGCGGACCTCCCACCCGGCGCACCGGCCCTGCTACCGTGGAGGTGTGCGGATGACCTCGAACGGTTGGTGGCTGCCCTGACGGGCGGCCCGCGCATCCGCGTACCCGAACAACAGCCAGCGGCCGCCCTCCGGGCGGCCGTTTCGCATGTGCTCACCCGGGGGCGACCGCCACACCGGTAAGGAGCACCTGTCATGGCCCCGAGCACCGCACTTCCGGCAGCCACCGCACTCGCCCCGAACGCACCGGCACTGCGCCGGATCACCGGCCTCAAACCAACCGGCCACCTGCACCTGGGCAACCTGGTCGGTGCGATCCGGCCGATCGTCGCCGGCCAGTACCGGGCCGAGACGATCGTCTTCCTCGCCGACCTGCACGCGCTCACCGTGACCCACCAACCGGCGCAGATCCGGGCGCTGACCCTGGAGCAGGCCACCGTACTGCTCGCCGCCGGCCTCGACCCGGACCGGGCGCTGCTCTACGTGCAGTCACAGGTGCCGCAGCACACCGAACTGCACTACCTGCTGGAGTGTGCCACCGGCTACGGCGAGGCGCACCGGATGATCCAGTTCCGGGAGAAGTCGGCGCGGCACGGGCAGGTCCGGCTGAGCCTGCTCAGCTATCCCGTGCTGATGGCCGCCGACATTCTGCTGCACGACGTGCAGGAGGTGCCGGTCGGCGACGACCAGAGCCAGCATCTCGAACTCACCCGCGCCGTGGCGACCCGGTTCAACACCCGGTACGGCGACACCTTCACCATCCCCCGGGCGGTCCATCCGACGGTGTCGGCCCGGCTGATGGACCTGGCCGACCCGACCGCCAAGATGGGCAAGACCAGCAGCAGCGAGGCCGGCACCGTCTTCCTGCTCGATCCGCCCGAGGTGATCCGCCGCAAGGTGCTGCGCGCCGTCACCGACCCGGGCCGGACCGTCGAGTACGACCCGCAGCGCCGGCCCGGCGTGGCGAACCTGCTGGAGATCCTGGCGACCTGCCTGGGCGGCTCCCCCGCCGACCTGGCCGCCGGGTACGGCTCGTACGCCCAGTTGAAGAACGCGGTCGCCGAGGCGGTCGAGGCGATGCTCCGGCCGATCCGACTCCGCTACACGGAACTCGCCCGCGATCCGGGCTATGTCCGGCGGGTACTCGCCGACGGCGCCGACCGGGCCCGCGACAACGCCACCGACACCGTCCACCGGGCGAAGCGCGCGCTGGGGCTGCTGCCCTGAGGGCTACCCCAGCGAGACTGTGGCCTCGGCCCGTCCGGGCAGCCGCTCTCTCCCCGAGGTGGCCGGCTGCCGCTTCTCGAAGCAGACGCTGTAGGGGTTGCTGGTGTATTCGCCGTAGGCGGGGATCTCCACGTAGCCGGAGGAGAGGTAGAGCTGGATGGCGCCGGGGAGGTAGCTGCCGGTCTCCAGCCGCAGTACGGTCTGCCCGGCCCGCAGGGCCAGTTCCTCGAGCGCGCCGAGCATCTGCCGGGCGAGGCCCTGACCCCGGTGGGCCGGCCGGACGTACATCCGCTTGACCTCGGCGGTGTCCCGGTCCAGCGTCTGGATCGCCCCGCAGGCCACCGCCCGGCCGGCGATCACGCCCACCAGGTAGCGGGCGTCGTCGTGCGGCATGAACACCTGCCCGTCCAGACCGCCGTCGGCTTCCCGAAGCTCACGCTGCTGGGCCACCACCAGGGCGGCCAGCTCGGGATCCGACGACGAACGCGACTCGATCAGCACACCGCCGACGGTAACCACCAGGCGTTTCGTCGAGGTTTCGGCCAAGTGGACCCGATACGCCGACGCAGCGAACTAATCCGCCTACGACGCAGCTAACTAGTCCACGTCCGGCACAGCGAACTAGTCCGCGTCCGGCGCCGTGCCGCTGTCGGGCCGCTGCACGGTGCCGTCCGGGGTCGGGTCCGGGGTCGCCTCCTCCGGCGGCCGCTGCCGACGGGCCTTGCGGGCGGCGAGCCGCTCGGCCGCGGTCGGCCGGGTAACCTTCTCGGCCAGCCGGCTGTCGGTGCCCCGGGCACTCGGCACGTACTCGGCACCGGCGTAGAGCGTCGGCTGCCAGTCGAACTCCCGCTCCCCGATCCGGACCAGGCTGCCCGGCTCCGCACCCGCCTTGGCGAGCTGCTCCTCGACACCGAGCCGGGCCAGCCGGTCGGCCAGGTAGCCGACCGCCTCCTCGTTGTCGAAGTTGGTCTGCTTGACCCAGCGCTCCGGCCGCTGCCCGCGTACCACGTACGCGCCGTCCGGCGCCGTCTCGATCGTGAAGCCGGCGTCGTCGACCGCGACCGGCCGGATCACGATCCGGGTCGGCTCCAGGTCGGGCGCCACCGCCCGGGACTGCTCGACCAGCTCCGCCAGCGCGAAGGTCAGCTCGCGCAGCCCCTCCCGGGTCACCGCCGAGACCTCGAATACCCGCAGGCCACGGGCCTCGATGTCGGGGCGGACGATCTCGGCGAGATCCCGCCCGTCCGGTACGTCGATCTTGTTGAGTACGACCAGCCGGGGCCGGTCGGCCAACCCGCCGTACTCGGAGAGCTCCGCCTCGATGGCGTCGATGTCGGCCAGCGGATCGCGCCCCGGCTCGGGGTTGGCCGCGTCCACCACGTGCACCAGCACCGCGCAGCGCTCGATGTGCCGGAGGAACTCCAGCCCGAGCCCCTTGCCGGTGGCGGCACCGGGGATCAGGCCCGGCACGTCGGCGACGGTGAAGGTGTGCTCGTCGACCCGGACCACGCCGAGGTTCGGCACCAGCGTGGTGAACGGGTAGTCGGCGATCTTCGGCTTGGCGGCCGAGAGGACCGAGATCAGCGAGGACTTGCCGGCCGACGGGAAACCCACCAGGCCGACGTCGGCCACGCTCTTGAGTTCGAGTACGACGTCGAGCCGGTCCCCCGGCTCGCCCAGCTCGGCGAAGCCGGGCGCCTTGCGCCGGGCGTTGGCCAGCGAGGCGTTGCCCCGACCGCCCCGACCGCCCCGGGCCACCTCGAAGGTGGTGCCGGCGCCGACCAGGTCGGCCAGCACCGTGCCGTCCATGGCGTGCACGACCGTGCCGTCCGGGACCTTGAGCACCAGGTCGTGCCCGTTGGCACCGTCCCGGTTGGAGCCGGCGCCGCCCTTGCCGTTCTCGGCCTTGACGTGCGGCCGGAAGTGGAAGTCGAGCAGGGTGTGCACCTGGGGGTCGACCACCAGGGACACGCTGCCGCCGTGTCCGCCGTTGCCGCCGTCCGGCCCGCCGAACGGCTTGAACTTCTCCCGGTGGATCGAGACGCAACCGTGCCCGCCGTCACCGGCCTGCAGGTGCAGTACGACCCGGTCAACGAACGTCGTCACGCTGCAATCCTTTCATCGGCGCCGACCGGCGGCGCCGGATACGGCACAGGTCGGTCGCCCGGCCGGACGGCCGGGCACGGTCGACCGGTGCCCGAGAAACGGCGGAGCGGGCCCGGACACCAGGTCCGCGGCCCGCTCCGCCGGAAAAGCTGACGTTACCGCTCGGACGGCACGATGCTGACGACCTTGCGGCCGCGCTTGGTGCCGAACTGGACCGCACCGGCGGCCAGCGCGAAGAGCGTGTCGTCGCCACCGCGACCGACCAGGTCACCGGGGTGGAACTTGGTGCCCCGCTGCCGAATCAGGATCTCGCCGGCGCTGACGACCTGCCCACCGAACCGCTTGACGCCGAGTCGCTGCGCCGCGGAGTCGCGACCGTTCCGCGAGCTGGACGCACCCTTTTTGTGAGCCATCTGAGGACGACCTGTCTTTCCGCTGGGGCTTACTTGCCGTTGGAGATGCCGGTCACCTTGACCTGGGTCAGCGGCTGGCGGTGACCCTGGCGCTTGTGGTAGCCGGTCTTGTTCTTGAACTTGTGGATCCGGATCTTCGGACCCTTGGTGTGTGCGGCGATCTCGCCGGACACCGCGACCTTGGCCAGCTGCGCGGCGTCGGTCACCAGGTTGTCCCCGTCGACGAGGAGGACGGCGGCGAGCTTGATCGCGTCGCCGGGCTGGCCGACCAGCTTCTCGACCTCGATCACGTCGCCCTCGGCGACCTTGTACTGCTTGCCGCCGGTCTTGACGATCGCGTACATCGGACGCGGACTCCCTGTCGTTGAGGCTGCGGGTGGTTGTTCGCGACGGTCCGCTCGACCGCACGGGAGGTGCGGGGCGGGCACGCGAGAACGTGGCGCGTAATCAGCGCCGCAGGTTAGCGTACGCCATGACGGGCCGCTCACCCAAACCGGGCCTGCCGATCGGCCCGGGCGGCGGGGGCGGTGACCAGGCTCGTCACCCTCCTCGGCGCTGCCGGGCCGGTCGGGATCAGCTCGGGCAGAGCACGTCCAGCCGCTGCTGCAACTGCTGGAGCTTGTTCTCGTCGACCGACTCGACGCTGGCCTTCATCGTGCCGACCTCGGTCGCGATCTCGGCGAGTACCGTCTTGAGCCGCTCGTCGGTGGCCCGGGCGGACTGCTCCCGCATCGCCGCGCCCCAGGTCTGCAACGCCGCCTCCGCCTTGCGCTGGGCCGCCTGCGCCCCGGCGGTGTCGCCGCTCCCCGCCGCCTGGAGCGACTTGCCCAGTTCGGAGACGAAGGTCTGCACGGAGGAGGTGGCCGCCTTGGTGGCCGCCGCGCAGACCTCCTTGCCGTTGCCGCCGGCCGGGCTCGTCTCCACCGGCGGTGACCCGGCCGGACCGCCCGGGCTGGCGCCCGGCGTCGCGGTGGCCGACGACGACGGTACGCCGGCCGACGGGCCGCCGGAGGGCCCGGGCCCGGCGACACCGTCCCGCTCACCCGAGCAGCCGGCGGCCGCGAACAGCGCGGTGGCGATAGCGGCGGTCACCAGCAGGCGTCGCATGATCTTCTCCTGTCGGGGGGCGGCCGGTCCCGAGCGGGGCGGTGCCGACGGTGGTCGGACGCCCGGCCCGGGATCGCGAGGGAGTGAGCCCAGCCTAGCCACCAGCGGCGTCAGCGGAGCAACCGTCTCCGCCGACGGCGCCGAGTCAGGGCCGGGTGCGGCGGCGGGTACCGCCACGTCGGGCCCGGCGACGACCGCCGCCGATCTCCGCGCCCTCGCCCTCCGCGTCCAGGTCACCGGTGTCCTCGATCCCGTCCGGGTCACCGGCCCCGGCCAGTCGCATCGACTCGGCCGGTGCGGCCTCGACGACGTCGCCGACCTCGGGGGTCTCCGCCTCGTAGCGGGACAGGTCGTACCCCATGGTGTCCTCGTACTCCGAGACCTCGACGACGACCCGCTCCGGCGCGGCGGCCTTGCGGCCCCGGCGCCGACCGCCGCCGGCCGGTGCCTCCGAGGCCGGGGCGGCGGCCGGTGCCGAGGTACCGGTGGCCGAGGCGACCGCCTTCACCTTGTCTCCCGCGCCCGGGCGGGACTTCTCCGGCACCGGCTCGGTGTGGATGATCACGCCACGGCCCTTGCAGCAGTCGCAGGTCTCGCTGAACGCCTCCAGCAGCCCGGCACCGATCCGCTTCCGGGTCATCTGGACCAGGCCGAGCGAGGTGATCTCGGTCACCTGGTGCTTGGTCCGGTCCCGGCCCAGGCACTCGGTGAGCCGGCGCAGCACCAGGTCCCGGTTCGACTCCAGCACCATGTCGATGAAGTCGATCACGACGATGCCGCCCAGGTCACGGAGGCGGAGCTGCCGGACGATCTCCTCGGCCGCCTCCAGGTTGTTCCGGGTGACCGTCTCCTCCAGGTTGCCGCCGGCACCGGTGTACTTGCCGGTGTTGACGTCGATCACCGTCATCGCCTCGGTACGGTCGATCACCAGGTGACCGCCGGAGGGGAGGAAGACCTTCCGGTCCAGCCCCTTGAGGATCTGCTCGTCGATCCGCCGCTCGGCGAAGACGTCCGCCGTACCGGTGTGCCGGCGCAGCCGGGGCACCAGGTCGGGCGAGACGTGCGAGAGGTAGGACTCGACCATGTCGTACGACTCGTCGCCCTGCACTACCAGCTCGCGGAAGTCCTCGTTGAACAGGTCCCGGACCACCCGGATCACCAGGTCGGGCTCCTCGTAGAGCAGCACCGGGGCGCCACCCTCGGCCGCCTTCGCCTGGATGTCCTCCCACTGCGCCTGGAGCCGCTTCACGTCCCGGGCCAGCTCGTCCTCGCTGGCGCCCTCGGCGGCGGTCCGGACGATCACTCCGGCACCGTCCGGGACCAGCTTCTTCAGGATGTCCCGCAGCCGCTTGCGCTCGGTGTCGGGCAGCTTGCGACTGATCCCCGAGGCGTTGCCGTGCGGCACGTAGACCAGGTGCCGCCCGGAGAGCGCGATGTGGCTGGTCAGCCGGGCGCCCTTGTGCCCGATCGGGTCCTTGGTGACCTGCACCAGCACCGAGTCACCGGAGCGCAGCGCCTGCTCGATCGAGCGGGCCCGCCCCTCCAGGCCGGTGGTGTCCCAGTTGACCTCTCCGGCGTAGAGCACGGCGTTGCGGCCGCGCCCGACGTCGACGAAGGCCGCCTCCATGCTGGGCAGCACGTTCTGCACCTTGCCGAGGTAGACGTTGCCGGCCATCGTGCCGGCGGAGGCGCGGGTGACGTAGTGCTCGACCAGCACCCCGTCCTCCAGTACGGCGATCTGGGTCCGGTCGCCGCGCTGGCGTACCGCCATCACCCGGTCGACCGCCTCCCGGCGGGCCAGGAACTCCGACTCGCTCAGGATCGGCGGCCGGGTACGCCGCTGCTCACGACCGTCCCGGCGGCGCTGGCGCTTGGCCTCCAGCCGGGTCGAGCCGGAGACGCCCTGCACCTCGTCCACGCTCCGGCGGGGCTCGCGGATCTTGATGACCGTGGGTACGCCGTCGTCCGCCGCGCCGTCGGTCTCCCCGGCGCCCTTGCGCCGACGTCGGCGGCGGCGTCGGGTGACCCCGTCGCCGGCCTCGCCGTCCTCGTCCTCGTCGTCGTCGGCCCCCTCCTCGGCCTGGGCCGCCGGCTCGTCGCCCTCCTCGGAGTCCTCGACGTCGTCGGCACCGCCCTTGCCCCGGCCCCGGCCCCGGCGGCCGCGTCGCCGCCTGCGCCGGGCCGCCGCGCTCTCCTCGTCCTCGTCGGCCTCGACGTCGGAGTCGGTGACGTCGGCGGCCTCCTCGTCAATGACCGCCTCGACCTCGGCCTCGACCTCCGGCACGGCGGGCTCGGCGGCACGCCGGCCACGGCGACGCCGTCGGGCGCCCTCGACGGGCTCGACCGGCTCACCCTCGGCCTCGACCTCGGTCGGTCGGGTCGCCGCAGCGGGCTCGACCGCCGCACCGACCCGGGCCGGCGGGGTCTCCGGCTCGGGAGCCATGAACAGCACGGTCGGCGCGGAGAGCGCCGCGCGGCGCCGACGCCCACGGGGCGTCTCCTCGGCCACCACCTCGGCCTCGGCCTCGGCCGGGCCGCCGGCCGCCGGCAGGCCGGCTCCGCCGGTCAGTTCGGGGGCGGCCGGGGCGCCGACGTCGGACCCGGTCACCGGGACCTCGCCGGCCGCCGCCGGGGCGCTCTCGACGGCCTGCGGCGGGGCGACGGCCGCGTCGGTCGGCTCGGCCGGCGGCGCCGCCTTCTTCCGGCGGGTACGCGTCACCTTCACCGGCGGTACGGCTTCGATCGCGGCCGCGTCGTCGGCACCGGCGGCGGAGGTACCCGGGTCGACGGCCGCGGCCGACTCGCCGGCCGGAAGTCCGGTGTCGTCCTTCTTCTCCGCCGTGGTGGCCTTGCGGCGTCGCCGGGTCGCCTTCGGGGCGGGCTCGATGTCGGCGGCCACCGGTGCCAGCACCTCGGCGTCGGGCGCCTCTCCGCTGGTGGTCCGGGCCGTGCTGGGCGCCTCGGCCGGTACGCCGGTCGGCGCCGGTTCACTGGACGGGCTGGAGGTGCGGCGCCGGGTGGTACGCCGACGAGCCGGCGCCTCGGCGCCGCCGCTCTCCGCGCCGCCGCTCTCCGGGCTGCCGCCTCCGGCGCCCGTGCTACCGGTGTCGCCGGTGTTGCCGCTTGCGGTGGTGGCGTCGACGGCCGGCTCAGCGCCGGTCCGGTCTCCGCCCTCTGGCTCGTTCTCGAGCATGGACGTTCTCCAGTTCTGGCTTCCCCGGGCGCGGGTGAGCGCTGCCACGCAGGGTTGCCGCAAAGTATTTCCGGTGACGCGTCAAGGTGACCGGGTCGCCGAAGTCTGCCTACCTGACCGCCGGCCGGGCTTCCGGCTGGCGTTCGCCGATGGCGGTCCCGTCGCGATCCGCCTCCAACGGATCCACGATCTCCCCCTGCGTGGTCAGCGTGCCCTGTGCCAGCCGGGTCGCCCTCGGCGGCACCGGCGGCTCCAGGTCGGCCACCACGCGGAGGCCGGAAAGGACGTCATCGGGCCGTACGGACGGGGTGACCTGCCGTACGACCACTTCGAGTATCGCACACGGTACGCCCGCGACCCCGGAAGGTGCCTCGGTCCTCTCGATCACATCGATGGTCGTGACGGCGGCACGGGTGTCGAAGACCCGTCGTCCCTGCTTGGTCATCCGCTCGACCAGCACCTCGGAGGCGGCCAGAAAGGTCGACACGGCGGCACGGAGGACATCCGGCGCGACACCGGGCAGTTCGATCCGCCAGCGGGAGGCGTCGATCCGGTCGGCGAGGCTGCCGCCGCCGGCCACCACCGCGTCGAGTACGTCGAGTCCGGGCGAGAGCACGCCGTCCAGGGCGATCCGCAGCTCGGTAGGGTCCACCGGCCGCTGGAGCCCGATCTCCAGGTACTCCGCCTCGCTGGCCACCCCGGTCGGGGCCGCGCTGGCGTAGGAGATCTTCGGATGCGGGGTGAAGCCCTGCGAGAACGCCACCGGTACGCCGGCCCGGCGCAACGCGCGCTCGAAGGCCCGGGCGAAGTCCCGGTGTGAGGTGAACCGCAGCGGACCGCGTTTGGCGTACCTGATGCGGATCCGCTGTACGACCGGCGCCTGGCCGCCCTCCGGCTGTGGTTTTCTGCTGATCGTGCCGCTCCTCGGGTGCGGATGGTCGGGGTGCGCCCGTTCCCCTGCGGAGTCGACTGCTCCGGCGGGAACGGGCGAGGTCAGTGTCCGGTGCCGGCCGGCAGCCGCAGGCCGGTGTTGACCGGCGTCAGCGGCAGCAGCTTCTTGCCGGTCGGACCGATCTGGATCTCGGTGTCCATGGAGGGGCAGACGCCGCAGTCGAAGCACGGCGTCCACCGGCAGTCGTCCTGCTCGTACTCGGTGAGGGCGTCCTGCCAGTCCTGCCAGAGCCAGTCCTTGTCCAGGCCGGAGTCGAGGTGGTCCCAGGGCAGCACCTCGGTCTGCTCCCGCTCCCGGACGGTGTACCAGTCGAGGTCGACCCCGAAGGTCGGCAGCACCTCGGCGGCGGCGTCGACCCAGCGCCGGTAGGAGAAGTGCTCGCTCCAGCCGTCGAACCGGCCGCCGTTCTCCCAGACCCGCCTGATCACCGCGCCGACCCGGCGGTCACCCCGGCTGAGCAGCCCCTCGATCAGCGACGGCTCGCCGTCGTGGTAGCGGTAACCGATCGCCCGGCCGAGCGACCGGTCGGAGTTGATCGCCTGCTTGAGCAGCCTGAGCCGGTTGTCGATCACCTCGGGGCGCTCCATCGGCGCCCACTGGAACGGGGTGTGCGGCTTGGGCACGAAGCCGCCGATCGACACGGTGCAGCGGATGTCCTTGGAGCCGGTGGCGGCCCGGCCGGCCTTGATCACCTCGTGTGCGAGCCGGGCGATCTGGAGGACGTCGGAGTCCTCCTCGGTCGGCAGCCCGCACATGAAGTAGAGCTTCACCTGCCGCCACCCGTTGGTGTAGGCGGTGACCACGGTGCGGATGAGGTCCTCCTCCGACACCATCTTGTTGATCACCTTGCGGATCCGCTCCGAGCCGCCCTCCGGGGCGAAGGTCAGCCCGGTACGCCGGCCGTTGCGGGACAGCTCCTGGGCCAGCTCGATGTTGAACGCGTCGACCCGGGTCGACGGCAGCGAGAGCGAGACGTTCGTGCCCTCGTACTGCTGGGCGAGGCCGGAGCACATGTCGCCGATCTCCGAGTGGTCGGCCGATGACAGCGACAGCAGCCCCACCTCGTGGAAGCCGGAGTATTCCAGGCCGTCCCGCACCATCTGCCCGACGGTGGTGATCGAACGTTCGCGTACCGGCCGGGTGATCATGCCCGCCTGGCAGAACCGGCAACCCCGGGTGCAACCCCGGAAGATCTCCACCGCGTACCGCTCGTGCACGGTCTCGGCGAGCGGCACGATCGGCTTCTTCGGGTACGGCCAGGCGTCCAGGTCCATCGTCGTGCGCTTGTGCACCCGGAACGGCACGTCCGCCCGGTTCGGCACGACCCGCTGGATCCGGCCGTCGGGCAGGTAGTCGACGTCGTAGAAGCGCGGCACGTAGACGCTCTCGGTCCGGGCCAGCCGGAGCAGCAGCTCGTCCCGCCCGCCGGGGCTGCCCTCCTCCTTCCAGACCCGGACGATCTCGGTGATCTCCAGTACGGCTTCCTCGCCGTCGCCGAGCACCGCCGCGTCGATGAAGTCCGCGATCGGTTCCGGGTTGAACGCGGCGTGCCCGCCGGCCACGACCACCGGGTGCGCGTCGGTGCGGTCGGCGGAGAGCAGCGGGATGCCGGCCAGGTCGATCGCGGTGAGCAGGTTGGTGTAGCCCAGCTCGGTGGCGAACGAGATCCCGAAGAGGTCGAAGGCGCCGACCGGCCGGTGCGCCTCGACGGTGAACTGCGGCACGCCCTCGGCGCGCATCAGCCGCTCCAGGTCGGGCCAGACCGCGTACGTCCGCTCGGCCAGTACGTCCGGCAGCTCGTTGAGCACCTCGTAGAGGATCTGCACGCCCTGGTTCGGCAGGCCCACCTCGTACGCGTCCGGATACATCAGCGCCCAACGGACGACCGCCGACTCCCACTCCTTCACCACCGCGCCCAGTTCGCCGCCGACGTACTGGATCGGCTTGCTGACCTGGGGCAGCAGTTGCTCGAGCTGCGGCCAGACCGTCATCGCCGCTGACCTTTCCGCGGCGGACGACGCGGCGCTCATGGAACCTCCCGGGACACTCCGTTGGAACACCAACCATTCAGGGTACGCGCCACCCCCGCACCTCGGCGCGGTAGTCCCCGGGCCCCTCCCGATGCGGTGTTTCCACCGGAACGTGCCACGCACGCCCGCTCGCCGGGATTTCCCCGCCGTCCGAGACGCTCGTACGATCCGGCGTGGAACGACCGATTGGTCGGGCGGTACTAACCTCGGACGGGCGCGAGAGGAGATCCGCACAATGCCCCAGCCCCAGCCGGAGGAGACCGTACCGGCGGGCCGAGTCACGCCGGCCGGACCGCCCCCGGCCGACGGACCGGCGACCGTGGCGTCCGGCGACCAGCACGCCCCGGCCGACGACCAGCACGCCCCGGCCGACGACGAGCACGACGGCCGAGCCGCTGACCAGCAGGAGCGTGCCGCCGCCGACCAGCAGGAACGTGCCGCCACTGACCAGCAGGAACGTGCCGCCGCTGACCGGCAGGGCCGGACCGGCGAGCCGGACGACACGGCCGTGGACGTCCCGGCCGGGCCGGACGGACCCGCCGACGGGTCGGCCGATGTCGACGCCGATATCGACGCCGAGCTCGACCTACCGACCCGGCCCACGCCGCGGTCGCCCGACCCCGCGGCCTCCACCGCCACCTCCACGCTCGCCGAGCCCGACGGGGCGGTGCCACCGCCGCCCGGCCCCGACGAAGGGTCCCCGGCCGAAGGACCGCCGTCCCCGGCCGCCTCCGAAGCTCCCCCGAGCGAGGAAGCGCACTCCACCCCCACCAAACGTGACGTGGCCGAAGAATCGCCCGCCACGGTCGACGGGCCACCATCCCCGGCCGGTGC
Source organism: Plantactinospora sp. BC1 (assembly GCF_003030345.1). NCBI lineage: Bacteria > Bacillati > Actinomycetota > Actinomycetes > Micromonosporales > Micromonosporaceae > Plantactinospora > Plantactinospora sp. BC1. The sequence continues at coordinate 7,251,577 of NZ_CP028158.1, forward strand.
CCCACCGTCCGCCTCCACGGCCGCTACCAGCCCCGACCGGACCGCCGCCAGCCCCGACCCGACCGCCGTCAGCTCCGACCCGACCGCCGTCAGCTCCGACCGGACCGCCGCCGATTCCGACCCGACCGCCGCCGGCCCCGAGCCGCCGGCCGGGGCCGGTACGCCGGCAACGTCACCGTCGGAGGATGACGAGGCGGCCCCTACCCGGGTCGCGGCGCCGCGCTGGACCGGCTCGGCGGCCGTACCACCGCCCCGGCCGCGCAAGCGTCGCTGGTTCCGGGGCGGCCCCGAGGAGCCCGACGAGGCGGCGGCACCGACGGCGCGCACCCGGCCACCCGATCCGACCCTGCGGATGCCGGCCGTCGAGGCGGACGAGGACGAGATCCCCACCCCGGTCGACCCCTGGGCCGGTGCCGCCGAGGACCCGTGGGCGGCGCACCCGCCGTACCCGCCGGTCGCCGGCCACCCGCCGGCGGCGAGTCATCCACCGGTCGGCTACGACGCGCCGGTCAGCCCACCCCCGGCCCGGCAGTTGCCGGTGACCCGGCGTTTCCCCGCGCCGACCGGCCCACCGCCGCCACCGCCACCGCGCACCGCACCGGCACCGCGCACCGCACCGGCACCGCGCACGCCGCCACCGCCGCAGACTGCGCCACCGCCACCGCCACCGCCACCGCCACCGCCGGCTCGGGCCGCCCGACCGCCGGCCGCGCCCGCGCCCCGGAAGCAGCCGCCGCCACCGCCGGTCGCCCCGCCCCGGCCGGCGAAGCAACGGCGCCGGCCGGAGGCACCACCGGTCCGCAAGGCGCCGCCCGCACCCGTTCCGCCGGTACGCCGACGACGCCGCTGGCCCCGGGTGATGTTCACGCTGACCCTGCTCAGCATCGCCTGCTGCTGCGGCATCCCGGCGTACTACGCCAAGCCGGTCTGGGACCAGTACCCGGCGTCGCCGAAGGATCCCCTGCCCAGTGAGGTACTCGACCTGCGGCTGCTGGACAACGCGTCCGGCCGGCAGACCGCCGAGCAGTTGAAGCAGGAGGTCCAGGGGCGGAACTGGTTCAACGGCGGCGAGGCGTTCGCCGGGGTCTACCGGGCCTCGAACGGCAAGCGGGTGGTCATCTTCGGCAGTACCGGTTTCCGGCTCAGTCCGGAGTCGGCGGTGCAGGAGGAGGTCACCCGGCTCCAGGACGAGTACGGGGTCGCCTCGGTCGAGTCGGTGCCGACCGGCGTACGCGGCGAGTACCGCAGCTGCGGCACGGGCCGGGCCGACGGTGACGAGGTGGTGGTCTGCACCTGGGCGGACCACGGCAGCCTGGCCACCGCCCTATTCACCCGACTGTCGATAGCGGACAGCTCCGAGCTGCTGACCACGCTGCGGGAGAACATCATCGAGCGGGACCCGGTCGGCTCCGGCGGCGGCAGCCCCAGCACGGGCTGAGCCGGCCGACGCCCAGCGGCGGCGGACGGACGGGGGTCTACGAGCCGCCGTTCTCCGCCGCGTTGCGGGCCGGCGCGTACCGGGGCACGTACTCCTGCCCGGTCAGCTTCTGGATCTCCGCCATGATCTCGTCGGTGATCTGCCGCAACGAGGTACGGTCCGTCGGGCGGCCGACGAACTCCATCGGCTTGCCGAACCGGATGGTCACCTTTCCGGTGCCCAGCCGGGGCAACCGGGCCCCGATCGGCTGGACCCGTTCGGTGCCGATCACACCGACCGGGATCACCGGCACCTCGGCGGCGAGGGCCAGCCGGGCCACCCCGGTACGCCCCCGGTAGAGCCGGCCGTCCGGCGACCGGGTGCCCTCCGGGTAGATCGCCACCAGGTCACCGGCGCGGAGCACCGGGATCGCCCCGTCGAACGCCGAGAGTGCGGCTCGGCCGCCGGCCCGTTCCACCCGGATCGCACCGAGCCCGCTGATCACCGACCGGGTGATCCAGCCGCGCACCCCGGTACCGGTGAAATACTCGGCCTTGGCCCAGAAGGCGAGGTGCCGGGGCACCACCGAGCCGAGGAACAGCTCGTCGGCGACCGAGAGGTGGTTGCCCGCGAAGATCGCGCCGCCGGTCGCGGGGACGTTCTCCAGGCCCTCCACGGTCGGACGCCAGGCAACCCGCATCGCGGTGCCGACGGTGTACTGGCCGATGGTGTAGAGCAGCGGCACGGGACCTCCGGCGGTCGAGGTAGTGGGGCGCTGTCACGTTAACCGACGGCCGACCGGTCCGCGTAGGTGACCGTCTCGATCACCCACCCGGACCGGTCGGACCGCACCCGGCAACGCTCAGCGCGACGGACCGCTCAGCGGCGGCGTACCGCCACCGTCACCCGGTCGCCCTCGCCGACCTCACCGGCGAAGCCGTCGACCCCCTCGGCGAAGCCGGCGGAGTCGGCCTGGTCGGCGAAGCCGATCGAGTCGGCCAGCACCTCCCGGGCCACGAAGTCCCGGTACGCCTCGACCGCCGAGACGACCTCCGCCGGAGCGGCGAGCAGCACCTCAATCCGGTCCGACACGTCCAGCCCGGCGTCGCGGCGGGCCTGCTGCACCACCCGTACGACGTCCCGGGCCAGGCCCTCGGCGGCGAGTTCCGGGGTGACGGCGGTGTCCAGCACCACCACGCCCTCCCCGCCGGGCAGCGGCGCGGAGTGCTCGGCGTCGGCGGGGACCAGCTTCAGCTCGTACTCGCCCTCCTCCAGCCGGACCCCGGCCGCCTCCGGTACCCCGTCCACCAGCGTCCAGTCGCCGGCCTTGACCGCCTTGATCACGGTCTGCACCTGCTTGCCGACCCGGGGGCCGAGCGCCCGGGGCACCACCGTGAGCACCTGCTGGCAGTAGCTGGCCAGCTCGTCGCTGAAGGTGACCGCCTTGACGTTCACCTCGTCGGCGACCAGGTCGGCGAAGGGCCGCAGGGTGGCCGCGGCCGGGCTGGCCACGGTCAGCGACGACAGCGGCAGCCGGACCCGCAGCCCCTTTGCCTTGCGCAGCGAGAGCGCCGCCGAGGCGACCGCCCGGGTGGCGTCCATCGCGGCGACCAGCTCGTGGTCGGCCGGGAACTCGGCGGCCTCCGGCCAGTCGGTCAGGTGCACCGACCGCTCGCCGGTGAGTCCGCGCCAGACCTCCTCGGCGGTCAGCGGGGCCAGCGGGGCCAGCACCCGGCTAACCGTCTCCAGCACCGTGTAGAGGGTGTCGAAGGCGTCCCGGTCGCCGGACCAGAACCGGTCCCGGGACCGTCGGACGTACCAGTTGGTCAGCGCGTCGAGGAAGGAGCGGACCGTGCCGCAGGCGCCGGAGATGTCGTAGACGTCGAGCTGCCCCTGTACCGCCTCGACCAGCTCCCGGGTCTTGGCCAGCACGTACCGGTCGAGCAGGTGCGTCGAGTCGGTACGCCGGACGGCCTGGTAACCCTCCGCGTTGGCGTAGAGCGAGAAGAAGTACCAGACGTTCCAGTACGGCAGCAGCACCTGGCGTACCGAGTCCCGGATCGTCGTCTCGCTGACCACCACGTCGCCGCCGCGCAGCACCGGCGAGGACATCAGCGTCCAGCGCATCGCGTCCGAGCCGTAGCTGTCGAACATCTCGTAGACGTCCGGATAGTTGCGCAGGCTCTTGGACATCTTGCGCCCGTCCGAGCCGAGCACGATGCCGTGCACCACGGCGTTGCGGAACGCCGGCCGGTCGAAGAGCGCGGTCGCCAGCACGTGCATGGTGTAGAACCAGCCGCGCACCTGCGGGACGTACTCGACGATGAAGTCCCCGGGGTAGTGGTGCTCGAACCACTCGCGGTTCTCGAACGGGTAGTGCACCTGGGCGAACGGCATCGAACCGGACTCGAACCAGCAGTCCAGTACCTCCGGCACCCGGCGCATGGTGGAGCGCCCGGTCGGGTCGTCCGGGTTGGGCCGGGTCAGCTCGTCGATGCCGGGCCGGTGCAGGTCGGTGACCTTGACCCCGAAGTCGGCCTCCAGCTCGGCGAGCGAGCCGTAGACGTCGACCCGTGGATACTGCGGGTCGTCCGACTTCCAGACCGGGATCGGCGAGCCCCAGAACCGGTTCCGGCTGATCGACCAGTCCCGGGCGTTCGCCAGCCACTTGCCGAACGAGCCGTCCCGGACGTGCCCCGGAGTCCAGCTGATCTGCTGGTTCAGCTCCAGCATCCGGTCCTTGACCTTGGTGACGGCCACGAACCAGGAGGAGACCGCCTTGTAGACCAGCGGGGTGTCGCAGCGCCAGCAGTGCGGGTACGCGTGGGTGTAGGTGTCCTGCCGGAGCACCACCCCGCGCTCCTTCAGCTCCCGGATCACCGACTTGTTGACGTCGAAGACCTGCTCACCCTGGTACGGCGGGACCAGCGCGGTGAACCGGGTGTGGTCGTCCACGGTCACCACGGTCGGGATGCCGGCCGCGTTGCACGCCTTCTGGTCGTCCTCGCCGAAGGCCGGGGCCAGGTGCACCACCCCGGTACCGTCCTCGGTGGTGACGAACTCCGCGCCGAGCACCTGGTAGGCGTTCGGCCCGCCCTGGTCGACGAGGAAGTCGTAGAGCGGGGTGTAGCGGCGGCCGACCAGGTCCCGGCCGTGCACCGTGCCGAGCTGGGTGTAACCGTCCAGCTCCTTCGCGTACGCCCCGAGCCGGGCGGCGCCGACGACGTAGCGCTGGCCGTCCCGCTCCAGCACCGCGTACTCGATGTCCGGGCCGACCGCGAGCGCCAGGTTCGACGGCAGCGTCCACGGCGTGGTGGTCCAGACCCCGACCCGGACCGGCCCGCGCAGCGGCTCCGGGGCGCCCTCGTCCGGGGTCAGCTCGAACCAGACGGTCAGGGTCGGGTCGTGCCGGTCCCGGTAGACGTCGTCCATCCGGGTCTCGGTGTTCGACAGCGGGGTCTCGCAGCGCCAGCAGTACGCCAGCACGCTGAACCCCTCGTAGACCAGCCCCTTGTCGTGGAGCTGGCGGAACGCCCACATGACGCTCTCCATGTAGCTGAGGTCGAGCGTCTTGTAGTCGTTGCCGAAGTCGACCCACCGGGCCTGCCGGTTGACGTACCGCTCCCAGTCCCGGGTGTAGGCCAGCACCGACGTCCGGCAGGCGTCGTTGAACCGCCCGACACCGAGGTCGAGGATCTCCGCCTTGGTGGTGATGCCGAGCTGCTTCTCCGCCTCCACCTCGGCCGGCAGGCCGTGGCAGTCCCAGCCGAAGCGGCGCTCCACCCGCCGGCCGCGCATCGTCTGGTATCTCGGCACCAGGTCCTTGACGTAGCCGGTCAGCAGGTGGCCGTAGTGCGGCAGGCCGTTGGCGAACGGCGGGCCGTCGTAGAAGACGTATTCGTTGGCGCCGTTCGGGCCGGGGTCGCGGCCCTCGACGCTGGCCTCGAAGGTCTTGTCGGCCACCCAGTGGTCGAGCACGCGCTGCTCGACCGTCGGCAGCTCCGGACTGGCCGGCACGCCCGTGCCGGCGGGGGCGTTCTTCGGGTACGCCATCGCGGGTCGTTCTCCTCGTCGCAGCTCACTGACCGTGGTCTGCGAGGACGAGCCCTGGTACGCCGGAAGCCGGCGCGGCCGTGGGCCCGCGGTACCACCCCGCTTGGTGGTCGGGAATCGACCACCCGCTCGTTGGCCGGCTGTGACGGGCCGGTCCCGTCCGGTTCTACTGGGGTGTTTCCACCTGTTCTTCCGGAGGCTCGCCGGTGATGGCCGGGTCGACGCCTGTGCCCGTCAACGATACTCGACCGTCGCTGCGGCTCCCACCCGATATCCCCGGCCGGGCGCCGGCCGGCGGCACCCCCGTCCCCGCCGTCCGGGCAGCGCCGCCCCGAGCACGGCGGTTACGCTGCCCGGACGGCACGGATCGGGGGACGGATGCGTACGGCACCAGCGCTGGCGGTCGGGACGGCGCTGCTCGCCCTCGTCGCCTGTACCCCGCAGCCCGGTACGGCCCAGCCCAGCCGCCCGGTGCCACCGACTCCACCGCCGGCCTCGACGGCGCCGCCCAGCGTGGCGCCGGGGCCGCCATACCAGCCCGAGGCGGTGCTCGCCGCCCTGGCGACCACGGTCCGGTCCCGGGGCACCGTGCCGCCGCCGTCGCTTCTCGCCGAGGACGAACTCGCCTCGGTGCAGATCACCCCGTGCCGGTTGTTCACCGCCGAGGCGCGCCCCGGGGAGTCGTTCACGCCGCCACTGCCGATCTTCGCCGGGCTGGTCGAGGTCAACCCGATCGCCTCGTTCACCTCGGTCGAGCGGGCGACCACGATCATGGAGGTCACGGTGACCGGGTTCGCCAGCGCGGCGGCGGCGGAGCGGGTCGCCGACCGGGCCCGCTCGGCCCGGTGCACCCCTGGGTTCACCCTGAGCTACACCACCACCGACGCCCGCCGGGCCACCGACGTGATCCGGATCGGCGCCAGCCGGGCCCGGCTGACCACCGGTACGGCCCTCGGCCCGCACCCCGAGCAGGGCTTCGGCTTCGTACCCGGCGAGGCGCGCCTGCTCCTCGCACACGGCCCGCTGCTGCTCACCGTCGGGGTACTCAGGCTCTGGCAGGGCAGCACCGGCCCCGAGGTCACCGCGATGGCCCGGCGGACCGCGATCGAGGTCGCCACGGCGGCGCTCAGGGCACTGCCGCTGACCGGCACACCCACCACCCCGGCCGCCACCCCCTCCTGACCGGGCCGGTCCCGACCGGGCCGACCGCCAGCGGGCCGACCGCCAGCGGGCCGACCGCCAGCGGGCCGACCGCCAGCGGGCCGATCGCCAGCAGGCTGATCACCAGCGGGCGGTTCGCCAGCGGGCTGACCGCCAGCGGGGCGCGGGCGGACCGTCGCCGGGGCGCCCGGGCCGCCGGCCGGTCAGGTCAACTCGGGGAACCAGAGTGCGATCTCCCGGCGGGCGGTCTCGACCGAGTCGGCCGCGTGCACCAGGTTCTCCCGGGACGAGCAGGCCAGGTCGCCACGGATCGTGCCGGCGACCGCCCGACGCCCGTCGGTCGCGCCGACCAGCCCACGGACCATCCCGACCGCGCCGGAGCCGGAGAGCACCAGCGCGACCAGCGGCCCGGAGGTGATGAACTCCCGCAGCGCCGGATAGAACGGCTGGCCCACGTGCTCGGCGTAGTGCAGATCGGCGAGCCGGTCGTCCATCCGGCGCAGCGCCATGGCGTCGATGCCGAGGCCCTTGCGCTCGAACCGGCCGAGGATCTCGCTTACCAGCCGGCGCCGTACCGCGTCGGGCTTGATCAACACGAGGGTACGCTCGGCGGAACCGCTGCTGACCACGGAAGACCCCTCGGTACGGCCGGAGAGCTGGGCAGGGCCAGCGTATGTCGGCGCCCAGCGGCCCCGACGCCGGAGTCGACCCGGACCGGCCGGTCGGCACGTTGGGCCGGCGTACGACCGGACCGATCGGGCGACGGGGGCCGCGTACCGGCCTCGGGTCGTTCCATTCCCGCCAGATCCGGCCTAGCCTGGCCTTAACCAGGGAGGTCCACTGTGGCAGATGGTCGTCGCCGCCAGGTCGCGCCGGTGCGCAAGCTGGTCGCCGCTGTGCTGGGCACCTTCGCCACCTTCGTCATCCTGTTCGGCTTCGGGATGCGCAGTTGGGCGATCGCCGTACTCGGGGTGGCACTGCTCGCCCTGGCCATCGCGCTCGTCGCGGTCACCGCCGTACGCAGCGGTCCCCGGGCCTGGGTGACCGGCATCGGACACGTACACAGCGTCACCGAGCCGCCCGCCTCGTCGACCTTCGGCCGCTGCGAACTTCAGATCGTGATCGACGCGCCCGGGGTGCCGGGCCGGTCGGTGCGGATCCGCGATCCCCGGGTACCGGTGTCGAAGTGGCCGGATCCCGGCGCCACTCTCCCGATCATGGTGGCGATCGACGACCAGCGGCACGTCCGGATCCTCTGGGACGAGGTGTTGACCCACGCCGAGGCGGCGGCCGGCGGCGACCTGCCGCCGGAGTTCAACGACTTCGACCCGGTCGACGACGACATCCTGATCGGGCAGGAGGCGCCGCCGTGGGCCCGGGGTGGACGGGACGACCCGTACGCCGCCGCACCGCCCGGTGGCCCGCCGGTCGGCGACCCCCTGACCGAGGACGATCTCGCCCCGCTCCGGGACGATCTGGAGCCGCTCCGGGACGACCGGGCAACGCCCCGCGAGGAGCCGGTAGTGATGCGGCAGACCCCCGGCGGAACGATCGTGCTGGAGGGGACCCTGGTCGACCCGCCCTCCACCGCGCCGCTGCCCCGCCGTTCCCGGCCGACCCCGGGCCCGGGCGGCCGGACCCGCCGACCCCGCCCCGGCCCGACTCCGACCCCGACCGCCACCGGTCCGGCCCCGGCCGCTGCCGGACCCGTCCCCGACGCGCCACCGGCGCCGCACCCGACCGAGCCCGACGTCCCGCCGACGGAGGCCGGTGGCGGTGACACACCCGACGACGGCACCGGGCGGCGGCCCGGGACTCCCCCGATTCCGGGGGCCCGGTCCGGTGGCAGCCCGGGGAGGGCTGCGGCACCGGCCGATCCGGATTGGGAAGCACCCGGCCCGGCCCCGGTGACCCCGGAACCCACCAAGACCGACGCCGCCCGCTCGGGCGCTGCCGCGGACGACTCCGGCCCCCGCTCCGCCGGCCCGGCCGGCAGCTCGTACGACGAGTCGTACGACGAGATCGACATCCCACTCGACGACCCCGACCCGGCCCCCGTCCCCGACCGCGCCTCCGCGGCGGACCTGGACCAAGACCGGGACCGCGACCTGGACCGCGATCTGGACCAGGAGCCGGATCTCGACCCGCGAGCCGGCGCGGCGTCGTCGTCCGGCGACCAGGTGGCCGACCCGGACGACGAGGCGATCCTGGCGGACCTGATCGCCACCCAGCCGCCGGCCCGGCTCGGCGGGTCCGGGCCGATCGCCGGGGTCGGGATCACCCTGCTGGTCACCGACCTCGAACGGTCGATCGCGTTCTACCGGGACCTGCTCGGCTTCTTCGAGATCGACGGTGGCGAGGGCAACGCCATCCTCGCCTCCGGCGCGACTCGGCTGGTGCTGCGGGCGATCCGTGAGGTGGCGCCGATCAACCGGCGGCTGGTCCACCTCAACCTGGAGGTGAACGACGTGACCGCCGTCTACGAGGAACTCCTCGGCAAGGGCGTGAAGTTCACCTACGCTCCCCGGGCGGTCAACCGGGGCGCCAAACTCGAACTCTGGGCCGCCGCGTTCCGGGACCCGGACGGGCACGGGATCGCGCTCACCCAGTGGCGGAGCCGGGCCACCGGCTGAGCCGTACGCGGTGCGCCGGCCGCCGCCCGGGTCAACCGAGGATGACCCGCCGGACGTGCAGCACGTACGCCCAGACGGCGGCGAAGATCAGCCCCAGCGCGCCGAGTGACCAATGCAGGAAGCCGGCGAGCAGCAGCAGCCCCTGTAGGACGGTGGCGGCGTGCCAGGCCCACGGCCGGCGCAGACACCCCGCCAGTACGGCCGCCAACACCGCGAGCCCGACGACCACCCCGATGGCAGCGCCGCCCAGGTCGCCGCCGAGGAGTCGGATCGGTTGGATCGCCAGCAGCAGCACCAGCGTCTCGACGCTCAGCGTCAGGGCGCCGAGGCCGCGTACCGCCCGCCCCGGGTCCCGCAGTCCGGAGGGCCGACCACCGGGGGTACCCGGTGAGCCGCCGTCGTCGACGCGGCCGGCCGTACCCGTCGGACCGCCGCCGTCGACGCGGCCCGCCGCACCCGTCTGATCGCCGCCGTCGACGCGGCCCGCCGCACCCGTCTGATCCGGGCCGTCGACGGCCCGGTCGGCCGGGTTGACCGCCTCGTCCGGCGCGCTCATCGCTTCAGCAGCCGTCGCGCGTCGGCCACGGTCACCACCGAGCCGGTGACCAGCACACCCACCCCGCTCAGCTCGCCCTGCACGTCGGATTCGGCCAGCGCCACGGCGGCCTCGATCGCGTCCGGCAGTTCCTCGGCCACCTCGACCCGGTCCGGTCCGAAGACCTCCTCGGCCAGTTCGCCGAGTGCCGCCGCCGACATCGCCCGGGGCGAGCTGTTCCGGGTCACCACGATCGCGTCGACCACGGGTTCGAGGAGTTCGAGCAGGCTTGCGGCATCCTTGTCCTCCAGTACGCCGACCAGCGCGATCAGTCGGCTGAACGCGAACTCCTCCTGGAGTGCGGTGACCGTGGCGGCCATGCCGTGCGGGTTGTGCGCCCCGTCCAGCAGGATCGTCGGGGCGGACCGCACCCGCTCCAGCCGGCCGGGTGAGTCGGCGGTGGCGAAGCCCTGCCGGACGGTCTCGACGTCGAGCTGGCGGGACGCGCCCGCGCCGAGGAACGCCTCGACGGCGGCGAGCGCGATCGCGGCGTTCTGCGCCTGGTGTGCGCCGTGCAGGGGTACGAAGACGTTGTCGTAGACCCCGCCGAGGCCCTGCAACGACAGCACCTGGCCGCCGACCGCCATGCTCCGGCGCAGTACGCCGAACTCGCCGCCCTCCCGGGCGATGGTGGCGCCCACCTCGGCGCAGCGTTCCAGGATCGGCCCGGCGGCCTCCTCCGGCTGGACCGCCGAGATCACCGTCGCGCCCTTGTGGATGATGCCGGACTTGTGCAGCGCGATGTCCTCGATGGTGTCGCCGAGCCACTCGGTGTGGTCGAGCCCGATCGGGGTGATGACGGCGATCCCGGCACCCAGCACGTTGGTGGAGTCCTCCGCCCCACCGAGCCCCACCTCGACCACCGCCACGTCGACCGGGGCGTCGGCGAAGGTGGCGAAGGCGAGCGCCGTGGTCATGTCGAAGTACGTCAACGGCTCGTCGGCGCGCTCGTCGACCAGCCGGGCCAGCGGCGCCACCTCGCGGTAGACCGAGACGAACCGTTCCTCGCTGATCGGCTCGCCGTCCAGGCTGATCCGCTCCCGCACGGTCTCCAGGTGCGGGCTGGTGTACCGGCCGGTGTGCAACCCGAACGCCCGGAGCAGCGAGTCGATCATCCGCGCCGTCGACGTCTTGCCGTTGGTGCCGGTCAGGTGGATCGCCGGGTACGCCCGCTGCGGGCTGCCGAGCACGTCGAGCAGTTCCTCGATCCGCCCGAGGTCGAAGACCATCCTGGTGTAGCCGCGATCGGCCAGTTCCGCCTCGACCCGGGCGAACTCGGCCGCCCGCTCCGTACGCTCACTCACCGCGTTCCTCGTCCCCGCACCGTACGCCCCCCGCCCGTTCCGCCGGACCACCACACTCCCGACCGCCGCCACACTCCCGACCGCCGCCACGCTTCCGACCGCCGCCACGCTTCCGACCGCCGTACCCTGACCACCGCACACCGCCGTCCCGCACCCGCAAACCCTCGATCCGCACCCCGTCGCCGGTCAGCCGAGTGCCGCGAGGGCGGTGGCGATCCGCTCCAGGTCCGCCTCGGCCGCCGCCAGCCTGTCCCTGATCTTGTCGACCACCGGCGCGGGCGCCTTGGCGAGGAAGGCCGGGTTGTCGAGTTTCGCCCGGGCCTGGCTGATCTCCTTCTCCGCCGCGGCCCGGTCCTTGGTCAGCCGGGCCCGCTCGGCGGCGACGTCGATCGAGCCCCGGGTGTCCAGTGCCACCGTCACCGCGCCGGAGACGGCGAGCGTGGCGCTGGCGGCGAAGTCCGAACCCGCCTCGTCCAGCCGGACCAGCGAGCGGATCAGCGGCTCGTGCGCGGCGATGCCGGCCCCGGCGAGCCCGTCGAGCCGGGCCGCCACCCGCTGCGCCGGCCGCAGCCCCTGGTCCGAACGGAACCGGCGGATCTCGGTGACCACCCGTTGGAGTTCGGTCACCTCGCGCTCCGCCGCCTCGTCGCGCAGCGTCGGCACCGCCACCGGCCAGGCGGCGGTCATCACCGACGCCCCGGCCGGGTCCGCACCGGCGTTCTCGGTACCGGCCAGCGCGGTCCAGAGCTCGTCGGTGACGAACGGCACCACCGGGTGCAGCAGCCGCAGCAACTGGTCGAGCACGTGCCCGAGTACCCGGCGGGTGACCTCGGCCGGCTCGCCACCGCCGGCCAGCACCGGCTTGGCCAGCTCGACGTACCAGTCGCAGACGTCGTCCCAGGCGAAGTGGTAGAGCACGTCGCAGACCTTGGCGAACTCGTACGCCTCGAACTGCTCGTCCACCTCGGCGGTGACCTGCTGCAACCGGGAGAGGATCCACCGGTCCACGGTCGAGAGCCGGGCCGGCTCGGGCAGTTCGCCGGCCACGTGCGCGCCGTTCATCAGGGCGAACCGGGTGGCGTTCCAGAGCTTGTTGCAGAAGTTGCGGGAGCCCTGGCACCACTCGTCGCTGACCGGCACGTCCTGACCGGGGTTGGCGCCCCGGGCCAGGGTGAACCGGGTGGCGTCGGCGCCGTACCGCTCGATCCAGTCCAGCGGGTCGACCACGTTGCCGAAGGACTTCGACATCTTCTTGCCGTACTGGTCACGCACCATGCCGTGCAGCGCGATCACGTCGAACGGCTGCCGGCCGTCCATCGCGTAGAGGCCGAACATCATCATCCGGGCGACCCAGAAGAAGAGGATGTCGTAGCCGGTCACCAGCACACTGGTCGGATAGAACTTCGCCAGGTCGGGCGTGGACTCCGGCCAGCCGAGGGTGGAGAACGGCCAGAGCGCGCTGGAGAACCAGGTGTCCAGCACGTCCGTGTCCTGCGTCCAGCCGTCGCCGGTCGGCGGCTCCTCGTCCGGGCCGACGCAGCGCACCTCGCCGTCCGGGCCGTACCAGACCGGGATCCGGTGCCCCCACCAGAGCTGCCGGGAGATGCACCAGTCGTGCATGTTGTCGACCCAGCCGAAGTACCGCTTCGCCATGTCGGCGGGCTCGATCTTGACCCGGCCGTCCCGCACCGCGTCACCGGCCGCCCGGGCCAGCGGTCCGGTGTTGACGAACCACTGCAACGACAGCCGAGGCTCCACCGTCGTACGGCACCGCGAGCAGTGCCCGACCGCGTGCGTGTACGGCCGCTTCTCGGCGACGATCCGGCCCTGCTCGCGCAGCGCGGCGACGATCGCCGGCCGGGCCTCGAACCGGTCGAGTCCCTCGAACGGGCCGGGCGCGGTGATCACGCCGCGCTCGTCCATCACGGTCAGCGAGGGCAGGTCGTGCCGCTGGCCGATCTCGAAGTCGTTCGGGTCGTGCGCCGGGGTCACCTTGACCATGCCGGTGCCGAAGCTCGGGTCGACGTGCTCGTCACCGACGATCGGGATCCGTCGCCCGGTCAGCGGCAACTCGACCTCGGTCCCGATCAGGTGCCTGTAGCGCTCGTCCTCCGGGTGGACGGCGACGGCGGTGTCGCCGAGCATCGTCTCGGCCCGGGTGGTGGCGACCACCACGTCGTCGCTGTAGCGGATCGAGACGAGTTCACCGTCGTCGTCGGTGTGCTCGACCTCGATGTCCGACAGGGCGGTGAGGCAGCGCGGGCACCAGTTGATGATGCGCTCCGCGCGGTAGATCAGGCCGTCGTCGTAGAGCTTCTTGAAGATCGTCTGTACCGCCCGGGACAGCCCCTCGTCCATGGTGAAGCGCTCGCGGTCCCAGTCGACGGAGTCGCCGAGCCGGCGCATCTGGCCGAGGATCTTGCCACCCGACTCCGCCTTCCACTGCCAGACCCGCTCGACGAACTTCTCCCGGCCGAGGTCGTGTCGGGAGAGCCCCTCGCTGGCGAGCTGGCGCTCGACGAGGTTCTGGGTGGCGATGCCGGCGTGGTCCATGCCGGGCAGCCAGAGCGCCTCGTAGCCCTGCATCCGGCGGCGCCGGGTGAGCGCGTCCATCAGGGTGTGCTCGAAGGCGTGGCCCATGTGCAGCGAGCCGGTGACGTTCGGCGGCGGGATGACGATGGTGAACGGGGGCTTGTCGCTCTCGGCCGAGGCCCGGAAACGCCCGGCCGCTACCCACTCCTCGTAGCGCCGACCTTCTACCTCGCCCGGCTGGTACTGGGCGGAAAGGGTCGGGGCCGCGGCGCGGTTCGCATCCAGAGTCTCGGTCACCCTCGAAGTCTACGAGCCTGGGCGCCGGGCCCGTCGTGCGCCACCTCCCGTCGCGTACGGTGGCGGCTATGTCCGATGCCCCCCGCTCCGAACGGCCTGCCACGACCGATTCCGGTGCCATCGAGATCACCTCGGAACCGATCGTGCTGCACCAGAGGACCGGCCGGGAAGCCGAGGCGGTCGACGTCACTCCGGCACCCGACGGCGAGCCTGGTGCCGCCGGCCCGGCCGGCAAGCCGTCGTCACGCCGCCGGAAGATCGTCCTCGGTTCGGTACTCGCGGTCACCGTCGCCGGAGCCGCCGTCTTCGGCACCGTGGGCTGGCGCATCATGCAGCAGAAGGACGCCACCCTCGCCACGCCGGTCGAGGTCGCCGGGCTCACCCGGGACGAGAGCGAGGGCGCCCGGGCGACCATCGAGTACCTCCGGACCGCCGTCAACGCCGAAATCAACTTCGCCGAGAGCTTCGGTGCCGTTTACGCCGACCCGGCGGGCCCGGACCGCAGCGTCCTGCTCTTCGGCGGTACGACCCTGGTCTGGCAGCCCGAACGGGACCTCGACCGCCTCTTCGACCTGGCCTCGGAGGAGGACAGCAAGGTCTCGGGCGTTCGGAAGGTGGACGCCGGTCCGCTCGGCGGGGTGATGAAGTGCGGTACCGCCCCGATCCGGGACGGCGAGCTGGTCTTCTGCGGCTGGGCCGACCACGGCAGCATCGCGATGGGCATGTTCGCCGGTCGTCCGCTGGACGAGTCCGCCACGCTGCTACGGGAGATCCGAAACGCCGTACAGAGCCGGGACTGATCCGCAGGCGGCGCAGGCGGCGCGTGGTCAGGCACGGCACCGGGGTTGAGCGCGCCGTGCGTTGAGCCGCGGGCGCGTCGTCAGACCCGTCCCAGGCGACACAGGTCAGGTAAAACACGAGTGGCGCCACCCGCATGGGTGGCGCCACTTCGTAGAAGATGTCCGGCGGCGTCTTACTCTCCCACACCCTCCCGAGTGCAGTACCATCAGCGCTGGAAGGCTTAGCTTCCGGGTTCGGAATGTAACCGGGCGTTTCCCCTCCGCCATAACCGCCGTAACCCTACCAACTCCCACCGACCCGGCAAGCCCGGGGGGGACTGCTGCTGCGGACGTACGCCGGGTATAACCACCGCCACCGGCCCGGTGTTCCGCGATCCGCCCCCACCCACCACCCGATCATGACCAAAAATCGGACATCCGGGTCACGACCGGATGGCGGTCAACCCGTCGAACAGCGCCAGCACCCGGGCCGGGTCCTCGACGTGGGCGTTGTGCCCCAGACCGGACAACGTACGCGTCGGCACACCGAACCGGGCCAACTCGTCGTCACCGACCATCGGGTCGTGCTCGCCCCGGGCCAGCAGCACCGGGGCGGAGACCGCCGCCAGCAGCCCGGCCATCGCCGGAGCCCCGACGCCGAACGCGCGCGGATCCATCGCCAGCCGCCAGCGGCCGTCCCCGGTCGGGACGATTCCGCCGTCGACGACCGGATCGTCCGGTTCGACGAGCCCGACCAGGCCGGAGACCCGCAGATGGCGCCGCGCCGCCTCGGCCCGGGAGTCGTACCAGGCGACCGGGCGGTCGGCGAGCGCGGCGGTTCTGCCCAGCTCGTCGGCGGTCCAGCCGACCTTCACACCCAGCCCGAGAACCGCCTCGACCGCCCAGCCGGACCCGCTACCGGCCGGACCGTCCGATCCGCGCCCCGCCAGGGCCAGCCCGACCGCACCGCCCAGCGAGTGCCCGAGCACCACCACCCGGTCACCGGACGAGAGCAGTCCGGCCAGGCCGGCCGCCAGCGAGTCGAAGGAGTACCGGTCGAGTGGCGCGGAGCCGCCGTGTCCGGGCAGGTCCGGTGCCAGCCAGCGTCCCGGCCAGCGGTCGGCGAGCAGCCCCGCCCAGCCCCGCCACACGTCACCGGTGGCGCCCATCCCGTGCAGCAACAGCAGCAGCGGCCGCCCGGTGCCGCCGCCGAGCGCCACCCGCAGGTCCCCGGCCGCCGGATCCGCACCCGTCATGCCGAGCAGTCTGCCACCGGGAACCCTCCTGCCGAGCCCCGCACCGACGGCGGATTCTGCACCGCCGCCAGCAGGTCAGCGCAGCGCGGCGGCCATCCGGCGGACCGCCTCGGTGACCACCTCCGGTGAGGTCGCCAGGTTGAACCGGGCGTGTCCGGCACCGCCGGTCCCGAAGAGCGGCCCGGAGACCAGCGCGACCCGGCCGCGCTCCAGGAACACCTCGGCCGGGTCGGCGGGCGCGCCGGAGCCGTCGACCGGCAGCGGCAGGTCCCGGCAGTCCAGCCAGGTCAGATAGGTGCCCTCCGGAGGCCGGTACTGCACCTGCGGCAGGTGCTCGGCGAGCAGGTCACCGAGGAGCCGACGGTTCTGGTCGAGCCCGGCCAGCAGTTCGTCGAGCCATCCGCCGCCGTAGCGGAACGCGGCGGTGTGCGCGAGCGCGCCCAGATGACTCGCACCGTCGCCGGCCACCTTCGGCAGCCGGGCCAGGTCGTCGGCGGCCGCCGGCCCGGCGATCGCCAGCGCCGCCTTCACCCCGGCCAGGTTCCACGCCTTCGAGGCGGAGTGCAGCGCGAGGCCGCGTTCACCGCCGGGCATCGAGAGGTACGGCCGGAACGTCACGCCCGGATAGATCAGTGGCGCGTGGATCTCGTCCACGACGACGCGTACGCCGTACCGGTCGGAGAGTTCGATCACCATCGCGAGTTCGTCGGCGGTGTGCACGGTCCCGGTCGGGTTGTGCGGGCTGCACAGCAGGTAGGCGGCCGACCGGCCCCCGTCGACGGCCTCGGCGAAGGCACGCTCCAGGGCGTCCGGGTCGAGCCGGTACTCCGCGTTCAGCGGCGCCTCGACGACCCGCCGCTCGTTGCTGCGGAGGAAGTCGTAGAACGGCGGATAGACCGGCGGGTTGATCACCACCGCGTCGCCGTACCCGGTGACCAGCTTGACCATCTCGACGACGCCGAGCATCACGTCGGGGACCAGCCGGGTCTGCTCGATCTTCGGGGCCCAGCCCCAGCGTTCCCGGGCGAATCCGGCGAGCGCCGAGGCGTAGTCCGTACCGTCCGGCGGATAACCGGTGTCACCGAGCGCGACGGCGTCGGTCAGCGCCCGCGCGACCGGCTCGGCGAGCGGTACGTCCATCTCGGCGACCCAGAGCGGGAGTACGTCCGGCGGATAGCGCCGCCACTTCTCGCTGGTACGGCGTCGCAGGTCGGCCAGGGAGAGGGTCTGCAAGGGGTTGCCCACCACGCCACGGTACTTCGCCGCGGGGCCGGCGTGGCTGGTACTCCGGCCGGAACTCTTCCCGGCGACACCGCCCGGCGGCGAGTGCTCAGGAGTAGAGGCGCAGGATCCGTACGACGGCCGCCCGGTCGCCTTCGACGCGCACGGTCCCGTCGCGCTCGGCCTGCCCGAGTGGCACATCGGCGAAGAGGAGGCGACTCCAGACCGTCGACTCTGCGGTCACTGTCGCCGCCGGCTCGGTGGCCACACCCGCCCGGACGTCGATGCGCCCGTCGACCGGGGCCACCCGGTAGTCGCAGATCGGCGGGTCGGGGCGCCGGCCGTCGTACAGGCGGAGGGCCAGGACCGGCGCCTCGCCCGGCACCTCCGGTGCCATCGTCCGCATGGCGAGGACCGTCCCGTCCGGAGTCATGCCGCCGTCGGTGCGCGGGTCGGGGCCGGCGGAGTACCAGCGCCCCAGCGATCCCAGGACGGACTCCAGTTCGCGTCCCCACTCCGTCGCGACGTACGCGCGGGTGCGGGCCAGATCCGAGAGGACGACCTGCTCGACGATCCCGGTCTCCTGTAGCGACCGCAGCCGGTCGGCGAGAACGGCCGGGGTGATGCCACGGACCGACTCTTGCAGGTCGGTGAAGCGCTTGGGTCCGAGAATCACCTCACGCACCACGATCAGCGTCCATCGATCGCCCACCAGGTCGAGAGCGTTCGCGGCACGGCAGGCGTCGCCGAGTTCCCGAAAGGTCCGCTTGGTCGGCACGCCGTCTCACCGCCTTCCCTCTAACTATGGTCAAGCAAGTACTCGCTATGTTTAAGCTATCAGCATGACAACCGTCCACACCACGACCCCCGCCCCTCCGGTCGTCGACCGCGAGACCTGGCTCGCCGAGCGCGAGGCGTTGCTCTTCCGCGAGAAGGCGCACACCCGCCAGGGCGACGCGATCGCCGCCGCCCGGCGCCGCCTGCCGATGACCGAGGTGACACCGATCTCGCTCATCGGAGCGCACGGCCCGACACCCCTGCCGGACATCTTCGCCGGCCGCGACCAGCTCGTCGTCTACCGGCACATGTGGCACCTCGGAAAGCCCTTCGAGGACCAGTGCGAAGGCTGCACGGCCAGCATCTGGGACTTCCAGAACGCGGCATACCTCGAGGAGCGGGGCATCTCCTTCGCGGTCTTCTGCGAGGGGCCGTACGAGGAGATCGCTCCCTTCCGGGACTTCATGGGCTACACGCACCCGTGGTATTCCACGCACGGCATCGACGACCCCGCCTATGCCGGCGGCGGCGAGATCGCCTGCTTCCTGAAGCGAGACGACCGGTTCTTCCTGACGTACGAGACGACCGGCCGGGGCGTCGAAGCGATCATGTCGTCACACAGGCTGCTCGACATGACCGTCTACGGCAGACAGGAGGTCTGGGAGGACTCACCGGAGGGCTGGCCGCAGGAACCGACCTACACGAGGTGGCGCAGGGACGGCCGACCCGTGCCGCAATGGACCAGGCCCGGAGTCGGACCGGTCGGCGCAGCACACCAACAGCACTGCCACTGACGGTCGGCGGGTGGCGGGCCCCCGGTGGGACGGTCAGTTGCGCACGGGTGGCCCGAACACCCGCTCGCGGTCGAACGGGCAACTGGAGACCTCGTCGCCGAACAGCTCGGCGACCAGGTCGCGGGCGCTCGGCAGTACCGGGCGCAGCCCGCGCCGCCCGTCCCCGCCACCCGGTCGAGGATGCGCCCGGCGTCGGCCCGCATCCGGGGCCACGCCGCCAGGAACGACGGGCTCCGCGGACGGTACGAGAAGTGGTGGGTGTAACCCATGCCAGGAATTGTCGCGGCACGAGGGACATTTCGGCGGTTCCGGTCGAGCCGTCCGCCGCCGTCAGCCAGCCGTGCCGCACGGGATCTCCCGGCTGACGAACGCCCGCCACGCGTCGGCGGCGAAGACGAGCACCGGCCCGGACGGGTCCTTGCTGTCCCGGACCCCGACCGCCCCCGGCAGGCCGACCGCAACCTCGACACACGCGCCTTGAGAGTTGCTGCGAACGCTCTTGCGCCAGTGGGCTCCGGTCAGATCCATGTCTTGGCCACCTTCGCTATCAACTCGGTCGACTGCGGCTGGTCCGGCCGCGCCTGCTGATCACCCGCGCCCGGCGGTTACGGCATCTGTATGGGATATGACCCCGGCCCGTACGGCATCGAACTCGGCTGCACCGGATGGGTCTCCCGGCGCTCGGCCTGGGCGAACCCGGCGGACCGGCTGTTCACCTGCGGCCAGCCGCCGGCCTCGTGGAACAGTCGCAGCGCGGTCGCCACCACCTCGGCCAGCGACTCGTTCGCCTCGATCTCGATGGTGGCGCCCGGGGTGTCGATCCGGACCTTGGTCGGACTGGCCGAGCCGTCGCCCGACGACCTCGACGCCGCCTCGTCGGCCGGAGCCGACGCCGGCTCCGACGCCGGCTGTGCCGGCATCGCGGGGTGCGGCGTCGGCGCCTCGGCGCCGGTCGGACCGTCCGGTGCCGCGGGGACGGCCGGCGGCGGGGTGGTCTCGGGGATCGGCGTGGTCTCGGGTACCGGCGAAGTCTCCGGGGCGATCTCCGGCGGCGCCGGCTGGGCGGGGACCGATCCGGCAGACGACACGACTCGGGATGGTTCAAATGTCACCCCGTCATTGTCGGGTCGAGCCGCACCGGTCCGCCACGCCGTCCCGGGGCGCCGGACGCGAGGTGGGGCCGGTCAGCCGGCGACCAGCTCCGCCTCCTCGGCCCGGGGCCGCTCCTCTTGCGCGAACTGGGTCCGGTACAGCTCCTCGTAGCGACCGCCGGCCGCGAGCAGTTCGTCGTGGGTGCCGCGCTCCACGATCCGGCCCTCCTCGACCACCAGAATCTGGTCGGCGGCCCGTACGGTGGAGAGCCGGTGCGCGATCACCAACGCCGTACGGTCGGCCAGCGCCTCGCCGAGCGCCGCCTGCACCGCCGCCTCGGAGGTGGAGTCGAGGTGCGCGGTCGCCTCGTCCAGGATCACCACCCGGGGTCGGGCCAGCAGCAGCCGGGCGATGGTCAGCCGCTGCCGCTCACCGCCGGAGAGCCGGTAGCCGCGCTCGCCGACCACGGTGCCGAGCCCGTCGGGCAGCCCCTCGATCAGGTCGGCGAGCCGGGCCCGGCGCAACGCGTCCCACAGCTCCTGCTCGGTCGCATCGGGCCGGGCCAGCAGCAGGTTGCTCCGGATGGTGTCGTGGAACAGGTGCCCGTCCTGGGTGACCAGGCCGAGCGTCTCCCGGATCGAGTCGGCCGACAGGTCCCGCACGTCCTGCCCGGCCAGGCGTACGGCGCCGGAGTCGGTGTCGTAGAGCCGGGGTACGAGCTGGGCGATGGTGGACTTGCCGGCCCCCGAGGAGCCGACCAGGGCGACCAGTTGACCCGGCTCGACCCGGAACGAGACGTCGTGCAGCACGTCGACCCCGCCCCGGGTGTCCAGGGTCGCCACCTCTTCGAGGGAGGCGAGCGAGACCTTCTCCGCCGACGGGTAGCCGAAGGTCACCCCGTCCAACTCGACCGAGACCGGCCCGTCCGGCACGTGGCGCGCGTCGGGCTTCTCGGTGATCAGCGGCTTGAGGTCGAGGATCTCGAAGACCCGCTCGAAGCTGACCAGCGCGCTCATCACCTCGACCCGGGCGCTGGCCAGGGCGGTCAGCGGGGCGTAGAGCCGGGTCAGCAGCAGGGCGAGCGCGACCACGGCACCGGGCTCCAGTTGGCCGCGCAGCGCGTAGAGGCCGCCGAGGCCGTACACCAGGGCGAGAGCCAGCGCCGAGACCAGGGTGAGCGCGGTGATGAAGACCGACTGGACCATGGCGGTGCGCACCCCGATGTCGCGGACCCGGCGGGCCCGGAGCGCGAACTCGGCGGACTCCTCCGCCGGCCGGCCGAAGAGCTTGACCAGGGTCGCGCCGGGCGCGGAGAACCGCTCGGTCATCTGGGTACTCATCGTCGCGTTGTGGTTGGCGGCCTCGCGCTCCAGCCGGGCCAGCCGGCTGCCCATCCGGCGGGCCGGCAGCACGAAGACCGGCAGCAGCACGAGCGCGAGCAGGGTGATCCGCCAGGAGATCCCGATCATCACCACCAGGGTGAGCAGCAGGGTGACGAGATTGCCGACCACCCCGGAGAGGGTGTCGGAGAACGCCCGCTGCGCGCCGATCACGTCGTTGTTGAGCCGGCTGACCAGCGCACCGGTCCGGGTCCGGGTGAAGAAGGCGACCGGCATCTTCTGCACGTGGTCGAAGACGGCGGTACGCAGGTCGAGGATGAGCCCCTCGCCGATGCTCGCCGAGAAATAGCGGGTGAGCAGCGCGAGGCCGGCCTCGGCCAGCGCGACGACTCCGATCAGCACGGCGAGCCCGACGACCAGGTCGGTGCTTCCGCCGCCGACGATGCCGTCGACCACCCGACCGGCGAGCACCGGCGTGGCCACCGCCAGCACGGCCAGCACCACGCTGAGCAGCAGGTAGTAGGTCAGCCGGCGGCGGTGCGGCCGGGCGAAGCCGGCGATGCGCCGGAGCGTGGCCATCGAGAACGGCCGTCTGTCCTGCTGGGCGTGCATCGCGTGGTAGAGCGAGTTCCACGCCGTGACTTCCATACTCATCGCTGGCACCCTCCGTGAACACCGAGTCGCCCGGACCTTATCGGCGCCCACCGACAGTACGACCTCAAGCAATGTCGAGGTCAACCGTCGCGGTCCCGCCCGGAGTGGCGGCCGGGGCGGCGGTCGGGGCGGAACGAAACGACTGAAGATGTGACAGACTCGCGACTCGTGCCGCTCCGCCTCCCCCGCCCCGGCCGCTACGGCCTGCTCGCCGCCGCGCTGGGCGCGCTCGGTGTGCTCTGGCGGATCTGGCTGACCGTGGTCGGCACCCCGCCCACCAACAGCGACGAGGCCACGATGGGACTCGCCGCGCTGCACATCGCGCAGGGGCGGGACCTGCCGGTCTTCTTCTACGGGCAGCACTACATGGGCACCGTCGAGGCGTACCTGGCGGCGCCGCTGGTCGCGCTGGCCGGGCCGTCGGTGACCGCGCTGCGGATCCCGACACTGCTGCTCTACGCGCTCTTCCTGCTGCTGATGTACCTGCTGGTCCGCCGCGTCTTCACCGCCGGCCTGGCGGTGCTGACCGTCGGGCTGCTGGCGCTGGGCTCCGACCGGACCGTGAAGAACCAGTTGATCGCCGGTGGGGGCTATCCGGAGACCGCCCCGATGGTCGCCGGGCTGCTGCTGCTCGGCTACCTGCTGGCCACCCGCGCCACGACCCGCTGGTACGCCTTCGCCGGCTGGGGCGCCCTGTTCGGGCTGATCGCCTGGAACCACTGGCTGCCGGCGCCGTACCTGCTCGGCGCGCTGGTGGTGCTCGGCACCGCCCGGGTGCTGACCCGGCGCACCGCCGGACTGGTCGGGGCCGGGCTGCTGGTCGGGGTGGTGCCGTTGATCGTCGGGAACGCGCAGGCCGGCTGGGCGGAGAACCCGATCGCGGTCTTCCTCCGGCTGAACGGGGCCGGCACCGACGCCGGGATCTGGGAGCGGATCGTCGGCGGCGCCTGGCTGGGCCTGCCGCTGGGCACGGGCCTCTGCGAGCCGGGTTACTGCGCCGGCTGGTCGCTCTGGTGGGGACCCGTCCTGCTGGTACTGCTCACCGCGGCCCTGCTGCTCGCGGTACGCCGGCTGCGTACCCCGGCACCGCTGGACCCCGTCGACCGCACCCGGGCGGTGACGCGGCTGGTGATGGCCGCCGCCGGGCTGCTCAGCGTGCTCAGCTACGTACGCAGCCCGGCCGCCGCGGACTCACCTGTGGAGAGCGCCCGCTACCTGTCGGTGCTGCTGGTCTCGCTGCCGGTGGCGCTCTGGCCGCTCTACCGGCTGGCCCGGGCCGGCGGCCGTGCGGCGATACCGGCGGCGCTGCCGATCGCCGCGCTCGCGGTCACCATGCTGGCCGCCACGGTGAGCCTGGTCGGCACCGTCGACGAATACCGGGCGGAGCGTGCGGAGCGGTCGCAGGTGCTGGCGGCGCTGCGCGAGCGCGGGCTGAGCCAGGTGCACGGCGGGTACTGGACCTGCAACTGGATCACATACCTGAGCGCGGAGCGGACCACCTGCGGCGTCGTCGACGACCGGCTCGACCGGGGACTCAACCGGTACCCGGGCTACTGGCACCCGCGCCCGCAGGCCGTACTGGCGCCGATCGGCTCACCGCTGGACGCCGAACTGGCCCGGCGGATGCCCGACAGCACCCCGGAAACCGTTGCCGGCTACCACCTCTACCCGCCACCGCCGGCAGCCTGAGAATCCGCCGCAGCGAGGTTACCCCCGTCACACCACGTCGTGTCATCCTGACCGAATGCGAGTCACCTCGATGTACACGTACCCGGTGAAGGGGTGCCGTCGGATGGACCGCGACACGGCCCGGGTCGAGCCGTGGGGCCTGGACGGCGACCGGCGCTGGTTGATCGTGGACGAGAACGGGCTCGGCCTGAGCCAGCGCCAGCACCGGGAACTGGTGACGATGCGGGCGATCTCCCGGCCGGGCGGGCTGACCCTGGAGGCGCCGGGGCGGTCCCCGCTCGACCTGGCCGAACCGACCGACGGCGAGCCGCTCCAGGTCCGGGTGTACCGGGCGCGGCCGCCGGCACCCGTCCGCGCCGCCGGCCCGGAGGCGGACGAGTGGCTCCACCGGCTGTTGGGACGTACCGTCCGGCTGGTCTGGCTCGGCGACCCCACCGGCAACCTCGTGCCCTGGCCGGTGCCGACCGAGGTCGGCGCCGAGCTGAGCTTCGCCGACGGCACCCCGCTGCTGCTGGCCAACACCGCGTCGCTGGACGCGTTCAACGGCTGGCTGCGGGAGTCGGGCAGCGCCGAGGGGCCACTGCCGATGATCCAGTTCCGCCCCAACGTGGTGGTCGACGGTGCCGCGCCGTGGGCCGAGGGCGAGTGGGTCGGCCGGCGGATCAGGATCGGCGGTGCGGTGTTCCAGGGCGCCGCCGAGTGTGGCCGGTGTCTGATCTCGACGATCGACCAGGAGACCGGGGAGCGGGGGCGGGAGCCGTTGCGGATGCTCGCCGCCCGCCGGAACATCGGCCGGAGGCTCCTCTTCGGTCTCCAGCTGACGGTGTGGGCCGAGTCGGGCGGGGTTGCCGAGGGTCGTACGGTCAGCGTCGGTGACGCCGTGGAGGTGCTGGACTGACCCGGAACGTACCGCAGCCTGGGAGCGACGGCGACGGGCCGCCCGCGCATCGCGGACGGCCCGTCGATCGGTTGTCGGGTCAGGTCAGGCGGCGGCCAGCGCCGGGCCGTCGGCCGTGTCGAGCAGCCCCGGGTCGTCGGCCGGCCGCAGGGCCAGCGCCAGTACGTCCGCCACGTCGGCCAGGGTGTGCACGGTCAGTGCCTCCCGCACCTCGGTGGGCAGGTCGTCCAGGTCCGGCTCGTTCCGGGCCGGGATGATCACCTCGGTCAGCCCCGCCCGGTGCGCGGCGAGCAGCTTCTGCTTCACCCCGCCGATCGGCAACACCCGGCCGGAGAGGGTGACCTCGCCGGTCATGCCGAACTCCGGGCGTACCGGCCGGCCGCTGGCCAGCGAGGCCAGCGCGGTGACCATGGTGATGCCGGCGCTCGGACCGTCCTTCGGCACCGCACCCGCCGGGACGTGCAGGTGGATCCGCCGTCCGGCCAGCGCGTTCGGGTCCAGCCCCAGCGCCCGGCCGTTCGACCGGAGGTAGGAGAGGGCGATGTGCGCCGACTCCTTCATCACGTCGCCGAGCTGCCCGGTCAGGGTCAGCCCCGGCTCGCCCTCCATGCTGGTCGCCTCGATGAAGAGCACGTCACCGCCGGCACCGGTCACCGCCAGCCCGGTCGCCACCCCGGGCACCGCCGTCCGCTCCGCCGACTCCGGCGTGAACTTCGGCCGGCCCAGGTAGCTGGTCAGGTTGTCGGTGTCGACGCGTACCGGACCCTCGGTCGAGGCCAGCGCGACCGCGACCTTGCGGAGGATCTTCGCCAGCGCGCGTTCGAGCTGGCGTACCCCCGCCTCGCGGGTGTGCTCGGCGGCGATCCGGCCCAGCGCCTCGTCGGAGACGCTCACCTCCTCGGCGGTCAGTCCGGCCCGCTCGATCTGCCGGGGCAGCAGGTGGTCCCGGGCGATCGCGACCTTCTCCTCCTCGGTGTAGCCGTCCAGCGTCACCAGCTCCATCCGGTCCAGCAGCGGGCCGGGGATCGCCTCCACCACGTTGGCGGTGGCGAGGAAGAGCACGTCGGACAGGTCGAGGTCGACTTCCAGGTAGTGGTCCCGGAACGTGTGGTTCTGCGCCGGGTCCAGCACCTCCAGCAGGGCGGCGGCCGGGTCACCGGCGTACCCCGCCGAGATCTTGTCGACCTCGTCGAGCAGCACGACCGGGTTCATCGAGCCCGCCTCGCGCAGCGCCCGGACGATCCGGCCGGGCAGCGCGCCGACGTACGTCCGGCGGTGGCCACGGATCTCGGCCTCGTCCCGGATGCCGCCCAGGGAGACCCGGACGAACTTCCGGCCCAGCGCCCGGGCGACCGACTCGCCGAGGCTGGTCTTGCCGACCCCGGGCGGGCCGCCGAGGGCGAGCACCGCGCCCGAGCCACGGCCGCCGACGACCTGGAGGTTGCGGGCCGCGCGCCGGTTGCGCACCGCCAGGTACTCCAGGATGCGGTCCTTCACGTCGGCCAGGCCGGCGTGGTCGGCGTCGAGCACCTGCCGGGCCTGGACCAGGTCGGTGTTGTCCTCGGTACGCGTGGACCACGGCATCTCCAGCACCGTGTCCAGCCAGGTACGGATCCAGCCCGCCTCCGGGGAGGCGTCACTGGCCCGCTCCAGCTTGCCGACCTCGCGCAGTGCCGCCTCGCGTACCTTGTCGGGCAGTTCGGCGGACTCGACCCGGGAGCGGTAGTCGGCCGAGCCGTCCGGCTCGTCCTCGCCCAGCTCCTTGCGGATCGCGGCGAGCTGCTGGCGGAGCAGGAACTCGCGCTGGGACTTCTCCAGTCCCTCCCGCACGTCGGAGTTGATCTGCTCGGTGACCTCCTGCTCGGCCAGGTACGCCTTCACCCAGCCGACCAGCAGGTCGAGCCGGGCCGTCACGTCCGGTGCGGCCAGCAGTTCGATCTTCTGTTCCAGGGTGAGCCACGGCGCGTAGCCGGCCGAGTCGGCCAACTCGGCCAGGTCGGTCATCCGCTCGACCGCGTCGATGACCTGCCAGGCGCCGCGCTGTTGCAGAAGTGACGTCACCAGTGCCCGGTACTCCCGGGCGAGTTCCTTGGCCCGGCCGGCCGGTGCCGGCTCGGTGATCTGGACGGTCTCGACCCAGAGGGCCGCACCGGGACCGGGCACGCCGGAGCCGATCCGGGCCCGGGCCTCGCCACGCACCACGGCGGCGGGTTCGCCGCTGGGTAGCCGGCCGACCTTCTCGATCGTGGCGATGACGCCGATGGAGCCGTACTCCCCGTCGACCCGGGGCACGGCCAGAAGCTTCTTGTCGCCCGTGGCCCGGGCGGCGTCCACCGCTGCCTGGGTGGTCGCGTCCAGGGTCACCGGGATGACCATGCCGGGCAGCAGGACAGCGTCGGTCAGAGCAAGAACCGGAAGAGTTGCCATCACACACCTGCCATCGTTAGTTGAGCTTGTACGACTCAAGTAACAAACGGTGCTCCATGTTCCGGCTTGTGATCCAGAGCACTGCGGCTGTCCGGAGTTCCGGGGAAACGTCCGGACCTCAGGGGAAACGTCCGGGACGCCGAGGGAACCGGACAGTCAATCCGGGCGGGGACGGCCGGGGCAGGGCGGGATGAACCAGCCGCGTCGGGCCGTTCGGAGCAGCGCCGCGTGCCGGTCCGGGGCGTCCAGCTTGGCCACGATCCGCGCGACGGTCTCGGCGACGGTGCCGACCGGCAGGCCCAGGCCGACCGCGATGCGCCGGTCCGACCAGCCCTCCAGCAGCAGGCCGACCACCACCAACTCGCGGCGGGTCAGCACCGACCGGCCGCCGGGCAGCGCAGAGAGCACCAGCACCCCGACCACGGACGGCGGTGCGGTGGCACAGCCCAGCACGGCGACCTGGAGCAACCCCGACCGGTCGTCGGGCTCCAGTCCGACACAGGCCGGCCAGAGGAACGAGGCGGAGCCGCCGCAGCTGACCGCCTGGTGCAGGGCCACGCCGGGCAGCGCCGAATCCGGGGCCAGCAGCGGATGCCCGGGCAGGCCGGGCAGCGGATGCGCATCGCCGCTGCGGGTCAGCACCGCACCCGCTCGGGCGTTCCGGACCACCTGGGCCAGCACCGCCAGCGACCGGACCTGGTCGACGGCGGCGGCGACCTGTGGAGCCAGCGCCGCGACCAGATCCCGCTCGGCGTCGGTCGGCCGATCGGGGTCGTCGGTGCACATGACCAGTACCCCGACGTGCCGGCGGTCCGGGGTGAACAGGCCGACCGCGATCCCCTCCCGGAAGCCGGCCGGAAAGTAGTAGTCCCCCCAGACCGGCAGCTCGGCCAGCGGCACCGGCGAGTCACGGGCCCGCTGCGGCACGGGCGAGCTGGTCAGCCCGACCAGTTCGACCTGCTCCAGCAGCGCCGCGGTGCCGAAGTAGTTCCGGATCCGGGTGTCGTAACCGAAGCTGGCGACCTCGGCGTACCGGCGCTGCCGGTCGTCGAGCAGGGCGAGCCAGGCGGCCTGGACCGGCACCACCGCGCCGATCCCGGCCAGCAACTCGTCCGGCTGACCGGCGCGGGCCACCGCCGAGGCGATCTCGGCCAGGCCACGGATCGCCTTCGACGATGATGGTGGAGGAGCGGTCATCACAGAACCTTCGTCGGCGGACAGGCCGGTACGACGACGCGGAACGGTCAGCGTCGGATCCGGGCGAGGGGCTGGGGGACGTAGAGGCCCAGCCGCAGTGCACGGACGGCGGCCAGGGTACGGGTCGGGGCATCCATCTTGTCCAGGATGTGTTCGATGTGCGCGGCAACCGTGCGTTGGGTGATCACCAACTGGCTCGCCATTCGCTGGTTTGACCAGCCGTCGACGAGCAGTCCGAGGATCTCCAACTCCCGCCTGGTCAGGCCGCGCAGGTCTCTCGTGGGGGAGATCAGCAGCACCGCGAGCAGGTGTGGCGGCGCCGAGGCCGGACAGGCCAGTACGGTCACCTGGAGGTGCCGGCCCGAATCGTCCGACGACGGGTACGGGCAGAGGAACGAGTTGTGCACGTGCCCCTCGCGCAGCCCGGCCGCCGCCACCTCCAACACCGGCGCCCCGACCTCCAGCAGCGGATGGCTCGGCAGCCCGGGTAGCGGCAGCACGTTGCCGGCCCGGGTCAGCACCACACCCCACTGCGCGTCGGCGACGATCCTCGACAGCGTGACGATCGACCGCATCGGGTCGACGGCGTCGGCCAACGTCGGCGTGAGCAGCCCGAGGAAGTCCCGGATCGCATCGCTCGGCTGCGCCGGGTCGTCGGTGTGCAGGGTGATCAGTCCGAGATGCCGTCCGTCCCGGCTGAACAGGGTGAGGCCGATCCCCTCCCGGAAACCCGCCGGCTCCAGGTGCTCCGCCCAGGACTGCAACTCACCGGGCGGTACCGGCGCGTCGCGTACGCACATCGGCGGCCGGTCCCGGTCCATGCCGAGCAGCTCCATCTCCCGGTAATGCTCCGAGCTGCGCATGTAGGCGAGAGTCGCCTCCGTGTAACCGGACTCCCCCATCGCCTCGAACTCCCGACGCTCCGGGTCGAGCACGTGCATCATCGAGCCGCCGGTCGGCATCAGCCGGTGCAGTACCTTCAGCAGTTCCGGCACCCGGTCCCGCACATCTCCCGGCAGCGCCGCGATCCGCTCAATGTCAGCCACGATCTCGGCGGCACCGGGTGGCAGCTCAACCATCCCCCGTACCGGTACACCGAGCCGTCGCCCGCATGATGATCCACTCCTCGCCGTGTCCGCAGCGCCGCCACCACACTGCCCGCACTGATGCGGTTACCTAAGAGAACGGCGAGGACCGCCGCCGGAAACGGCGGCGGACCCGAACGGCACTCAGTTCGGTGGCGCCGCCCCGGGCAGGTGCGGGATGAACCAGCCCCGCCGGGCCGCCCGCAGCAGGGCGACGTGCCGGTCCGGGGCCTCCAGGCCGGCGACGCACCGCTGCACCGACTCGGCGACCGCCGCACCCGGCAGGTCGAGCCCGACCGCGACCCGCTCCTCCGTCCAGCCCGCCAGGAGCAGACCCAGCACCACCAGTTCGCGCCGGTCCAACGGGCAGCCGCCGGCCGGCACCGGCGCGAGCATCGCCACCCCGACCAGCGGCGACAGGGCGGCGGCGCAGCCCAGCACCACGACCCGGAGCAGTTCGTCCCGCACCTCCCACCCGCCACCCGCCGGGCGGTACGACGGCTGCCGCCGGTGCCGCGCCGGCCAGAGGAACGAGACGGCGCCCTCGCCCCGGGGCGCGTACTCGTCGATCACGGCCAGCAGCGTCGAACCCGCCGCCAGCAGCGGATGGTCGGGCAGTCCGCAGAGGGGCAGCGGCTCGCCGACCCGGGTCAGCACCACCCCGGCGACGGCGTCGTGCACCACCCTGGCCAGCGTCGCCAGCGACCGCAACGGGTCCAGGGTGGCGGCGATCCGGGGCGTCAGCAGGCCGATCACGTCCCGCTCCGCGTCGGTGGGATGGTCCGGGTCCTCGGTGCTCAGCACGAGCATGCCGACGTGCCGGCGGTCCCGGCTGAAGAGCCCGGCCGCCAAGCCCTCCCGGTAACCGGCCGGCAGGTAGTAGTCACTCCAGACCGGGTACTCGACGGCCGGAACCGGCAGGTCCCGACCGCGACACGGCAGCGGCGACTCGGTCAGCCCCGCCTGCTCGGCCTGCCGCGTCGTCTCCCCGGTGCGGAAGTAGTTGCGGATCCGGTCGTCGTATCCGGCGCCGGCCACCTCGGCGAACCGGTGGGACCGGTCGTCGAAGAGGGACAGCCAGATCGCGTCGTACGGGACCACCCGGCGCAGCAGCGACAACCACTGTGCCGGGCGGTCGGTGCCGGGCGGGCTGGCGAGGATCGACGCCGCCTCGTGGAACAGTTCGGGGAGGGCGGGGGTACGGGTCATCTTCCGCTCCGAGTCAACGATCGCGGCACGTAGAGCCCCAGCCGCAGCGCGCGTACGGCGGCCAGGGTCCGGGACGGGGCCGCCAGTTTGGCGAGGATGTGTTCGACGTGCGCGGCGACGGTACGCGGGGCGACCACCAGGGCCTTCGCGATCCGCTGGTTGGGCCAGCCGTCGACGAGCAGCCCGAGGATCTCCAGTTCCCGAGGGGTCAAGCCGTGCAGGTCACCGGGGGGCAAGAGCAGCACCACGGCGTGCAGGTACGCCGGTGCGTGCCCCGAGCAGGACAGCACGGTGACCCGGGCATAGCCACGGTCGGCCGGGTCCCGCCCGCCGGGGCAGAGGAACGCGGCGTGCCGCTCCCCCTCGGCCAGGCTCTCCGCCGCCGCGACGAGTACCGCCGAGCCGGGCCGCAGCCGGGGATGCTCCGGCAGTCCGGGCAGCGCGAGCACCTCACCGGCACGGGTGAGGACCACCCCGGCGACCGCCGAGGTGACGACCGTGGACAGTGTGACGATCGAACGCATCGGATCCACCGCGTCGGCGATCACCGGGGCGAGCAGGCCGAGAAAGTCCCGAGCCTCGTCGGTCGGGTGCTCGGCGGTCTCGGTGTGCAGGGCCAGCACACCTATCTGCCGGCCGTCCGGACTGAACAGCGGGACCCCGACGCCCTCCCGGAAGCCGGCCGGGGCGAAGTGCTCGACCCAGGAACAGATCTCGGCCAACGGTATCGGGGCGTCCCGGACCCGGACCGGGGCCCGGTCCCGGTGCAGCCCGAGCAGCTCGACCTCCTGGTAGTGCGCGGCTCCGAGCAGATGCGTCATGATCGACTCGCGGTAGCCGACGGCGCCGAGCGTCTCGAACCGGCGCCGCTCCGGATTCAGCACCTGGAGCACACCCGCCTCGTACGGGACCAGCCGGCGCAGCACCACGAAGAGTTCGGCCACCCGTTCCTCGGTACCGGCCGACGAGGACGCCACCCGCTCGACCTCGGCGGCGATCTCCGCGGCGTACGGCGGAAGTTCGCCCACCGGTCAGTGTCCGGACCGTCGGCGCATCGGATCGACGACTCCCTCTCATATCGGCAGTCCTGTCAATCGACAGCACGGGCACAGGTGCGATTACCTAGGTAAACGCCGGTCTGCACCGCAGGACACGCGGCCGCCGGCCCGGGGGATGAACCGGTCCGACGACGGACGGGAGCCAGCCGGCGCGATGGTCGTGGAGGGCGCGCACGCTCCGGCGCGCCCTCCACCCGCACCCGGCCGGCGCCCGGTCGGCCGGGCCTCTCGGGCCGGTCAGCCGGCCGACGTCCATTCGGCGAGGGCTCTCGGGCGGTCAGCCGGCCTGGCAGAGCTGGCCGTTGAGGGTGATCCGGTCTGGTTGGAAGGTTCCGGCGGCGAGATATCCGATGGTCACCGTCGCGCCCGGGGCGATCACCGGGTTCCAGCCGACGTTCCGGGTGGTGACGACCCCGCCGACATGGCTGACCAGCGCCGCGTTCCAGATGGCGGTGATCCGCTGCGAGTCCGGCAGCGCCCAGGTCAGCGTCCACCCGTCGACCGGGGTCGCGGCGACGTTCCGGACCGAGATCCAGACATCCGCGCCGCCGCGCTGGGCCCGGGCCGTGCAGGTCGGCGCTGGCCCGGTGGTCACGGCGACCTGGTTGGAGAGCGCCGATTGGTTGCCGGCCTCGTCCACCGCGCGCACCGCGAACCGGTACGCCGTGCGCGGCGCCAGCCCGGAGACCGTCAGCGCGGTACTGGGATAGGCGGGCGGCAGCATGGGGACCCGTCCCACCACGCTGGTCTCCCCGGTCGGCCCGATCGACAGCACCTCGTACCGGGCCAGCAGCACGTTGTCGGTGGAGGCGTTCCAACGCAGGCCGACGCTGCTCTCCCCGACCTCCGCCACGGTGAGCGATTCGGGTGCGGTCGGCGGCTGGCTGTCGCCCGGCGGCAGGGTGAAGCGCAGCGACGGCGGCGCCGTCGACCGGTTGCCGGCCGCGTCGACCGCCCAGACCCCGAAGGTGTACGTCCGGGACGGCTGCATGCGGGTGAGCACGATGCTGTTGGTGGGGGTCCGGTGCAGCATCGCGATGTCGGTGAAGATCTGCGAGACGTGGTATTCCACCACCCCGACGTTGTCGCTCGACGGTGCCCAGGTGAGTTCGACGGAGTTGGTGGTGGCGGCGGCGACCGTGATCGGGCCGGGCGTGCTGGGCGGTTCGGTGTCCTCGGCCGCCGCGTGCGCGGCGGGCCCGCCGGTGACGGTCAGGGCGGCGACGAGGACGGCCAGGATCAGGGTACGGGCCGGGCGGGACGGACGACTGCGCACGGAATCCTCGCTCTCGGTCACCAACGCCGGTACCGGCGCCGGATATTCATCTTGAGCGATGGATTTCGGCCCCGGATCCCCCGGCCGGGCAGTACTTCACCGGCGGCGGGTGACCGGAGCCCTCGCCGGCCTCGGTCACCCGGACGTCGTTCCCCGCCCCCGTCGCGGGGTACGACGTCAGAACTCAGCCGACGGCGCGGCGCAGGTGGGAGACGCAGGCCCGGTCCAGCGCCGCGAAGCTCTCGCCGAGAGACTCCCGGGTCGCCGGCTCGTAGTTGGCCGAGCCCTCGCTCACCATCGCGTACCACCACCTGAAGAGCTTGGCCTCGCCGTGCCGGTCGGCCACGCACGTCATCGTCAGGTGGTTCATCAGGTAGAAGACCCGCGCCTCGGCGTCGGAGGAGGTGCTGGCGAGCCGGGGAAGCTGGATGCTGCCCCGCCACTGGCCGCCGCGCAGGTGGGCACGCACCTCGGTGAGCTGGGCCCGAGCCGGCGGCTTGCCGCCCCACTGGATGTACTCGGCGATTCCCTCGACCAGCCACTGGTGGATGCTGCCGAGGATGTCGTCGGTCCCGGGCACGGTGATCACGTGCCCGAACTCGTGGCGCAGCGTACCGAGCAGCCCGGCACGGTCGCGCATCTCGGCCATCTGCACCACCACGTTGCTGGGCGTCTTGCCCGCGCCGTACGCGTAGGCCGCCGCCCACTCCGGAGCCGTTCCGCCCCGCCAGGTGCGCCACTCCCTCGCACCGGCCAGGAAGACGATGTAGCGCTCGGGCACCTCCCGTCCGGCGAGCCGGCCGTACCGGTCGACGACCGACGCGGCCTGGTCACCCGCCGACACCGCCTCGGCGAGCCGCTCGGTCTCGCCCGGCGCGGCGGCCACGATCACCCGCCGCCCCTCCCGGACGGTCAACCCGCCGTCCTCCCACGGCAGTGGACGGGAACCGTAGCGATCGCGTTCGGCGGCCCGGGATCCGGTGATGGTGACGGTCTGTTCGTCCGGCCCCCACCGCACGGTCAACTCCTGGGTCAACTGCGGAGCCTCGGGACCGACGAACCTGGCCGGCGGGCACTTCGGTACGGCGAGACAGTAGGCGACGGTGACGTCGGTGCTGGTCTCCTCGCCCCGCTTCAGCAGGGGCCGGACCACCGGCCTCGCCTGCCAGGAGGAGACCCGCAGCGCGCGAAGTGTCCTGAACTGGCTGCGGTACGCCTCCCGCAGCTGCGCGTCGTCCGGGTCGAGCGGCGCCAGCCAGCCCTGCTCGTCGCCCCGGAGCAGCGCCTCGCCCTGCGCCCTGAGCAGCTGCTCCAGTCTCTCGCCCGGCTGCACGTAGCCGCTCTGCCCCGACGTCGGTGCCAGTACGACGTCGGGGCCCGAGTGGACCGCCTGGCTGGCCACCAACCGCACCAGCGAGACCACCCCGACCAGCAGCAGCACGCCCGCTGCCGCGCCCACCGCCAGCCAGCGCCCCACCGACCAGCCGGTCGGGCCGGCGGACCGGGGCGCGGGCGGCCGGCCCGGGTATCCCGGCCAGGGCGCCGCCGGATGACCGGGATGCGGAGCCGGCGGCGGGTACGGCGGTGCCGCCGGGTACCGGGCTGGCGGCGGCGGGTACTGCGGTGTCGGGTGACCCGGTGCGGATGGTCGGTCCTGGTCGGGCACAATCTCCCCGTTCCTCAGACGGTGCGGCGGATGTAGGAGAGGCAGGCGCGTTCCATCGCCGTCCAGCTCTCGCCGAAGTGCTTGCGGGTCGCCTGGTCGTCGTCGACCTCGCCGTGGACCACGTCGATCCACCAGCGGAACAGCTTCGGCTCTCCGTGCCGCTTGGCCAGGCAGCTCATGGTCAGATAGTTCAGGCCGTAGAAGGCGTCCACCTCCACGTCCTCCGCCTCCACGTCCAGCGACGGCAACTTGATCGTCCGCGGCCAGCCCTTCTGACGCACGTACTGTCGGATGGCGCCCATCCGTGGCGTACGGGACGCCGGCTCGCCCGACCGACCGATGTACTCCGCGATCCCCTCCACCAGCCACTTGTCGAACACCGACGTGCCGTAGGGGTCGGAGCCGGTCGCCGTGACCACGTGCCCGAACTCGTGTCGCAGGATCGTCTCCATGTAGTCCCGGTCGACCCGGCTCATCCGGATCACCACGTTGCTGGTCATCAGGCCCACCCGATAGGCGTATCCGCTGACCCACTTGCCCTTCTTGCCACCCCGCCAGGCGTTCCACTCCGTCTCGCCGGCCAGGAAGACGATGTAGTGGGTGGGCGGCTCACGCCCGGCGAGCCTGGCGTAGCGGTCGACGATCGGGGCGGCCCGGTCGGCGGCGGCGACCACCTCACCGAGCCGGCTCAGTTGGCCGGCGGGGGCGGCCACGATCACCCGCCGCCCCTCCCGTACGGTCAGCCGCTCGCTCTCCCAGGGCAGCGGGCGCGCCTCGAACCGGTCCCGCTCGGCCGCCTTCGACCCGGTGACCAGAATCGTGCCGTCCTCGCCCCACCGGACCCTCAGGTCCTGGGTGAACTGCGCAGCCTCGCCGTACAACTGCTTGAACTCCGGGCACCTGGGGGTGCCGAAACAGTAGGCGACCATCATCCGCGCCTCGGTCTCCCTGCCGAGCACCACTATCGGCGGGATGCCCATCCTGACCTGCCAGGCTGAGACCTTCAGCGCCCGCAGCACCGTGAACTGGCTGCGATAGTGCTCGTAGAGCTTCCGGTTGCCCGGGTCGATCGGGGCCAGCCAGCCCTGCTCGTCACCACGGAGCAGCGCCTCCCCCTGCGCCTTGAGCATCTCCTCCAACCGGTCCGCCGGATGCACCGAGCCCTCCGGTGACGCCGAAGCGGACGGCTGGTCCGCGACCACCGGGGCGTCGCCACCCCTGCCGACGACCACCGCCGCCGCACCCACCAGCAGTACGACCAGGACAGCGGCACCCACCGCCAGCCAGAGCTTGTACGACCGCCGCCCGCCACCCTGCGGCGGCACTCCGCCCACCGGTCCCGCCCCCGGCGGCGCCATCCGCCCGGGCGGTACCTGCCCAGGCGGTACCTGCCCAGGCGGCGCTTGATATGCCGGCGGCAGCCCCGGATAGCCCACCGCCGGTGGCGGGTTGCCCGGTGCCGACGGCGGACTCGGATAACCCGCTGCCGGTGGCGGGTAGCCCGGTGCTGGTGGCGGATAGCCGGCGGCGGGCGGCCGATGCCCCGGCGGCGCTCCATCCGGCTTGGAGTGTCCCTCGCCAGGCACCGGCCAGTGGTCGTTCATTGCTTCCCCCCGGATCCTGCCCGGCACGGAAGTCGCCGAGACAATCCCTGATCCTGGAGTTGCACTCGATAGATCGGCGATACGCCGCGTATCGATCCGCCCGCAGCCTCCGGCCAGCCCGGTCGGTGCCGTGCCGCCATCTGGCCGGGGTGGCTGATGCCCTGTTCGAGGACGGCACCGACCTGCCGCAGCGGCTGCGCCAGATCGCGGAACGTCCAGCCGGCGCCCCGGTAAACGAGTACCGGCCCGCTCCGTTCTTGCTGCCGCCGGAGCACGATGACGACGACCAGGACGTCGTTGACGAGAACACCTGACGACGGCCGAGGCGGTCAGTCGCCGGTCAGGTCCCGGCGGACGGCGATCACCGCGCCGAGCAGGGCCAGCACCGTCCAG
The DNA here is from genome assembly GCF_003030345.1 of Plantactinospora sp. BC1. Lineage (NCBI taxonomy): Bacteria > Bacillati > Actinomycetota > Actinomycetes > Micromonosporales > Micromonosporaceae > Plantactinospora > Plantactinospora sp. BC1. The sequence continues at coordinate 7,287,984 of NZ_CP028158.1, forward strand.
CCGACGGCGATCAGCAGGCTGGTCCGGTCACCACCGCCGGCACCCAGGAAGGCCGAGAACGGCAGCGGCGCGGAGAGCCGGCCGAGCAGGCCCTCGACGAAGACGAACCAGCCGGCGTACCCGAGGAACAGCCAGGTGGGTCGGCGTACCACCGCCGCGTTGGCGGCGCCGAAGACCGCCATCACCGGCGCCAGGACCAGGGTGTTCCGGTACTGCGTCAGGTCGCCCTTGGCTAGCACGGTCACCCCGCTGACGGCGGCGAACCCGACCGCCACGATCACGCCCGCCACGATCTGCCCCAGCAGGGTCGGCAGCCGACCCGGTCGGGCCAGATGCAGCAGCACGGCCGTACGGTGTTGGTAGTGCTGGGTCACGCCGAGTACGGCGAGGCCGAACGCGCCCATCCCGGCCAGCAGCGCCCAGGCGTCGACGTTCACCGCGCCGAAGAGCGCGCCCAGCACGCTGAACACGGCGATCGAGATCCAGCTCGACCGGATCGTCGCCACCCGGTACAGCTCGCTGCGGACCAGTGTGATCATCAGGCCGCCGCCAGGTTGAGGAAGATCTGTTCGAGGTTCGGGGCGTCGCTGGTCAGCTCGTAGATCGGTACCCGCGCCTGGAAGGCGATCTCGCCCGCCTCCTCCGGCGAGAGGCCCAGCACCTCCAGCACGTACCCGTCCGAGCTGACCCGGCCGCCGGCCCGCTCGAACGCCTGCCAGAGCCGACGCGGGTCACGGCCCCGGATCCGCAGCCGGCGGGTGGTGCCGCCGTACAGCTCGGCGAGCGGGGCCGCCCGCCTGACCCGGCCCTTGGCGATGATCACCACGTCGTCGATGAGCTGGGCCAGCTCGGCCAGCAGGTGGCTGGAGATCAGGACGGTGCCGCCCGCCCGGGCACGCTCGCGCAGCAGCTCCCGCAGCCAGGCGATCCCCTCCGGGTCGAGACCGTTCGCCGGCTCGTCCAGGATCAGCACCGGCGGGTCGCCGAGCAGCGCGGTCGCCACCGCGAGCCGCTGCCGCATGCCGAGCGAGTAGTCGCCGGTGCGCTGGTCGGCGGCGTGCGCGAGGCCGACGTACTCGACCAGGTGGTCGACCCGGGACCGGCCGGCGCCGGCCAGGATCGCCTGGGCCACCAGGTGCGCCCGGCCGGTCTGGCCGGGGTGGCTGATGCCCTGTTCGAGGACGGCACCGACCTGCCGCAGCGGCTGCGCCAGATCCCGGAACCGCCGCTTGTTGATCAGCGCCCGGCCGGAGGTCGGCCGGCTCAGCCCGAGCAGCATCCGCAGCGTCGTGGTCTTGCCCGAGCCGTTCAGCCCGAGGAATCCGGTCACCCGGCCCGGCACGGCGGTGAACGTCACCCCGTCCACGGCCCGGACCCGCCGGTACTGCTTCGTCAGTTCGATGGCCTCGATCATCGCGGCCATTCTTACCCGACCGGGCGGCGCAGCGGGGGCGGCCCGCGCCCGCCTCCCGACCCGGCGGGCCGCTACATGCGCTGGAGTTCGCCGGTGTCGTCGAGTTCGCGCACCCCGGCGGCACCGCCGAACTCGCGCTCGACCATCTGCTGGAAGGCCGGCGGAACCGGCCGACCGGTCGCCGCGTAGAGGCGCTTGATCGCCGCACCGGGACGGCGGATGTCGTCCAGCATTCCCGGGTTGATCCGGTCGAACTCCGCCTCGATCAGCCGGGTGGCCGTTTCGCCGACCGTCTCGTTGCGGCTGTTGGCGAGCATGACCAGCAGGTCGTGCAGTTCGCCGTCGATCACCAGCGCCCGCTCCCCGTCGTCCATGGCCTCACGCTAAGCCCGCTCACCCCGGCCGGGACCCCGATCGACCGGAGTGGCGACCGGCGGGGCCAGCGAGCCGAACGGGGCCCCACGGGCCGAACGGGCCGAACGGGCCTAGCGCGCCCAGCGGGTTTAGCGGGCTGAGGGTGACTGTCGGGCACGGGGTGACGGGGGTGTGCGCCATGATGCTCCGGTGACCGGACAGCAGGCACCGACCGCCGTACGGCCGGCGTCGACCGCCGGGGACGGCCCCACCGAGCGGCCGGCCGGGGTGGTGCTGGAGGCGGTACTGGAGCGGATCACCTACGCCAACGAGGAGACCGGCTACACCATCGCCCGGTTCGCCACCGAACGCAGCGGCCCCGACCTGCTGACCGTGGTCGGCTCGCTGCTCGGGTTGCAGCCCGGCGAGAGCGTACGGCTGGTCGGGCGCTGGGGCACGCACCCGAAGTACGGGCGGCAGTTCGAGGTGCAGTCGTACACGACGGTGCTGCCGGCGACGGTCCAGGGCATCGAGCGGTACCTCGGCTCGGGGCTGATCAAGGGGATCGGGCCGAAGATGGCCGAACGGATCGTCGGGCATTTCGGCGTCGACACCCTGCGGGTGATCGAGGAGGAGGTCGGGCGGCTGGTCGAGGTCCCCGGGCTCGGCCCGAAGCGGACGAAACTCATCGCCGCCGCCTGGGTCGAGCAACAGTCCATCAAGGAGGTGATGGTCTTCCTCCAGGGCGTCGGCGTCTCCACCTCGCTGGCCGTACGCATCTACAAGAAGTACGGCGACGGCTCCATCTCGGTCGTCCGCAACGAGCCGTACCGGTTGGCCGCCGACGTCTGGGGGATCGGCTTCAAGACCGCCGACACCATCGCCCAAGCGGTCGGCATCCCGCACGACAGCCCGCAGCGGGTCCGGGCCGGCATCCAGTACACCCTCTCCGAGGCCGCCGACGCCGGGCACTGCTACCTGCCCGAGCCGAACCTGGTCGCGGACGCCGCCGAGATCCTCGGGGTCCCCGTCGAACTGGTCCGGGACTGCCTGGCCGACCTCGCCGCCGACGAGGGCGTGGTCCGGGAGGCGGTGCCGAACCCGAGCGCCGAGGGCGGCACCATTCCGGCGGTCTACCTGGTGCCGTTCCACCGGGCCGAGTCGGCGCTCGCGGCGAGCCTGCTCCGGCTGCTGCATCACCGTGACGACCGGATGCCGGCCTTCGCGACCGTGGACTGGGCGAAGGCGCTGGCCTGGCTGCGTACCCGGACGGGTGCCGAACTGGCCCCCGAGCAGGAGGCCGCGGTCCGGCTCGCCCTGACCTCGAAGGTCGCGGTGCTGACCGGCGGACCCGGCTGCGGCAAGTCGTTCACCGTCTCCTCGGTGATCACACTCGCCGCCGCCAAGGGGGCGAAGATCGTGCTGGCCGCGCCGACCGGCCGGGCCGCGAAGCGGATGACCGAACTTACCGGGCATCCGGCCGCGACCGTGCACCGGCTGCTGCAACTGCGCCCCGGCGGCGACCCGACGCACGACCGGGACAACCCGATCGACGCCGACCTGGTGGTGGTGGACGAGGCGTCGATGCTCGACCTGCTCCTGGCGAACAAGCTGGTCAGGGCGGTCGCACCCGGCGCGCACCTGCTGCTGGTCGGCGACGTCGACCAACTCCCCTCGGTCGGGGCCGGCGAGGTGCTCCGGGACGTGCTCGGCGCCGGGTCGATCCCCCGGGTCCGGCTGACGAAAATCTTCCGGCAGGCGCAGCAGTCCGGGGTGGTGGTGAACGCGCACCGGATCAACGCCGGCCAGTCCCCGCTGCTCGGCGAATATCCCGACTTCTTCCTCTTTCCGGTGGACGAGCCGGAGGCCACCGCCGACCTGGTGGTGGACATCGTCGCCCGCCGGGTGCCCCGCAAGTTCGGCCTGAAGCCCCGGGACATCCAGGTGCTCACCCCGATGCACCGGGGCCCGGCCGGCGCCGGCAGCCTGAACACCGCGCTGCAACAGGCGATCTCGCCCTATCGGGAGGGGCAGCCGGAGCGTCGGCACGGCGCCCGGGTCTTCCGGGTCGGCGACAAGGTCATCCAGATCAGGAACAACTACGACAAGGGCGCCGCCGGGGTCTTCAACGGCACCGTCGGGGTGGTCACCGAACTGTCGGTCGAGGACCGGAAACTCACCGTCCGCACCGACGAGGCCGAGGAGATCGGGTACGACTTCGACGAACTCGACGAGCTGCAACACGCGTACGCCATCACGGTGCACCGGTCCCAGGGCAGCGAGTACCCGGCGGTGGTGATCCCGGTGACGATGAGTTCCTACACGTTGTTGCAGCGGAACCTGCTCTACACGGCGGTGACCCGGGCCCGGAAGCTGGTGGTACTGGCCGGCTCGCGCAAGGCGCTGGCGATCGCGGTCCGTACCGCCGGCACCGGCCGCCGGCACACCGCACTCACCCACCGGCTCGGCGGGCTCGACCTTGCTGTGACGTGAATCACGGGTCCGTTCTCGACCGATAACGCGGCGATGTCTCGTTAGGACTCTTGCCGTCCGGCGTACGCCCGCCGCGCCGGCCCGAGTGTCCCCCTGTCACCGGACGGAACAACATGTCGCACACACCGGTCAGAGTCGAGATCTTCCCGACCGACGGCACCGATCCCCGCCAGATCGGCCCGAGTCGGCGGCTCACCACCCTGCTACAGGAACGCGCCGACGACATCGGCACCGCCGTCCGGGACATCTCCCGGATGCTGCGCGAGTCGGTGCAGACCGAACCCGACGACACCGGATTCCGGGTCTCGACCGTGACCTCGACCTTCGGGCTGAGCCTCGCCACCAGCGGCGGCGTCGTCGTCACCCGGGCGTCGGCCGAGGTCTCGTTCGAGGTCACCCTCACCATCGAACGTGCCTGAGCCGTCGTGCCGTCCCGGAACTCCTACCTGGTCAGGATCCGTCCGCGCGACAAGCCCGACGCGACACCCGGGTACACCGTCGGGTTCCTGGTCAGCAGCCACTGGGTGATCACCGCAGGGCACTGCCTCGCCCGGCTCGCCCAGGACGAACCGGTGACGATGACCGTGGCCGGCAGCGGAACGGTCGACGGGCGGGTGGTGCGGATCGCCCGACGCGACGACCTCGGCCTGATCTGCGTCACCGGCACGCTGCCCCGGGCCGTCGTCCGGCCGGTGCTGGCCAGGGCGGCCGACAACGACGGCTGGGTGGCACCGGCCCGGCCGGAGGCCAGCCCGCACCGGCTGACGGGGTCGGTGCTCAACGCCGACCTGCGACACCGGTGCACCGGCGGCGGCGAGATCGCGGCGCTCGAACTCAAGGTCGAGCAGGAACTCGGCGACTACCGGGGCTACAGCGGCGGTCCGGTCGAGCGGGTACGACGCCCCTCCGACGAGCCCGGCCCACCGGCCGTACTCGGCATGCTCGTCGAGCAGGCACCGAAGTGGAACCACTCCGGCGACGCCACCAACGTACTGATCGCGGTGCAGGCCGAGTACGCCCTCGCCGAACTCGACGTCCTCGCCGACGCCCGCCGGATCGCCCAGGAGAACACCCGGGCACTGCAACGGGCGTACGACGCCGAACCGGTCGGGCTGACCGAGGAACTCCGGGAACTCAACGTGATGGGTGACCAGCTCGACCGCATGATCAGTCGGGGCCTGCTGGGGCGCCGCAAGGCCCGCCGTTTTCTGCACAAGGTGCTGGACCGGACCCTCCGGTACTGGATCGCCAGGAGCAGCCGTGACCAGATCCGCACCTGACGACCTCGTACTCGACGAGCTGCTGCCCCGGGCCATCGCGGAGGCCGAGGCGGCGTTGCGGCGGCCGGGCCGGTGCCGGGCCGGGTTCGACCCGCTGCGGCCGGCGCTGAGTTCGCTGGCCGCCTTCGACACGAAGCGGAACCCGGGCGCCGTGCACCGGCTCGCGATGCTGCTCACCCGGCTCGGCCTGCACGCCGAGGCCGGACGGCTGCTCGACTGGGCGGCCTGGCGGACCACCCGGGGCAGCGACGCCTGGCTGGCCACCGAGAACGTCCGGGCGATCCTCGCCGCGGCCCGGGGCGACCGGGACCGGGCGGCGATCCTGCTCGACCTGGCCCTGCGCACCACCGACCGGCTCTCGGTGACCAGCGCGAAACTCCACGCCAACCTCGCCGTCCTCTGCCTGGAGACCGGCGAGTCCGGTCGGGCCGCCCGGCACGCGACCGCCGCGCTGACCGCCGCGATCGCCACCGACCGCCCGGCGGAGTGGCCGGCCGACCTGCTGGCCAGCGCGGAAACCAGCGCCATGCAGGCGATCGAACGGTCCGCCACCGATCCGCCGGGTACCGCGCAGGAGTTGCGGGACCTCGCCGAGACCCAGTTCGCGCTGGCGATGCGGCGCCGACGGCTCGACCTCGTGGAGTCGGCGATCGAGGTGATGGAGCTGGCCGGTCAGCACCTGACCGCCCGGCTGCCGGCCGGCCACCCGGAGGCGGTACGGCTGGGCGAGGAACTCGCCACCGCCGAGGAGCGGTACGCCGACCTGCGCGCGGCGAACCCCGCCACCCCGGCCGACGCGACCGCACCGACCGCCGCCGGCCACCCGACCGCCGCCGGCCCGCCGGACGCGGTCGTCCCGGACGCGCCACCCGGCACCCCGCCGGATCGGGGCAGGCTGGGCGTGCCGGAGGCGTACCACTGGGTGGTGGAGCGCTATCTGGACAGCGTCTTCCGGTTCGTCTACTACCGGGTCGGTGACCGGCGACTCGCCGCCGAACTGACCTCGACCGCCGTACGCCGCGTGCTGCACCGGATCGACACGTTCGCTGGCCCCGACCGTGAGCTGGGCGCCTGGCTGATCGACACCGCCCGGGAGGTACTGGCCGACCACCGTCCGGGTGACCGGTCACCGGTCGACGACCCGGACCACCCGCTCCGGGACGGCGCCGCCGAGCTGGTGAACGGCCCGCTGCTGGCCGCACTCCGGCACCTCGACCCGGAACAGCGGGACTGCCTCGTCCTCCGCTTCCTCCAAGCGTTCTCGCTGGCGGAGACCGCCCGGGCGATGGGGCAGGCCGAGAGCCGGATCCGGGCGGTACAGCACCGGGGGGTCCGGGCACTGACCCGGCTGCTGCCGCCCGGGCCGCCGCCGCCCTGGTCGGACCTGACGCGGCGCCGGGTGCACCAGGGCCGGTACCTGCTGCGCAGGCTGCTCCGCCCCAGCCCACCCGACCTCTTCCGGGGCGACGGCGAGGACAGCGCCCCCGCCGCCGGCCCGGGCGTCGTGCACAGTGCCGACCGGCTGATCGTGCTCGGGCTCCAGCTCCGGGCCATCCCGACCTCGCCCGCCAGCTGCCCTGCCCCCACGAGCCCCTGCCGGCAGCACCCGACCGGCTGTCCGCCGGCACTCCTGCCGCCGGACGCCGACGCCCGGCTCCGGAGCATGCTGCTGGCGATCGTCGGTGGAGCGGCCGTCACGATGGCCGGTGCCGACGACAGCGGCGCCGCACCGGGTACGTCCGGCGGTGCCGCCCGGAGCGGATCCCGGATCGTCGTGCCGGGGCGGGCCGGGTCCGGGCGGGGCGCTGAGGAGGGCGGACTCCGCCCGAGGCGGAGAAAGACATCGACAGACGTTTCCGTATCTGGCGCCGGGTGCGTACGGTGGCGCCATGAGGCAGCCCGGTGACCGTGCCCCCGCACCCGGACCGCTAGCGCTGGTGCAGGACCTGTTGAACACCGTCGACATCGAGGCGGGCCGGGACCGGCTGCGCACGATCGCCGAACTCACCGCCTTCGCCGCCGCGCACGGCGCGACCGGACTCAGCTTCACCGACTCCGACGTGACGGAGACCCGACGGTTCCGGGAGGCGTTACGGGACGCCTGCCGGGGGCACACCGGCAACGAGGTGCCGAGCGCCTCCGCCGCCGCGCTGCGCTACACCCTCGCCACGTCCCCGCTGCTGCTCACCATCGACGCCACCGGGGCGGCCCGGGCGGTGCCGGCGACCGGGCTCGGCGGGTCGGCGGCGTTGATCGCCGAGGTGGCGGCGGCGATCCTGAACGCCGCCACCGCCGGCACCTGGCCCCGGCTGAAGGCATGTGCGGCACACCGGTGCCAGTGGGTCTACTACGACCACAGCCCGGCCGGACGCGGTCGGTGGTGCACGATGAGCGTCTGCGGCAGCCGGGCGAAGATGCGCGTCTACCGGGCCGCCCGTTCGGTGGGCCCGTCGGCCGGCTGACCTCGCCGGCCCGGCCCGCCGCACCCGGTCGGCGTTTCCGGACGGGACGGCCGCGCCGCCCCGTCCGGAGATCCGCGACCGGTCAGGCGGCCGGCTTCTCGTCGCCCGGGGTGACCAGTACGACCCGGCGGCGCCGGGCGAGCAGGAACAGCGCCCCGCCGAGCAGTACGACGCCGGCTCCGACGCCGCCGACCAGGCCGGCCTGGACACCGGTCACCGGAAGGCCGCCACCGCCACCGCCGGTACCGTCACCCGACGGCGCCCCGATGTGCGCCCGGAAGGTGTCGGTGTTGTCGGCCGGGTCGGCGTCGTCGACCTGCTTCGCCGACATCCCCTTGGCGCCCTCCGGCAGTCCGGTGCTCCGGCTCCGGGCCACCGAGGCCGAATCGACCCCGTCCTCGACGGCGAGGGCGCTGCTGAACATCTCGCCGCCCCGGGCGACGACCGGGCCGGGAGCGTCCTCGGCGACCTTCACCGGGAAGACGATTCCGACGGCGGAGATGACGTCGTCGGAGTCGTCGGTGTCCCGGTCGGCGGGGACCAGGGTGATCTGGTCGTAGTCGCAGGTGACCGTCCGGTTGCCGGCCGAGTACTCGCAGCCCGGCTCGACCTCGTCGAAGGTCAGGTACTGCGGCAGGGCGACCCGCACCCTGACGCCCTTGGCGATGGTGTCACCGAAGTTGGCGACCACCCCGAAGGTCAGGGTACGGCCACCCGGCGGCACGGGCCGGTCGGTGAACTCGCCCTCCTCGGTGACCTGGTGGACGTCGTCGGCGTAGACCGCCAGGTCCACCCCGATCGCCGGCACCTCGACCTCGACCTTCGCCGAGTTGTTCGTCTGGTCCGGGTCGGTCTCCGAAACCGCGGTGACCGTGTAGGAGCCCGCCCTGCCGTGCTTGCCGGGCACCTTCGTCAGGGTGAACGGGGTGGGCTGGGCGAGGCTGTGCCCCGGGGCGAGGCCCATGGTGGAGCAGCGGATCTTCTCGCCGGTCAGCTCGCAGCCGAGGTGCAGGCGGTCGCCGAGCGTCACCACGCTGTCGTCGAGCCCACTCAGGTCGTACTCGAACTGCCAGCCCGCGGCGTCGCCCGGGCCCTTGTTCAACGCCACCGCCCGGTGCGCGGCCAGCGGTTCGCCGACCGCGACGGAGTCGGACGAGACGGTCAGCTCCAGGTCGGCACCGGCGTCCGCGTGGGCGGCGCCGCCGATGGCGATCATCGCGCCGCTGGTGAACAACGCCAGGCCGCCCGCGCCGGCCCGGGCCAGCAGGCGCCGGGTACGCAGCTTCATGGTTCCCCCGAATTGCAGAGTCGATCGGATGACCGACGTACGGTACCGGTCACCAGGGGGAACGGGCCGTCCCGGTGATCTTCTGCTCACCCGGGGCACCCGGAGCGGCGCCGGATTGCGGCGCATTTGCGGCGGCGTGCCGGGCGGCCCGTCGAGTGATCGGCCAGAAACCTCGACCGGCCAGCCGGCCGACCGCTCCACCGTCCGGAGGAGACGCTCCGGACGGCGGCTGCCCTCGTCGGCCGGAGACCGGCCCGCGCCGCCCGGCCGCACGGCTCGGCGGCGCTGCTGTCCCGCCGCACGGCTCGGCGTCGCCGTCGTCCAGGCGCACGGCTCGGCGGCGCTGCCGTCCCGCCGCACGGGTCGGCGGCGGTGCCGGGTGGCCGGGTGGGGCGGCGGGGTCGCGCGGGTCAGCTCAGTGCCAGGGTGCCCAGCGTGCCGAGGACGAGGAACGGGCCGAACGGCAGGTGGCCGCCCCAGCCGATCCGGCGGGTGGCCAGCAGGGCCAGCCCGCACAGCGCCGAGGAGCCGAAGGTCAGCAGCGTGCCGAGCAGCACCGCCGGCCAGCCGAGCCAGCCGAGTACGGCGACCGCGCTCAGCGCCAGCTTGGCGTCGCCGAGCCCGAAGCCCCGGCGGCCGAGCAGCAGGGTGGTGCCGGCGAGGAAGAGGGCCGCGCCGAGTCCGGCCAGTACGGCCCGGCACCAGGCCGTGGGGTCGCCGGCCAGCAGGGCGGCCAGGCCGAGCAGGGCCAGGGTGCCGACGGCGGCGGCATAGCTGAGCCGGTCCGGCAGCCGGTGTACGGCCAGGTCGACGAAGAGCAGCGGCACGGCACACGCGGCCCACCAGCCGAACGCGATCGACTCGACCGGCGACCGTCCGGCCACGACCACCGCCGCCACGGCGAGAAGCAGGGCGAACTCGACGGCCAGCGGCGGGGCGCCGATCCGGCCGCCGCAGCCGGGGCAGCGGGCCGACGGGGCGAGCGCGCGCAGTGACCCGGCGGGGCCGATCGGGACGCCACAGTGGTCACAACCTGAGCGGCGCGGGTGGCCGTACGGGACCGACTCGGCGGCGACGAGCCAGCGCAGTACCGGGGCGACGGTGAGCAGCGCGAGCCACCGGACCGGCCGGCGCGCCGCCGCTCCGGCCGGCTGCACCGGGGTACGCGGTGTCGCGGTGTTCCGCATCTCGACCTCCCGTTCGGCGGCGGCCCGGTACGCCCGGATCCGGGGCAACCCAGAACACGCAGAGTAACTTCATGATCGCTGTTTCCGGATCTCCGCCGGCCCGCCGAGCCGACGCCCACCGACCGGACGGCGACGGGGCGGCGCCGCGACGAGAACCACCGAACCCCGGCCGACTGTGCGGCAAGCACCGGTACGGAAGCTGTCAGATCATCGTCATCCATGGCATTTCGCTCCCCGGAGCCGGCACAATCGGAGCGGAAGGGGCGGCGGTTCTGCACCGTCCAACAGCTATTGATCAAATAAGCGCCATCGACCGACATCATATGACCGCGATGTCGATCGACAACAGAGATCGTAACCGTACGTATTCTCTCAAATAGCCCCTGTTGTATCGTCGGCGGTCAGCCTATGCTCGCCCTCTGGACGGCGCACAACCGTCGGCCAACAGGCGACAAAAAGATCGACTGGCAATACCACACCGAGAATCTAGATCGACTCACCCGAATGTGGATGCAGCGGCGCCGGGCCCGGTCCAGGGCCTCCGGGGCGGAGCGGCCGTGCCCACGTCCCGACCGACGCCACCGGCGGGAGCGACCGGTCAACCCTGCTCAGGTGGGCGGTCAGCGGCGGAGCAGGAGGAGGCACCGTTGCGAACCCGGCAACCGGCGTACCTCTGGAGCACCCTGCTCACGGTGGCGCTGCTCGTCGGCGGCACCGGCTGCGGCAACCGGCCGGGCGGCGCGGCCCCACCCGGCGGCGACGCCGAGCCGGCCGCCAGTGCCGACGCCCGGGCCGCCGAGGCGGAGAAATCCGCCCTGGCCGCCTATGCGGGTTATCTGGCCGCCGTGCGGAAAGCGGAACGGTCCGGCGATCCACTTGATCCGCAACTGCGGAAATATCTCGCCGATCCACTACTGACCCGGGTCAGGCTCACCATTCGCGACGCGAAGGAGCACGGCGCGATGCGTACCGGAAAGCTCGTCTCCAATCCGTCGGTCACCGCGGTCGACCTCGACTCCGACCCGGCCACCGTCTCGATCCAGGACTGCATCGACGCCACCGGCTACCGGCTGGTCTACAAGAAGGACCGGAAGGTGGTACCCGGTTCGGCCAGCGGCCGACATCTCGCCACCGCGACCGCCACCCGCTATCCCGACGGCCGCTGGCTGATCAACGTCGGCGCGGCGCACCAGGACCAGCCGTGCTGACCCGGCGCGGGCCGGCGAGGGGCCTCTTCGGCGTGCCGGCCCGGCGGTCGCTGGCGACCGGTGCCGTGGCCCTGCTCGCCCTGGCCGCCGCGCTGGCGGTGCCCGCCGGTCCGGCCGGGGCCGACCCGGTCGCGGAGTGCCCGCCCGGGCAGGACAACTGCGACGTCTGGCAGAACCTGCCGGGTGAGCCGGGCGACGGCGGCGGCGACGGTTCGGGCTCCGGTGACGGCGGCGGCTCCGGCGGCGGCGACCGGGTCTGCGAGAAGGACGACGGTACCGAGGTGCCCTGCTACGACGACGTGCTCGGCTGGTTCAACAGCGTCGACGACTGCTACTACAAGCGGGCCGAGCCGCAGCCGCCGAACGTCGAGGCAGGAAAGACCGCCTACCTGAGGACGTGCAGCGCGGCGGGCAGTTCCCAGGTGGTGGAGTTGACCGACCCGCCGACCGGGTTCGCGCCACCGGACCCCGAGCAGATGGCGCTGAACCTCTTCGCCAGCCTGACCCTGGAGCCGCCGGAGATCCGGACCGCGCCGAGCGACGCGCCCGGCCTGGTCGGTGTGCCGGTCTGGCTGCACGACGCGTCGAGCTGGGAGGACGAGCGGCAGACCGCGACCGAGGGCGGCGTGACGGTCTGGATCGAGGCGATCCCGACGAAGATCGTCTGGCGGATGGGCAACGGCGAGACGGTGGAGTGCGGCTCGGCCGGCATCCCGTTCAAGGCCGGCACCCACGACCCGCGCCAGCCACCCCCGGCGGCCTGCGCGTACCCCGGCTATCCGCGATCGAGCGGCACCGAGCCGGGCGGGCGGTACGAGATCACCGCCGTCAAGCACTGGCGAGTGCCGTGGGGCAGCAGCACCGGTGAGGGTGACGAGGACGCGCTCACCGCCGAACGCTCCGACACGACCTCGATCCGGATCGACGAACTCCAGGTGGTGACGAGGTGACCGTGGCGACCAGTCCGACCACAGGGGTCCCGATCGACGCGCCGATCACCCCGCCCCGGATCGTCCGGCAGCGCCGGATGCGACCCGGGCTGCTCGGCCTCGCCGTACTGCTGATCGCGCTCGGCGGGCTCGGCTCCGCGTTCGCGATCACCTCCGTACGGGCCACCGGCAGCTATCTCGCGGTCGCCCGGGCCGTACCGGTCGGCACCGCGCTCAGCGCCGACGACCTGGTGACGGTGCAGGTGGCCGGCGGTCAGGGCCTCGAACCGGTGGCCGCCGACCGGATCGCCGAGGTGGTCGGCAAGCGGGCCACCGTGACGCTGACCCCGGGCACCCTGCTGACGATGGCGCAGCTCACCGACAAGCCGCTGCTCGGCCCCGGCCAGCAGCAGGTCTCGGTCGGGCTGCGCCCCAGCGAGGTACCGGCGAAGCGGCTCCGCCCCGGCGACAAGGTGCTGCTGTTCAGTACCGCCGGTGACGACGCGCGGGCCGCCGCCGCACCGGCGACCCGGTTCCAGGCCACCGTCATCGACATGGCGACCCCGGCCAGCAACTCGGTGGTCCTCTACCTCGCGCTCGCGGCCAAGGACGTACCGGCGGTGGTGGCACTGGCCACCAGCGACCGGATCGCCGTCGTGCTGAACGCGGCAGCCTGACCGTGGCCATCGTCGCCCTCGTCTCGGCAAAGGGATCGCCCGGGGTCACCACGACCGCCCTCGCCTGCACGCTCACCTGGCACCACCGGGTGGTGCTCGCCGAGTGCGACCCGTCCGGCGGATCGGTGCTGGCCGGCTATCTCGGCGGGGCGCTGCCCGGGCCCCGGGGCATCGGCGAGCTGGCCGTCGGCGAGTTGCGGGACGGCAACCTCGAAGAGGCGTTCTGGTCGCAGCTCGTCGACCTCGACGCGCCCCGACGGGAACGGCTGCTGCTGCCCGGGGTGGTCGACCCGGCACAGGCCGGCAGCGTCGTACCGCTCTGGCAGCGGTTCGCCGACTTCTTCACCGGGCTGGCCCAGGGCCGCCCGGCGTACGACGTGCTGGTCGACTGTGGACGGCTCCAGGTGGTCGGGCCACCGTGGCCGCTGCTCCGGGCCGCCGACCTCGTACTGGTCGTCACCGCCGCCCGGCTGCCGCACCTGTCCAGCACCCAGGCGACGATCCGGGCCATCGAGCGGGACTTCGCCGAACACCGGGTACCGGCCGACACGCTGCGACTGCTGCTGATCGGTGGCGAGCACGGCCGCAGCGAGGTGGGCAAGGCGCTCCGGATCCCGGTCATCGGGCAGTTGCCGGACGACCCGCGTACCGCCGAGGTGCTCAGCCACGGCGGGACGGTACGGGCCAACCGGCCGCTGATGCGCGCGGCCAGCGCCCTGGAGGTGCCGGTCCGGGCGGTGCTCGACCGGCGCCGGGCCCGGCTCGGCTGGCCGGCCGCGATCGAGGGGGTGCCCGGTGCGATTTGAGCCGGTCTACTCCGACCCGCGTCCCCGGGACCCGGACGCCGCGGCGACCGCCCCGGTCTGGCAGGTCGTCCCGCACAACGGGCACCGGCCCGTACCGCTGCCGAGCGGCGGCGGCCCGACGCCGCCGTACGCGGCGGTGCCGCAGCCGGTGACACCACCCACCCCGCCCAAGCCCCGGGTCGACTTCGCGGTGGTCCGGGAACTCCGGCGCGAGTTGAGCGAGCGGTTGACCCTGTGGCAGCGCGGCCGGGAGTTCAGCACCGCCGAGGAGGACGTCGAACGGGCCCGGCTCGCCGTGGCGGTGGTCGCCGAGTACGCCGACTCCACCCGCCGGGCCGGTACCCCGATGTCGGCGGCCGAGGAGCGGATGCTGCTCGACCAGGTCAACGCGGAACTCGTCGGGCTGGGCCGGTTGCAGACCCTGCTGGTCGACAACTCGATCGAGGAGGTGCACATCCTCGGCTGCGACTCGGTGCGGATCACCCGGCGCGGCGGTGGCGTCGACTGGGCCGAGCCGATCGCCGACAGCGACGAGGAGATGGTGGAGATCCTCCAGGCGGCGGCACGCCGGGCCGGCGCCACCGAGCGGTCCCTCTCCACCTCGAAGCCGACCCTGGACCTGCAACTGCCGGACGGCAGCCGGCTGGCGGCGGTCTTCCTGGTCAGCCACCGCCCGTACGCGGTGATCCGCAAGCACAACACCATCGAGGTGACCCTCGACGACATCTCCGGCGGCCGGGCCGACCTGGACGAGATGCTCGACGTGCTGGTCCGGGACTTCCTCCGGGCGGCGATGCGGGCCGGGCTGAACATCATGGTCGCCGGGCTGGCCGGGGCGGGCAAGACCACGGTGATCCGGGCCATGATGGACGAGATCCCGGCCGACGAGCCGTACGTGCTGCTGGAGGAGAGCCGCGAGCTGCTGCCCGCCCGGCGGGGCCGCAAGCACCGGGCGGTGATGAGCTTCGAGTCCCGGGAGGGGCACGGCGACCGGGGGCCGGACGGGCGGCCGGCGGGTGAGGTGACCATCGCCGACCTGATCCCGGTGGCGCTGCGGATGGGCGTACTCCGGATCATCGTCGGCGAGGTCCGGTCCCGGGAGATCGTGCCGATGCTCCAGGCGATGACCACCAGCCGGGGTTCGATGTGCACCATCCACGCCCGTACCCCGGCCGGGGTCAGCGAGCGGATCATCGAGCTGGCGCTGTCGCACGGCCGGGAGATGACCGTCGAGCAGGCCAGGCGGATGGCCGGCAACGCGCTCGACCTGATCGTCTACGTGACCATCGAGGACGAGACCGCGATCGGCGGTCGCAAGCACCGCTTCGTCTCGCACGTCGAGGAGGTGGTCGGGGTCGGCGAGGGCAACCGGATCACCACGACCACCGTCTTCGGGCCGGGGCCGGACGGCCGGGCGGTCCCCCGCCACCTGCCGGAACGGGTCCGCGACCAGTTGCTCCGGGTCGGGTACGACGCCCGGCTGCTGACCCGCTACATCGAGGCGGGTACCGGCGCGTGGCGGCGGCCCCGGCACAGTCGACTCGGGCGGCCGGCATGAGGCGTCGGGTCCGCCCCGGCGAGGGTGCTCGGGGCGCGGGGGTGGCATCGTGACGCTGCCGTCGCAGATCGAGCTGATCGCCGTACTCTCCGGAATCGCCTGCGCGACCGGGCTGGTGCTGGTGGTGGCCGCGCTGGTCGGGACGAAACGGCCGGCGACGCCGCGCCGCGACTCGGTGCTGCGTCGGCTCTGGCTCGGCCCGGGGACGAGTGCCCGGGAGCGGCGGGCGCACCAGACGCTGCTGGTCGGGGCGGTCGTGGCCGGGGCGGTGGCGTTCCTGCTCACCGGGCTGCCGGTGGTCGGGCTGCTGGTCGCCGTCGCGGTGCCGGGCGTGCCGTGGCTGCTCGGCACCGGCCGGGCCGAACGGCGGGCGATCAACCGGATCGAGGCGATCGGCGAGTGGACCCGCCGGCTGAAGGACGTCTCCGGCACCGGCCAGGGCCTCCAGCAGGCGATCATCGGTACGGTCGCGACCGCACCGGACCAGGTCGACGAGGAGGTACGCCTGCTCGCCGCCAGGCTGGCGGCCGGCTGGCAGGGGCGGGCCGCACTGCTGGCCTTCGCCGAGGAGATCGGTGACCCGGTCTGCGACCAGGTGGTCGCCGCGCTGATCCTGCACCTGACCGACCGGGGTGAGCGGTTGGGTGACGTGCTCGGGGCGATCGCCTCGGCGGCGGCGGCCGAGGTGGTGACCCGGCGTGAGGTGGAGGCGAAGCGGGCGCAACCCCGGTTCGCGGTGCGCTTCCTGACCGGGATGACCCTGCTGGTCCTGGCGTACGGGCTGCTGAACCCGGACTACATGGAGCCGTACGGCACCCCGGACGGGCAGTTGGTGATGGTACTGCTCGGTGCCGCCTTCGTCGCCCTGCTGGCCTGGGTACGGGCGATGAGCCTGCCGCCCCGGCCGGCCCGGTTCCTCGCCCCGCCGGACCGCGAGGCGGCGCTGAAATGATTCTGAACTGGCACCTGACGTTCGGGGTACTCGGCGGCGCCGCCGTCGGGCTGGGACTGTTCCTGCTGGTCCGGGAGGCGTTGCCGGCGACTCCGGCGCTCGGTCCGGCGCTGCGCCGGCTGCACCAGCCGGCCGGGTTGAGTCGTCCGGCCCGGGCGTCCCGCCGCGATCTCGACTGGCTCGCCGGTACGGCCCGCTGGCTGCGTCCGCCGCACCGGCAGCTCGCGCTGATCGGGCAGTCGCCGGAGCAGTACACGCTGTCGTTGCTGCTCTCCGGGCTGATCGGGCTCGCCACTCCGGCGGTGTCGACCGCGATCCTCTTCCTGGCCGGGATCCGGCTGCCGTTCGTGGTGCCGACCGTCGGCGCGCTCGGCTTCGCGCTGCTCTGCGTGCTGATGGCGCACCGGAGCGTACTGGTCAAGGCGGAGCGGGCCCGGCGCGAGTTCCGGCAGGCCGTCTGCGCCTATCTGGACCTGGTCGCCCTGCAACTGTCGGCCGCGCACGGTCCGGTGCAGGCGCTGGAGCGGGCGGCCGAGGTCTGCGACGGCTGGGTCTTCGAGCGGATCCGGGAGGCGCTGCGGCTGGCCCAGTTGCAGATGCACTCGCCCTGGGACGAGCTGCGCGACCTGGCCGAGAAGATCGGCATCCCGGAACTCGGCGACGTGGGGGCGATCATGCAGTCCTCCGGCACCGAGGGCGCACAGGTGCACGACTCGCTGCGGGGCCGGGCCGACTCGCTGCGCGACCAGATCCGGACCGACAACCTGGCCCGGGCCGAGGCGGTGACCAGCCGGCTGGACGTGCCGGGCGCGCTGCTGGTCTTCGTACTCGTCGGCTTCGTGCTCTATCCGTTCGTGGCCCGGATCTGACCCCGACCCACCGTTGCCCTGAAGGGAGACCGCAATGTCGATCATCAACTACCTGCACATTGCGTTCGTCGTGCGGATCGCCGAGCTGCGCCGTACCGGTGAGGGGGATCGGGGTGACAGCCCGGTCCCGACCGCAGTGATCATCTTTGGTCTGGTGGCCGCCGCCCTGGCGGTCACCGTCGCCGTGTCCCGCAGCGTCACCGACTGGATGGACGCCATTCCGGAGCCGGGCGGCGGCGCCGACACCGGCGGCGACCCCGGACTGCCGCAGGACTGATCCGTGCCAGGACCGCGCGACCGCATCCGGCACCGGCCTCCGGCGACGACGGCCGGGCGCCGGTCGCGCCGGCGCGGTGGTGGGCGGCTGGTCCGTGTGCGGCGGGACCGGATCGTCGGCGGGCGGCTGGCCGGGGTGGAACGGGACCGGGGTGCCAACCCCGTCGAGTTGGCCGTGCTGATGCCGGCCATCCTGATCCTGCTGCTCGCCTCGATCCAGGCCGCCGCCTGGTTCATCGCCCGGGCCACCGCACTGAACGCCGCCCAGTCGGCGGTCAGCGCGCAACGCGCCTACCAGGCCGAGCCGGGGGTGGGGCAGCAGCGCGCCGAGGACTTCCTGGAGCGGGCCGGCGACTGGCTGGCCGGCTGGGAGGTGACGGTCACCGCCGTGGAGCCGGACGACACCCAGGTGAGCGCCACCGTCACCGGCGAGCCGCTCCGGGTCGTGCCGCTGATCTCGCTGCCGCCGATCAGCGAGACGGCCTTCGGCACCGTGGAACGGTTCACCGACGAGGAGACACCGTGACGACCGTGCGGGACGGCGCGCGGCGGCTGCGGGGGCGCGGCCGGGACCGGGGGTCGGTGTCGGTGGAGACCGCGATCCTCACCCCGGCCTTCCTCGCCCTGGTCGCGCTGGCCGGGGTCGCCGGCCGGACCGCCGTCGCGCACGAGGCGATCGAGGCCGCCGCGCACGACGCCGCCCGGGCCGCCTCGATCTCGCGTACGGCGGGCGACGGGCGGGACGCGGCACGGGCGGCGGTGCGGAGCCGGCTCGACGCGGAGGGGCTCTCCTGCTCGGACGAGCCGGAGTTGGACTTCGCCGGTACGGTCGACGGCCAGCGGACCGGCTTCGACGAGACGTACGTGACCGGCCTCGGCACCGACGCCTCGGTCGTCGTCACGGTCACCTGCGACGTCTCGGTACGGGACCTGCGGATGCCGCTGCTGCCGGGCGTACGGAGGTACAGCACCGTCGAGGCGACGTTCGCGTCCCCACTGGACCGCTACCGTGGCCGGAGCGCCGGGTGAGCGCCCGACGCCCCGCCGCCGGTGACCTCGTCGGGCCGGAGCACCGACTCGGACCGGACTCGGGGCGGGTCAGCCTCTTCCTCGCGGTCGCGCTGATCGGCGTACTCGCGATCATCGGGCTGGCGTACGACGGCGCCGGCCAGCTCCGCACGATGCAGCGCGCCGACAACCTGGCGGCCGAGGCGGCCCGGGCCGGCGGCCAGGCGATCGACCTCGGGCAGTTGCTCCTCGACGGCACCACCCTGTTGGACCAGCCGGCCGCCCGGACGGCGGTCGGCAACTACCTGGCGAGCGTGGACGGCGTCGAGCGCTGGGAGGTCGACTTCGCGGTCGCCGGGGACAACTCCACGCTGACGGTCAACCTCGAACTCGACTACGACACGGTCTTCCTCGACCTGTTCGGTTTCGCCGACAACATCACGGTGCCCGGTACGGCCACCGCGACACTCCTCACCACGACGAACCGCTGAATAGGGGGCATAGTCATGCCTGCATCCCGGGCGGCCCGCCGGGCCGGCCAGTTCTGCACCGGGCTCGGGGCGTTGATCGTCCTGATCGGACTGCTGGTCGGCGCGCCCCTCGCGCTGCTCGCCCTGGCCGGCAATCCGCTGCCGGACCACGTGCCGGGGCTCGACGAGATCGGCACCGCGCTGACCAGCCGGGACGACGGTCAACTCTTCCTCCGGGCACTGGCGGTCGTCGGCTGGGCCGGCTGGGCCACCTTCGCCCTCTCGGTACTCGTCGAGATCCCGGCCCGGATCCTGCGCCGGCCGGCGATCCGGCTGCCCGGACTCGGCCGTCAGCAACGCTGGGCCGCGACCCTGGTCGGCTCGGTGGCGCTGGTCCTGGCGGTCAGCCCGGCCGCCACCGCCGCCAGCACCGTCCTCGGGCCGACGGCAGCGGCAGCAGCCGCCCAACCGGGCCTGGCAGGGCCACCGGAGACGGCCGGGCAGCCGGTCGGCGTCGGGCAGGCGGCGCCCGGGGTGCAGCCGGTCAGCGGAGACGGGCCGGCGTCGGGGCCGGCGCCGCACTGGCTGGCGGCGGAACCGGCCTCCGGGCCCGCGCCGCAGTGGCTGGCCGGGAAGCCGGAGGAGCAGCCGGAGCCGGTCTACCGGGTGGAGAAGGGTGACTACCTGGGCCACATCGCCGGCCGCTACCTCGGCGACTTCGACCGCTATCCGGAACTGGCCCGACTCAACGAGATCCGCGATCCGGACCGGATCCGGCCGGGCCAGCTACTGAACCTGCCGCCGGCCGCCGAGGACCGGGGTGCCCGCCAGCACGCCACCGGGCTGGTCGCGACCCCGCCGCCGCCCGGTGGCTGGCCGCAGACCGTACCCGCCGACCCGGCGCCGAAGACCGGGCAACCGGAGGCCGGGCAGCCGGAGGCTCCGCAGCCACCGCCCGGTACCCGGCCTCCGGCCGAGCCGCCGCCCGCGCAGCCCTCCGGTGGTGACGACGACGGCACCACGTACCGGGTCACCGCCTCCCGGGCCGGTGCGGCGGAGGAACTGAACCGGCCACTCGCGGTCTCCGCGGTGATCGCCGTGGCCAGCATCGTCGGCGCGCAGGTCGGTGCGGTCTTCGGGCTGCGCAACCGCTCGGGCCGCCGGCCTTCCTTCGGCAACGGTCGACATCGGCAACACGACTGAACGGCAGGGACGGCCGGCCGGCCTGGGACAGCCGTCAGGCGACGGACAGGCCCTGTGCGGGTGTCCGGTCGGTCAGGACGCCGACGTGGGCGACAAAGGCTCGCCACGGTTCAGGGCCGACGGTCAGCGCCGGACCGGCCGGATCCTTGCTGTCCCTGACCGCGACGACGCCGGGCAGGTTGGCCGCGACCTCTACGCAGGCACCACCGCTGCTGTTGCTCCGGCTGCTCTTCCGCCACTCCGCGTTGGTCAGGTCCACGTCTCCGCCACCTCCGCTATCAACTCGATCGACTGCTGGTGAGGGAGCGCCTCGCCCCGGATCGAGTCCCAGACATCGAGCATATGGTTCACGTAATCCGCACGGTCGACCATCTGCCCGTGGAAGTGGCCTTCGAAGTACGCGACCGGCTCACCGACCGGCGGGGTGGCGATGATGAACGGCCCGTCGAGCCCGGCGTACGCGCCGACTCTGGACGGTACGACGTGGATCCGCACCTGAGGCAGGCTGGTACCGACCTTGACCAGGTGCAGGAGCTGTTCACGCATCACCGCAGGGCCGCCGATCGGTCGGCGCAGCGCGGACTCGTCAAGAACGACCGTGAACAGCGGCGGCTTGTCCCGGGTCAGGATCTCCTGTCGGTCCAGCCGGGCGGTCACCTGCTGCTCGACCTCCTCGGTGGTGAGCAGGCCGGTGCTGGACAGCACGGTCCGGGCGTACGCCTCGGTCTGGAGAAGGCCCGGCACGTACGCCGGTTCGAACCAGCGCAGCGCTTTGGCCTCCTGCTCGACGCCGGCCCACTCACGGAAGTACTGAACGATGATCTCTCGGCTGATCCGCTTCTGGATCCGTTCGAACCGCCCGTCGGTGTCGAACAGCCTGTCGCAACGACGGGCGAAGTCCAGGCTCG
Source organism: Plantactinospora sp. BC1 (assembly GCF_003030345.1). Taxonomy (NCBI): domain Bacteria; kingdom Bacillati; phylum Actinomycetota; class Actinomycetes; order Micromonosporales; family Micromonosporaceae; genus Plantactinospora; species Plantactinospora sp. BC1. The sequence continues at coordinate 7,309,326 of NZ_CP028158.1, forward strand.
GACGCCGCCCGCAGTTCTCCACCTTGGCCACCATCGCCTGGGAATAGTTGATCGCCTCGGCGAGCGCTTCCTGCGACATACCTGCCGCCGACCTGGCGAGCCGCAGTTCCTCGGCGAAGTGTTCGAGCATGGGCGAGCGCTCCATGGAGTCCTCCGGGCGATACGGGTGACATGCGGCCCACGCCGATGCAGAACGCCGTACCGGGAGTGCAGCGCGCATATCCGCTGATGCAGACGGATGTAAACCCTGCACAGGCTAGCGCCACGAACTCCGGAAAGAAACGTCTCGATTGCGGAACGTAAGGGCCAAGTATGGACTGTCCTCAGGGCAGGCGGGTCTGTAGGACGCCGCCGACCACCCGGGTGGGCAGGACCTGCTGGTCGGTGCTGGCCGGGCCGTGCACCACCTCGCCGCCGTCCAGCTCGAACATGCTGCCGTGCCAGGGGCACTTCACGCAGGTCCGCCCGTTCTCCTGGACGACCTCGCCGGCACCGAGCGGGCCGCTCTGGTGGGCGCAGCGTTCCAGCATCACCGTGACGTCGTCGCCCTGCCGGTAGACGATGACCGCGATGTCGTCGATCCGGCGGGTCAGCAGTTCCTTCTCCGGCAGCGCGGACATGTCCGCCAGCGCGTGCCAGCCGTCCTCGATCCGGCGCAGGTCCGGCACGCCCTGGTTGACGTTGGCCGCCTGCTTGTAGGCGAGGTGCCCGCCGATGAATCCGCCGCTGCCGACGGCGGCCAGGCCCAGGTAGCCGAGGGTACGGCCGAGGCCGCGCCGCCCGGAGAGTCGGGCGGCCAGCGAGCCGGCGTACATCGCGATGGCGACGCCGTTGGCGAGCGCGTGCACCAGGCCCACCCGCTGCTGCTCCCGGGAGAGTGCCCCCCAGTCGTTCCAGCCGGAGATCGCGGTCGGCACCGCGACGGCCGTGCCGACCGCCACCAGGGTGGTGGCGGCGCGCCGCTGGTTCGGCATCAGGTCCAGCACCGCGGTACTCATCCAGGCGCCGATCGGCACCTGCACCAGCGCCGGATGCAGCGGATGCCCGATCGGCACCCCGTGCAGGAGGTCGCGTAGCCACTGCGGCCGGATCGCTGCGGCGACGACCCGCTGCATGCGTTCCGCCGTCCGGTCCAGGCCGGTCGCCTGCTCAAGTTTCAGGATTGCTCGCACCGACCCGGACTACCCGGCGCCTGGCCGGACAAACCTCGCGGCTCGACGGAGCCGTCCGATATCACCCGGCCGGGTTACCCGGGCGTCCTCCGGGTAGACCGGCCGACATGCGGATCGCGATCACCGGGGCCACCGGCAACGTCGGTACGGCGTTGCTGCGTCGGCTGGCCCGCGAGTCGGACATCGAGGTGATCGGCATCGCCCGGCGCTGCCCGCCGCCGGACGCCGGGCCGCCGTACGACCGGGTGCGGTGGCACGCCGCCGATCTCGGGGACCCCGCCTGCCTGCACTCGCTCGCCGAGCGGCTCGCCGGGGTGGACGCGGTGGTGCACCTGGCCTGGCAGATCCAGCCCGGTCACCACCGGGCGCGGCTGCGCCAGACCAACATCAACGGCAGCCGGCACGTCCTCAACGCGATGCTGGCGGCCGGGGTACCGAAGCTGGTGTACGCGTCGTCGGTCGGGACGTACGCCCCCGGGCCGAAGGACCGGCGGGTCGACGAGAACTGGCCGGTCACCGGCGTCGGCCGCTCCGGTTACAGCGTCGACAAGGCGGCCGTGGAGGCGATGCTCGCCGACGCCGAGCGGGACTATCCGGTACTCCGGGTCACCCGGCTGCGCACCGCGCTGGTGCTCCAGCACGACGCCGGTGCCGAGGTCACCCGCTACTTCCTGGGCCGGTTCGCCCCGGTCTCGCTGCTCCGCTCGGGGCGGCTGCCGGTGGTACCGAGGCACCGGCGGCTCCGGGTCCAGGTGGTGCACGCGGACGACGCCGCCGAGGCGTACCTGCGGGCGTTGCGCAGCGACCGGACCGGCGCGTTCAACATCGCCGCCGAGCCGGTGGTGGACGGGCCGCTGGTCGCGGCGGAGCTGGGCGGTTGGGCGGCGCCGCTGCCGTTGACGCTGCTCCGGCTGCTGGCCCGGGCCGCCTGGTGGACCCGGCTGGTACCGATGGACGAGGGTTGGCTGGAGATGGGTGCGGCGGTACCGCTGCTGGACTGCTCGCGGGCCGAGCGGGAGTTGGGCTGGCGACCCCGGCGGGACGCCCGGGACGCGCTGCGGGACCTGCTCACCGGGATCGCCGCCGGCTCGGGGACGACGAGCCCGCCGTTGCGGCCGACGGAACGGTTCGCCGACCGTCAGGCGGCCTGACGTGGCACAGTCGAGCCTCATGGAGGGCGTCATGGACCGGACCCGGGTGCAGGACTGGATCGTCGGCTACGAGCGGGCCTGGCGTGCGCCGGGCACCGAACCGCTCTCCGCGCTCTTCACCCCGGACGCGAGCTACCTGCCGGGGCCCTACCAGCGGCCGGTGGTCGGCCTGCACGACATCGGCGAGATGTGGGAGGCCGAGCGGGAGGGGCCGGACGAGGAGTTCGAGATGACCAGCCAGATCGTCGCGGTGGACGGCGACGTCGGGGTGGCCCGGATCGAGGTCCGGTACGGCAACGGCGAGGAGTTCCGGGACCTCTGGATCATGACTTTCGCCGGAGACGGCCGGTGCGCGGCGTTCGAGGAGTGGCCCTTCTCGCCGCCCTCCTGACCAGCCGGCACCGGCCGCCCCGACACGTCCCCGGGAACGTCTTCCGTCAGCGCATGCCCAGCACCGCCTGGACGATGGCCCCGGTGACCGGGTTCTGGCCGTCGCCCTTGGCGTCGGTCGAGGTCACCGAGTAGGCGACCCGGAACGAGCCGTCCCGGGTGCCGGCGAGCGCGGCGGAGTAGCCGTACCGGGAGCCGGACTTGACCCAGAGGGTTTCCCCGGTCGGCAGCCGGAAGGCGGTCAGCCCGACGCTGTAGAGCGCGGGTCCGCCGTCGACGTCGTCGACCGCCGGCAGGGTGAACATCTCGGCGAGCTGGGCGGCCGGGAGCAGCCGGCCGCCGAACAGCGCTTCGGCGAAGGTGTCCAGGTCGGCCAGGGTCGAGATCAGGTCACCGGCGGCCGGGGTGATGCTCTGGTTCCAGTTCGTCACGTCGACCAGCGTGCCGGTCCCGTTCCGGGTCACGCTCTGGTAGCCGTGTGCGTGCGGACCGCGGATCGTCGGGTCGTCGCCGGGGACGTACGTGTCGTGCAGGCCGAGCGGCTGGAAGATCTGCCTGCGCATCTCCCGGGCGTACGAGTGGCCGGTCACCTTCTCGATCAGCATCCCGGCGACGATGTAACCCATGTTGGTGTACTGCTGCTTCTTCCCGGGGTCGAACGCGCGCTCGTTGCGCAGTCCGAGCCGGACGAGCTGCTCGGGCGTCCACCGGTCGTAGCGGTGCGCGAGCGCCCACTCGATGTCGTCCGGGAGGGTCGGGCTGGGCAGTCCGCTGGTGTGGTCGAGCAGTTGCCGTACGGTCACCGTCGGATAGTCGGCGGGCAGCAGGCCCGGCAGGTACCGCTGGACCGGGGCGCCCAGGTCGATCCGGCCCTCGGCGGCGAGCTTGAGCACCACCGTGGCGGTGAACACCTTGGTCACGCTGCCGATCCGGAACCGGGCGTTGCGCGGCACCGGCGCCTCGGTGCGCAGCCTCGCCACACCGGTGGCGCCGGTCCAGCAGCCGTCGGGGGTGGTCACCCGGACCTGCGCGCTGGTCGCCACCGCCTCGTCGGGAAGGCCGGCCATCGCCTGTTCCAGGGCGGCCGTCTCCAGGTGGCCGGCCGGGCAGGCCGCGGGTCTGTGCCGGGTCGCGGCCGGGCCGGCGGCGCTCGCGGGCGAGGCGAGCGGGGCGGCGCCGAGTGCGGCGGCGGCCACCAGGGCGACGGCGCGGGTACGACCCTTGCTGATCTTCATCGTCCGAGTCTCTTGCCGTACCGCACCTCCGGACATCCGGTCACTGCCCTGGCCTGACCCCGAAGCCACCACCTAGGGGTCCGGTACCGTCGGCCGCGACGACACGGCACGCGGGGGGAACGGCATGACGGTCCGGGACGACGGCAACGGTGGCGGCAACGACGGCAACGGTGGCGGCGACAGCAACGGTGGCGGCGACGGCGGTGCCGAGGTTCTCGCGGTCGGCCAGCCGGTGACCGTCCGCCTGGTCAAGGCTCCCCGGCCGGACCTGAGCTATCCCGCGTCGGTGCTCTCCGACGACGGCACCCACCTGGTGGTCCGGGCTCCCTGGGGCAAGGACGTCGTCCGGGACATGGGCTTCGTCCGGTTCGTGCCGGGCGACGTCTGGACCGAGCACTACTGGCGGGACCGGTGGTACTCGGTCAAGGAGGTGTACGACGCCGCCGGCACCCTCAAGGGCTGGTACTGCGACGTGTCCCGGCCGGCGACCGTCCGGGACGGCGTGGTCGTGGTGCCGGACCTGGACCTCGACCTGTGGGTCTCCGCCGACCTGAGCCAGGTGCTCCGGCTCGACGAGGACGAGTTCGTCGCCAGCGGCCTGCCCGAGCGGGAGCCGCAGACGGCCGCCCGGGCCCGGCAGGCCCTCGACGAGCTGGCCGAACTGGCCGTCAGCGGCTTCGACACGATCACCGGCCGGTAACCCGCTCGCCTTCGGGGCGGCCCGGGCCGGAGGATGATCGGCATGTCCGGGACGTACACCTGCACCGTGGGCCCGTCGGGGGCGGAGCCGGCGCGGGCCGGCGTGGGCCGGCTCGCCGCCCTGGCCGGGCCGGACGCGGTGCCGCCGCCGCTGCTGATGCTGCTCGGCATGGTCTCCACGCAGGTCGGCGCGGCGATCGCCACCCAGCTGTTCCGGACCACCAGCCCCGGCGGTACGACCGCACTGCGGCTCGGCTTCGGCGCCCTGGTGCTGCTCGCGGTGGCCCGGCCGGCACTGCGGCTCGGCTGGCGCACCGCCGGGCTGGTCGCGGCGTTCGGGGTGGCGATGGCCGGGATGAACTTCGCCTTCTACACCGCCCTGCAACGGGTGCCGCTCGGCATCGCGGTCACCATCGCGTTCACCGGCCCGCTGCTGGTCTCGGTCGCGACCAGCCGTCGGGCCCGGGACCTCGGCTGGGTCGTACTGGCCGGGCTGGGGGTGGCGCTGCTCGCCGGCCTGCTCGACCTCGGCACCCTGACCGGCTCCGGCTCCGGTGGCGGTGGCGGTGGCGGCCCGGACGGGACGGGCCGGCTCGACGGTACGGCGCTGCTCTGCTGCGGGCTCATCGCGCTGGGCTGGGCCGGTTACGTCGTGCTCGGCAAGGCGGTCAGCACCCGGCTGGGCGGCAGTCGGGGCCTCGCCCTCGGCATGGCGGTCGGAGCGGTCTGCGTACTGCCGTTCGGGATCGCCGGCAGCGGAACGGCGCTGTTCGACCCGTGGACCATGACGCTGGGGCTCGGCGTCGCGCTGCTCTCCTCGGTGCTGCCGTACTCGGCCGAGATGGCGGCACTGCGCCGGATGCCGGCCCGGGTCTTCGCGGTACTGCTCAGCCTGGAACCGGCGATCGCGGCGCTGGTCGGCCTCGCCCTGCTGCACGAGACGCTGGGCTGGCCGCAGCTGCTCGGCATCGGCTGTGTCGTCGCCGCCTCGCTGGGCGCCCTCACCGGCCGGTCGGGGCGGACCGGCTGAGACCGACCGGCGATATTGGGGGGTGCGGAGCCGGGGAGTGGGACGGCATCCTTGTTCGGTGGGCGTACGAGTTGAGCAGAACGGTCCGGTGCGGACGGTCGTACTGTCCCGGCCGGAGACCAGGAACGCGGTGGACGGCCCGACCGCGCGGGAGCTGGCCGCCGCGTTCCGGAGCTTCGACGTCGACCGGGAAGCCTCGGTCGGGGTGCTCTGGGGCGAGGGCGGCACGTTCTGTTCCGGCGCCGACCTGAAGGCGATCACCACACCCAGCGGCAACCGGGTCGAGCCGGAGGGGGACGGCCCGATGGGCCCGACCCGGATGCGACTCGGCAAGCCGGTGATCGCCGCCGTCTCCGGGTACGCCGTCGCGGGCGGGTTGGAGTTGGCGCTCTGGTGCGACCTGCGGGTCGCCGAGTCCGACGCGGTGTTCGGGGTGTTCAGCCGACGGTGGGGCGTACCGCTGATCGACGGCGGGACGGTGCGGCTGGCCCGGCTGATCGGGCAGAGCCGGGCGATGGACCTGATCCTGACCGGTCGACCCGTCCCGGCTCCGGAGGCGTACGAGATGGGGCTGGTCAACCGGCTCGTCGAGCCGGGCGAGGCACGGGCCGCCGCCGAGGCGCTGGCCGCCGAGATCGCCGGCTTCCCGCAGACCTGCCTGCGCAACGACCGGCTCTCCGTGCTGGCCGCCGCCGGTCGGCCGGAGGAGGAAGCCATGCGCACCGAGTTGGCGTACGGGATGAACTCGCTCGCCACCGACGCCACCGAGGGGGTGGCCCGGTTCACCTCGGGCGAGGGCCGGCACGGGTCGTACACCCCGGCGTGACGCCCGGCCGGCGGGCGGCTCGGACCGGTGGGCGGCTCGGGGTCAGGCCGGCAGCGCCGGCAGCGGCGGGAGTGGGAGGGGCAGCGCGGGCAGGTCGTCGATGCTGCTGCCGACGTGGTCCTTGCGCTCGCAGTACGCGGCGAACTCCTCGTCGGTCTTCCGGCCGAAGTAGTCGGCGTGCAGCGTCCGCTCCTCCCGGTAGTCCATGAACGGGACGGAGTAGCCGCAACTGTCGCTGATCCGCCCTGCGGTGACCAGCACGATCGCCCGCAGTCCCGGCGAGCCGGACTGCTCCGGGAAGTGCCGGATCAGCTCCGCCCACCGGGGGTCGTCCCGGAACACCGCCTCGCCCCGGCCGTGCACCCGGACGATGTTCGGCGGGCCCTCGAAGGCGCACCACATCAGCGTGATCCGGCCGTTCTCCCGCAGGTGCGCGACGGTCTCCGCCCCGCTGCCACCGAAGTCGAGATATGCCACGGTCCGCTCGTCGAGCACCGCGAGCGACCCGGCGAGCCCCTTCGGCGAGAGGTTGACGTGCCCGTCGGCGGCGAGCGGCGCGGTCGCCACGAAGAAGACCTTCTGCTGCTCGATGAAGGTGCGTAACCTGCCGTCGATCCGGTCGTACGTCTTTCCCATCTGGCCATCCTCCCTGCTGAGCCCCGGCCCACCGTAGTCGCGCCGGGCAACTCCCCCCGGTCGGGAGAGGGCGGTGCGCCACCTCGGGCCGGCGGGTCAGCCCGGCGGTGAGCCCGCCGGCGGCGGGGTCGGCGTCCCCACCGCCGGCGTGCACCACCGCGACACCGGTGAGGTCGGCGTACCCACCGGAGCCGGCACCGCCACGGGGGCGGTGGCCGCCACGCCCGGCCCGCGTACCGTCAACTCGCGTCGGCGGTACGCAGCCAGACGGCGGTGTCGGACGGCAACAGGTCACCATCCACCGGCCGGCTGGCCAGCAGGCGGCCCTGATGCGGCGGAAGCTCCACGGGAGCCTCGGAGAGGTTCACCACGCAGGCGAACCCGGGATCGCGGGCGAAGGCGAGTACCCCGTCCGGCGCCGGCAGCCAGCGCAGCGTGCCGTCGCCGAGCGCGGGCAGGCTCCGCCGGATCCGGATCGCCTCGCGGTACAGCTCCAGCATCGAGTGCGGGTCGTCGGTCTGCGCCTGCACGGTCTGGTCCTTCCAGGCGGCCGGCTGCGGCAGCCAGGGCGGGGTGGAGGCGTCCTCCGGGCTGAACCCGAACGGTGCGGCGTCCCCCGCCCACGGCAGCGGCACCCGGCAGCCGTCCCGGCCGGGGTCGACGAATCCGGAGCGCGGATACATCGGGTCCTGCCGCAACGCCGGTGGGATGTCCTCGACCTCCCAGAGCCCCAGCTCCTCGCCCTGGTAGACGTAGGCGGCGCCGGGCAGGGAGAGCGAGAGCAGCGCGGCGGCGCGGGCCCGCACCGTGCCCAGTTCCAGGTCGGTGTACGTCCCCTCGCGCTTGCTGGCGAAGCTGAACGTGGTGTCGGCCCGACCGTAGCGGGTGACCACCCGGGTCACGTCGTGGTTGGAGAGCACCCAGGTGGCCGGGGCGCCGATCGGGGCGTGTTCGGCGAGCGTGCCGTCGATGCTCTCCCGCAGCTTCGCCGCGTCCCAGGCGCAGCTGAGGAAGTCGAAGTTGAAGGCGGTGTGCAGCTCGTCCGGGCGCAGGTAGTTGGTGAACCGCTGCCGGTCCGGCAGCCACACCTCGCCGATCAGCGCACGCGGCTCGGGATAGCTGTCGGCGATCCGCCGCCAGCTCCGGTAGATGTCGTGCACCCCGTCCAGGTCGTGGAAGGGGTGCGGCGCGCCGTCGACCACCTCGGGCAGGGTGGCGTCCTTGAGCAGCAGCGCCGCCGAGTCGATCCGGATGCCGTCCACCCCCCGGTCGAACCAGAACCGGAGGATCTCCTCGAACTCGGCGCGTACCCGGGGGTGGTCCCAGTTGAAGTCGGGCTGTTCGGCGGCGAAGAGGTGCAGGTACCAGTCGCCGGGGGTGCCGTCCGGGTTGGTGGTCCGGGTCCAGGTCTGGCCGCCGAACTCGCCGACCCAGTCGGTCGGCGGCTGGTCGCCGTCCGGGCCGCGTCCGGGACGAAACCAGAACAGTTCCCGCTCCGGCGCGTCCGGACCGCCGGCCAGCGCGGCCTGGAACCACGGATGCCGGTCCGAGCAGTGGTTCGGCACCAGGTCGGCGATGATCCGCAGGCCCTGCCCGTGTGCCTCGGCGATCAGCTCCTCGACCTCGGCGAGGGTGCCGAAGACCGGCTCGATGGCCCGGAAGTCGGAGACGTCGTAGCCGGCGTCGGCCATCGGCGACGGATACCACGGACCGAACCAGATGGCGTCGACGCCCAGCCCGGACAGGTAGCCCAGCCGCTTCCGGATGCCGGCGATGTCGCCGATGCCGTCACCGTTGTCGTCGGCGAAGCTGCGCGGGTAGACCTGGTAGATCACCGCGTCTCGCCACCACCGGCGGTCGCGCTCTGATGTGGACACGAGTACCTGCTCTCTGGATCGGTCCGGCGAGCGTTCCACCGGCACCTGCACGCTGGGCCCGGGGTCGGAGTGATGCTGGGACCTCTGATGTGCCTCGTTTCGTGCCGATGACGATACAAACTCGATTGCGGCACCGCAATAATCCGACAGAACTCTGAAAGATGACGACGGGAGTTCCTCGGCGCCGGGCGGGTGGCAGACGGGTGGCAGAGCTGCGCAGAGCAGGGACGCCGGTCGCCACGCCGCCGCTGGGGCAGGCACCGGACGTGCCCGGTCACCCCGGGCGGGTCGGCCGGGGCGGGCCGACCGAGGCGCGGTACGGCCCGACGGAGGTCGGGGTGGAGATCCCGGTGGCGGTCAGTGCCCGGGTGCCGGGGCGGTCGAGCCGCGTACCACCAGCTCGGGCTCGAAGAGCAGCTCGTCGGTGAGCACCCCGACCCCCTCGATCTGGTTCACCAGCAGGTCCACCGCGGCCTGGCCCATCATCTCGATCGGCTGCCGCACGGTGGTCAGCGGCGGGTCGGTGCAGGTCATCAGCGCCGAGTCGTCGAAGCCGACCACCGAGATGTCGGCCGGCACCGACCGCCCCAGCCGACGGGCCGCCCGGATGGTGCCGAGCGCCATCACGTCGCTGGCGCAGATGATCCCGGTGACGCCGCGCTCGATCAGCTTGCTCGCCGCGACCCGGGCACCCTCCATGGAGAAGCTGGACCGCTCGACACACTCCTCGTCGTCGGCCCAACCGGCGACGTTCGCCATCGCGGCCAGCTTCCGGCGGGACGGTACGTGGTCGGCCGGGCCCAGCACCAGACCGATCCGCTCGTGGCCGAGCGAGCGCAGGTGCCCGTACGCCTGCTCGACCGCCACCGCGTCGTCGGTCGACACGCACGGGAAGCCCAGCTCGTCGACACCGGCGTTGACGAGTACCACCGGCAGGCCCCGGTCGGTGAGCCGCCGGTAGTGGTCGTGCGGCGCGTCGGCCAGCGCGTACGAGCCACCGGCGAAGATGACTCCGGAGACCTGGTGGTCCAGCAGCATCTCCACGTAGTCCATTTCGGAGATTCCGCCGATGGTCCGGGCGCAGAGCGCCGGGGTGAGCCCGCGCTGGGCCAGCGACCCGGTGACCACCTCGGCCAGGGCCGGGAAGATCGGATTCTGCAACTCCGGCAGGACGAGCCCGACCAGCCGGGCCCGTTCGCCGCGCAGCTTGCTGGGGCGCTCGTAGCCGAGCACGTCCAGCGCGGTGAGCACGGCGACCCGGGTGCTCTCGGAGACGCCGCCCCGGCCGTTGAGCACCCGGCTCACCGTGGCCTCGCTGACCCCGGCCTTCCGGGCCACCTCGGTGAGTCTTCTGGTCACGGCCGCGATAGTACGACAGGTACTTGCAAAAACCGAACCAAAGTTCGCCGGCCTACTGCAACAGTTCGCGTACCGCCGTCTCGATCGCGCGGTGGAACGTCGGATAGGCGTAGATCATCCCGGCCAGCGTCGTCACCGGAACCTCGGCGTGTACCGCCACCGCCAGCGCGCTGAGCACCTCGCCACCGACCGGCCCGGCCGAGGTCGCGCCGACCAGTACGCCCCGGTCGGCGTCGGCGACCAGCTTGATGAAACCCTCGTCGCCGACCTGGTGGATCCAGCCCCGGCTGGACTCGGAGAGCGGGGTGAAGGCGGTCCGGACGTTCAGTCCCCGGTCCCGCGCCTGCCGCTCGGTCAGCCCGACCGCACCCACCTCGGGATCGGTGAAGGTGACCCGGGGCAGTGCCCGGTAGTCCGCCCGGGGTCCGTCCCCGGCCGTGTCGTCGAGCACGCCGGCCCGGCGCAGGATGTCGTCGATCGCGATCCCGGCCTGGTACATCGCCACGTGGGTGAAGGCGCCGTGCCCGGTCAGGTCGCCGACCGCCCAGATCCCGTCGCCGGCCCGCACCCGGTCGTCCGTGGCCACGAACCGTCCCGTCGGGTCCAGCCCGACCGTCTCCAGGCCGAGCGTGTCGAGTACGGCCCGGCGGCCGGTGGCCACCAGCAGCCGTTCGCCCCGGAGCTGGTCACCGTCGGCCAGGTGCACGGTGAAGCCGCTCCCGTCGTGCTCCACCCGTTCGGCCCGGGCGCCGGTGTGCACCGTCACCCCGTCCGCGCGCAGCGCCGCGGCGACCCGTTCCGACGACTCCGGCTCCTCCTGGGCGAGGATCCGCTCGCCCGCCTCCACCATGCCGACCCGGACACCGAACCGGGCCAGCACCTGGGCCACCTCCGCGCCGATCGCCCCGCCGCCGAGGATCACCACCGACCCGGGCAGTTCGGATAGCTCCATCGCCTCCCGGTTGGTCCAGTACGGGGTGCCGGCCAGCCCGGGCACCGGCGGGATCACCGGGGTGGTGCCGGTACCCAGCACGACGCCGACCCGGGCCCGGAACGTCTCGTCGCCGACCCGGACCAGGCCGGGGCCGACCAGCCGGCCGGAGCCCCGGACGAACCGGCCGCCCCTGGAGGTGAACCGCTCCACCCCGGCGTCGTCGGTCCAGCCGGCGGTGGCCTCCTCGCGGATCCGCTTGGCCACGATGCTGAAGTCCGGCTCGACCCGGGCCTGCCCGGCCAGCTGGTCGACCCGGCGCGCCTCGGCCAGCGCGTTCGCGGCCCGGATCATGATCTTGCTCGGCACGCACCCCCAGAACGGACACTCGCCGCCGACGAGGTCGCGCTCGATGCCGACGACCGAGAGGCCGGCGGCGGCGAGCCGGTTCGCCGTCTCCTCACCACCGACGCCCAACCCGACCACCACCACGTCGACCTCCGCCGTCACCTCCGTGGTCGCGGTCTCGTCGGTCTGCACGTGCGTCCGCTCCTGTTCAGCCATACCGCCAGCTTTCCCGATCCGTCCCCGGCCGACCAGGTGGATCGGTCGGTCAGCTCGGTCGCGTCTGTCCTGATTTCGGCTCCGTCGGCAATCCGTTGTCACCATCTGCCGTAATCAAGTCGTGTCTTTGCAGCAGACGATCGACATCTTGCTGGAATGAGTTCGTCTCGCTACAGTGACCGCACTCACACACGACGCCACCCAGCTCCAGGGCCCGGTCACACGGCGGGTCCGGACCAGCCGCAGGACACCGCCACGGTGACGATCCCGCGGACCCGCACAGGTCATGGAGACTCCCGTTCCCGAAGGGATGGACAGATGTCCGTACCGCAGTACCGGAAGGCCGCGGCGCTGGCGCTCGTGGCCGGCCTGGGACTCAGCCTCACGGCATGCTCCACGAAGAGCGACGACGGCGACTCGAACGCCGGCGGCAAGGTCACCATCACGGTCGACTGCCAGCCGGTCGGCTCCCAGAAGGAGCTGTTGCAGAACTGGAACGCCGACGTCGCCGAGTTCCAGCGGCAGAATCCCGACATCGTCGTCAAGAGCGTCAGCGTCGGCGAGCAGTGCAACAACCCGCCGGACTTCACCGCCCGGCTCGCCGGCGGCACCGTGACCGACGTCTTCTACGGGTACATGACCGACCTGCAACAGGTGCTGGACTCCGGTCAGGCGATGGACATCACCGAGTACGCCAACAAGGAGAACGTGCCGACCTGGGACAGCGTCGACCCGGCGCTCAAGGAGGTCTTCACCGACGGCGGCAAGCTCTACGCCGTACCGGTGAAGAACTACTCGATGGGGCTGGTCTACAACAAGGTCCTCTTCCAGCAGGCCGGACTGGACGTGAACAACCCGCCCAAGACCTGGGCCGACGTCCGGGCCGCCGCCAAGAAGATCTCCGCGCTCGGCAACGGCGTCGCCGGGTACTCGGAATACAGCGCCGGCAACACCGGCGGCTGGCACTTCACCGCCCTGCTCTACTCCCAGGGCGGCCAGGTCCTGACCCCGGACGGCAAGAAGGCCGACTTCAACAACCCGATGGGCCGGCAGGTCCTACAGAATCTCAAGGACATGCGGTACGGCGACAACAGCATGGGCGCCCGGCAACTGCTCCAGTGGGGCGACCTGCTGACCAACGCCGCCGCCGGCAAGGTCGGCATGTTCATCGGCGCGCCGGACGCCACCCAGGCGATCGTCAGCCAGTTCCAGGGCAAGTTCCAGGACTGGGCGATGGCCCCGATGCCCGGCCAGGACGGCCCGGCCAAGGGGACGCTCGGCGGCGGCGAGGGCTACTTCTTCAAGAAGGGCCTCACTCCGGAGCAGGTCAAGGCCGGTCTGAAGTGGATCGCGTACCAGAAGCTGACCCCGGGCAAGGGCCAGTTCGACTACGTACGCGCCAAGCCGCAGAACTACCCGGTCGGGCTGCCGCAGCCGCTGCTCTTCGCCAACGGCAGCGAGGCGCAGAAGCAGGAACTCGAACTGCGCAAGGCGAACGCCAACCTCGACACCGCGAACTTCGCGCTCTTCGAGGCGACCCCGGTCCCGATCAAGGGTGAGCCGCGCAACGCGCAGGCGATCTACGCGGTGCTCGACGCGGCGATGTCCGGGGTGCTGACGAACCCGAACGCGAACGTCGACGCGCTGCTCAAGACGGCGGAGGACAAGGTCAACCAGCTCCTGGCCGCCGAGAGCTGATCCCGGCGGGGTGGGGGCCGACGGCACCGGTCCCCACCCCGCCGCCGCACCAGTACGGTCACCGACTTCCCAGGAGTTGCCTTGGCGATCACCACCGCCCCGGGTACCACCAGACCGGGTCGCCCCGCCCGGCCGTACCCGGCACCGCCACGGCCCAGCAGCGGTTTCGGCCGGAAGGTCCGGGACAACCTGACCGGGCACGCGTTCCTGATCGGCGCGGTGGTCTGCTTCGCCGTCTTCTCCTGGTACCCGATGATCCGCGGCGTCGTGATGAGCTTCCAGCGCACCCGGCGCGGCGAGACCACCTGGGTGGGCTGGGACAACTACCTGCGAATCCTCGACGACCCGAGCTTCTGGCCGGCCTGGAAGAACACCATCTACTTCACGGTGCTGGCGCTCGTCCTCGGCTACGCGGTGCCGTTCTTCGTGGCGATCCTGCTCAACGAGTTCCGGCACGCCAAGGGGTACCTGCGGATCCTGGTCTACCTGCCGGTGATGCTCCCGCCCGCCTCGGCGCTCTTCCTCTTCAAGTACTACGCCTACGACCCCAGCGAGGCCGGACTCTTCAACGCGGTACTCAAGGCGCTGCACCTGCCGACCTCGGAGTGGATGCAGTCGCCGGAGATGACGATGCCGGCGATGGTGATCGCCTCGACCTGGATGAACATGGGCAGCGCGGTGCTGATCTATCTGGCGGCGTTGCAGAACATCCCCGGCGAACTCTACGAGGCGGCCGAGCTGGACGGCGCCGGGATCTGGCGGCGGATCGTCAACGTCACCGTCCCGCAGACCCGGCTGATCCTGCTGCTGCTGGCGATGCTCCAGATCGTCGCCACCATGCAGCTCTTCATCGAGCCGCTGATCCTGGCCAACGGGGCCGGCGCGGAGGACTCGGCGACCTCGGTGGCGTACCTCATCTACCAGCACGGGTTCTTCCAGAACGACCTCAACGGTGCGGCGGCGCTCGGCGTGATCATGCTCGTGGTACTGGCCGGCTTCTCCGCCGTCTACGCCCGACTGACCGCGAAACAGGACTAGGACAGGCGAGACATGGCACAGGACTCCGGCACCCGGACCCTCATCTCCCCCGCCCAGCTCCGCCGGGGACGCGGCAGGGTCGTCTACTGGACGCTGCTCACCGTCGTCGTGGTGGTGTTCACGCTGGTCTTCCTCGGCCCGCTCTACTGGATGGTCACCGGCGCGCTCAAGTCCGGCCAGGAGATCGCGCAGACCCCGCCGACCCTCTTCCCGCGCGACCCGCAGCCGCAGAACTACGTCGACGCGTGGAACAACCTGGACCTGGCGAAACTGCTCTTCAACACGTTCTACTACGCGGCCGGGGCGCTGCTGTTCCAGCTCGTCCTGGACACCGCGGCGGCGTACTCGCTGTCGAAGCTGCGGCCGGTCTTCGGCAACGCGATCCTCGGGCTGATGCTGGCGACGCTGATGATCCCGGCGATGGTGCTGATCGTCCCGCAGTACGTGACGGTGATCGACCTGCCGATCCTGCACATCAACCTGCTCGACTCGCCGTTCGCGATCTGGCTGCCCCTGGTCGCGAACGCCTTCAACATCTTCCTGCTGAAGCGCTTCTTCGACTCGATCCCCGAGGACCTGATGGCGGCGGCCCTGATGGACGGCGCGACGCCGCTGCGCACGCTCTGGTCGATCATCCTGCCGATGTCCCGCCCCATCCTCGGGGTGGTCTCCATCTTCGCCGTGACGGCGGTCTGGAAGGACTTCCTCTGGCCGAAGCTGGTGATGCCGTCGCCGGAGACCCGTACGGTCAGCGTCGGCATCTACGCCTTCGCCGGCGGTACCCCGATGAACGTCGTGATCGCCGCCTCGGTGATCGCGGCGATCCCGACCGTGGTGATCTTCCTGATCTTCCAACGGAACATCATGTCCGGGCTGACCACCGGCAGCATCAAGGGCTGACCACCGGGAGCATCAGGGGATGGCCAGCCGCTCCGGCACCCCGCGACCCGTCCGGGGCGGCGCTCCAGGTGCCACCACCGGAGTGCCGGTCGGGGTCACCAGCGCCCGCGCGGCGACCGCCGCCCGGCGTCGGCGCGGCACCACGGCCCGGCCGGCGAAGACGTCGTACCCGGCGGCGACCACCTCGTCGAGGATTCCGCCGTAGAGCAGGTAGGCGGTGCGGATGCAGGACTGCGAGGCCGGGGCGAGCAGGGTCACCCCGGGCGCCGCGGCGAGGTAGTGCGCCCGGGCGCGGCTCACCTCGTACTCGATCAGTTGCCGGATCCGCGGCGTGGCCCGCCCCCGCCGCGCCGCGTCGACCAGGTCGGCCGGGGCGACCCCGAACCTGGCCAGGTCCTCCGCCGGCAGGTAGACCCGGCCCCGGCCGAGATCCTCGGCGACGTCCCGGATGAAGTTGGTGAGCTGGAAGGCGAAGCCGAGCTGCCGGGCCGGCTCCCGGGCGGCGGCCGGGTCGGCGCTGCCCAGGATCGGCAGCATCATCGTGCCGATCGCCGCCGCCGACCCTTCCATGTAGTCGAGCAGGTCGGCGTAGCGGGGATAGCTGGTCACGGTCAGGTCCATCGCCATGCTGCGCAGGAACGCCGCGAAGTCCGCCCGGTCGAGGTCGAAGACCGCGATGGTGTGCAGCACGGCCGGCAGCAGCGGATCGGCCACCGGCTCGCCGCGCAGCCCGGCGAGGAACCGCTCCGACCAGTCGGCGAGCCGGGCCGTCCGGACCGGGGTCGGCAGTTCCTCGGTGCGGTCCACGATCTCGTCGGCGTACCGGGTGAAGCCGTAGAGCGCGTGCACGTGACGCCGTTTCCAGGCGGGCAGCAGCCTGGTCGCGAGATAGTAGGTCCGGCCGTGCCGTTTGTGCAGCTCACGGCAGCGCTCATAGGACCCGCCGAGACTGGTGTCCACCGACCCTCCAGGAGTATCGACGCATCAATCGACGCAACTCGTAGGCTTCAGGGTACGCTCGATCGGCTCTCGGGTGGGCGGTTCGCGGCCCGGCCAGGTGTCAACAAGGGATCTTTCAGCTACAAAAACGGAAGAAGGATGCCTTCGGCGACCTGGGGCGCAGGATGATGGTCGATCCAGGAGGTGATCGGGTGCGAACCGTGGGTGGACGGACCGACCGGGTGGTGGTGGTCGGCGCCGGGCTCGGCGGCCTCGCCTGCGCCCTGCACCTGGCCGGCGCCGGCCGCCAGGTCACCGTGCTGGAGCGCGAGGCCGTACCGGGCGGACGGGCCGGCCGGCTCAGCGTCGACGGCTACGAGTTCGACACCGGACCGACCGTGCTGACCATGCCCGACCTGATCGCGGAGGCGCTCGGCGCGGTCGGCGAGGAGCTGGACGACTGGCTCGACCTCGTCCCGCTCGACCCGGCGTACCGGGCGCACTATCCGGACGGGTCCACCCTGGACGTCGTCACCGACACCGCCCGGATGGCCGGGGAGATCGCCCGGGTCTGCGGCCCCCGGGAGGCCGACGGCTACCTGCGGTTCGTCGACTACGCCCGCCGGCTCTGGCAGCTCGAACGCGCCGACTTCATCGACCGCAACCTGGACCGCCCGACCGACCTGCTCACCGCCAACCTGGTCCGGCTGGTGGCCGCCGGTGCGTTCCGGCGGTTGCAGACCAAGATCGACCAGTTCTTCGCCGACCCGCGTACCCGGCGGATCTTCTCCTTCCAGGCCATGTACGCCGGCCTCGCCCCGCACGACGCGCTCGCCATCTACACCGTGATCTCCTACCTCGACTCGGTCGCCGGGGTCTACTTCCCGCGCGGCGGCATCCATGCCGTCTCCCGGGCCCTGGCCGGCGCCGCCGAGAAGCACGGCGTGCAGATCCGGTACGGCAGCACCGTCGAGCGGGTGGAGACCTCGGCCGGCCGGGCCACCGGGGTACGCACCACCGACGGCTCGGTCGTCCCCGCCGACGTGGTGGTACTCAACCCGGACCTGCCGGTGGCATACCGTGACCTGCTCCCCGACGGCGCCCCGCCGCGCCGGCTGCGCTACTCGCCGTCCTGTGTCGTGCTGCACGTCGGCGCCCGGCAGGGCTACCGGGGCATCGCCCACCACAACATCCACTTCGGGCGGGCCTGGCGGCGCACCTTCGACGAGGTGATCCGGCGCGGCGAGCTGATGTCGGACCCGTCGCTGCTGGTCACCAACCCGAGCCGGACCGACCCGTCGACGGCACCCGCCGACCGGCACGGCTACTACGTGCTCGCCCCGGTGCCGAACCTCGACCGGGGCGCCGGACTCGACTGGCGCGGCGACCTGCCCCGGCGGTACGCGGACGAACTGCTGGCCACCCTGGAACGCCGGGGCTACGTCGGGCTGGCCGACAGCGTCGAGGTACTCCGGACCGTCACCCCGGCCGACTGGGCCGACGCGGGGATGGCCGCCGGTACCCCGTTCGCGGCCGCGCACAGCCTGTGGCAGACCGGCCCGTTCCGCCCCGGCAACCTGCACCGCGACCTGCCCAACGTGGTGTTCGTGGGTTCCGGCACGCAGCCCGGGGTGGGCGTGCCTATGGTGATGATCTCCGGGAAGCTCGCCGCCGCCCGGGTGACTGGAGGTGGCCGATGACAGCCGACCGCGACACGCCGGGCCGGGACGACGGGGCGGACCGGCCGGAACACGGCGCGGCGCGGGGCCGCCCGACCGACCGGGAACGGCACCTGGTGGAGCTGGTCGACGAGGCCGGCGCCCCGCTCGGTGCCCGTACGGTCGACGAGGCGCACCGGTCGCCGGGCCAGCTCCACCGGGCCTTCTCCGTACTGCTGGTCGACGCGGCCGGGCGGATCCTGCTCCAGCAGCGGGCCGCCGCCAAGACCCGGTTCCCGCTGCGCTGGGCCAACACCTGCTGCGGGCATCCGGAACCCGGGCAGGCGCTCGACACCGCCGCCGGCCGGCGACTGCGCGAGGAACTCGGCATCGAGGCCGTACCGCTGACCGAGATCGGGGTCTATCTCTACCGGGCCGAGGACCCCGGCACCGGCCGGGTGGAATACGAGTACGACCACGTGCTGCGCGGCGACTTCGACGCCGGCCGGGCGGTGCTGCCCGACCCGGACGAGGTGGCCGACCTGCGCTGGGTACACCCCGACGAGCTGCGGGCCGGGCTGGACGCCGACCCGGAGGCGTACGCGCCGTGGCTGGGTGGGGTGCTCAGCCGGCTGACCGGCCCGGCACAGTCGTCGCCGGCCGGTGCACCGTCCGGGCCACCGCGCCGGTCGGGCAACCGTGGCCGGTGGGAGCAGGTCCCGGCCCCCACGGGTCAGGAGGAGAACCCGGCGGAGCGGTCGGGTGGCCGATGACGCGCTGAGCGCCGGTGCTGTCGCGCGGCGGCTCGGCATCGCCGTCACCACCCTGCGGAGCTGGCACCGGCGGTACGGGCTGGGCCCGAGCCGGCACGTCCCGGGTCAGCACCGGCGGTACAGCGTCGAGGACCTCGACCGGCTGGACGTGATGCGCCGGCTGACCGCCGAGGGGGTCGCCCCGGCCGAGGCGGCGCACTGGGCGCGCCGGGGCACCGTACCCGGGAAGGAGCCGGACCGGGACGGGCCGCTGCCGGCGCGGGCCGGTGGCGGCACGGCGATCGCGGTGGGCCGGGCCGGGCCGGCGGCCCGGGGCCTGGCGCGGGCCGCGATGCGGCTCGACCCGCTGGCGATGCGCGCCGGCATCAGCGCGGCGATCGAGGCCGACGGCGTCGTCACCGCCTGGGAGCGGGTGCTCCGGCCGGTGCTGGCCGGCATCGGCGACCGGCACGCCGCCAGCGCGGCGTTCGTCGAGGTGGAGCACCTGCTGTCCCGGTGCGTGTCGGAGGCGCTGGCGGCGGTGCCCCGACCGCCGGCCGGCGCGGCGCCACCCCGGATCCTGCTCTCCTGCGCCGACGAGGAGCAGCACAGCCTGCCGCTGGAGGCGCTCGCCGCCGCGCTCGCCGAGGCCGGCGTGCACTGCCGGCTGCTCGGCGCGCGGGTGCCGGTGCCGGCCCTGGTCGAGGCCGTGGCGCGGACCGCCCCGCAGGCCGTGCTGGTCTGGTCGCAGCTACCGGCGACCGGCGACCCGGCCCAGCTCGACGCGGTGCGGGCCGGCGCCTGGCCGCCGCCGCTGCTGGCCGCCGCCGGCCCCGGCTGGCCGTCCGAGCTGCTGCCCTCCGGGGTACGCAGGCCGGCGACGCTGACCGAGGCGGTGGCGATGCTGCGGGACGTACCCGGATCTTCGGGGCGCTGACTCGGCTACCGAGCATTCGGGACATCGCCACCGTACGCACTCCGCTAACGTGGGTCAGCCGTAACCCGAAATCCCCTCGGGAGCCGCCCGATGACCCGACGTACGGCGCTCGCCGCCGGCCTCGTCCTGCTGGTGCTGCTGTCCACCGGATGCGCGAACCAGCAGCCGGCGCCGGCCAGGTCACCGCTGCCCTATCCGCCGATTCCGCAGGTGACGGCGACGGCGACCCCCGCACCGACCCAGCCGCCGGCCAAACCGAGCCGGAAGAAGCCGGCCCCCCGGGGCACCGTCGGCCCGCTGAACACCCAGCGGCTGACCGGGGTACGCGGGGTCGCGCTGACCTTCGACGACGGCCCGCATCCACTGTGGACGCCGAAGGTGCTCGACCAGCTCCGCAGGGCCGGGGTGCGGGCCACCTTCTGCGTGGTGGGGGTGAAGGTCCGCAAGTACCCGGCGCTGGTACGACGGATCGTCCGCGAGGGCCACACGCTCTGCAACCACAGTTGGCAGCACGATCTGAAGCTGGGCACCCGGAGCGCGGCGCAGATCCGGGCCGACCTGCGCCGGACCAACCAGGAGATCCAGCGGGCGGTACCCGGGGTCAAGGTGCGGCACTACCGGCAACCGGGCGGCAAGTGGACCCCGGCCGTGGTCGGAGTGTCCCGGGCCCTCGGCATGAAGCCGCTGCACTGGGACGTCGACCCGGTGGACTGGGACGACACCAGCACCGTGGAGATCAGCCGGCGGGTGGCCGAGCAGGCCCGGCCCGGCTCGATCGTGCTGCTGCACGACGGCGGCGGTGATCGAAGTCGCACCCTCGGCGCCTGCCCCCAGGTGATCAGCTCCCTGAAGCGGAAGTACGGGATAACCCGGCTGAGGTGAGGCGGTTTAGGGCGGTTTGTCCGATGGGCAATACCGGTTTGGTCGGGCGGCTGGCCATCACGTATGCTTTCGGAGCCTCCGGCGGGGCCGGATGGGAGCACAGCCGCTGAAGTTGTCATGTGCAATGATGGCGGGGCCGCCCTCATCGTCTAGCGGCCCAGGACGCCGCCCTTTCAAGGCGGTAGCACGGGTTCGAATCCCGTTGGGGGCACGACCCCGGTCTCGACCGGGGACAGCAGTAAGAGCAAGGTCCTGTGGAGCAGTTGGAGTGCTCGCCGCCCTGTCAAGGCGGAGGTCGCGGGTTCAAGTCCCGTCAGGACCGCCAGCGCCGCTCGCCGCGCGTGCAAACGCGCGGCGGTCTGCGTTTCGGCCCGGATGATCGGGACGGCAGCGGGTAGGCCGGACCGGTAACATGTGCCGAGTAACCCGGCCAGGTAGCTCAGTTGGTACGAGCGTCCGACTGAAAATCGGAAGGTCGGCGGTTCGACCCCGCCCCTGGCCACATAGCCTTTCGCCGGGCTATCAGAGCGGCCCCCACCAGCGGAAACGCCGGACGGGGGCCGCTCTATTTTCGCACCCGGTGAAGGCGTGCCCGGTGAAGGCTGGTGGATCATCTGTCGGCCGGTTTGGTCGCACCAGCTCTTGCAGTAGCGATGCGAGTTGGCGGTACCTCATCGTGGCGATCACTGATCATCCGACGTGCTGCAGAGCGGCCTGGCGGACAGTGCGTGCGGTGGCGTACTGCGAGGCGCGGCTCCAGTCTCCGGCGATGCCACCGGTCATCGACCCGCCCACCGGGCGCCAGCGGCCGTCCTCACGCCGGTGGTCGCCGTCGGTACTCCTCGATCAAGTGTCGCCGAACTGGAGGCCCGCATCCCGGCCGTTCGGGCGTAGCCTTCGACGGTGGTCGCCTACCGCCGGCTCGACGGCCCGTCCGCCACGCCGTTGTTCGCGCCGCTCGTCGAACTGTACGGCGTCGTGTATGCGGAGCCACCGTACGAGGAGGGCCCGGACGAGGTTGCCGGTTTCGCGGCGAGGCTTCCTGAGGAGTCCTCGCGGCCCGGCTTCGCCCTGGTCGCCGCCGAGGATGGCCTGGACCTGATCGGCGCCGCCTATGGCTGGACGATGTCGCCGGGAGTGTGGTGGTCACGTGCCGACACCGCTCCGGCTCCCGAGATCCTGGCGGCGGCCAAGCTTGCGGTGATGGAATGGATCGTCCACCCCGACCACCGCCGGCAGGGCATCGGCGCCGAGCTGATGCGTCGACTCCTTGTCGGCCGCCCGGAGACGTGGGCAACCCTCGCATCCGACCCGCGATCCCTTGCCCGACGCCTGTACGAGCAGGCCGGCTGGCGGAAGGTCGGCACCTCACATCTGCCATGGGGGCCCGCTATGGATCTGCTCGTACTGCCCCTGCCAGTCCACTGATCGGGTCGGCGCCCCCAGCTACGGCTGCCCCACGACGGGGTGTTCCTAGATCGCCTAGCGTTTGGCCGGCCTGAGCAGGCCGGACGCTACCTGCAACGCGGGTCAGTCGCGGGGGGTGGTGCGGTGGTGGAGGCGGCTGAGGTCGTTGGCGAGCAGGGCGAAGAGCGCGAGCAGGGCGGCGAGGCCGGTACTGACCAGGATGGCGAAGCCGCGCTCGGCGCCGTCCGGCGCCAGCACGATTCCGAGTACCGCCGCGACGGCCGCGACCAGCACCATCCCGATCCGGCCCACCCGGGCCAGCAGTACCGCTCGGGCCAGCCGGGCCGGATCCGGGGAGCCGGTGCCGAGGCCACGGCGGGCGTACCAGGCGGCGGTGGCGAGGGTGCCGGCGCCGAGCATGCCGGCCAGCCCGACGAGCGCCCAGGGCAGCCCGATCCGGTCGACGCCGGAGCGGCCCGCCGCCAGGCCCGCGCGGGCGACCAGGGCCGACACCAGCACCGCCAACAGGTACGACAACGCGATCCCCAGCAGTCGACGGCGTGCTCCACGCCCGTCGGTGCGGACCACGGTGGGATCGTCGGGCACCTGGAACTCCTTCCCGCACCGCCGTCGCCCGACGCGGGCCAGGTCGGCCGCGCGAACAGCGTTCCGGGTCGATGCTAGTGCCGGGAGTCGGCACCGGCCTCGACAGCCATTGATGATCTACCGCTCGGCGCAGGGATCGACCGCCCGCCGATGCAAAGCTGCACAGCTCAGCAGCAGCCGGTATGGTCCCGGCGTATGGGACAGGAGACTACGAACGCCTCCGACATCCAGCAGGACACAGGCACCTACTCCGTGCGCAGCAGCCTCCGTGTCCCGGGCCCGGCAGACCGGGCCTTCGCTGCCTTCACCGAGGGTCTCGCCGACTGGTGGGTCAAGGAATACACCTGGTCCGGCCCGCAGAAGCTGGCCAAGCTCGGCATCGAGCCCGGTAGCGGCGGGATGCTGTACGAGATCGGTCCGCACGGGTTCCGCTCCGACTGGGGCCGGGTGCTGGACTGGCAGCCGCCCCGCCGCCTGGTCTTCAACTGGCAGATCGGCCCGGACCGGGCTCCGGTGCCGGACCCGGACCAGGCCAGTGTGGTGGAGGTGCGGTTCGCGCCGCAGGCCGACGGGAGCACCCTGGTCGAGGTGGAACACCGGGACTTCGACCGGCACGGCGAGGCCGCCGAGGGCTACCGCGAGGCGCTCACCGCCGGCTGGCACGAACTCCTCTCCCGGTACGCGAGCGCGGTCGAGAACTCCGCCGACCAGGACTGACGACTCCGCAGCCCGACGGCTGTCGGTCACCCGGATCGGGGCGGGGTCGGATTCGACGTCATGCCGGCCGACTGGATCCGCTCCAGATCGGCACCGGCGCCGGTCAGCCAGGTCTCCACGTCCACCAGGTTGAGCGCGGCGGCCCGGGACTCGCCCGTCGCCAGCACACTCCGTACCCGGGCGTCGAAGTCCTCCGGTGGCGGCGGTGCACAGACCCGGCGACTGAGCCGGCCCGCGGCCAACTGCTCGGCCAGGTCGGCGTAGCCGCGCCGGAGCCGGCCGGCGAGTTCGTCGAGCGGCCCGGCCGCGTCCTCCACCCGGGTCAGCCGGGCGTGCGCGCCACGGCGCAGCCGGTACACCGCCCCGAGGTGCAGATGCTGGCCGGCGGCGAGCGCGGCCTGCCAGTTGACCGACGGCAGCCGGGGGTCGTCCCGCTCCAACTGGTATTGCAGGAACGACGCCTCGGCGAGGATCCACGCCTGTCGGGCCGCACCTACCGCGTCCTGGCGGGACGGCCGGCCGGCCAGGGTCCGGGTGACCTCCTCGGCCGCGGCGGCGCTGACCGCCAGATACCGGGCGATGGAGCGGCGCAGTTCCCCGCTGCCGCCCTTCGGCCAGAGCAGCAGGCCGGCCAGTACCCCGACCACCGAGCCGATCACGACGTCCAGCAGCCGTGCCCCGGCGATCTGTAGGCTCGCCGGACCGGCCTGGGCGAAGACCATCACGAACAGCACGGTGAAGAGCGCCTGCCCCCAGAGCTGCGGCAGCAGCGGCCCGATAGTGAAGGTCAGCACCATGCTCAGCGGCAGGGCCGCCAGCAGCAGCTCCGGGACTTCGCCCGCGCCGTACAGCAGCAGGCTGCCGACGGCGGCGCCGAGCAGGGTACCCAGCAGCACCGGACGCAGCGCGCTGCGGGTGTCGACGGCCGAGGTCCGGATCAGGGTGAGGATCGCCAGCAGTACCCAGAACCCGTGGTTGAGGTGCAGGAAGCCGGCGACCACCCGGGCGGTGGCCAGGGCGAGGGAGACCCGTACCGCCCCTTGCAGATAGACCGAGCGGGTCGTCAGGTGGAAGCGGAACTGCTGCCAGTAGAGCGCGAACGGCGAACGGTGGGCGTACCAGAAATCGTCCAGGCCCTGGCCGCCGGGTGACCGGGCCGGCGGGCGCAACCCGACGGCGATCCGGGCCGCGACGCCGAACGCGTAGACCTCGTCGGCGACCCGCAGGCTGACCGCCTCCCTGCGCAGTTGCGCCGGGCCGGAGGCGTCGGTCGGCGGCGCGGGTACGGTCGGCGGCCGGTCGTAGAGGTCCTTGATCCGTGCCTCCAGCTCGGTCAACCGGGTCATCTCGACCGCTCCTGCCCCGCCGCACAGCGTCCGGGCGGCGGCGTCCAGCACCTCCGCCGACTGCCGCAGCAGCCCGGCCAGTTCGTCGTCGCGGAGGTCGCCGAGTTCGTCGACGATCCGGTCCACGTGGTGCAGCAGTTGGCGCAGCAGCCGGTCGCCGTGCCGCAGCGCCCGGTCGCGCGGCCCGGCCGAGGCCGGCCGCTGGGTCGGCGGGATCCGGGCCAGCCACACCCCGTCCATCGCCCGCTCGGACGCCTCCTGCCGCCGGGATATCTCGGCCCGGTCGGCCGGCACCCCGGCGGGGAGCCCGGCCACCAGGTCGAGGCAGCGGTACACCGAGTGGGCCGCCTCACCGAGGCGCTGCCGGTAGCCGGGCGGTGTCGGATCGGGCCAGAGCACCAGCTCGGCGGTGATCAGCAGGGCCACCCCGAGCGTCACCCCGGCGAGCCGGGACGGCAGGGTGTCCGGTTGGTACGGCGGGAACGACGCCGCGATGTAGAAGAGTTGCAGCCCGGTGGCGAGGCCGAGGATCCGTGGCCCGCCCACGCCGGCGAACGGGATGACGAAGCCCACCACCAGCATGCCGGCCGCCGCGATCCAGGTGTTGACGGCGAGGAACGTCCCGACGGTGACCAGGAGCCAGGCGACCGGCAGCGCGGCGATCAGGGTACGGGCCCGCTGGGTGGGGCCGCCGGGCACCTGTGAGATGAAGCCGGTCGCGATCGCCCCGAAGAGGGTGTAGAGCCCGAGCAGCGGGTTGCCGAGGCCGTACGTGCCGCCGAAGAGTCCGGCGGCGGCGACCAGTGCGAGCCGGGCGCCCCGGCGGAGTACCCGGTAGTCCGGGTCCCGCCGACGCAGCCACTGCGCGACGCCGATCCTGGTCATGGGTGCCCTCTGCCGTCGCGCCCGGACCGGACCGCCGAGCGGGACGTGGCGGAGATCAGGGCAGCGGCGTTTCGCGGCCCCCGTGGCCGCCCGACCTCACCCTCTCACCTCCGTCGGCGCCCCGCCGACGCTTTCCGGCGTCCCACGGTCGGGACGGTCAGGCGGGCGAGAGCGGGGTGGACCGGCCGGGGTTGAGTCCGGTGCCGCCGAGGTCGGCCCGCCGGCCCGCCGCCGCGCCCTGCTCCAGGCCGCCGCCGAGCAGCCGGCGGGGTGCGGCGGTACGCAGTCGTGGGTAGGTCTCGGCGAGGCGCCGGTCGACCCGGTTCGACCGGTCGGCGAGGACCAGGGCCATCGAGGGGGCACCGGACGGGGCTGCCGAGGCGGCGGCCGCCTCCGCCCGGCGCAACCGGCCGGCGACCGCCGCGGCGAAGCCGGCCAGCCAGGACCGGCGGAACGCGGCCGGATGGTCACCCGGGGGTACCGGTGCGACCGAGATGCCGTGCGCGGCCTGCACCAGCAGCGAGGTGAAGAGCACCTCCACCCGTTCCAGGTCGCTGGCGAAGCCGAAGAGGTGCATGACGAATCCGCTGTCGCCGCGTCGGCGTACCGACCGGCACCGCAGCGCGTCGGCGACCCCGGCCAGCAGCCCCACCTTGTCCAGGGCGTACGGGGCGGGGATGTCGACGATCCGGTCGCCGACCGGATCGGTGCCCGGGTCACGGGCGGCGAGCAACGCCCGGTCGACCCCGTACCGCGCGATGAGTTCGGTCGCCTTGGCGGTGAACGCCTCGGCCTCGGCCGGCGTGCAGGCCGGGTCCTCCGCCTTGGCCAGCAACTTGCGGACCTTGCTGAGCATCGCGTCGGACATGCACCAGAGCTATCACACCGGCCGGTCGGGTGCCCCCTGGACAAACCGGCCGAGGAGCATGCAAAGATGGACGTCGATGAAGGCTCTATCCGGCACGGTGCCGCAGCGTCGCGACGGCCGACCCGGCGAGGGTGAGCAGGCATTCCGGCAGCTGCCCGTCGGCGAGCGCGGCACCGAAGAGTGCGGCTCCCGTGTCGCCGTCGGCGTTGGCGTACGCGCTGACGAACCGGGCCACCCAGCGCGCGTCGTAACCCGCCTCGTCGATGCCGGGGAAGTCGAGGGTCCACGCGCCCCGGGGCACACCGTCGCCGACCATGGTGGCGGCGAGGCACCAGGCCACCTCGTAGGCACCCGCGACACCGGACCGGTCGACCACCGCGTCGAACGTGCCGACCACGCCGTCGCTGTCACCGGCCAGCGCGGAGGTGAGCACCGCGGTGGCGTCATCCAGCGTCTCCTGCGGAACGTCCGTCACGTGCGGAAGGGTATGCCGCCAGGTCAAGCAGCGTCCGACAAACGGCATGAACGCTGCCTAACCAGGATGATAGTGCCCCTCGATCGGCAATTGACGGTCGACCGCGGGCGCGCGCCGGAACCAGGCGCGCTAATCTGCGCAACGGATCTCCGGGGAGGAAGGACACCCCCATGCTCGAATTCCGCGGCACCCGCCGCGCCGCCCTGTCCGCCGCGGCCTGTGCGGCACTGCTGCTTGCCGGCTGCGGCTCGGACGGCGACGGCGAGGCCGGGCAGGCCGAGCAGACCCGGCCGACCCAGGTCCGGCTGTACGGCACGGACGGCAACATGCAGAACTCCTTCAAGGCGGAGTTCGACCAGCAGACCGGCCTGCTCAAGGGCATGAAGGGAACCACGCCACTCACCCCGCTCTCCGAGGACTTCAAGAACCGGCTGTTGCGGAAGGACCCCAAGCTCTCTGACTTCCTCTACGCCGCCGAGTCGTACGACGCCGTCGCGATCAGCGCGATCGCGGCGCAGCTCGCCGGCTCCACCGACCCGGCCGAGATCGCCAAGCAGATCGTCGGGGTCACCACCGGCGGCGAGCACTGCGACTCGATCGCGGCCTGCCTGCAACTCGCCCGGAACGGCACCGACGTCGCCTACCGGGGCGTCTCGCTGAAACGGGGTGGCTTCACCGACGTCGGCGAGCCCTCCACGGCGAGCTACGCGACCCTGCACTTCGGCAGCGACGAGCAGCTCGACAACGGCAAGACCGAGTTCCTCGGCGCCGGTGACGAGTCCACCGCCAGCGTCAAGAAGCCGCCGGCCGGCAAGAAGCAGACGAGGGCGGTCGAGGAGCGCAGCGGCGCGCCGTTGAAGCTCGGTGGACTGCTGCCGCGCACCGGCGACCTGGCGCTGGCCTACCCGCCCATGGTGGCGGCCGCGACGCTGGCGATCGAGGAGGTCAACGCCGCTGACGGCGTACTCGGCGAGCCGGTGGTCTGGGTCGACGGCGACGACGGCACCAACCCGAACACCGCGAAGGCGACGGTGGCGCAGCACGTACGCGCCGGGGTGCACGTGATCATCGGGGCCGGTGGCTCCGGCATCTCCCGGGCGGTACTCCCGGACGTGATGGCCGCCGGACTGGTGCTCTTCTCGCCGAGCAACACCGACGCCGGGCTCAGCACCGTGGAGGACAAGGGGCTCTACTTCCGGACCGCCCCGTCGGACATCCTCCAGGGGCGGGCGCTCGCCGACATGATCCTGCGGGACGGGCCGAACCGGATCGCGCTGGTCGCCCGGCAGGACTCGTACGGCGAGGGCCTCCAGGGCAACGTCCGGGCCGAACTGGAGCGGGCCGGGCACGGCTCGGACCAGGTGCGGCTCTTCAACTACGAGGTGAAGGACGGGCCGGACGCGCCGCCGGTGGACTTCACCAAGGGCGCCCAGGAGATCAAGGAGTTCGGCGCCGACGCGATCCTGGTGATCGGGTACGGCGAGTCGGCGAGGGTCATCGAGGCGCTCGCCGCCGCCGGGGTGAGCATCCAACAGCAGTAGTCCCGCCCCGGGCCCGCCGCCCGGGGCTTCCGCCCGGTACGCCGTCGGAGTGGCACACTTCCGGGAGTCGCCGGGCGGGCTCGTCGCCCTAGCGTTACCCCTGTGTCCGACGGTCCCGTCGGGCACAGGGAGACCGGGGAGGTACGAGATGAGCTACGACGGCGACCCCAGCGCGCTGGGTGAGGCCCTTCCGGAGCAGGAGCTGCCCGGCGTCGACGACCAGCAGGGTTTCGGCCCGGCGGTGGAGCTCACCCCGGACCCGCTCTCCCCGGACCCGCTCTCCTCGGACCCGCTGGCGGCCGACGGGCTGGAGGCGGGCGACGAGCCCGCGCCGGTCACCTCCGTCGTCACGCACTACGCGGACGGCATCACCGAGGTCGCCACCGACCTCGACGGCGACGGCTACGCCGAGCTGCTCGAGTTCGACGTCAACGGCGACCGGGTGGCCGACGTGCGCTACCAGGACACCGACTGGGACGGCCGGCTGGACAGCGTCGAGCGGGACTCCGACCTGGACGGTCGGGTCGACCAGGTGCTGGAGGACAACGACGGAGACGGCCGGGTCGACTCGGTGGTCACCGACACGAACCGGGACGGCGTGGTGGACCGGGTGGTCGCGGACGCCGACTTCGACGGGCGGCCGGACACCTGGATGACCGACAGCGACTTCGACGGGCGGCCGGACGAGATCCGGGTCGACCCCGACGAGGACGGTCGGGCCGACCGGCTGATGCTGGACACCGACCACGACGGCACCGTCGACCAGGTCAACTACCAGGACCGGCAGACCAACCCGTACGTCACGAACTGATCGCGGCGGACCGGCCCGGCGGGCGGCTACCCCGCTCGGTGCCGCGCCGGATCCGTCCGGCTTGGCTGCCTCTGCCCCGGTCGACCCGGGTGGCGCCGCACCCCGGTCGGCATGCTCGGGGGCCCACGGGGGTAGTGCGAGGTGGCACAGTGCGGTAGTCGTGTCGGGGAGGTTCTCGTGGGTGTCCGGGCGGCACGCGAACCGAGGGTTCCGGCGTGGCCAGACTTCAAGCTGACGGAAGGGCAACAGATGAGCGAGTCGCAGGAGACCGTCGACACCCGCGGTGACGAACGGATCGAACTGCTCCGGGCGGACGCCAACCAGGACGGCAAGACCGACGTCTGGGTGGTCGACACCGACGGCGACGGCAAGCCGGACCTCTTCCAGTTCGACACCGACGGCGACGGCAAGGTCGACATCACGATGGTCGACGCCGACGAGGACGGCAAGCCGGACGAGGTGGTGGACGGGGACGGCGGGCACCCGCCGACCGCCTGACCGGCGGCAGACCGACAGACATCGGCCATGGCGGCGGCTCCTGCGGGTACGACGACCCGGGGAGCCGCCGCCACCGTCTTCGGGTACCCCGCCCCGGCCGACGGATGCGGCCCTGCCCAGCCGGGCCGGTAGCGGCGCACAACGAGTCGATCTCAGTTCAGTCATGATCAGGTCACGAAGTCGCCCCTGGTGACAAATCACTGCCCGGCACGCCAACCTTTCGCTCGCCCTCGCGCGCTTCGCAGCCAGGAGGGGCGGCGACCCACGCCGCCCTCCTCGCCCATGGGGGAGAAGCAGAACGATGAGGCTGGTGTTTCGGCGTGCCCGGGGAGCGAAGAGTCTGCTCCTGGCGGCCACCGGGGCGACCCTGATCGCCACCGCCCTGCTCACCGGGCTCGCCGGCTACAGCCAGGAGGTGGTCGACTCCGGCACCGAGCGCGCCGTCGCGTCCGCCTCCCAGGAGGAGCGGTCGATCCTGGTACGCGGCACCGCCGGCAGCACGCCGGAGAGTCTCGCCGAGCGGGACGCGGCGGTACGGTCCCGGTTCGTCGACGGCTTCGGCGGAGTACCGGCCGGCGTCTCCGGTGCGGGGTACGCGGCCGGGCGGCAGTTCGCCGGCCGCACCGGCAACGCCGTACCCGACGCCCAGGGCCTGGTCTTCGCCCGGGTGGTGTTCCTCGACGACCTTCCCGGGCACGCCCTGCTGACCGACGGCGCCTGGCCGAGCCCGGGCCGGCGGCCGGTGCAGACCGCGCTCGCCGAGCCGGTAGCGAAGATCCTCGGAGCCGGGGTCGGCGACCGGATCCCGATCACCGACCGGGTCACCGACCGGGTGACCGAGGTGACCGTCACCGGCGTCTGGCGACCGCGCGACGTCCGGGACCCGTACTGGCGGCTCGTGCCCGAGGTCACCGACGGGGTCGCCACCGGATCCGCCACGTACGGGCCACTGGTCGTCGACCGGGCCGACTTCCTCGACCACTTCATCGCGAACGCCTCCGCCGGCTGGCTGGTCGAACCCGACCTGTCCGGCGCGACGACGAACTCGCTGGGCCGGCTGAGCAAGGCCGCCGACCGGACCAGGGCCAGCCTGCCCACCGAGACCGGGCTCGGCAGTTCCGGACTGGTCACCACACAGCTCGGCGAACTCGTGCAGCGGCTGGAGCGGGCCGGGCTGGTCGGCCGGTCGGCGCTGGTCACCCCGATGCTGCTGGTGGTGGTCCTCGGCGGGTACGCGCTGCTGCTGGTCGCGCTCCTGCTCACCGAGCAGCGTCGGGGCGAGGCGGCGCTGCTCCAGGCCCGGGGCGCCGGCCGGGGACAGTTGGCCGGACTGGCCGCCCGGGAGGCGTTGCTGGTCGTCCTGCCGGCCGCCGTGATCTCACCCGTACTCGCCACCGAGCTGGTCCGGCTGGCCGACCGTACCCCGATGCTGGCCGCCGCCGCGCTGCACCTGAGCCCCCGGCTCGACGCCCGGACCTGGCTGATCGCCGGGCTGGCCGCGCTCGGCTGCGCGCTGGCGATGCTCGGCCCGGCACTGCGTCGCGCCGGCAGCTACGTCGGCGAGCTGGCGAGCCGGTCCCGGCCGAGCCGGCGGACGATCGCCCAGCGCGCCGGGCTGGACGTCGCGCTGGTCGCGCTGGCGGTGCTCGGCTGGCTGCAACTGCGGCAGTACTCCTCCCCGCTCGCCGGTGCCCGCCCGGACGGCACCCTCGGGATCGACCCGCTGCTCGCCGCCACCCCGACGGTGGGGGTGTTGGCCGGCGCGGTACTCGCGCTGCGCGGCCTGCCCCCGATGGCCCGGCTCGCCGAGCGGTGGGTCGACCGCCGGTCCTGGACCGGCACGATGCTCGGGATGTGGCAGGCCGGCCGCCGGCCGCACGCCGGCCCGGTGCTGCTGCTCGCCCTGGCGGTGGCGGTCGGCACCCTCGCCTGGTGCCTGGCCGCCACCTCGGAGCGGTCCCTGACCGACCAGGCCGACCACCAGGTCGGCGCCGACCTGCGGCTGGTCGAGGCGAGCGGGGTCGCGCCGCCGGCCCGGGCCGGCCAGCTCGCCGCACTGCCCGGCACCGAACTGGCCCTGCCGGCCTGGCGGGACACTCCCCGGCTCGGCACCGACGCCCTGCCGGCCGGAATGGTCGCGCTGGACGTCGCCGAGGCCGAACGGGTCGTCCGGCTCCGGAGCGACCTGGTCGACGGCGGCGCCGCCGGACTCTTCGCCGGGATGACCGACGCCCGGCTGACCGCCCCGGTCGTGACGCTTCCGCCGCAGACCCGCCGGCTGACCGGTCAGATCACCACCACCGGCACCGGCGGCTCCGCCCGCGTCCCGGTCCGGACCGCGGCGGTGCTCACCGAGCCGCACGGCGGGCACCTGCGGATCCCGCTCGGCGCGAGCTACGACGACACGCCGCTGCGGTTCGACGTGGAGCTGCCGGCGGGCGACGACGGGCCGCCGACACTGGCCGGCTTCGCGGTGGACACCCTCGGACCTCCCGGGTACGTCGTCGACTGGCAGCTCACCGACCTGCGGGCCGTCCCGGCCGGCGGCGCCGGGACCGCCGTACCGCTCGCCGACGGGCGGGACTGGCAGGCGGTGCAGCGCTCCGGCAAGACCGAACCCGCGACGGCGGGACCGCGCGGGCTGACCGCGCAGCACCAGTCGTCCCCGTCGGGGGGCTGGGCGGGCGTCAGCTCGTCCGTCTCGTTCGCCGTGACCGTCGCACCCGAGCAGGGGCAGGTGCCGGTGGTGGCCACCCCGGAGGCGCTGGCGGCGCTGCGGCTGGGCGTCGGCGAGCAGACCGTACTCGTGCTGGCCGGCGGAGCCGTCGACGTACGGGTCACCGGTACGGTCGCCGCGCTGCCCGGCGTACCCGAGTCGGCCGCGCTCCTGGTCGACCTGCCGTCGCTGGCTACGGCGCTCTTCCATCAGCGGGGTGTCACCTCCGCGCCCGAGGAGTGGTGGCTGACCACCCGCCCCGACCAGCACGCCGAGGCGGCCCGGGCGGCGGCCGGACTCGGCGGGCTCCAGGTCGCCGACCGGGTGGAGGTGGCCAGCCGCTCGGGTGAGGACCCGTACGGCGTCGGCGCCCGCGCCGCCCTCTTCGCCGCCGCGCTCGGCGCCATCCTGCTCGCGGCGGTCGGCATCACCGTGGACGTCCGGGCCACCGCCCGACGCCGGGTCACCGAGCTGGCCGTGCTGCACACCCTGGGCGCCGGCCCCCGGCTGCTGGCCCGGTCGCTCCTGGTCGAGCAGGCGTTCCTCGCCGGCATCGGCGTGCTGGTCGGGCTGGCGGTCGGCATCGGCGTGGCCGCCACGATGGCCCCGCTGGTCATCCTCACCCCGTCGGCACAGCGGCCGGTACCGCTGCCGCTGCTGGACGTCGCCTGGCTGCCGGCCGCCGGGACCGCCGCCGTGCTGCTGCTGCTCGCGCTGGCGCTGAGCGGGTTGACCGCCGCCACCATGCGGCAGCGGCTGGCCGCGGCCCAGCTCCGGATCGGGGAGGACCGGTGAACGCGGAACCGGTGGAGAGCAACTCGGGACCGGTGGAGGGACGGGACGCTGTGCGGGAAACACCGGTGACGAAGCGGGCCGGAGGTCGACTGCCGGGGCCGCTGCGCCGGGCCCGGGTCTTCGCCGGCTATCTGGGGCTGCTCGGCGTACTCGGGCTGGTGGCGGCGCTGCTGGTGACCGGGGCGCCCCGGCTGGCGAACGAGTTCGCCGACGACGGGATGCGACACGACGTACGCGAGCTGCCGTACCAGGTCCGGGACCTGACCTTCAGCGCGTCGTTCAACCCCACCGAGGGCCCGCCCGCCGGGGTGGCGGCGGGCTGGCTCGACCGGTTCCGGACGCGGTTGCCCGGACCGCTGCCCACGCTGGTCGGTCAGCAGTGGTTCGCCGGCCGGATCGGCCCGAAGGACCTGAGCGTGGCCGGCGACGCGCCGTCGCTGCGCGGGACCTGCCGGCCGGAGCTGCAACTGCGTGGCCAGGCCGACGTCGAACGGGAGCTGCGGGTCGTCGAGGGACGCTGGCCGGCCTCCCGCAGCGGGGTCGAGGCGGCGCTGTCCCGGGAGGCCGCCGACCTCCTCGGGCTGCGGGTCGGCACCCGCGTCGTGCTGGGCGGCGGGGGCACGGCGCGGGGCTCCGTCCCGGTCCGGATCGTCGGGGTGTACGACCCGATCGACCCGGCCGCGCCGGCCTGGGACGCGATGCGGATCGCCGAGGTGCCCTGCCCGGACCCGACCGCCGGCACCACGCACCGGGTGACGCTGCTGACCGACCTGGACGGGATCACCGCCGCCGGCCAGGTGCTCGGGATCGGCTACGAGTGGCGTTACCGGGTCGACGAGGAGCGGATGACCACCGCCGACATCCCGGAGGTGCTGACCGCGGTCGCGGCGAGCCGGCGTACGCCGCCGGACCGTGGGCTGGTGCTGGCGACCGGCCTGGACAGCGGCCTGAGCAGGTACGACGATCAGCTTCGCGCGGTGCGGGCGCTGCTCGCGGTGGTGCAGGCCGGCATCCTGGCCACCCTGCTCGGGCTGGTCGCCCTGGCCGCGGGGCTGGCGGTGCAGCGCCGCCGGGAGGAGTTCACCCTGCTCCGGGCCCGTGGCGCCACCGCCGTGGAGATCGGTGCCCGTACCCTGCGGGAGACCGTCGCCGTGCTGCCGCTCGCGGTACTCGCCGGCTGGCTGCTCGGTCGGTTGGCGCCGGGTCGCCCCGCCGGAGCCGAACCGCTCGGGGTCGCGCTGGTGGTCGTCGGCACCACCCTGGCCATCCCGCTGCTGGCGATGCTCGGCCAGCGCCGGGCGAGCTTCGTGGGCCGGCGACGGGACCTGGTGCGGCACCGCCCGTCGGCACGCCGGCTGACCGCCGAACTCTTCGTGCTGCTGCTCGCGGTGCTCGGCGTGGTACTGCTGCGACGACGCGGGCTGAGCCAGGACAGCGGGATCGACCCGTACCTGGTGTCGGTGCCGGTGCTGCTGGCGGTGGCCGCCGCGCTGGTGGCGCTGCGGCTGGTGCCGTGGCCGCTGCGTCAGGTGGGTCGGATCGCCGCCCGGGCCCGTACGGTCGTGCCGTTCGTCGGCCTGGCCCGGGCCGGCCGGGGCGCGCCGGTGACCGTCGGGCCGCTCGCCGTGCTCGTCGTCGCGATCGCCACCGGCGTCTTCACCAGCGTGGTGACCAGCACCGTCGGCGAGGCCCGGGACCGGGTCACCGACCAGGAGGTCGGTGCCGACGCCCGGGTCGTCGGCTCCTACTCCGACCGGGCCACCGCCGACCGGCTCGGCGCGTTGCCGGGGGTGGCCGAGGTCAGCCCGCTGGCGGTCGAGGTGGGCCAGCCGCTGCGTTCGCCGACTCCGAACATGCTGGGCGGGCGTGACCTCGGCCAGACCCAGGTGTTGGTGGTGGACGGGCCGTCGCTGGCCCGGGTGTTGGCGGCGAGCGGCGTCGACGTGAGCGTGCCGGCCGGGCTGACCGCGCCGGGGCGGATCGACGGGCCGGTGCCGGCGCTGGTCTCGCCGGAGGTGGCCGAGGCGGTCGGTGCCGGTGCGGTCACCGAGGTGCAGGGCCGCCGGTACGAGTTCCGGGTCGACGGGGTGGCGTCCGGCTTCCCGGGTCTGGCGGCCGACGTACGCCGGTTCGTGGTGCTGCCCTGGCAGGCGCTGCCGGTGCCGGAGTTCCAGCCGATCCGGTCGAACCAGTTCATGGTGGCCGGGGAGGGTTTCTCGGTCGCCGAGCTGACCGCGACGGTCGACACCGCCCAGCGGGAGTACCTGGCGAAGGTGCTGGCGCAGCCGGTCGAGCGGGTACGCCCGCAGACGTCGGTCACCGTCACCACCTGGGCACAGCACCGGCAGGCGCTGGAGCGCAGCGGCGTCAACCGGCTGCTCAGCTTCGCCTTCGGCACCGGGGTGGCCGGGGCGACCGCGTTGGCGCTGCTGGCGGTCGGTTTCGCCGTACTCGCCGAGGCGCCGGGCCGGGGCCGGATGCTGTCCCGGCTGCGCACGATGGGGCTCTCCGGGCGGCAGGGCCGAGGGCTGCTCGTCTACGAGCTGGTGCCGTTGATCGGCGTCGCGGTGCTGACCGGTGGAGTGGTCGGGGTGGCGCTGCCCCGGCTGCTCGGGCCGGCGTTGGGGCTCGCCGGCTTCACCGGCGGCCTGCCGGCCCGGATCCACCTGGATCCGCTGCTGGTGGTCGGCGTACTGCTGCTGGTCGTGGTGGCGCTGGTCGCCGCCCTCGGTGTCGAGAATCTGGTCAACCGGCGGATGCGCCTCGGCGAGGTGCTCCGTCTCGGAGAGGAGAACTGATGGCCCGGAGAGGGGACGAGAACTGATGGCGAGTCCGACGACTGTCACGGCGGCGCCCGATCTCGCCGTACTCCAGCGCAGGGCCGCCGAGCGGGCGGCGGCGCGGGCCGGCGGCGAGGACCGGCTGCGCGGACACATCGTCTGCGACGGGCTGGTCCGGATCTTCAAGACCGAGGGCGTCGAGGTGGTGGCGCTACAGGGGCTGGACCTGGTGGTCGACCGGGGCGAGCTGCTCGCCATCGTCGGCGCCTCCGGCTCGGGCAAGTCGACGGTGCTGAACATCCTCTCCGGGCTGGACGTGCCGACCGCCGGGATCGCCCGGGTGGCCGACTTCGACCTGTTGACGATGTCGCCGAAGCGGCGGCTGCGGTACCGCCGGCACACCGTCGGCTTCGTCTGGCAGCAGACCGCCCGCAACCTGCTGCCCTATCTGACCGCCCGGGAGAACGTGGAGCTGCCGATGCGGCTGGCCCGGGGGCTGCGCGGCCGGGCGGCCCGCGAGCGGGCGACGGAGCTGCTGGAGATGGTCGGCGTCGGCTACTGCGCGGACCGCCGGCCGGACCAGATGAGCGGCGGCGAGCAGCAGCGCTGTGCGGTGGCGGTCGCGGTGGCGAACGACCCGGAGGTGCTCTTCGCGGACGAGCCGACCGGCGAGCTGGACGAGGCGACCGCGGCCGAGGTCTTCGGCGCGCTGCGCACCATCAACGCCGAGCTGGGCGTCACCATCGTGGTGGTCACGCACGACCACGCCGTCTCGTCCCAGGTCCGCCGGACGGTCGCGATCCGCGACGGGCGGACCGCCTCCGAGGTACGCCGTTCGACCCGGCTCGGCGCGGACGGCGTCGAGGAGCTGGTCACCGAGGAGTACGCGCTGCTGGACCGGTCGGGTCGGATGCAGTTGCCGGCCGCCTTCGTCGACGCGCTGAGCCTGCGCGACCGGGTACGGCTGAACCTGGAGCCGGACCACGTGCAGGTCCGGCCGGGCGGCACCGGGGACGGGGAGCGGCCGTGACCGGCGGGGCGGGGCGACCGGACAGTGGCGGGGAAAGCGCGGGAGGGCGGCTGATGGGCGAGGAACTGGTCCGGGTCGAGGGGGTCGGGCGGGACTTTCCGGCCGGCGACCGGGTGGTGCACGCGGTCCGGGAGGTCTCGTTCACCGCCGCCCGGGGCGAGCTGGTGGCGATCCGGGGCCGCTCCGGCGCGGGCAAGACCACCCTGTTGAACCTGATCGGGGGTCTGGACCGGCCGAGCCACGGGCGGATCCACGTCGCCGGGCACGAGATCACCGCTGCCGGGAGCGGCGAGCTGCTGGAGCTGCGCCGCTCCACCATCGGTTTCGTCTTCCAGTCCTTCGGGCTGATCCCGATCCTGTCGGCGGCGGAGAACGTCGGTGTGCCGCTGCGGCTGGCGAAGCGGCGTCGGGCCGAACGGGAGGAGCGGGTGACGATGCTGCTCGAACTGGTCGGGCTGGGCGGTCAGGCGGCGCAGCGGCCGTACGAACTCTCCGGCGGCCAGCAGCAGCGGGTGGCGGTGGCCCGGGCCCTGGCGAACGATCCGGCGCTGCTGATCGCGGACGAGCCGACCGGTCAGCTCGACTCGGAGACCGGTCGTTCGATCATGGATCTGCTCCGCGCGCTGGTGCACGCCCGGGGGATGACCGCGCTGGTGGCGACGCACGATCCGACCCTGATCGACCTGGCGGACCGGGTCCTGACGCTGCGCGACGGCCGGCTGGTGGACGGGGCGGGTCTGGAAGAGGCGGCGCTGGCCGGGAGCTGACGGCCCCCGGACACGATTCAGGGGTGGGATTCGTACGCTCGTACGAGCCCCACCCCTGAGCCGACGTTCGTTCGAGTCTCAGTCGCCCTGCCGCTGCTGGGGGATCTGGCCCTGCAGCAGGGCACGAACCTCCGACTCGCGGTAACGGCGGTGCCCGCCCAGCGTTCTGATCGCGCTGAGCTTCCCCGCCTTAGCCCACCGGGTCACGGTCTTCGGGTCGACACGGAACATCGACGCGACCTCTGCCGGCGTGAGTAGCGGCTCAGGTTCATGCGTACGCGATGCCATCGGTCACTCCTCCACAGGTGCCTATAGACATCGGCCGGGGTCCCGCCGGCCGACGCGTCTCCCATGGTCCGGCTAGTCCCCGATGTCCGACATGGGCCGAACGGCCGAAGGTCCCTGGATGGACGGATGAACAATGACCGATATATGGCCCTTTTTTATGCCAGAAAAAGACTTAACCGGACGGCCGATTGCCCCTCGTAACGCCGATATTACGAGCGGCATTCACCTGTGTGCGCTCCCAATGGGCCCTGAGCCGCATTGTTCGCTAATTGCAACGCTCCAGTAACTGCACCGCCCGCCACCGCGCCACCAGCTTCTCGTACGCCTCGGTGGCCGCCTCCGCGTCACCCCTGGAGAGCCCGGCCAACCCGGCCGCGACCAGCTCCGGAGAGTCGTCCGCGGCCAGCGCCTCGTCCGGGAGCAGGTCGACCAGCCCGCCGTAGTCCAGCTCCACCACCGACCGGGGATGGAACTCCTCCAGCCAGCGGGCCCCCTCCTCGACGGCCTCGGTGATCGGCGCGTCCCCGACCGACTTGCGCAGCACCGACAGGCCCCGGGAGGCCCGACGGCGGGCCTTGGAGATCTCGGTGCGGTACCGCAGCACCCGCCGGTCCGGCCGGGTGGTCAGCTCCCGCTCCTCCGGGTCGACGAAGACGAACCAGCGCAGCGGCACCCCCCAGGTGGCGATCTGCTCGTGCAGCCTCGGCACCCCGTGCTCCAGCACCCGCGCCCCGCTGCGCCAGTCCTCCACCACGGCCTTCGCCTGGCCGGCCAGCACCGGCGGGACGAACGCGTCGGCCAGCACCGGAGGCACCCCGTCCCGGGCGCTCAGCGCCGCCTCGGCGACCCGTACCCGCAGGTTCCAGGGGCAGACCAGCAACGTGTCGTCCGCCTCCAGGACGTACGCCTCCTCGGGCAGGTCGGGCAGCCGGGTCCAGCCGGCACCGAGCGCCTCGATCACCGCCGTCCGCTGCCGTACCGGCCCCTCCAGCGGGGCCACCGCCCGGCCCTCCTTGACGTAGCGACGCCAGAAAAGCTGCCGATCCCGGTCGAAGGCGGTCAACGGCTCGTACACCCGCAGGTAGGAAGCGAAGAGCGACGGCACGGCGCGATCCTCCCACGAAACGAGAGCCGAGGAGTCTCCAGCATCTCCAATCAGTCTCGGGCGCGTTGGCCGCGACCACGCCCGGGTCGATCGCGATTAGGCTCGGAGCAGGCCGGCAACATCCCCCGCCGGCACCGGGAGCCCCCCTCCCGCCGCATCCCACAAGGATGCCCACCTCCAGATCAGGAGCGAGACATGGACGTATTCGCCAGTACCGACGGTCCGGAATCCGACGGCCACGAGCAGGTCGTGTTCTGTCAGGACAAGCAGACCGGGCTCAAGGCGATCATCGCCATCTACTCGACCGCCCTCGGCCCCGCGCTCGGCGGCACCCGGTTCTACCCGTACGACACCGAGGCCGAGGCGCTGCACGACGTGCTCGACCTGTCCCGTGGCATGGCGTACAAGAACGCGCTCGCCGGGCTGGACCTCGGCGGCGGCAAGGCGGTCATCTGGGGCGACCCGGAGCGGATCAAGACCGAGCCGCTGCTGCGGGCGTACGGCCGCTTCGTCGAGTCGCTGGGCGGCCGCTACTACACGGCCTGCGACGTCGGCACCTACGTCGCCGACATGGACCTGATCGCCCGGGAGACCCGCTACGTGACCGGCCGCAGCGTCGAGCACGGCGGCGCCGGTGACTCCTCGGTGCTGACCGCCTGGGGTGTCTTCCAGGGGATGCGCGCCGCCGCCGAGCACGCCTGGGGCTCGCCGACCCTGGCCGGACGCCGGGTCGGCGTCGCCGGGCTCGGCAAGGTCGGCAAGCACCTGACCGGCCACCTGATCGACGACGGCGCCTCGGTGGTGGCGACCGACGTGAACCCCCGGGCGCTGGACTGGGTCCGGCAGGCGTACCCGCAGGTCGACGTGGTCGCCGACAACCAGGCCCTGATCACCTCCGACATCGACGTGTACGCACCCTGCGCCCTCGGCGGCGCCCTGGACGACGACACCGTGCCGGCGCTGCGCGCCTCGGTGGTGGTCGGCGCGGCCAACAACCAGCTCGCGCACCCGGGCATCGAGAAGCTGCTCGCCGACCGGGGTGTGCTGTACGCCCCCGACTACGTGGTGAACGCGGGCGGGGTGATCCAGGTCGCCGACGAGATCGAGGGCTTCAACTTCGAGCGGGCCAAGCTGCGGGCCACCCGGATCTACGACACCACCCGGGAGATCCTGCGGCTGGCCGACGCCGAGGGGGTGCCGCCGGCGGTCGCCGCCGACCGGCTCGCCGAGCGCCGGATGGCCGAGGTCGGCCGGCTGCGCACCATCCACCTGCGCTGACCGTCGCGGTCTCCGCAAGGGGCGGAGCCGAGCGGGTACCCCGGCTCCGCGCCCCGGCGGGACGGACCTCCGCCGGATTGCCGGCCAATCAGGCGGAAAGTACGCTGTACTGGACCGATGGGTCCGGAGGCCTCAAACACGTCACGGACAGGGCGGGCGGGCGCTCCTTACTGAGTAGGATGGGACCGCCCGTCGATGTCCCCGCGACGCGCGGGTACGGGCGGTGGTAACCCGAGGTGCCGAACCGGGGCATCCCCATGTACCGTAAGAGCCACGAGAGATGCCTGACGTCATCGGGGCCCGCCTTCGGGCTGCCCCGAATTCTGTGCGAGGGGGTCGAGCCATGGGGCGCGGCCGTGCTAAGGCCAAGCAGACTAAGGTCGCCCGGGAGTTGAAGTACCACTCCCCGAACACCGACCTCGCCGCCTTGCAGCGAGAACTCGGCGGCAGCCGCAAGTCGGACCACGACTTCGACGACGACTACAAAGAGTATGTCGACGACGATGACGAGGATCATGACGCGGGCGACGACCCGGGTAACTGGGTCTCGGCCCGCTGACCTCTGGTCACATCTGAGCACGCGGTAACACCGCGTGCTCACGCGTGTCCGAGTGCCTGCGGGCCGTATCGCCGATCGGGACGCCAAACGGTAAGGACCTGCCGGAGTCGGAGCATGTCTCCGGCCCGCCGGCAGGTCCTTCCGTTGGTCGTGACCGTCCACCACCGGTAAGGCGCGGCGGAGCCGCCGCTGACCGGGTCACCACCGCAGCACGGACGCCCGCCCGCCGAACAGGCGGAACGGGACGCCCGGCGCACCGGGTGCGTACCCGGTTCAGCGAGGGCGGTTGTTCCAGTTGTAGAACGTCGGGATGTTCTCGAAATGGTTCCAGGCGCAGACCGCGCTCGCGCCGTCCCCGCCGGTCGCCACCTCGTCCCGGAGCCGGCGCGCCTCCGCCGCCTCCCGCAGCAGGCTGGTGAGGCCGGCCCGAGCATCGAGCACCCGGGCGGCCACCCGATCGTGCGGTACGGCCTCGACGGGCTCAGGCGGCCGTGGGCTCGTGATCTCGGGCATGGTCCAACACTCCCTCTAGTAGACGGATCTTGCTGTTGCGGCAGTGGTCGGTCTCCGTACCGTCGAAACGCCCGTGCTCGAAATAGCGGTTGGCGGCATGCCCACCCCCGCAGAACCCGAAGTACGGGCACCGGGCGCGGCAGTTCTCCACGCCGGTGAGGAACTCCGCCACCCACGGCGTACGCCCGGCCGTGGCGAGGATGTCCCGCAGCGGGGTTTCCAGGACGTTTCCGCTGGTGAAGTCGGCGTAGTCCGGGTCGGCGAAGCCGGCGAGTTCGGGGGAGAGCAGCACCACCGAGCCGTCGTACCCGATGGTCGGGATGGGATCGAGCTGGCGGGGCAGCACGTCGTCCTCGGTCCCGTCGAGGACCGCCGCCGCGTACCGCAGCGACCACTCGACCTCCCGGAGGTGGATCCGGGGGTTCCGGCGCCAGGCGGTGACGAGTTCGGCCCAGAAGCCGCTGACCAGCTCGGCCGGGTGGGCGTTGCGCCGGGTGTTGACCCCCTCCGTCTCCTCGATGTTGATCCCCAGCACGTCGCAGCCGAGGTCGAGGAAGTAGTCGTACAGCTCGGTGGCGAGCCCCGGCTCCGGCCGGCCCACCACGCAGAGCGCCGAGTAGGAGATCCCGTGCCGGCGCAGCGCTTCGACGCCGGCCATGATCCGGTCGTACGACGGCTGGCCGCCCCGGCCGACCCGTTCCCGGTTGCGGTCCCGGGGCCCGTCGACGCTGACGCTGACCCGGATCCGGTGCGCGGCGAAGAACTCGCACCAGGCGTCGTCGATCAACGTCGCGTTGGTCTGCACGTGGTGCTCGACGGCGGAGTCGAAGGGCGCCAGCAGGGCCGCCAGGTGCTCCCGGCCGGCGGCGAGCGGCTCGCCCCCGTGCCAGACCACCGAGAACCGCCCCTGCCGGGCCCAGCCGTTGACCGGGCCGGCCACCGCCGCCGCCACCGGTACCGTCATCCGGCGGTCCGCCGCCCGGAAGGGGAGGTAGCAGTAGGCGCAGTCGAGGTTGCAGAGCGTGGTCGGCTGCATCACCACGTAGCTGGGGACCGCGGCGATCCCCCGCATGCCGGAAAACTCCTGTCCACGGACAGCCATGGCCCTCCTCCCCCGCCTCTGAGGTGCCCCTCAGGCTAGGTGGCGGTAGCCACCCCGGTGAAGCTGACCAGGTATGCCGAGAATCACGGGCAATATCGCGGATGCGGGTTTTGGCGTTTTTGTTGTGCTGGACCCGGTCTGGCTCGGGTCAGCCTCGGGTGTGCTGGCCGATCATGTGCACCTCGCCGGTGCCCTCGATGATCTCGCCGGCCTGCCACGCCTCGACACCGCGGCCGGTCAGGCAGGCCAGCGCCCGGTCGGCGTCCTCGGCCGAGACGATCGCGAACATGCCCACGCCCATGTTGAAGGTGGACTCCATGTCCTGGTCCTCGATCCGGCCCTTGGCCTGCACCAGGTCGAAGATCGGCTGCGGCCGCCAGGTGGCCCGGTTGACCACCGCGTCGACGTTGTCGGGAAGCACCCGGACCAGGTTGCCCGGGATGCCGCCGCCGGTGACGTGCGCCAGGGCCCGCACCTCGGCCTCGGCGATCAGCTTCAGGCAGTCCTGCGCGTAGATCTTGGTCGGGGTGAGCAGTTCCTCGCCCAGGGTGCGCTGCTTGCCGAAGTCCTCGATCACGCTGTCCAGCCGCATCCGGCCGGCGCCGAGCAGCACGTGCCGGACCAGGGAGTAGCCGTTGGAGTGCAGGCCCGAGGAACCCATCGCGATCACGACGTCGCCGACCTCGACCCGCTCCGGGCGGAGGATCTCGCTCTCCTCCACCACGCCCACGCCGGTGGCCGAGACGTCGTACTCGTCGGGGCGGAGCACCCCGGGGTGCTCGGCGGTCTCGCCACCGAGCAGCGCGCAACCGGCGTACCGGCAGCCGTCGGCGATGCCGGCGCCGATCTCGGCGACCTTGTCCGGTACGACCTCGCCGCAGGCGATGTAGTCGAGCAGGAAGAGCGGCTCGGCGCCGCAGGCGACCAGGTCGTCCACCACCATCGCCACCAGGTCGATCCCGACGGTGTCGTGGATGTCCATCTGCTGCGCGATGACCAGCTTGGTGCCGACCCCGTCGGTGGAGGAGGCGAGGATCGGGTTGCGGTACTTCTGGGTGTCCAGCCGGAAGAGGCCGGCGAAGCCGCCGATGTCGCCCATCACCTCGGGACGCCGGGTGCCCTGCACCTTGGGGCGGAGCAGTTCGACCGCGCGCTCACCGGCGTGGATCGAGACGCCGGCGTCCGCGTACGACACGGTGCGCTTGCGTCCGGACCGGCCCATCCCCGCCGTCCAGGGCTGATGGGTGCCGCCCGGGCCGTTTCCTGCACCACTGCGCTCGGTCACGTGCGTCACGGTTCTCCCCTTTGTGGTTCTCGCGGCTGGCCGCGTCGGTAGCGGTCGAGGATCGCTCGACTTCGTGCTGCCCGGCCGGATGTGTCCGGTTGGGCCGGTCCTGGCGCCGGGCGTCGTGCCCATCAGCGGTGCCCGGCGTGGTGCCTACGCGTGCGACGACACCTCGCCGCCACTGGGACTGCTCACGAACGGCTGACCGCCCGGACCGCGGGTGGCCCCGGTCGAGGCCACCTCCTCCGCCCCGGCGCCGGCGACCCGGCGGTCAACTCCTTCGAGTACGTGCTTGCCGATCAGGTTCCCCGCCGGCAACTCGATCGGATATTCCCCGTCGAAGCAGGCCCGGCAGAGCCGGGTCTTCGGCTGTTCGGTGGCCGCGATGAGACCCGCCAGCGAGACGTACCCGAGGCTGTCGGCCCCGATGGACCGCCGGATGCCCTCGTTGTCCAGCCCGTTGGCGAGCAGCTCCGCCCGGGTGGCGAAGTCGATGCCGTAGAAGCAGGGCCAGTTGACCGGCGGCGAGGAGATCCTGACGTGCACCTCCAGGGCACCGGCCTCGCGCAGCATC
Organism: Plantactinospora sp. BC1; assembly: GCF_003030345.1. Lineage (NCBI taxonomy): Bacteria > Bacillati > Actinomycetota > Actinomycetes > Micromonosporales > Micromonosporaceae > Plantactinospora > Plantactinospora sp. BC1. The sequence goes on from NZ_CP028158.1 coordinate 7,353,946, forward strand.
CGGACGATCGCCCGCTGGGTGTTGCCGCGCACGATCGAGTCGTCCACCACGACCACCCGCTTGCCGCGGACGTTCTCCCGGAGCGGGTTGAGCTTGAGCCGGATGCCGAGCTGGCGGAGCGTCTGCGACGGCTGGATGAAGGTGCGCCCGACGTACGGGTTCTTCATCAGGCCGGCGCCGTAGGTGATGCCGGACTCCTCGGCGTAGCCGATCGCCGCCGGGGTGCCGGACTCCGGAACCGGGATCACCAGGTCGGCCTCGACGGGGTGCTCCCGGGCGAGCCGCCGGCCGATGCCGACCCGGGCGGCGTGGATGTTGCGCCCGGCGATCGTGGTGTCCGGGCGGGCGATGTAGACGTACTCGAAGAGGCAGCCCTTCGGCTCCGGCGCGGCGAACCGGGCCGACCGCAGGCCGTGCTCGTCGATGGCGATCAGCTCGCCGGGCTCGATCTCGCGGACCAGGCTCGCCCCGACGATGTCCAGCGCGGCGGTCTCGCTCGCCACCACCCAGCCGCGCTCCAGCCGGCCGAGCACCAGCGGACGGACCCCGTACGCGTCACGGGCGGCGTAGAGGGTGGTCTCGTCCATGAAGACGAAACTGAACGCGCCGCGCAGCGTCGGCAGCACCTCCAGCGCAGCGGCCTCGACCGAGAGGTCGGGGCGGCTGGCCAGCAGCGTGGTCACCAGGGCGGTGTCGGAGGTCGAACCGTCCGAGTCCATGCCGCGCTCGATCGCGTCCCGGGCGAGTTCGGCCGTGTTGACCAGGTTGCCGTTGTGGGCCAGCGCGATCGTGGTGCCCGCCGTGTTGGCCCGGATGGTCGGTTGGGCGTTTTCCCAGGTCGATCCACCGGTGGTGGAGTATCGGGTGTGCCCGATCGCCAGGTGGCCGCGCAGGCTCGCCAGCGTCGGCTCGTCGAAGACCTGGGCGACCAGGCCGAGATCCTTGTAGACCACCACGCCCGACCCGTCGCTGACGGCGATGCCGGCAGCCTCCTGACCGCGGTGCTGGAGCGCGTAGAGACCGAAGTAGGTGAGCTTCGCCACCTCTTCGCCCGGAGCCCAGACTCCGAAAACACCGCACGCGTCCTGTGGTCCGGGTCGTTGGGGGTCGAGGTCATGGCTCAACCGGCCGTCGCCTCGGGGCACCTGCCGCTCCCTCTTGCTGATCTGCTCGGGACTCGCCTGTCACCCGGCTGATTTCGGGTTCTGTCGACTCAGACAGTGTACGCGAACCGCAGCCGATACAGAGAGCCACGTTATGACCCCCGTAAGTGACAGATGGTGATGGAAGAGTGTGGCTAAACCGGAAGAAATGGGGAGATATCCGAACGATTGCCGCTGGTCTGCACCAGTCCTTCGGCGACCGCCGTCGACCACGACAACCGCCCGGTCGCCAGCCGGATCCAGGTCTCCGGTGCCATCTCGACCACATTCGGCGGGGTACCACGGGTGTGTCGCGGTCCGGGACAACACTGGATCGCCCCATAGGGTGGCACCCGGACCTCCACCGCCCGGCCGGGAGCGGCCCGGGCCAGCTCGCTCAGCAGGGCACGAACGGCGTCCCGCGACGTCGTCCGGTCCGGCGTACGGCCGGCGTCGAGGTCCGCCAGCGCGGCCGTGACCGCTGCGGACTTATTGTGCGGAGAGGACACGTCGGGACGATACGACCCGGCTTCGTGGCATTTTTCGCCGCCCCTGGGTCGCGCTCATCCGGTCGGACAAGGCATAGTTGCCGACGGTGTAGTCGTATGGGTAGATCCCCGCCGACGACGGGTCGGCGGCGGAGCCCCGGAAGGCGGTGGACGTGACAGCACACCGACGAGCCTGGATCTCCCGGGCCGGTGTGGTCGTGGCGCTGGCAGCCAGCGCTGTATTCGCTCTCCCCACCACACCAGCTTTGGCTGACGATCCGGACGTGACGATCACGGGCGTCAACGCCAACCTCAACGCGGGGCAGACCACCACGCTCAGCTTCAGCGTCAAGAACAACAACGGCGGCGTACTGGGCGGGGACACCTCGTTCAACATCAACGTCCGGGGCTTCAACGAGTTGCAGTGCCAGGGCGAGCGGTGCGACTTCACCGACACCATCGACCTCGGCGCGACCAAGTCCTACAGCGTCACGCTCCGGGCTGGAAACGTCCCGGCCGGACAGACCCGGTCCGGCAGCGTCCAGATCAACGCCCAGGTCGGTGACGACAGCGACTCGGCCGCACGGAACATCACCGTGCGCGGGCCGGAGGCACCGCCGGAGGTGCAGACGGTCGCCGAGGTCTCCGGACGGGTCACCAACGAGGCCACCGGCGAAGGGGTTCCCGGCGCCAGCATGCGGCTGACCGACGGGCAGGGCCGGACCCACAGCGCCACCACGAGCAGCAACGGCAACTACCAGTTCAGGGGCTCCCAGGACCGGCCGATCGCGCCGGGGCGGCTCCAGATCCGGGCCACCAAGGACGGCATCAGCGACACCAAAGAGGTGAACGGGGCCGCCGGTGCCCGGGTCAACGGGCAGGGCATCCAGCTCGCCCTGGCCGGCGCGCCGACCGCGACCCCGGAGGCAACGGTCGAGCCGACCGAGGACGCCGCCGAGGAGGAGCCGACCGAGGAGGCCGGTGCCGAGGAGAGCCAGGAGGCGGGTGCGCCGGACCAGGCCGCCAACGAGGAATCCGGCGGCGGGCTCGGCTCCTGGGTGCTGATCCTGGCCGGCGGCCTGCTGGTCGCCCTCGGCGTCGGCGCGATCGTGCTGCTGCTGATGCGCCGCAAGGAAGACGGCGGAGATGACGACGTGGACGGCCCGGGTGGGCCGGGACCGCGCGGCGGCGCGGCGGCCGGCCGGGGTGGCTACCGGGGCGACGACGACGCCACCCGGGTCACCAACCGGGCCGGTGCCGACCCGACGATGGTCAACCGGGGCGGCAACCTCGCCGACGCGCCGACCATGATGCACAGTGCTCCGCTGGTCGACGACGAGTTCCCGGACCCGTACGGTGCACCGCTGCCCGGGCCGCAGACGCCGGGTTACGGCGCCGGAGAGCCGGGCTGGGGCGGCAACGCCAACGGCTACGGTGACCGGCCCGGGTCCGGTGCCGGCGCGTACGGCAACGCACCCGGCTCGGGTGCCGGCTACGGCGCCCCCGCCTCCGGGGCCGGCTACGGCAACGCACCCGGCTCGGGTGCCGGCTACGGTGCCCCCGTCTCCGGCGGTGGATACGCCGCCAACGGTGCCGGTGGCTACGACGACGGGTACGACGAGCCGACCGGGCGCTACACCGGCGCCCGGGGCGGTGCCGACGAGTACGGCCCGGCGGCCGACCCGTACGACACGAACGCCTACCGGCCGTCCTCGGGTGCCGGCCACGGCGGCTACGAGCCGACCCAGCAGTACGGCCGGGACGACGACGGGTACGACGCCGCAGGCTACGGCGCGGCGGGCCAGCCCGGCTACGGTGACGAGCCGCGTACGGGTGCCGGATACGAACGCGCCGACGACGGCTACGACCAGCAGGGCTACGACAACCGGGCCGGCTACGAGCAGGGTTACGGCGCCGACCGGGCCAGCTACGACCAGCCGACCACCGGTGCCGGCTACGACCAGCCGCGTGGTGGTTACGACGACCAGAACGGTTACGACGACCGTGCTGGCTACGACCAGCAGCAGGGCGGCGGCTACTACGACGACGCACCGCGGGCCGGGCACAGCCGGACGGGTGCGCCGCAGCAGTCGAGCCGTTCGGAGCGCCGGTCGCTCGACTGGCTGGACGACTGAGCCGACCCGCACGACACAACCCGGAGGGGCCCGGTTCGCGACGGCGAGCCGGGCCCCTCCGGGTTTCGCGGTACCGCTGTGCCGACCGATCCGGCGGTGACGACAGGCGGAACGGTCCCGGTCAGGCCGGCGAGTAGACGCCGTTGCGGAGTACCGGCACCACGTCGGAGACACCGACCTGGACCGCGATCTCGACGTCCTGACCGAATCCCCGGGTGACGAGTTCCCGGCCGGAGACGCTGCCCCGGACCGCTGCCGGCACGTCGGGCAGGCTGTTCAACGCGGCCAGCGCCAGCGCCGCCTCGACGGAGAGCCCACCGGACACTGTGGAGAGGGCGTCGAGTACGGCCGCCGCGCCGAGCTGGTCCTCGACACCGGGCCGGAGACTGTCGTCCGGCCAACGCTCCCCGGCCGCCACCACTCCGATCGGTGCGGTGGTCGAGCCGTACCCCTGGGCGAGGAGCCAGCGCCCGACGGCGCTGGCGTTGCGCAGGCAGGCCGCCACCACCGGCAGCCCGGTCGCGCTGGCGGCGGCACTGATCGCCGAACCGTTCGGAGACGGCAGTACCAGATCCGGCACGACCGGTGCGGTGTACAGGGCCGCCGGGGAGAGCGACCAGGGATGGTCCGGGGTGACCGCGCGACGGCCGACGGCGGCCACCGCGCCGACCCGGGTGGCGTACTCCGCGGCCTGGGCGCCCCACGGGAACGGGTGCACCCGCATCCCCCGGGCGACGGCCACCTCCACCGAGGTGGTGAAGGAGAGCACGTCCACGATCACCAGTACCGCGCAGACCCGGCTCAGCTCGGCCGCACCGGCCAGTCCCCAGTCCAGCCTGGCGCCGCTACCGGGCTGGGCGTAGACAGACTCCGCCGAGCCGTCCGACGGTCCGGTCAGCTCCGTCACGACGCGGTTCCTCCGCCGCCGGATCGACCCGACCGCCGCGCAGCCGGGTCAATCCGTCCGGCGATCTCCGGCATCGGTCTGGTCCGCCGGCTGCTGCTCCGCCGGCCGCTGCTCCGCCGACTCCTGGTCCGCCGACTCCTGGTCCCCGGCCGGGGTGGTCGGAGCGGTGGTGGTGGTCGGAGCGACGTCACCCGGAACCACGGCTTCGGGAGCGATGCCCTCGGCTGCCACGCCGTCGGCAGTAGCGCCCTCGGCTGCCACGCCGTCGGCAGGGGCGGCGTTGGCTGCCGCGTCCTCGGCAGGGGCGGCGTTGGCTGCCGCGCCCTCGGCAGGGGCGGCGTTGGCTGCCACGTCCTCGGCAGGGGCGGCGTCCGGGCCGCCAGCGGTGGGATCGGCGGCCGACTCCGGCTGCGGCGCCGAGCCGGCAGCGGAGGCCACCGGCTCGGGCCGGTCGGCATCGTCCGACTCGGCCCGGTCAGTGCCGGTGACCGGCTGGGCGGTGCCGGTGACCGGCTGCTCAGTGCCGGTGACCGGCTGGGTCTCGGCCCGGTCGGGACCGGTCGGCCCGGCCTCCGGCGTGCTCGTCCCGGTCGCGACCGACTCGGCCAGCGCCGCCGCGCTCTCGCCGAACAGGCTCGGCAGGGTGGCGCTGAACGCCGCGCGCAGCTCGGGCAGGCCGACGGTGAACTGGCCCCGGATCTCCAACTCGTCCGCGCTGGTGTCGGTGACCCCGATCAGGGTCCACGGCACCCCGCGCTCGACGCAGAGCGCGGTGAACGCCTTCTCGTGCCCGCGCGGCACCGCCACCATCGCCCGGCCGGCCGACTCGCTGAACAGGAAGACGAACGGCATCGAGCCGGCGGTGAAGCCCTCCGGGAGGGCGATCCGGGCCCCGACGCCGTGCCGGAGGGTCGACTCGACCAGCGCCTGGGCGAGGCCGCCGTCGGAGAGGTCGTGGGCGGAGCGCAGGTGCCCGACCCGGGCCGCCTCGGCGATCAGCTCGGCGAGGCTACGCTCGGCCGCGAGGTCGACCTTGGGCGGTACCCCGCCGAGGTGCTCGTGGGTGACCCAGGCCCACTCGGAGCCGGAGAGCTCCACCCGGGTCTCACCGAGCAGGAAGATCAGGTCGTGGTCGGCCCCGGTGGTCCGGGCGAAGCCCATCGGCACCCGCTGGGCGACGTCGTCGAGCACGCCCAGCACCCCGACGACCGGGGTGGGGTGGATCGCCGCCGCACCCGTCTGGTTGTAGAAGCTGACGTTGCCGCCGGTGACCGGGATGCCCAGCTCGGCGCAGCCGTCGGCGAGCCCGCGTACGGCCTCGGCGAACTGCCACATCACGCCCGGGTCCTCCGGCGAGCCGAAGTTCAGGCAGTCGGTCACCGCGATCGGCTTCGCGCCGGTCACCGCCACGTTCCGGTACGCCTCGGCGAGCGCCAGCTTCGCCCCGTGGTACGGGTCGAGCCGGGCGTACCGGCCGTTGCCGTCGACGGAGAGGGCGACGCCCAGCCCGGACCGCTCGTCGATCCGGATCACTCCGGCGTCCTCCGGCTGCGCCAGCACGGTGTTGCCGAGCACGTACCGGTCGTACTGCTCGGTGATCCAGGTCTTGTCGCAGAGGTTCGGCGAGGCGATCATCCGGAGCAGGGTCTCCCGGAGCGCCTCGGCGGTGGCCGGCCGGGGCAGCGTCTCGGCCCGGTCCGCCTGGAGCAGGATCAGGTCGGCCGGCTCCCGCATCGGGCGGGCGTAGACCGGACCGTCGTCGACCAGCGACCCCGGCGGCACGTCGACCACGGTGTGCCCCTGCCAGGTGACCAGCAGCCGGCCCGGCCCGGAGCCCTCGGGGGCACCGGTCACCTCACCGATCGCGCTGGCCGGGATGCCCCACTTCTGGGCGATCCCGAGCACCGCGTCGAGCTTCTCCGGGGCGACGATCAGCAGCATCCGCTCCTGCGACTCGCTGGCCAGGATCTCGTGCGGCTGCATGGACGCCTCGCGCAGCGGTACCCGCTCCAGCCAGACCCGCATGCCGGTGCCGGCCGCGGCGGCGGTCTCGGTGAGCGCGCAGGTCAGCCCGGCACCGCCGAGATCCTGGATGCCGACGACGAGTCCGGCGTCGTACAGCTCCAGGCACGCCTCGATCAGCAGCTTCTCCATGAACGGGTCGCCGACCTGCACCGACGGGCGGCGCTGCTCGCTGCCGTCGTCGAAGGTGGCGCTGGCCAGCACGGAGACCCCGCCGATGCCGTCCCGCCCGGTCTTGGCGCCGAGCAGCACCACGACGTTGCCGGGGCCGGCGGCGGCCTTGTTCTGCAGGCGCTGCACCGGAAGCACACCGAGGCAGAGCGCGTTGACCAGCGGGTTGCCCTGGTAGCAGGCGTCGAAGACGACCTCGCCGCCGATGTTGGGCAGCCCGAGCGAGTTGCCGTAGGTGCCGATCCCGGCGACGACGCCGGGGAGTACCCGGGCGGTGTCGGGGTGGTCGGCGGCGCCGAACCGCAGCGGGTCCATCACCGCGACCGGCCGGGCACCCATCGCCAGGATGTCCCGGACGATGCCGCCGACACCGGTCGCCGCGCCCTGGTGCGGCTCGACGAAGCTCGGGTGGTTGTGCGACTCGACCTTGAAGGTCACCGCGAGCTGGTCGGAGATCTGGATCACGCCGGCGTTCTCGCCGATGCCGGCGAGCAGCCGGTCGCTCGGCGGGGCCTTCTCGCCGAACTGCCGCAGGTGCACCTTGCTCGACTTGTAGGAGCAGTGCTCGCTCCACATGATCGAGTACATCGCCAGCTCGGACTGGGTGGGACGGCGGCCGAGGATCTGCCGGATCCGGTCGTACTCGTCGTCGCGCAGGCCCAGCTCGGCGTAGGGCTGGAGGTCGCCGGGGGTGGCCGACGCGTTCGGCACGGTGTCCACGCCGCCCGGGTAGCCGTTCACCGGCAGTTCCGCGGCGCCGCCGACCGGCGCCGGCTGGCCGGGTACGGGCGACTCGGCCGGAATCATCCTGGCCACCGCGTCGACGGCCGAGATGGGTACCGGGGCGGGATCGGGGGCCGAGGGGTGGCCGGCGAGGGCGGGCTCTGGCTGGCCCATGACCTCACTCCGTTCGATCATGCGGGTACTCCCGCGAGGTGCTTGAGGACCGACGTGAAGAAGCCGAGTCCGTCGAGGGACGGCCCGGTCAGCGCTTCCACGGCGTGCTCCGGGTGCGGCATCAGCCCGACCACGTTGCCGGCCTCGTTGCTGATCCCGGCGATGTCCCGCAGCGAGCCGTTCGGGTTGCCGCCCAGGTAGCGGGCCACCACCCGGCCGGTCGCCTCCAGCTCGTCGAGGGTGCGCTCGTCGGCGACGTAGCAGCCCTCGCCGTTCTTCACCGGGATCAGGATCTCCTGGCCGGGCTGGAACGCGTTGGTCCAGGCGGTGCCCGCCGACTCGACCCGCAGCACCTGGTCGCGGTTGCGGAAGTGCAGGTGCTGGTTGCGGGTCAGCGCGCCGGGCAGCAGGTGCGCCTCGCAGAGGATCTGGAACCCGTTGCAGATGCCGAGCACCGGCAGGCCGTCCCGGGCTCCGGCGGCGACGGACTCCATCACCGGGGCGAACCGGGCGATGGCGCCGCAGCGCAGGTAGTCACCGTAGGAGAAGCCGCCGGGCAGCACCACGGCGTCGACGCCGTGCAGGTCGGGGTCGTCGTGCCAGAGGGACACCACCTCGGCACCGGCGATCCGGGCGGCCCGGGCGGCGTCCCGGTCGTCCAGCGAGCCGGGGAACGTCACCACGCCGATCCGGGCGGTCATGGATTGCGCTCCTCGACGTCGCCGGCCTCGGCGACCCGGACCGAGAAGTCCTCGATCACCGGGTTCGCCAGCAGCTTGTCCGCGATCTCCCGGGCCCGGTCCAGGTCCGGCTGGCCGGTGAACTCGATCTCGATCCGCCGGCCGATGCGCACGGAGGACACGTCCGTGACTCCGAGCCTCGGCAGCGCATTCGCGACGGCCTGGCCCTGGGGATCGAGAATCTCCGGCTTGAGCATGACGTCGACGACGACGCGAGGCACTGGGCACTCCTGACTGTGTACGCAGTTGGGTGCCGGCCCACGAAAGGGGCGAGCGGAGCCAGCGTACCCGGCCGACCAGCCAGTTGATGCACGGGCCGGCGCGTCGATGCCCCGACCGACCCCGGGCGCCCGCCGGGCGCCTCCGGTGGACCCGGTCACCCGCCGGAGAGGGTCGGAAACCGACCGCAGAGGTTCACCCTTGTGAATAGGTGACGAACGGCTTAGCGTGTGGCGTCAAACGTCCGGTTGGCTACACCGAACGTTGACTGTCCAGGTCCGTACGGCGGACATCCTCCCGCCTACGGCGGCTCAACCGACCCGGTGACCCCGGGTAAACCCCCCGGAAGGAGCCCCCTGTGCGTCTTCGCCGAACCCTGGTGATGCTCGCCACCGCCATGGCCGGCGCGCTCGTCGCGCCGTCCGTCGCCACCGCCGCCCCCGCCACCCCGTTCATCATCGGCGGCGGCACCGTCTCCTCGGCCCCGTGGGCCGCGGCCGTGCTCAGCAACGGCTCGTTCACCTGCTCCGGCACCATCATCGCGGCCCGCTGGGTGCTCACCGCCCGGCACTGTGTCAGCGGCACGATGTCGGTGCGGGTCGGCAGCGTCAACCGGTCCTCCGGCGGCGTCACCAGTGGCGTGACCGCCAGCTACTCCCGGTACGACCTCGCGCTGCTCAACCTGTCCACCTCGATCAACACCAGCTACATGCCCCTGTCCAGCGCCTACCCGCCGGTCAACTCCACCAACTCCATCTACGGCTGGGGGATGACCTGCTACAGCGGCTGCTCGGCGTCGACCACGCTGAAGACCGCGACGGTACGGGTGACCAGCACGAACGTCACCGACGCGTACGGCGGGCGGGCGATCCGCAGCACCCGGGTCAACGGCAACGCCTGGCGTGGTGACTCCGGTGGCCCGCAGGTCTACAACGGCGCCCAGGTGGGCGTCGCCTCCACCGCCGACGGGCAGAGCATCCAGAACTACGGCAGCGTCGCCTACAACCGTTCCTGGATCACCTCCGTCTCCGGCGTCTAGGCACCACCCACACCCTCCTCAGGGGTATGGCGCGGACGTTCCAGCTGCGATGGGACGTCCGCGCCGCGCCGTTTGGGCCGGCTGCGCGCCGTTTGGCGACGAGGCGGCCGGGAACGGGCTCCGGCGGCCGGTTCGCGGCAGCCGCGTCGTTTCGCAAACTGGAGCGATGTGAACAGCCCTCGCAAAACGCACGGGCCCGGCTCTGCCAGCATCAAGCTGTGCTGGTCGTGACGACGGATCACCTACCGGGGTACGAGATCCGCGCGGTACTCGGCGAGGTCGTATCTTCCCAGGCCCGAACCCGGAACCCGTACCGGGAAGGCGTGAAGAACCTCCGTGGTGGCGCCTATGACCCCAAGGCGCCCGAGAACCTCACCCGCTGGCGTACCGACGCCGTGCAGAAGCTGGGTGAGGAGGCGACCCGGCTCGGCGCGAACGCCGTGATCGGGATGCGCTTCGACCATCGCGAGGTCGGCGAGATGTGGATGGAACTCTGCGCGTACGGCACGGCGGTGGTCGCCGTCCGGCAGCCGCCGGAGAATCCGCCCAGCGACCAGCCGAAGGTGGCGGCCGAGACGGCGCACCTGGCGGAGCCGCTGGACTCCGGGGCGATCGCCGAGGCGCCGAGCGCACCGGACCTCGGCAGCGCGGCCGGCACCCCGACACCGCGGAGCTGACGGCGAACCCACCGGCGGTCGGGCTCTTCCCCGGCCCCGGCGGGTCGGCCGCTCAGAGGATCGGCGCCGGGTCGTACCCGGCGGCCTCGGGGTGCGCCGCGACCACCGCGGCGATCCGGTCGGCGACGGCCCGGACCTGCGCGGACGCCGCCCCGGTGAAGCCGGCGCGGTCGGCGACCAGCTCGTCGATCTCGGCCCGGGTCAGCCCGAGCCGGCCGTCGGCGGCGAGCCGGTCGAAGAGGTCGTTCTCGGTGGCGCCCTTCTCCCGCATCGCCAGCGCCACCGCGACCGCGTGCTCCTTGATCACCTCGTGCGCGGTCTCCCGACCGACCCCGCGCCGCACCGCCGCGACAAGGATCTTGGTGGTGGCCAGGAACGGCAGGTAGCGGTCGAGTTCCCGGGCGATCACCGCCGGGTACGCGCCGAACTCGTCCAGCACGGTCAGGAAGGTCTGGAAGAGCCCGTCGGCGGCGAAGAACGCGTCCGGCAGCGCGACCCGGCGCACCACCGAGCAGGAGACGTCGCCCTCGTTCCACTGGTCGCCGGCCAGCTCGCCGACCATCGACAGGTAACCCCGGATGATCACCGCGAAGCCGTTCACCCGCTCGCTGGACCGGGTGTTCATCTTGTGTGGCATGGCGCTGGAGCCGACCTGGCCGGGGCGGAAGCCCTCGGTGGCGAGTTCCTGGCCGACCATCAGCCGGATCGTGGTGGCCAGGCTGCTCGGCGCGGCGGCGGTCTGGGCCAACGCGGAGATCACGTCGAAGTCCAGCGAGCGCGGATAGACCTGACCGACGCTGTCCAGCACCCGGCGGAACCCGAGGTGCTCGGCGACCCGGCGCTCCAGCTCGGCCACCCTGGCCGGGTCCCCGTCGAAGAGGTCGAGCTGGTCGGCGGCGGTACCGACCGGACCCTTGATCCCACGCAGCGGATAGCGCTCGATCAGGTCGGTCAGCCGCTCGTAGGAGATCAGCAGCTCCTCGGCGGCGCTGGCGAACCGCTTGCCCAGCGTGGTCGCCTGGGCGGCGACGTTGTGCGAGCGGCCGGTCATCACCAGGTCGGCGTGCTCGACGGCGAGCCGGGCCAGCCGGGCCAGGGCGGCGACCACCCGGTCCCGGACCAGTTCCAGCGAGGCGCGGACCTGGAGCTGCTCGACGTTCTCGGTCAGGTCCCGGGAGGTCATCCCCTTGTGCACCTGCTCGTGCCCGGCCAGCGCGCTGAACTCCTCGATTCGGGCCTTCACGTCGTGCCGGGTCACCCGCTCCCGGGCCGCGATCGAGGCGAGGTCGACCCGGTCCAGCACCCGCTCGTACGCCTCGACCGCGCCGTCCGGCACCGGCACGCCGAGGTCGCGCTGCGCCCGGAGTACGGCCAGCCAGAGGCGGCGCTCCATCCGGATCTTCTCCTCCGGGGACCAGAGGGCGGCCAGCTCGGCCGAGGCGTACCGGTTGGCGAGGACGTTGGGGATGCTGGTCACCCCGCCATTGTCTGCCATCCCGACGGTTCCGCTTCGGACGGGTGCCCGGGATCGGACGGGTGCCCGGGAAATGGCGTTGACCCTCCAGTCGCTGGAATCCATAGCTTCGCCGGCATGGCACCGCAGAAGAAGATCAACCGCCAGCTCACCCTGGAACTCGACGCCGGCAACGCGGCGATGGTCGACATCGGCAAGATGCTCGGCCCGACCGGCGTCAACACCCGGCAGCTCAAGCTCGACTACGACGCCGCCACCGCGGCCCAGCGCGGCGAGATCGTTCCGGTGGTCGTCACCGTCTTCGACGACCGGTCGTACGCGCTGCGGCTCAAGACGCCGCCGACGGCGTACCTGATCCGGAAGGCGCTCGGGCTGGCCGGCGGCTCCGGACGGCCCGGCTCGCAGACGGTGGCCAAGATCTCCCGTCAGCAGCTCCGGGAGATCGCCGAGCGGAAGTTGCCCGACCTGAACACCGAGGACGTGGCGGCGGCGATGCGGCAGGTCGCCGGCACGGCCCGCTCGATGGGGGTACTCGTCGCCGACGACTGAACAGCGTCGGCCGGGTCCGGCACCGGTGCGGTGGGTGCGGCGGCGCTAGCCGACCTTTCCCGCCGGAGCCGGCCCCGGTGCCGTCGACGGAGCAGCCGGCAGCACGGGTCCGGTGGGTCCGGCGTCCTCGGCACGGGCCGGAAGCTCGGTCGAGAGCCGGCGTACGCCCGGATCGGCCAGCATGCCGAGTACCGCCACGAAGACGACCCCGGCGGCGACCAGCAGCGTCGACTCGTTGCCGATGGTCTCGGCCACCGGGCCGATCGTCATCTGGCCGAGCGGGATCGCCAGGAAGGAGCCGAGCGCGTCGTACGAGTAGACCCGGGCGAGCTTGTCGGCGGGGATGTTCCGCTGCATCGAGGTCTCCCAGGCGACCGAGAACTGCTCGACGGCCACCCCGGCCACGAACGCGGCGGCGATCAGCACGGCGACGGACGGTGTCCAGGCCAGCCCGAGCAGCAGCAGTACGTCGGCGAACATGCAGAGCACGCCGAGCCGGAGCAGCCGGCGTACCCGGATCCGGAGCGCGACCAGTGCCCCGGCCACCATGCCGGCGGTCTGGGCGGCGAGCACCAGGCCCCAGGCGGGTCGGCCGATCGTCTCGTCCGCCACGGCGGGGCCGAGGACGTTGACCGAGCTGGCGTAGGCGAAGTTGATCAGCAGGAAGCCGAGTACCACCACCCAGACCCAGGAGCGCGCGACGAACTCGGTCCAGCCCTCGCGCAGTTCGCGGACCGGGTTGGCCCGCTCGGTGCGCGGGGCGGCGACGGCCTGGACGCGTACCCGGGAGAATGCCAGCCCGGCCAGCGCGAAGGTCGCGGCGTCCACCAGCAGCCCCCAGCCCGGTCCGACGCCGGCCACCAGCACACCGCCGAGCGACGCGCCGCCGATCATGGCGGCGTTGGTGCCGAGCCGGTTGAGCGCGTTGGCCGACTGGAGCAGCTCGGCCGGCACGGTCTGCGGGACCAGTGCGGCGGCGGCCGGCCAGGCGAAGGCGGCCACCACGCCGTTCACGGCGGCGAGCGCGACCAGCGCCGGGATCGTCGCGGTACCGGTCAGCACCAGCGCCGCGACCGCGCCCTGGGTAAGCGCGGCGAGGGCGCAGGAGACCACCATCACCGTCTGCCGGGGCAGCCGGTCGGCGAGCACGCCGCCGAAGAGCAGGAACAGCACGTGGGTCAGCGACCGCGCGCCGACGACCAGGCCGAGGTCGCGCACGCTGCCGGTGAGATCGAGTACGGCGAACGCCAGCGCGACCGGTGCGACCGCGTTGCCGAGCATGGTGGCGGACCGGCCGATCGCCAGGTAGCGGAAGGGCCGGTGCCGCAGCGGCGCGAGCGCGCCGTCCCGGGTACCCATGGTCAGTCCTCCATCCGGAAGAGCGCGACGGTGGCGCTCACCCGGTGAGTGCCGGGGGTGTGCGCGGGCCGGGCGGCGTGGTGCAGCCGGGCCGACGCCTCGGCGATGGTGTTCCGGATCTCGTCCCAGGTCTCGGGGTCGATCCAGAACTCGGCGTCGGTGAGGAAGTTGCCCGGGCCGGGCCGCAGGTGATGCGTTCGGCGGCGCAACTCGGCGGCGAGCGCGTCGTAGAGCAGCCGGTGGTCGGGGGTGGCCGGGCCGGCGGCCAGCCCCGACCCGGGCCGGTCGCGCTGGCTCGCCGGGTCGTAGCGGTAGCGCTTGGCGGCGCCGCCCCGGATGCGTTCCTCGCCGGCCACCTCGATCAGGCCGGCGGCCAGCAGGTGCCGCAGGTGGTAGCTGGCGTTGGCGTGCGTGAGGTCCAGTTCGCGGGCGATCTCGGCGGCGGTGAGCGCCGACGCGGTGAGCAGGGAGAGGATCCGCATCCGTACCGGATGGGCCAGCGCCCGCAGCCGGACGGTCGGATCCGGCGCGTCGGCGTCTGGATCGTCGTCAACCCCCAAAGACATGTTTGGGAGTGTAGGGGATGTCGGCGCGAGGCGGGGTGGCCATCCTCGCCGCAGAGACTGTCGAGCTGCCCCGCTTGTGCTCCCGCCGCCAGCACCCCCCGCCAGCACCCCGCTGACGACCGCCACCCGGCCATGCCGACGCCTCGACCCGGACACCGGAGGCGTTACGACGCAGGGTTAGCGCGTCTGGTGTCCAGGTCACCGATTCCGGCGGTCGGCTTTCCGGCGGGCTGTCGCCCGGCCAGCTCAGCGTTCCAGGATCGCCACCACGCCCTGGCCGCCGGCCGCGCAGATCGAGATCAGCCCGCGCCCGGAGCCGCGCTCGGCGAGCAGCTTGGCCAGGGTGGCCACGATCCGGCCGCCGGTCGCGGCGAACGGGTGGCCGGCGGCCAGCGACGAGCCGTTGACGTTCAGTTTGTCCGGGTCGATCGACCCCAGCGGGGCGTCCAGGCCCAGCCTCTCCTTGCAGAACTCCGGCGACTCCCAGGCCGCCAGGGTGGCCAGCACCTGCGAGGCGAACGCCTCGTGGATCTCGAAGTAGTCGAAGTCGGCCAGGGTCAGCCCGGTCCGGGCGAGCAACCGGGGTACGGCGTACGCGGGAGCCATCAGCAGCCCCTCGTCGCCGTGTACGAAGTCCACGGCGGCGGTCGTCGACGCACCGAACCAGGCGAGTACCGGCAGGTTGTGTGCCCTGGCCCACTCCTCGGAGGCGAGCAGCACCGTCGACGCCCCGTCGGTGAGCGGTGACGAGTTGCCGGCGGTCATGCTGGCGTGCTCGGCGTCCGGTCCCCGGGTGCCGAAGACCGGCTTGAGCCGGCCGAGCTTCTCCACGCTGGTGTCGGGGCGGAGGTTCGCGTCCCGGGTCAGCCCGAGGTACGGGGTGACCAGATCGTCGAAGAACCCCCGGTCGTACGCGGCGGCGAGCCGCTGGTGCGACCGGACCGCGAGTTCGTCCTGGGCCTGCCGGTCGACGTGCCACCGCCGGGCGGTGACCGCCGCATGCTCGCCCATCGACAGTCCGGTACGCGGCTCCGCGTTGCGCGGGATCTCCGGCCGGAACGGCTGGGCCGGCCGGAGCCGGCTGGCGGCCCTCAGGCGCCCGCCGAGGGTACGGGCGGCGTTGATCTCCAGCAGGGTGCGCCGCAGTTCCTCGTTGACGGCCAGCGGCGCGTCCGAGGTGGTGTCCACGCCACCGGCCACACCGACGTCGATCTGACCGAGCGCGATCTTGTTGGCGACCAGGATCGCCGCCTCCAGGCCGGTGCCGCAGGCCTGCTGGAGGTCGTACGCCGGGGTGCGCGGGTCGAGCCGGGAGCCGAGTACCACCTCCCGGGTGAGGTTGAAGTCCTTCGAGTGCTTGAGCACCGCCCCGGCGGCCACCTCGCCGAGCCGCTCGCCGGCCAGGCCGAACCGGGCGATCAGCCCGTCCAGGGCGGCGGTCAGCATGTCCTGGTTGGACGCCTTGGCGTACCGACCGTTGGAGCGGGCGAACGGGATCCGGTTGCCTCCGAGGATCGCGACGCGACGTACGGCTTCCATGGTGACGCCTCCAGAACGCAGGGTTGTTCCTACCTTACCCGCGAGTAGGCTTCTCTCATGAGTGACAGGTACGCCAGCTTCGCCCACACCGGTCCCGGCCGGGCGCTGGTCAAGCGCCTCGGCCTGCCCGACCCGCCCAAACTGCGCCGGTACCGCCCCGGTGACCCGCTGACGCACGGCCCGGTACGCCTCGACGCCGCCTCCGGCGGCCGCCTGGTCGAGCCGCTCGGCAAGCTGCTCACCGCCGCCGGGGTGGAGATCTCCGACCCGGCCACCACCCGGGCCGCCGAGGACGACGGTCGGGTACCCCCGCAGGCCGCCCTCCTCTACGACGCCACCGGCATCACCGACTCGGCCGGGCTGCGCGCGCTCTACGACTTCTTCCACCCGCTGGCCCGGGCGCTGCACCCGTCCGGCCGGGTGGTCGTCTTCGGCACCCCACCGGAATCCTGCGCCACCCCACGGGAGGCGACCGCCCAGCGCGCCCTGGAGGGGCTGACCCGGAGCATCGGCAAGGAGTTCGGCCGGGGTACGACGGCGCAGCTCGTCTACGTCGCGCCGGGTGCCGAGCGGGCGGTCGAGTCGACCCTGCGCTTCCTGCTCTCCGGCCGTTCGGCGTACGTCTCCGGGCAGGTGATCCGGATCGGTCCGGCCGAGGTGCCGGAGGTCGACTGGGCCCGCCCGCTGGACGGCAGGATCGCCCTGGTCACCGGCGCCGCCCGGGGGATCGGGGCGAAGGTCGCCGAGGTGCTGGCGGCGGACGGTGCCCAGGTGGTGGCGCTGGACGTACCGGCCGCCGGTGACGCGCTCGCCGAGGTCGCCAACGCCGTCGGCGGTACGGCGGTACAGCTCGACCTGACCGCGCCGGACGCGCCGCTGCGGCTCGCCGACCACCTCGCCGACCGGCACGGCCGGGTCGACGTGCTGGTGCACAACGCCGGGATCACCCGGGACAAGACGCTCGGCCGGATGCGGCCGGACTGGTGGGACTCGGTGCTGGAGGTCAACCTCACCAGCCAGGAACGGATCAACGACGTACTGCTGGACCGGGGGCTGATCCCGGCCGGCGGGCGACTCATCGGGGTCTCGTCGATCGCCGGGATCGCCGGCAACCGGGGCCAGACCAACTACGCCACCTCCAAGGCCGGGGTGATCGGCCTGGTGCACTCGATGGCTCCGGTCCTCGCCGAGCGCGGCATCACCGTGAACGCGGTCGCGCCGGGCTTCATCGAGACCCGGTTGACCGCCCGGATCCCGCTGGTGCTCCGCGAGGCCGGCCGGCGGATGAACAGCATGGCGCAGGGCGGCCTGCCGGTCGACGTCGCCCAGACGATCGCCTGGTTCGCCTCGCCCGGCTCGGCCGGGGTCACCGGCAACGTGGTCCGGGTCTGCGGTCAGAGTCTGCTGGGGGCGTGATGTCCGAGATGCCGAACGAGACCGGGGGCGGTACCCCGGTCGGGCCCGGGAGCGCGCCGGAGGGGTCCGGGGTCGAGTTGGCGGCGCTGCCGGCCGCCGGGCCGCTCTACCGGCAGGCGGCGATCGGGCTGGCCCCGAGGTTCGGGGCGGCCCGGCGTGCCGACCGGCTCCCCGGGACCGAACTGCTGGTCCGGGCGGTCACGGTCGACCGGAACCACCTGGCGGCGTACGACCGGGTGTGCGGGTTCCGGCTCGCCGACGCGCTGCCGCCGACCTATCCGCACGTACTCGCCTTTCCGCTGGCGCTGCGCCTGATGAGCGCGCCGGAGTTTCCGCTGCCGCTGGTCGGCCTGGTGCACGTGGCGAACCGGATCACCGCGTACCGCCGGATGGACGCGGCGGAGCCGCTGGACCTGGCGGTACGCGCCGTCGACCTGCGCCCGCACGACCGGGGCCGGCAGTTCGACGTGGTCTGCACCGCCTCGGCCGACGGGGAGGTGGTGTGGCGCGGGGTCTCGACGTACCTGCGGCGGGAGCGTACGGCGGCCGGCGGCCGGCGCGACTCGACGGAGCAGCCGGCGGCCCCGGCCCCGACCGCGCTGTGGCGGCTGGACTCCCGGGTGGGCCGGGACTACGCCCGGGTCTCCGGTGACCACAACCCGATCCACACCTCGCGGGTCGCCGCCCGGCTGTTCGGCTTCGCCGGGCCGATCGCGCACGGCATGTGGAGCAAGGCCCGGTGCCTGGCGGCGCTGGAGGGGCGGCTGCCCGACGCGTACACCGTGGAGGTGGCGTTCAAGCGGCCGGTGCCGCTGCCCGGTACGGTCGCGTTCTCCGCCGCCCCGGGCTGGAGTTTCGGGCTGCACGACCCGTCGCGCGGCCGTGCCCACCTGCTCGGCGAGGTGACCGCGACCGGGGTCTGATCCGGTGTGATCCGGACTGATCACGCTCTCGGGCGAAGCCCGACAGGACGGAACAAACATCGAGATTTGTCGTTGACACGACTGATGTGCATCGATAGTCTTCGCTTGATGCTGGAAAGCGCTTTCCAGCATCCCCGTCCCCCAACAAGTGCGCCCGGAACGGCCGGCCGCACCGTCCATCCTCGCTGGCGGCGCCCGCGTCCCACCCGCGACCCGGCCGCCGAGGTGGATCACTTCCGCTCGGAGGTATCTGTGTCCAGCACCGAAACCACCACGTCCCAGCGCGTACGACGGCTCACCCGGACGCCACTGCTCGCCGCAGCCACCGCCGCCGTACTCGTCACCACCTCGATGGTCGCGATGCCCACCGCGTCGGCCGCCTCGTTCAACATGCAGGGCTGGGCGACCCAGTGCGGCGGCACCACCGGCGGCGGCAACGCCTCCCCGGTGACGGTCACCAGCGGCAGCCAGCTGGTCAGCGAGATGCAGGCCAGCGGCGCACGGGTGATCCGGGTCTCCGGCAGCCTGTCGATCAGCGGCATGCAGAAGGTCGCCGCCAACAAGACCATCATCGGGGTGGGCAGCAACGCCGCCATCACCGGTGGCGGGCTCAACGTCGCCAGCGTCAGCAACGTCATCATCCGGAACATCAACTTCCGGAACTGGAGCGACGACGCGATCAACGTGCAGTACTCGACCCGGGTCTGGATCGACCACAACAGCTTCAGCAACGGCTCCGACGGCGCGGTCGACATCAAGCGGGCCTCGGACTGCGCCACCGTCTCCTGGAACCGGGTCTTCGACCACGACAAGTCCTTCCTGCTCGGTCACTCCGACGACAACGCGAGCGAGGACAGCGGCAAGCTGCGGGTGACGTACCACCACAACTGGTTCGACGGCTCCGAGCAGCGGCACCCCCGGGTCCGGTTCGGCAACCCGGTGCACGTCTTCAACAACTACTACAACAACGTCGGCGGCTACGGCGTCGCCTCCACCGAGGGCGCCGGTGTGCTCGTCGAGGGCAACTACTTCGAGAACACCGACGACCCGTACCACCTCGGCGAGGCCAGCTCCGGCCCCGGCACCCTGGTCGCCCGGAACAACCACTTCGTGAACTCCGGCAGTGGCCAGGCCGGCGGCAGCGTACGGAGCCTCCCGTACAGCGTCAGCGTCGACCCGGCGGCCAACGTCAAGTCCATCGTCACCGGCGGCGCCGGCACCGGCCGGATCTGACCGTCGGCACGGCGTCGCCCGATCCGACCCGCGCCACCGGCGACGTGACGGGTGCTCCGGTCCCACCGGACCGGAGCACCCGTACCCCCGTTTCCGCCGACCGGCGGCCGCACCCTCGCCCGGCGCGGCACCCGGACGGTCAGCCGACCACCTCGTAGCGCGGTCGGGCCCGCGGCACCGACCGGCGACCGGCCAGGGCGACGGCGGCGACGCCGACCCGGGCCAGCGCCAGCAGTCCGGCCAGCACCGCCACCGCCACCATCGCGTCACCGACGTCCGGGGCGAAGAGCCGCACCTGCGCCAGGCCGGCACCGTCCCAGGCCGCCGGGATCGCCCGGGTCACCCCCACCGCCAGGCCGGCGCAGCCGACGACCCAGCCGGCCGCTCCGGCGAGGATCCGCCGGCGCGACCCGGCCCGCCCGGCCGGACGGCGGACGATCCGGAGGAGCGACCAGACCAGCAGGCCGAGCAGGAGCAGCGCGACCGCACCCAGCCCGGCGAGCAACCGGGTGAAGGTCGGATCCTTCGCCGCGCCGGCCTCCGCCTCGGCACCGCGCAGGATCCGGGCCACGTTGAAGGCCGCCGAGACGAGCGGACCGTCCATCATCAGGCCGTAGATGTTGGCCAGCACCACCACGGCCAGGTCCGACCCGGGTACCAGCACGATGTGGCCGAACGAGTTCGCCGTCGCCCCGGCGTGCCAGACGATCCGCTCGGCCGGGTCGCCGAGCGTGCTGTCCCGCCACCCCATCGCGTACCGGCCGGCGCCGCCGGTCGGGACCTGGCCGGTGTGCAGCTGCGCGACGCCCTGCGGCGACAGGACCGGACGACCGGCGTACCGGCCGCCGCCGAGCTGGGCCATCGCGTAGTGGGTCACGTCGGTCAGGCTCGCCGCCAGGAAGCCGTACGTCACGCCGGAGCCGTCGAAGCCCGGGTCGAAGCGCTGCGGGCGGCCGAGGTAGTAACGGTGTCCGGGCGGCACCCCGACCGCCTCCGCCTCGGCGCCGGTGGCGGCGGAGTCGACCATCCCCAGTGGATCGAGTACCTGCCGGCGCAGGTAACCGCCGTAGCTCTCCCCGGTCACCTCCTCGACCAGTACGCCCAGGATCAGGTAGTTGGCGTCGCTGTACTGGTGGACCCCGCCCGGCTCGGTCGTCGGCCGGACCGCCGCGAGGTCCCGTACCGTCCGGGCCAGCGCACCGGGCGTGTTGTCGTACCGGTCGGTGAGCCCCATCGACGCCACCTGCGGCAGCCCGCTGTTCTGGACGAGCAGCTGCCGTACGGTGATCCGGACCGCGATCGACTCGTCGGCCAGCCGCAGCCACGGCACGTACCGGCGGACCGGTGCGTCCAGCTCGACCCGGCCGGCCTCGACGAGCTGCATCACCGCCAGTGCGGTGAACGACTTCGTCACCGAGCCGAGCACGAACGGCGTGCGCGGGGTGATCCGGTTGCCGTCGCCGTCGACCCCCCAGGCTCCCTGCCCGACGACCCGGTCGGCCCGGACCACCGCGTACGCCAACCCGGGCGCGCGGACCTCGGCCATGTGCTGCCGCAGGTAGCTCTCCACCCGGGCCAGGTCGTCCGGGGGTGGCGCCCCGGCCGCCGGGCCGGCCCCGGCGGCGACCGCCGCCGGCAGCGCGAGCACCACCGCCAGCACCGTCCGGACGGTGTGTCGCAGGCTGGATCCCATTCGCGTTTCCTCCCCGTGAAGTGCCGCCGGCAGACAGCTCAGCCGATCTGGCTGAGCAGCCGCTCCAACTCGGCCAGCCGCCGCTTGACCTCGGTCGTCTCGTCCCGGGTGCCGCGCAGCTCGGCACGGAGCCCGGCCAGTTGCTCGGCGGTCGCGGCGGTGGCCTCCGCCGTCCGGGTCTCCGCCTCGACGACCCGTTCGACCAGTGCGCGGTACGCCGCCTCCCCGGCCGTGCTCCGCCGGGCCCGGTAGAAGCCCAGGCCGACGAAGCCGACGACGGCGACCAGCGCCACCCCCAGTACGGCCGTGGCGATCGTGGCGGTCTGCGCGATGTCCAGCGCGGCCGACGCGACCGTGGCGGTCCGCGCGATCTCCGGCTCCGCTGCCAACAGTGTGGTCACCTGCTCGTGTCCTCTCCCGATCCGCCCGCTGCCGGGCCGTTCCCTCCGGTCGCGCCGGCTCCGGGCTCCGCCTCGGCCAGCGTCGGGACGGCTCCGGCGATCACCTGCGGGGTGAGTGCCAGCGCGAAGGGCACCACCTCGAAGTACTTCACCGAGCTGCCGTCCCGGGCCGTCTCCAGCTCGCCGACGACCAGGCCGGCCGCCTCCAGTCGCTGGAGGTGCATGTAGAGCAGTGGCCGGTTCATCCCCAGCCGGCGGGCCAGTTGGCTGACGTAGCTGCGGCCCTCGACGAGCGCCGCGACGATCCGCAGCCGGTGCGGGCTGGCCAGCGCGGTGAGCATCCGCAGCAACTGCTCCCCCGAGGGCGGGGCCTGGTCCATGCGTCCGGTTCCCTTCCCGGGTGTCAGTTTCGTCTGACACCCCCTGTCAGATGAGACTGACACCCAGGGCGGCCGGCGTCAAGGGCGAATCGGCGCGGGTGAGGGCGCGGGCGCGAGCGACGGCGTGGGCGAGGGCGCGAGCGACGGCGTGGGCGACAGCGACAGGCGGTCGAGGCGGCAGGGGCGTCAGTCCGTCGGAGCGGCCGGGGGGCGCCACGAGCGGCCGGCGAGCAGATCGCCGGCGCCGGTCCAGACGAAGTCCATCATCCGGCCGGCCATCGCGTCCGGGTCGGCGTCGGGATGGTCGGCCAGCCAGTCGGCGACCGACTCCGAGGCGCCGACCAGGGCGTACGCCATGACCTCCAGCTCGGGGCCGCGGACCTCGCGGCCGTCGGCGGCCAGGCCCCGGGCGAGCATCCCGGCGACCACCTCGATGATCCGGCTCCGCATCACCGCCACCTCGCTGGCGAACGGCCGCTCGCCCCGGGCCTGCCGGTAGAGGACCGCCCAGCCGTCCCGGTGCGCCCCGACGAACCGGAAGAACGCCCGCAGGCCGCGCCAGAGCCGCTCCTCGAACGGCAGGTCCGGCACCACCGCACCGACGATCGCCTCCACCAGCCGGGTCCCCTCCCGGTGCAGGCAGGCGGTGAAGAGCTCCTCCTTGGAGCCGAGATAGGCGTAGACCATGGGTTTGGAGATGCCGGCTCCGTCGGCGATCTCGTCCATGCTCGCCGCGTGGAAGCCGCGTCGGGAGAAGATCCTGACGGCGGCGTCGAGGATCTGCTGCTCCCGTACGGCCCGGGGCAACCGCCGGAAGGCGGGCGGAGTCGACACCCTTGCGAGCTTACCTACTCGTGCGTAAGGTTACGCGTGAGTAACCAATAAAGTTGACCGGAACAGCGACAACCACCAGCAGCCCGGAGGACTCTCGAATGACCGACTTCGACCCGGCGAACTTCGCCTCGCTCGAGCCCAAGCAGTTCGCCCAGATCGTCAAGTCCACCCCGGACGACAAGCTGGCCGAGGTGATGAGCGGCGACCTGCGCGGCAAGGTCCTCGACGCGGTGTTCGGCCGGATGCCGACGCTGTTCCGGGCCGACCGGGCCGGCAACACCAACACGGTCATCCACTGGACCATCACCGGGCGGGCCGACGGCGGCTCCGACACCTACGAGATCGTCATCGAGAACGGGACCTGCCAGGTCTCGGAGACCCCGCAGCGGGAGCCGAAGCTCACCCTCACGATGGGTCCGGTGGAGTTCCTCAAGATCGTTTCCGGTGGCGCCAACCCGGTGATGATGTTCATGACCGGCAAGCTGAAGGCAAAGGGCGACCTCGGGCTGGCGGCCAACATCGCCAACCTGTTCGACATCCCGAAGGCCTGACCACCCCGGCACCCGGGCCCGGCCGCCGAGCCGGCGCCCGGACCCCGGACCCGACGACCCACGAGGGGACGGCGTGACCGAGTTCTCGCTCGACCTGAACGAAGAGCAACGGGACCTGCGCGACTGGGTGCACGGCTTCGCCGCCGAGGTCGTGCGCCCGGCCGCCGCCGAGTGGGACGCCCGCGAGGAGACCCCCTGGCCGGTGATCCAGGAGGCGGCGAAGATCGGGCTGTACGGCTTCGAGTTCATCGCGAACTGCTGGGCCGACCCGACCGGCCTCTCCCTGCCGCTCGCCAACGAGGAACTCTTCTGGGGCGACGCCGGCATCGGGATGGCCCTCTTCGGCACCACCCTGGCGGTCGCCGCCATCTACGGCTCCGGCACCCCCGACCAACTGGTCGAATGGGTGCCGCAGTGCTACGGCGACACCGACCGACCGGCCGTGGCGGCGTTCTGCACCACCGAGCCGGAGGCCGGATCCGACGTCTCCGCCATGCGCACCCGGGCCCGCTACGACGAGGCCACCGACGAGTGGGTGCTGACCGGGCAGAAGGCGTACGCCACCAACGGCGGGATCGCCGCCGTGCACGTGGTGACCGCCTCGGTGGAGCCCGAACTCGGCTCCCGTGGCCAGGCCGCCTTCGTGGTGCCGCCCGGCACCGAGGGGCTGACCGCGACGAAGAAGCTCAAGAAGCTCGGGCTGCGCGCCTCGCACACCGCCGACGTCTTCCTCGACGAGGTACGGGTGCCGGGCCGCTGCCTGCTCGGTGGGCCCGAGGCACTGCGCGAACGGCTCGACCGGGCCCGCTCCGGCCAGCGCGGCAAGAGCCAGGCGGCGATGCGTACCTTCGAACTCTCCCGGCCGACGGTCGGGGCCCAGGCGATCGGGGTGGCCCGGGCGGCGTACGAGTACGCCCTGGCGTACGCCCAGGAGCGGGTCCAGTTCGGACGGCCGATCATCGAGAACCAGGCGATCGCGTTCCAGCTCGCGGACATGCGGATGGAGATCGACGCCGCCCGGCTGCTGGTCTGGCGGGCCGCCTGGATGGGGCGGAACAACCGGCCGTTCAACGCGGGCGAGGGCTCGATGTCCAAGCTCAAGGCCGGTGAGGTGGCCGTCTCGGTGACCGACCGGGCGGTGCAGATCCTCGGCGGCGCCGGCTTCCTGCGCGAGCACCCGGTCGAGCGCTGGTACCGGGACGCCAAGATCTACACCATCTTCGAGGGGACCTCGGAGATCCAGCGACTGGTCATCTCCCGGGCCATCTCCGGTCGCCAGATCCGCTGATCGGAGCACCCTTGCCGTCGGACCTCGCCTTCCTCGTCACCACGCTGACCCGGCGTGGACTGCTCAGGCCCGGCTCGCCCCGGCGGGTCGCGGCGCAACTCGGCGCGCTGCGGAACTGGGGCTTCAGCCTGGTCGGCGAGCTGCGCCAGGCGGCGGCCCGGGACCCGGACCGGATCGCGCTGATCGACGAGGAGCAGGGCGAGATCAGCTACCGGGAGCTGCTGGACCGGGCCGAACGGCTGGCCCGGTCGTTGCGGGCCCGCTACGGCATCGCGGAGGGCGACCGGATCGGGGTGCTCTGCCGCAACCACTCCGCCCTGGTGGAGACGGCCCTCGCCGGCGGGCTGCTCGGCGCCGACATCGTGCTGGTGAACACCGGACTCTCCGGAGCACAGCTCGGCACCGTCGCCGAGGAGCAGCGGATCCGACTGCTGGTGCACGACACCGAGTTCCTCGACCGGGTGGTCGGGCTGCCGGCGGAGGTGGAGCGGGTCGACGAGCGGGAGTACCCGGAACTGGTCGCCGGGGCGCCCCTCGGCGAGCTGCACCCGCCGGGCCGGGACGGCCGGACCATCGTGCTCACCTCCGGCACCACCGGTACCCCGAAGGGCGCCCGCCGGCCCACCCCGAACGGACTCGGCCCGCTAGTCGCGATCATCGGCCGGATCCCGCTGCACAGCGGGGTCCGGATGATGATCGCGGCCCCGCTCTTCCACACCTGGGGGTACGCCGCGCTCCAGATGGCCTTCGCGCTGCGCGGCACCGTCGTACTGCACCGCAGGTTCGAGCCGTCGGCCGCGCTGGAGGCGGTGGAACGGCACGGCTGCACCGCGCTCTTCGCCGTACCGGTGATGGTGCAGCGGCTGCTGGAGGTGCCGCCACCGGCGACCCGGCCGCCGCTGGAGGTGGTGGCGGTGAGCGGATCCGCACTGCCCGGCGGGCTGGCCACCCGGTTCATGGACCGCTACGGCGACGTGCTCTACAACCTGTACGGCTCCACCGAGGTCTCCTGGGCGGCCATCGCCACCCCGGCCGAGCTGCGCCAGGCGCCGGCCACCGCCGGCCGGCCCCCGCACGGCACCCGACTGGTGATCGTCGACCCGCGCGGCGAGCCGGTCCCACCCGGCCAGGTGGGCCGGATCCTGGTCGGCAACGAACTGCTCTTCGAGGGGTACACGACGGGCGGCCGGGAGACCGACGGTCGGGGCGACCCGGCCGGCGGGCGGCTGCTCGACACCGGCGACCTCGGCCACCTGGACGCCGACGGGCTGCTCTTCGTCGACGGCCGCGCCGACGACATGATCGTCTCCGGCGGCGAGAACGTCTATCCGTCCGAGGTGGAGAACCTGCTCGCCGAACTGCCGCAGGTACGCGAGGTGGCGGTGATCGGCGTACCGGACCGGACGTACGGGCAGCGGCTGGCGGCGTACCTGGTGCTGCACCCGGGCGAGACGCTCGACCCGGACGCGGTACGCGAGTACGTCCGCCGCTACCGCGCCCGGTTCTCGGTGCCCCGGGACGTGCTCTTCGTACCCGCCCTGCCGCGCAACGCGACCGGCAAGGTGCTGACCCGGGAACTACGCCGCTACCACCGGGCCTGACCGCCGGCCGTCGCTCGGCGGTCCACGGCCGGGCCCGGGGCAGGCCGACGACTCAGGTGCCGACGGCTCAGGTGGTGACCCGGACGGTGACCGTGCCGATCAGGATCCGGTGGTCGGAGCAGGCGCCGCCGCAGGCGGTGGAGATGGAGAGCGAGTCGCCGGTGTACGCGCCGACGATCCGGTCCTCGCGTACGAAGATCATGTCGATCTTCTTGCCCTGGCCGTCCGGTCCGCTGGTGTCGCCGTCGGCGACGGTCGTCTCGCCGTAGCCGGGGCTGTCGGCGTGGGTGTCGTCCAGCTCCCGGTAGTCGCCCCGGTTGCCGCCGTTGAGCGGCACGTCCAGGTTGCGGGAGTACCAGGGGTTCATCCGGCCGTAGTCGGGCTGGGCGTTGAAGTCACCGGCGATGATCACGGTGTCCCCGGCGGCGTGGTAGTTCTCCACCACGGTCAGCACCTCGCCGAGCTGCCGTTCGTTGATCTTGAGGCCGCCGATCACGTCGTTCGACGGGGTTATGTGGGTGGTGCAGAACCGCAGGTGCGGACGGGCCTCCAGCGGCGCACAGAGCAGTTGGCGCCGCTCCGAGCTGCCGTCCGGCGCCAGCGGGAAACGGTCGGCCGGACCCATCGGCTGCCTGCTGAAGATGGCCAGCCCGAACGGCTCACCGTTGCAGTGCGTCGAGTTGTGCTCCTGGAACCGGGAGAAGTTCTCCACGGCCGCCGGCCAGCCCGAGGCCCGCAGGTTGGACTGCACCGCCTTGTACTGGCTCCAGCACAGCTCGTTGAGGGCGGCGAAGTCGGCCTTGCGGTTGCGGATCGAGTTCGCCAGTACGGTGATCAGCCCGTTGCCGGTGGCACCCCGGTGCATCTTCCAGCCGGCCACGTTCCAGGTCCAGACGTTGTAGCTGGCGTTCACCTCGCCAGCCGATGCCGGCGCGGCAGCCGACAGCACCACCGCCGGCACCATGGCCAGTACCGCCGCCGCGAACGTCGCGAGCCCCCGTCGAAACCGCATCGCCCCTCCTGATGATCATCGAATCGATGTCGGCGAGGATAACGGATCACGGGGGTTCGCGTCACCGGCCGTACACAGGGGACGTCCGAAGAGGACGGTGGGGGCCGGACGGCCGGCTCAGACCTGGGGAATCTCGTGCACCAGGGCCGAGGCGCTCACCGTCTTGGAGCGCACCTCGCCGCCGCCGACGGTACGCAGCTGGTAGGTGTGCTGCACGTACCCACCCGGCTGCCCGTCGCCGCAGGGAAAGTTGATCGTCGCGGTGCCGACGGCCGGGTAGCTGTCGTAGACCCCGGGCCCGTCGACGGAGATGGTCACCCGGTCGGCGCCGGTCACCTTCCACTCCAGGATCACCGGAAGGCCGGGCACCCGGTTCACGTTGGTGCCCTGGTCGCACTGCGGCTTCTGCTTGATCCGGTAGTAGACGATGGTCGGACCCGCCGGCTTCTTCTCCTTCGTACCGCCGGGGTTGCCGCCGCCGCTGCTCCCGCCGCCGGGATTGCCGGCACCGGGGTTGCCGCCGCCGGGCTGTCCGGCCTGGCCGGCCGGGCTGCCGGTCGGGCCCGGCTGCGCGGTGGAGCCGGCCGGCGGCACGCTGCCCAGACCCGCGCTCCCATCGGCGGCCGGGGCCGAGGTGGCCGGGGTGGGACCACGGTTCCCGGGCGTCCCGCAGCCGGTCGTCGCGACGGCGATCGCGCCGCCGAGGGCGACCACGGCCGCCCGAGTCAGGTACCTGTGCATGGTCGCTCCTCCGTCGCTGGTCCCCGGGACGACCGCCGGGGTCGGTCCCACGGTAGGGAACCACGGGCGACCGGTGAATCACGGTTTCGTGCCAGCCGAGCCGGAACGGACGCCCGTCGCCCAATTCCGCGACCGGCCCGGCGCGGGCGGGCGGCGGCGCGCGGGCGGGCGGACCCGGTCGACCCGGTCAGCCGGTCGGCGACCCGACCCGGTCCGGTGCGGTGAGCCGGCCCGTCGCGGCGAGCGCCGCGATGTCTGTCCGGTGGTGCCCGCCCGGCAGGTCGATCCCGGCGACCAGCTCGTAGGCGGCGGCCCTGGCCGTGTCGAGGTCGGCGCCGAGGCCGGTAGCGGCGAGGACCCGACCCCCGGCGGAGACCAGCGCGCCGTCGGAGTCCCGGCGTGCGGTGCCGGCGTGCACGATCCCGGCCCGCTCGGCGCCGGTGATCACGTCACCGGTCCTCGGCGTACCCGGATAGCCCGCCGAGGCGACCACGACGGTGACCGCCGCACCGGACCGCCAGCGCAGCGGCGGATGCGCGGCCAGCGTGCCGGTGGCCGCCGCGTGCAGCAGGCCGGCGAGCGGCGTCTCCAGCAGCGGGAGTACGACCTGCGTCTCCGGGTCGCCGAACCGCGCGTTGAACTCGATCACCCGTGGCCCGTGCCGGGTGATGGCCAGCCCGACGTAGAGCAGCCCGTTGAACGGCGTGCCCCGACGCCGCAGCTCGGCCAGGGTCGGCCCGACCACCGTGGCCATCACCTCGTCGACGGTGCCCGGCGGCAGCCACGGCAGCGGCGCGTACGCCCCCATGCCGCCGGTGTTCGGCCCGGTGTCGCCGTCGCCGACCCGCTTGAAGTCCTGGGCCGGCAGCAGCGGCAGCGCGGTCTCGCCGTCGGTGACCACGAAGAGCGACACCTCGGGCCCGGCAAGGTACTCCTCGACGACGACCCGGCCACACCCGGCGGCGTGGTCGAGTGCCGCCGACCGGTCCTCGGTGACCAGTACGCCCTTGCCGGCGGCGAGCCCGTCGTCCTTGACCACGTACGGCGGGCCGAACTCGTCGAGCGCCTGCCCCACCAGGGCCGACCCGATCCCGGTGCCGGGGTTGTCGACCGTCCGGGCCCGGGCCGTCGGCACCCCGGCCGCCGCCATCACGTCCTTGGCGAACGTCTTGGAGCCCTCGATCCGGGCCGCCGCGCCGGACGGGCCGAAGCAGGCGATGCCCTTGGCGCGTACCGCGTCGGCGACCCCGGCGACCAGCGGCGCCTCCGGACCGACGACGACCAGGTCGGCCTGGACCTCGACGGCGAGCGCCGCGACCGACGCCGGATCGGTGGCCTGCACCGGGCGCAGCTCCGCCAGCGCCGCGATGCCCGGATTGCCCGGTGCGGCGATCAACTGGTCGACGGCCGGGTCTGCGGCGAGGCCGAGCGCCAGAGCATGCTCCCGCCCGCCGCCACCGAGAAGTAGTACGCGCACGGCCACCGATCCTACGGGTCCGGCCCGGAACCGCTCGCTCCCGGCCGGAAGTGCCTAGCTCCTGGCCGAGATCAACTCGTGCCGGACGACGTTCTCGTCCCGGCCGGGGCCGACGCCGACCACGCTGACCCGGGCCCGGCACAGCTCCTCGATCCGGGCCACGTAGCGGCGGGCGTTCTCCGGCAGCTCCGCCTCCGACCGCGCCTTGGAGATGTCCTCCCACCAGCCGTCCAGCTCCTCGTAGATCGGCTTGGCGTGGTGGATCGCGGTCTGCGTCATCGGCATGTCGTCGTACCGCTCGCCGTCGATCTCGTAGCCGACGCAGATCGGCACCTTCTCCAGCCCGGAGAGGACGTCGAGCTTGGTGACGACCAGGTCGGTGATGCCGTTGAGCCGGACGGCGTACCGGGCGATCACCGCGTCGAACCAGCCGCACCGGCGCTCCCGGCCGGTGGTGGTGCCGTACTCGGCGCCGACCTTGCGCAGGTGTGCGCCGTTGTCGTCGAAGAGTTCGGTCGGGAACGGCCCCGACCCGACCCGGGTGGTGTACGCCTTCGTCACCCCGATCACCTGGTTGATCGCCATCGGCGGGATGCCGGAGCCGACACAGGCACCGCCGACCGTCGGGTTGGACGAGGTGACGAAGGGGTACGTGCCGTGGTCCATGTCGAGCATGGTGGCCTGGGCACCCTCCAGCAGCACCGTCTCGCCCCGGTCCAGCGCGTCCCAGAGGATCACCCGGGTCTCCGCGATGTACGGCCGCAGCCGCTCCGCGTAGCCGAGGTATTCCTCGGTCACCGCGTCGACGTCCAGCGCCTTGCGGTTGTAGACCTTGAAGAGGATCTGGTTCTTCTCCCGCAGCGCGAGTTCGAGCTTCTTGCGCAGGATGCCCGGGTCGAGCAGGTCCTGCACCCGGATGCCCATCCGGGCCACCTTGTCGCCGTACGCCGGGCCGATGCCCCGGCCGGTGGTGCCGATCCGGGACGAGCCGAGGTAGCGCTCGACGACCCGGTCCAGCGCCCGGTGGTGCGGCATGATCAGGTGCGCGTCGCCGGAAATCCGCAGCCGGGAGACGTCGACGCCCCGCTCGGCCAGGCCGTCGATCTCGGAGATCAGCACCTTCGGGTCGACCACCACACCGTTGCCGATCACGATCACCGCGCTCGGCGAGAGCGCGCCCGACGGCATCAGGTGCAGCGCGTACTTCTGCCCGTCCGGGGTCACCACAGTGTGCCCGGCGTTGTTGCCGCCGGAGTAACGGACGACGTAGTCGACCCGGTCACCCAGCAGGTCGGTAACCTTGCCCTTGCCCTCGTCGCCCCACTGCGCCCCGATGAGCACGATCGCCGGCATCTCTAAACCCGCCTCCAGGGGGCTCGGGTGCCAGGTGGCGACCGCGTGGCGAGCCCGAGGTGTCAGGCTAACAAAAAGTGACGACCCGGCCGGCAGAGGCCGGCTGGCGGCAGGAGGCGACTCCCGGTGTACGACGTGGTACTGCTCACCCTCGCCCGGGGTGAGGACACCCCGACGGGCTGCGGCGCGGGCGGCGACTGCTGTTCGTCCGCCGCGGCCCCCGACCGGGCGAGCTGCGCGGAGACCCCACGGGTACCGGTACTGGCCTGCGCCGACGCGCTCACCGAGCGGGGCGCCCGGGTGGAGACGGTGACCGCCCGGTCGGATCGGGAGATCGACGCGGTACTGGCCCGGTTGGACGGTCCGCCCCGACCGGACGGGCTCGACTGGCCCGACCCGGACGACAAGACCCGGCTCGTCGTCGCTACAGCGAGTGACGCACAGTTACGCGCCGTCATGCGTCGGCTGGTCCGTCGGTACGCCCCGCCGCCCAGCCGCCGCCCGGCCGACCTCGCCGGCAACCGGACCGTGCCCGACCTGCCGGCGATCGGCGTACTGCCACTGGAGCCGAGCCGGTCGGCGGCGTCCGGTCCGCCCCGGGACCTCGCCGGGCAGCTCGGCCTGCCCCGCGAACCGGCGGCGGTCGCCGCGGCCGTGCTCGACGGTCGGGTACGCCGCCTCGACCTGCTCCGCAACGACGGCGGTTCGGTGACCCTGGACGGCGTGCTGCTCGGTGCCGCCAACGACGCGGGTACCCCGTTGGCCTGGCACGGCCGGGTGGAGGTGGACGACATTGTGCTGTCGGCCGGCGACGACCCGCTCTTCGCCTGCGCGATCGGCAACGCGGGCGGCTACGCCGAACTGGGCGGGGTGCGCCTGCTGTCCACGGCGGACCCGGCCGACGGCACGGTCGAGGTGGCGGTGGCCGTACCGGTGACCGAACGGTCCCGCTGGGGCCGCCGGAAGGTACGCCTCGAGGTACGGCGGGCGCGTGGCCGTGCGGTCGCGGTCGCGCCTAGGGATCCGGAGGTTCCGTTCCTGGACGACGGGGTAACGGGGACCCTCGACCGGAAGCGATCGTGGTGGATCGAGCCGGGGGCATGGGCGGTGTACGACCACTGATCTGTTGTGGAAGGCTGTAGGTGGG
This sequence comes from Plantactinospora sp. BC1, assembly GCF_003030345.1. Lineage (NCBI taxonomy): Bacteria > Bacillati > Actinomycetota > Actinomycetes > Micromonosporales > Micromonosporaceae > Plantactinospora > Plantactinospora sp. BC1. The sequence continues at coordinate 7,385,920 of NZ_CP028158.1, forward strand.
ACCTTCGTGCCCGGCCCGAGGCCGATCGGCGGGCATATCCTCGGGTGTGGGAGGGGGGTAGGTAGGTCGTGGTGAACAATCATGGAGACCGGGTGTACGTGCCGGGCCAGGTGCCGCCAGCGCCGCAGGAGGCCGAGCCGCTGTGGCCGCCGGACGAGATCGTCGCCGAGCCGCGCGACGAGTCCAATCCGATCAGTTGGGCGCCGACTCCACCGCCGCCACCGGACGCGACCCCGCCGGGCCCGATGGCCGGGGTTCCGCAGCCCGTCGCGCACCAGCCCTACCAGTCCACCCCACCACCCGCTCCGCCGCCCGCGGTACCGGTGCCGCCGGTCCCGCCATCGTTCGGCCCCGTGCCGATCCCGCCCGCGCCACCCGTACCACCGCCCGTTCCGCCGGTGACCGCCGTTCCGCCACCGGTCCCGCCGGTGACCGCCGTACCGATGCACCCGCCGGTTCCGCCGGTGCCGGCGCCGCCACCGGGTCCGGCGCCGCACGGCGGCGCGGCCGAGACGCCGGTGCACTCGCCTACCCGGGTCTGGCCGACGGTCGCCCCGAGCAACCAGGGGCGGGCCTCGGTCGGTACCGGTGACATCCGTCGCCCGGACGCGACCGGCCGGCCGGAGCAGGCCGGTGGCCCGGACGCGGTCGGCCGGGCCCGGCCGGAGTCCCCGGACCGGCCGGCGACGACCGGCGAGGAGCGCACCGGCGGCACCGGTACGGCCGAGCCGCGAGCCGCCGGCAAGGCCAGCGTCAGCCCCACCGCTGGCAAGGCGAGCGTCAACCCCGCCGCCGGCAAGGCAGCGGTCAACCCGGTGAGCCCGTCCGCCGGGAAGGCGTCCGTCGCTCCGGCCGCCGGCAAGGCGACGGTGAACCCGGTGAGCGGAGCGGCCCCGGTGAGCGGAGCGGCCCCGGTGAGCGGAGCAGCCCCGGTGAGCGGAGCGGCCCCGGTCGTCCCGGCCGGCGGCACCGAGCCGGTCAGCGGGACGAACCCGACCGGCGGGACCCACCCGGCCAGCGGCGCTACTCCGACGAACGGCTCCGCCCCGACCAGCGGCCCGACCCCGACCAGCGGCCCGACCTCCACCGGCGGGGTGATTCCGGTCGGCGGCGCGGCGAGCGGCGGCGGGCAGGGTGCCGGGGGCGCCGAGTCCGGCGCGCCGCAGAGCGGCCCGGCGGCGCCGTCGGGAGCGGTCGAGGCGGGCGGGGGCCAGCCGGAGGCCGAGCCGACCGAGCAGCGGGAAGGTGCCCGGGCCGGCGAAGCGGCCGAGCAGGCAGAAGGCGTCCGTGCCGCCGAACCGGCCCGTGGCCGGGCGACGCTGCCGGCCACCAGCCGGAGCCAGCCGGACGGCGGGCCGGCCCGGCCGCCGGCCGAGTCACCGTGGGCACAGCCGCCGCAGCGACCGGTCGGCCCGCAGCACGGCGTCCCGACACCGCTGGCAGCACCGGTGCCACCACCGCCGGTACCGGCAGCACAGCCGGTACCGCCGCAGCCCGTCTCCGGTCCCGGCCCCGGTCCGGTCAGCGGCGCCGCGCCGCCGGTCGGCCCGTACCCGCCCACGATGGCGCCCGGCCCGTACTCGGCGGCGGTGCGTCCGGTGTCGGCCTACCCGCCGCCGCCGTCGCCCCAGCAGCCGGTACCGCCGCAGCCGCCGTTACCGCCTCCGGTGCCGGCGCACCCGGCCTACCCGCCGCAGCCACCGGACCAGCACGGTCCGCCGGGTTATCCGAGCCAGCCCGGCTACCCGAGCTATCCGCCGCCGCCACCGGTACCCGGCCCGCAGTCCGGCTGGGCACCACCGCCGGTGCCGCCGGTACCGCCGCACCCCGGGGTGACCGAGGTGCCGCAGCAGCCGTACGCCGAGTCGGCCGGGGTGCAGGGGATGCCACCGCAACCCGTCAACGCCTACCCCGACCCGCTCTGGACACCGGACTCCGGTACCCCCACCGCCGAGGACTTCGCCCGGCGCCGGGCGGTACGCCCCGCCGACCCCGTGGCGCAGACCGGGCTGCGCGCCGCCGTCAACAAGACCACGCTGGGGCTGGTGAAGCTCGCCCCCGGACGGCACGAGCAGGAGATCAAGCAGGACATCGAGATGATCCGCCGGAACTTCGGCGGGCTGCGGCAGGTGACCGTCGTCAACCCCAAGGGCGGCGCCGGGAAGACCGTGGCGATCCTGCTGCTGGCGATGACCTTCGGGCAGAAGCGCGGCGGGTACGTGCTGGCCTGGGACAACAACGAGACCCAGGGCACTCTGGGCATGCGGGCCCAGCAGGACTTCCACTCCCGGACCGTGCGGGACATGCTGCGCGACCTCTACCAGTTCAAGGGTGCGCACGGCCGGGTCGGCGACCTGTCGCAGTACGTCCGGTCGCAGAGCGAGGGCATGTTCGACGTCCTCGCCTCCGACGAGTCGGCGACCGGCGGCGAGATGCTCACCGCCGCCGCCTTCGCGGAGATCCGCGAGGTGGTCAGCCGGTTCTACAAGCTGATCTTCGTGGACACCGGCAACAACGTCCGGGCGCAGAACTGGCAGGCGGCGATCGACGCCACCGACCAGCTCGTGGTGACCATGTCGGCCCGTAACGACTCCGCCGAGACGGCCGCCCGGATGCTCGACCACCTGGAGCAGAGCGGCCGGCAGCGGCTCGTCCGGCAGGCGGTGACGGTGGTCTCCATGCCGCCGTCCCGCAAGGAGATCGACCTGCCGGCGATCGAGCGGCACTTCGCCGCCCGCACCAGGGCGGTGCTGCTGGCACCGTACGAGCGGTTGATCGACACCGGCGAGCCGATCCGCTACGCCGGACTCTCGTCCGCGACCCGCGACGCCTGGCTCAAGATCGCCGCCTCGGTGGCCGAGGGGCTCTGACCCCGGTCACGACGACCGGTCGACGACGACTCCGGTCACGGCGGCTCGCCGACGGCCGGGAGCGGGTCAGGTGGCCGCCCGGCCGCCGACGCCGGACCGGTGCCGGTCAGCTGCCGGAGAGGGCGTCACCGGCCGCCGGGTCGCAGTCGCGGAGGAACTGCGCGCAGCGGGCCGCCTCGTCGGACTCGCCGATCTCGCCGGCCGCCCGGGAGAGCACGTGCAGGCAGCGCAGGAAGCCCCGGTTCGGCGCGTGGCTCCACGGCACCGGCCCGTGCCCCTTCCAGCCGCTGCGGCGGAGCTGGTCCAGGCCCCGGTGGTAACCGGTGCGGGCGTACGCGTAGGCGGCGACGACCTGGCCGGAGTCGAGGGCCCGCGCGGCCAGGGCCGCCCAGGCGGCGCTGAACGTCGGGTGCTGCGCGGCGGCCGAGGCGTACGCCTCGTCGGTGTCCGCCGCCCGCGCGGCGGCGAGCGCCGCCTCGGCTTCGTCGTCTCCGGGCAGGAGGGTGGCCGGCGGTTCGGGCAAGAGGTTCTGCATCGGACCATTCAACCCGGCCGCCAGCTGGGTCGGCGAGCGGGGTATGTCACGTTGGCTGGCTGAAAGGCTGAGTGATCTGTCACGCGTGCGGCCGGTGCGGTACGGGCGGGACTGGACTACAAATAGAGATCCGGAGCCTCCCCAGGACCCGGTAACAGAGAGCCCGGCGACCTGTGTCGTCGGGCTCTCGCCGGTCTGGGGCCGTCGGGCTCTCGCCGGTCTCGGGCCGCCCCGTCGTGCACGCCGCGCCCCGGCTCACCGGTCGAACCCGGCTGGGGTCTCCGTGCCCTGCGACACCGGCCGCGACGGGTCCGAGGCGGGCCGGCTTGCCCGGCCGGGGCAAGATGGCAGGGTGCCCACCCCACCCCCCGCCGACGTGCTCGAACCGCACGACGACACCGCCGACGAGATCGAGTCACGCGAGGAACTGGATCTCCATCTCCGGGGCGGCAGCCTCGCCGGCCTGACCGTGCAGGGGCTCCGGCTGGATCTCGATCCGGTGCCGGACCTGGCCGAGGTCGACCTGACCGGCACCCTCTTCGCCGGGTGCCGGTTCGTGTCCCGGGAGGTGGAGGCGGAGCTGGTCCGGCGCGGCGCGACCGTGGTACCGGCGTTCACGGAACTGCCGTACCCGACGCATCCGTCCCGGCTCTACACCGCCGACGAGCTGGCCGCCGGCTTCGACACCGGCGGCTTCGCCGGGATGTACGACACCGTGGTCTACGAGCACTTCCGGGCGCACGGCGGCGCGCTGCCGGAACTGCGGGAGGCGTTGGCCCAGCGGCTGCACGACCACGCCGTCGACAACGCGCTGACCGACGCCACCCGCTCCTGGCTGGCCCGGCACGGTCCGGGTTCGGTGGTCGGGGTGATGGGCGGGCACGCGGTACCGCGCGGCACCTCGGCGTACCGGCTGGCCGCGACGCTCGGCTGGGAGCTGGCCCGGGCCGGCCGGCTGGTGGTGACCGGCGGCGGTCCCGGGGTGATGGAGGCGGCCAACCTCGGCGCCTACCTCTCCGAGCGGTCGGCGGCCGACCTCGGCTCGGCGATCGACCTGCTGGCCACCGCGCCGGACTTCACCGACCACGATCCCTACACCGCGGTCGCGCTGCGGGTACGGGCCCGGTTCGGGCCGGCGATACCGCAGCCCCGCACCAGCAACGGCAACGGAACCGGGAACGGCGACGGGAACGGCAGCGGGAGCGGCAACGGCAACGGGAAGCGGGACGTCGACCCGGACGGCTGGGCCCGGCGCGGCGGGCTCGCCATCCCCACCTGGCTGTACGGGCACGAACCGGCGAACCTCTTCGCCGGCCGGATCGCCAAGTATTTCTCCAACGCGATCCGGGAGGACACCATCCTCCGGCTGGCCCGGGGCGGGATCGTCTTCGCCGCCGGTCGGGCCGGCACCGTGCAGGAGGTGTTCCAGGCGGCCACCAAGACGTTCTACGGCACCGACGGCGACAGCGGGCCGTACGTCTTCCTGGACAGCGCGTTCTGGACCCAGACCTTGCCGATCGAGGCGCTGCTCCGGCCGCTGCTGGCGCTGGCCCCCGCCGGTGACCTGGCCCGCTCGGTCTACGTCACCGACGACGTGCACGAGGCCGTCCGGCTGCTCACCGCCGCCGGATAGCGGCGCAGGGCCGCAGCCCGGGGCGGGTGGGCTGGCCGGTTCACAGATCGCCGACCGTGGCCCACCCGTCGCCGGGATGGAGTGCCGGAAACTACTTGGCCAGCGTCGTACCGGTCGAGCGCAGGTGCTCGCACGCCTCGACGACCCGCTGCGCCATGCCCGCCTCGGCCGCCTTGCCCCAGACCCGCGGGTCGTACTGCTTCTTGTTGCCGACCTCGCCGTCGACCTTCAGTACGCCGTCGTAGTTGCGGAACATGTGGTCCGCCACCGGCCGGGTGAAGGTGTACTGCGTGTCGGTGTCGATGTTCATCTTCACCACGCCGTAGTCGAGCGCCTCGCGGATCTCCTCCAGCAGCGAGCCGGAGCCGCCGTGGAAGACCAGGCTGAGCGGCTTGTCGCCCTTGTTGTACTTGGCGCCGACCGCCTGCTGGATCTCGTTGAGGATCTCCGGGCGGAGCTTGACGTTGCCGGGCTTGTAGACGCCGTGCACGTTGCCGAAGGTCAGCGCCGCCATGTAGCGACCCTTCTCGCCGAGGCCGAGCGCGTCGACCATGGCGATGCCGTCCTCGACGGTGGTGTAGAGCTTCTCGTTGATCGCGTTCTCGACGCCGTCCTCCTCGCCGCCGACCACACCGACCTCGATCTCCAGCACGATGTGCCCGGCCGCCGCCTCGTCGAGCAGCTGCGACGCGATCTCCAGGTTCTCCGCGACCGGCACGGCGGAGCCGTCCCACATGTGCGACTGGAAGAGCGGCTCCTCGCCCCGGGCCACCCGCTCCTTGGAGATCGCCATCAGCGGCCGGACGAACTTGTCGAGCTTGTCCTTCGGGCAGTGGTCGGTGTGCAGCGCGATGTTGACCGGGTAGTTCTTCGCCACCTCCCGGGCGTACGCGGCGAACGCCACCGCCCCGGTCACCATGTTCTTGACGGTCGGGCCGGAGAGGTACTCCGCGCCGCCGGTGGAGACCTGGATGATGCCGTCGCTCTCCGCGTCGGCGAAGCCGCGCAGCGCCGCGTTCAGGGTCTGCGAGGACGTCACGTTGATCGCCGGGTACGCGTACCGGCCCGCCTTGGCGCGGTCCAGCATCTCGGCGTAGACCTCGGGGGAAGCGATGGGCATGTGAAACGCTCCTTACTAACCACTCTCGGCCTGCTCGGCCGCTGTCTGGATGAACCTCTTTCCCACCTCCCCTCGCGGCCCGTGGTTTGGTCCCCGGGTGAGGGTCGATGCGCGGGCGCCGCGCGGCTCAGGTGGGAAAAGACTCGCTGGGTGCGCCCGGACCGCGCTGTCCTCCGCCCCGAAGTATCCCGTAGTCCGCTCGCGCCAATTCAACCCACCCGGCCCCGGCTCAGCGTTCGGGCCGGCCCGGCCAGACCACGCCGAGCAACCAGCTCACCACCGCCATCACGATCGCTCCGTAGAAGGCCGGCCAGAAGCCGTCGATCTGGAACGGCAGGTCGAACACCTGCGCGATCCAGTCCGTGAGCAGGAAGAGCAGCGCGTTGACGACCAGCGCGAACAATCCCAGCGTGAGCACGTAGAAGACACAGCCGACGACCCGGATGATCGGCTTGAGTACCGCGTTGACCACCCCGAAGATGAACGCGACGACGAGTACGGTCAGCGCGTCGTCCGCGGTGGTCCGCCCGGTCAGCTCGATACCGGGCACCACCAGGCTGGTGATCCAGAGCGCCAACGCGCTGATCACCAGCCGGATCAGGAAGCCCACCGCATCATCGTGGCACGCGACCCGGGGCCGGACGGGCGGTTTAGCCCGCTTCGGGACCGGGCACGGTGCTCCGGGTACGGGTCGCCCGATCAACCCGTACGGTGAAAAACAGCGGCACCGACCGGCAGGAGTAGGACATGGGCCAGCCCGACGAGGACTTCGCTCCCGGCGACCACCTCACCCCGGACGAGCGCGATCCGGAGGCGCCGGCCGAGGACGCGCTGGAGCAGGCGACCGTCGCGGACCCGAACGTCGAGGAGCAGCCGGCCGTCCAGCGCGGGCTGGAGGTCAACGAGTGGGACGCCGTGGAGCAGGCCCAGGTCGTCGGCTCCGACGACGACGACTACCGCTAAGCCGCCGGCACCGGTAACTCCGCCGCGCTCCCGGGCACCGTCGGCGACGGGCCGGAGGGCTCGGCCGGCTCCCGCGCCCCGGAGACCGGCTGCCGCGCCTCGGCGAGCAGCCGGCGGTAGATCCCGGTGAGGATCTCGGCCTGGGCCGCCCAGGTCCAGCCCGCCAGCAGCCCCGGCCGGTCGTACGCGGCCCGGTAGCGCCCCGGGTCCGCCAGCACCGCCCGGACCGCGCGGGCGTAGTCGGCGACGTCCCGGGCCCGGAACACCTCGCCCTGCCCGGTCGACCTGACGGTACCGGCCATCGTCCGTACGTCGCTGACCACCAGCGGCAGCCGGGCGTGCGCGTACTCGAAGAACTTGGTGATCAGCGCGATCTCGTGGTTGGGCCAGTGGTGGATCGGGATCGCCCCGACGTCCGCGCCGGAGAGGAACGGCACCACCTGCCAGTGCGCGACGTACGGCAGCACGTGCACCCGGTCGGCGACACCGATCCGGTGGGCGTGCGCGACGAGCTTGCGCACGTACTGGAGGTCGGGGTTGACCACCAGGGCGGTGTGCACCCCGGGCAGCTCCGGCAGCGCGTCGACCATGGTCCGCAGGCCGCGCTGCTCGGCGGCGCTGCCGCTGTAGACCACCAGCGGCACGTCGGGCCCGATCCCGCAGCGCTGCCGCAGGTCCGGAACGGCTCCGTCCACCCCGGTCGGTGCGTGCTCGGCGGCGGGCGCGTTCAGCACCACCGCCGGCTGCTCGGCGAGCCGGTGCTCGGCGCGGAGCAGGTCGGCGAGCGCGTCCGAGACGGTGACCACGGCGTCGGCGTACCGCGCGTACTCGCGCTCGTGCGCCCGCATCGCGGGCAGCCAGCGGATGTTCGGCTGCCACGGCCGGATGCCCGGCAGGAATTCGTGGGCGTCCCAGACCAGCCTGACCGGCCGGCCGGCGGCCTGTGCCCTGATCTTGGCCCGGGCGCCCACCCCGAGCATCCGGAAGTCGTTGGCGTGGATCAGATCCGGCGCCAGCTCGTCGACGACCGGCCCGTACGCCAGCTCGTAGTCCCAGAGCCCCGGTTCGAGCCGCCGCCAGGCACCGTCGCCCATGGTCAACTGCCAGCAGAACGTGTACGCCCGGTCCCACGGGTTGCGGTAGCGGCGGGCGTGGAGGCCGCGGTTGTGCATCTTCGTCCGGACCCAGACCCAGCGGCCGGCCAGGGCGGCCAGCAGCAGCCGGAGCCGGAGCCAGAGTTCCGCCGCCCGGTCCCGCCGACCGGCCCGGGCGGCGAGTGCGAGCTGCGCGCCCCGGAACCGCAGGTCCGCCCGCCAGGCGTCGACCTGCCGGGCCCGGTATTCGGCGATCCCGTTCGGCGGATAGCCGAACGGCCAGCGCAGCCAGGCACGCCGGTACTGGTGCCGCTTGCGGAACAGCGGCTCGGGCATCGGCAGCAGCCGGACCTGCGCCCCGCCGAGCTGCCAGCCCTGCGGCGCCCCGGTCGGCGACCGGCCGAGCAGGATCACCTCCCAGCCGGCGTCCGCCGCCGAGCGGGCCTGCTTCTGCACCCGGGAGTCCCCGTTGACGCCGTTGTCGACCAGCATGACGATCCGGCCCCGCACCTGGCGGTCCGCCCCGGCATCGTCCGGCGTCATCGTTCGGCTCCGTCCCACGCACCGCCCCACGGACCCGGCGAGTGTACGAGCCGACCCCGGTGACCAGGGCGGGAACGAGATGACGCGGAGGTGAACAGCGCGCGACGGAACCGGTCGGACCGGTCAGCGGGTGACCCGATCCGGGTGCCTGCCGACCCACTCGGCCAGGGTGTCCCGGGCGAACGCGTCGAAGAGGCTGCGGCTCTGGGCCGGGTCCAGGCTCTCGACCTCGCCGACCGGCCCCCGGTCCGGGTGGTACGTCCAGCCGATCCCGACCGCGTCCGCCGCGGCGACCGTACGCAGCGCGCCGAACAGCTCCTGCGGGGTCGTCCCGGCCAGGTCGAGGGTCAGGTTCCGGCCGAGCACCCGGACGATCTCGGCGATCCGGACCGGGTTGAGCCCGTTGGCCGGATCGGTGACCTCGTGCAGCAGCGCCTCGGCGAACCGCTGCCCGTTGCGGTCCCGGTCGTGCGCCCCCTGCGCCAGGCCGTACCGCTGGCGGAGCAGGTCCTGCGCGGCGGCGCCGTCGAGCCGCTGGCAGCCGGCCGGGAAGACCCGGGTGGTGTGGTGGGACCGTACCTGCTGTGGCAGGCAGGTCCGGACCCCGCCGACGGCGTCGGTGAGCTGCCGCAGCCCGGCGTAGGTCAGCGTCGCGGTCGCGTCGAACCGGATCCCGGTCAGCGCCGTGACGGTCCCTTCGGTCAGCGCGGCGCCGGCGGCCAGGTCCGGCCGGCTCCCCGGCCGGTGGCTGCCGAGGTAGAAGGCGCCGCTCAGCTTCCCGAAGCCGTGCCCGGGCACCTCGACGCCGAGGTCCCGGGGGACCGAGACGAGATAGAGCCGGCTCCGGTCCGCCGGTACGTGCACCAGCAGCACGGTGTCCGCGCGGTGGCCGTTGCTCCGGCCGTCCCCGCCGTCGACGCCGAGGACGAGGAAGTTCAGCGGCTCGGCCGGGTCGGTCGACCGGGCCGTGAGCGGGGGCGCGGCGACCTCGGAGACCGGCGGCACCCCGACGGTACGGCCGAACGTCGGCACCGCGAGCATGCCGAGCATGGCGAGGGCGGCCCCGGCGACCCGGGCGGCCCGCCGCCGGCGACGTCGGCGGGAGGCCCGGCGGTCGATCGCCGCCCGCACCGGCCCGGCGTCCGGGGTCAGCGACTCGTACCGGGCGAACGCCGCCCGCAACTCCTGCTCGACCGGCCGTGGGTCCGGGCCGGCACCCGACCCGTCCGACCCGGCCGAGTCGTCGAACACCCGGATGTCGTCGTCGCTCATTGACAGGCCTCCACGAATTCGGCACGAAGGGTGGCGAGGGCGCGCGAGATGGCGGACCGGACGGTGCCGACGGCGCAGCCGAGCACCTCGGCGATCTCGGCGTCCGGCAGGTCCTCGTAGTAGCGGAGCACCAGCGCGGCCCGCTGCCGGCGCGGCAGCCGGGCCAGCCAGCTCCACACCTGGTCCCGCTCCACGGTGGACTCCGCGTGGTCGACGCGTACCGCCACCGCCTCGTCGGGCTCCGCACGCAGCAGTACCCGGCGTACCCAGGAGCCGCGCTGCCAGTCGAGGTACTGGTTGGTCAGCATCCGGCGTACGTACCGTTCGGGCGCGTCGGCACGGGTCACCCGGCGCCAGTTGAGCTGGACCCGCACCATCGTCTCCTGCACGAGATCCTGGGCGAGATGGGGATCGCCGGTCAGCATCACCGCGTAGCGCAGCAGCGCGGTGAGCCTGGAGTCGGCGAACTCCTCGTACGTCACTGGCACCTCCGGGCCTCTCCTCCCTATAGACGGAAGTGTGGGACAGGAAGATTGCGGTTAATCGAGGCGACGGGTCGGCGGTGAGCTGTCAGCATTGTCGACGTGTTGATCACCGTGACCACCACCCACCAGCCGGCCACCGACCTGGGCTACCTGCTCGTGAAGCATCCCGACCGGGTGCACACGTTCGGGATGCCCACCGGTACGGCGTACGTGGTGTATCCGGAGGCCGGCACCGAACGCTGCACCGCCGCCCTGCTGCTCGACGTCGACCCGCTGGCGCTCTCCGGCGCTGGCCGGGGACGCCGGGGCCGGTCCGGCCGGGGCGGGAACCCGACGCCGGACGGCTTCACCCTCGGCCAGTACGTCAACGACCGCGGGTACGCCGCCTCCAGCCTGCTCTCGTCCGCACTGTCCGGCGTGTTCCGCTCGGCGCTGCGCGGCAACTCGAAGGACCGGCCCGAGCTGGCAGCCACCCCGATCCCGCTGGAGCTGCGGGTGCCGGCGCTGCGCTGCCGGGGCGGGGCCGAGCTGGCCGGGAAGCTCTTCGCCCCGCTGGGCTGGACGGTCACCGCCGAGCCGATCCCGCTGGACCCGGACCGCCCCGACTGGGGCGACAGCCGGTACGTCGACCTCACCCTGACCGGCACGGTCCGGCTGGCAGACGCCCTCAACCACCTCTACGTGCTGCTGCCGGTGCTGGACGACGCCAAGCACTACTGGGTCGCGCCGGACGAGATCGACAAGCTGCTCCGGGCCGGTGCCGGCTGGCTGGCCGAACACCCGGAACGGGGTCTGATCACCCGTCGCTACCTGGCCCACCGGCGGGCGCTGGCCGGCGTCGCCCTGGCCCGCCTCGCCGAGCAGCGGCTGGTCGACGAGCCGGCCGACCCGGACTCCATCGTGGAGAGTCCGGACTGCGGTGCGGACGAGGAGGCCGGGCTGCCGGCGGCGGTGGACCGGCAGCCGCTCGCGGCGCTGCGCCGGGCCGCCGTACTCGACGCGCTCGACTCCTGCGGCGCCACCCGGGTCCTCGACCTGGGCTGCGGCGGCGGCGCGCTGCTGACCGAGCTGGTCAAGAATCGCCGGTACACCGAGATCGTCGGCACCGACGTCTCGTCCCGGACCCTGGCGGTCGCGGAGCGCCGGCTGCGGCTGGACCGGTTGCCGCCCCGGCAGCGCGAGCGGATCAAGCTGTGGCAGTCCGCGCTGACCTACCGGGACGACCGGCTGCGCGGGTACGACGCCGCCGTGCTGATGGAGGTGGTCGAGCATCTCGACCCGCCGCGCCTGCCGGCGCTGGAGGCGGCCGTCTTCGGGCACGCCCGGCCGGGGACGGTGGTCGTGACCACCCCGAACGTCGAACACAACGTGCGGTATCCGGGGCTGGCGGCCGGGGGTTTCCGGCACGCCGACCACCGGTTCGAGTGGAGCCGGGCCGAGTTCGCCGACTGGGCCGGCTCGGTCGGCGCCGGTTACGGCTACGCGGTGACGATCAGCGGGGTCGGCGCCGACGACCCCGAGGTCGGCAGCCCGACCCAGCTCGCGGTCTTCACCCGCACCGCACCCGGCGGCACCGGGAACGGAACCGAGAACGGAGGAGGCGCCCGATGAGCAGCCTGGACATTCCCGAACTGGCCCTGGTGGCCCTGGTCGGCGTCTCCGGCTCGGGCAAGTCGACCTTCGCCCGCCGGCACTTCGCCCCGACCCAGGTGCTCTCCTCGGACACCTTCCGGGCGATGGTGGCCGACGACGAGAACGACCAGTCCGCCTCGGCCGACGCCTTCGAGGTGCTGCACCACGTCGCCGGGAAGCGGCTGCGCGCCGGCCGGCTGACCGTGGTGGACGCCACCAACCTCCAGCAGCACGCCCGGGCCGGGCTGGTCACCGTCGCCCGGGAACACGACGTACTCCCGGTGGCGATCGTGCTGGACGTGCCCGAGCCGCTCTGCTGGGAGCGGACCCAGGCCCGGCCGGACCGGACCTTCGGCCGGCAGGTCCTCGGCCGGATGCAGCGGGACCTGCGGCGCAGCGTCGGGCGGCTGGAGCGGGAGGGCTTCCGCAAGGTGCACGTGCTGCGCGGCGTCGAGGAGATCGAGGCCGCCGAGATCCGCTACGAGAAGCTCTTCAACGACCGCAAGGAGCTGACCGGGCCGTTCGACATCGTCGGCGACGTGCACGGCTGCCGGGCCGAGTTGGAGGCGCTGCTGCTCCGGCTCGGCTGGACGCTGCACCGCGACGAGCAGGGGCGGCCGGTGAACGCCACGCACCCGGAGGGGCGTACCGCGATCTTCGTGGGTGACCTGGTCGACCGGGGGCCGGACTCGCCCGGCGTACTCCGGCTGGTGATGGGGATGGTCGGCGCCGGCACCGCGCTCTGCGTGCCCGGCAACCACGAGCAGAAGCTGCTGCGCAAGCTGCGCGGCCGCAACGTCACGGTGTCGCACGGCCTGGCCGAGACGCTGGCCCAGCTCGACGCCGAGGAGCCGGGCTTCGTCGCCGAGATCTCCGCGTTCGTCGACCGCCTGGTCAGCCACTACGTGCTGGACGGCGGCCGGCTGGTGGTCGCGCACGCCGGGCTCAAGGCCGAATACCAGGGTCGGGCGTCCGGCCGGGTCCGGGCGTTCGCGCTCTTCGGCGAGACGACCGGGGAAACCGACGAGTACGGCCTGCCGGTGCGCTACCCGTGGGCCCGGGACTACCGGGGCTCGGCCATGGTCGTCTACGGTCACACCCCCACCCCGACCCCCGAGTGGGTCAACAACACCATCTGCATCGACACCGGCTGTGTCTTCGGCGGCACGCTGACCGCGCTGCGCTACCCGAGCCGGGAACTCGTCTCGCTGCCGGCGGCGAAGGAGTACTACCCGCCGGCCCGGCCGCTGACCGCCGCACCGGCCGCGTCGCCGTCCGGGTCAGCCGGCCGGTCGGCCACCGGTGAGCGGGACGATCTCGGGCTGGACCTGCGGGACGTCACCGGGCGGCGGCACCTCGACTACGGCTACGGCACGGTGACCGTACCGGCCGAGAACGCCGCCGCCGCGCTGGAGGTGATGAGCCGGTTCGCCGTCGACCCGCGCTGGCTGCCCTGGCTGCCGCCGACCATGGCACCCTGCTCCACCTCGACCGTCGACGGTTTCCTGGAGCATCCCGCGCAGGCGTTCGAGGACTACCGGCGGGCCGGGGTCGACCGGGTGGTCTGCGAGGAGAAGCACATGGGCTCCCGGGCGGTGGTGCTGGTCTGCCGGGACGAGACCGACCCGACGGGTGCCGGCCGGTTCGGTCCGGGCGACGGGGTGGTCTACACCCGGACCGGCCGGCCGTTCTTCGGCGGGACGCTCGACCGGGCACTGCTTTCCCGGGTACGTGCCGCCGTCGGCAGCGCCGGGCTCTGGGCCGAACTCGACACCGACTGGCTGCTGCTCGACTGCGAACTGCTGCCCTGGTCGGCCAAGGCCGGCGCGCTGATCCGGGAGCAGTACGCCCCGGTCGGTGCGGCGGGCCGGGCCGCGCTGCCGGCCGTACTCGACGCGCTGGACCGGGCGGCCGGGCGGGACCTGCCGGTCGCCGACCTGCGGGCCCGGATGGCCCGCCGGGCGACCGACCTGGACCGCTACACCGAGGCGTACCGGAGCTACGTCCGGCCGACCGACGGCCTCGCCGGGGTGACCCTGGCGCCGTTCGCGGTGCTCGCCAGCGAGGGCGCCTCGCACGCCGGCCGGGACCACGGCTGGCACCTGGCCCTGGCCGACCGGCTGCACGGCGCCGACCCGGAGCTGTTCACCCCGACCCGGCGCCGGGTGGTGGACCTCGCCGACGAGGCGGCGGTGTCGGCGGCGACCGAGTGGTGGCTGGAGCTGACCGGGGCCGGCAGCGAGGGGATGGTGGTGAAGCCGTACGCCGGGCTCGGCGCCCGGGACGCCGACGGCCGGCTGCTCCAGCCGGGCCTGAAGTGCCGGGGCCGGGACTACCTGCGGATCATCTACGGCCCGGAGTACGCCGAACCGGACCAGTTGGCCGCGCTCCGGCACCGGTCGCTGGGCCGCAAGCGCGGGCTGGCCCTGCGCGAGCACGGGCTCGGCCTGGCCGCGCTGGACCGGCTGGCCGAGGGCGCCCCGCTGTGGCGGCGGCACGAGTTGGTCTTCGCGATCCTCGCGTGCGAGTCGGAACCGGTCGATCCCCGGCTCTAGGGCGACGTCCGCCCTGGTCGGCGACGGGTTCGACCCGTCGCCGACCGGGGCGGGGCGGCCCGATCCGTTCCCGGTACGCCCCGGCGGCGGCATCGCGCGGCGACTGTCGGGAAGGTCCGCCTAGACTGCTGTGGTACCCGCCACCATGCTGGCGGACCCTTCACCGGCCATGCCGAGAGTTCCGGAGGTCTCCTCGTGCCGACGCCCACCACCACGCTGGCCCTGGGTCCGGATTGGCTGGATCCGGAGTGGTTGATCTCGACTTTCGGGCTGCTCGGCATCCTGGCCATCGTCTTCGCCGAGTCCGGGCTGTTGATCGGCTTCTTCCTGCCCGGTGACTCGTTGCTCTTCACGGCCGGCCTGCTGACCGCCGACGGGGAATACATCACCTACCCGCTCTGGCTGGTCTGCCTGCTGATCACGATCGCGGCGATCGCCGGTGACCAGGTCGGGTACGCGTTCGGCAAGAAGGTCGGTCCCGCGCTGTTCCGGCGCCCCAACTCCCGGCTGTTCAAGCAGGAGAACCTGCTCAAGGCGCACGAGTTCTTCGAGAAGTACGGCGCCCGATCGGTGGTGCTGGCCCGGTTCGTACCGATCGTCCGTACCTTCACCCCGATCGTCGCCGGGGTCAGCGGGATGCGCTACCGCACCTTCGTCATCTACAACGTGATCGGCGGCATCCTCTGGGGCACCGGGGTCACCGTGCTCGGCTACTTCCTCGGCCAGATCCCGTTCGTCAAGGCGAACATCGAGCTGATCCTGATCGCCATCGTCTTCGTCTCGGTGATCCCGATCATCATCGAGCTGCTCCGGGCCCGGATGGCCGCCCGCCGGGGCACCACCCCGGCCGAGCGGGCCGAGCTGGAGCACGCCGCCCAGGAGGCGCAGCGGCACCGCCGCACCGGCTACTGAGCGCAGCGGCATCCGGCGGGCCGGCAACGGCCCCTCGCCGGTGACCGCGCGACAGCGGCGCGGCCGGTCACACGCTGGTCGCGCCGCCGTCGATCCGGGACAGGAACTCGGCGGGCAGCTCCGGCAGTTCGGCCAGCCGCCCGACGGCGAGGGCCCGGTACGTCAGCCGGGCCGCTTCCTCAAGATTCGCGGCACGCTTGTGCGCCAGCTCCACACTGTCGGCCAGTACCGAGCAGCCGTGCCGGCTCAACACCAGACAGTTGGTGCCGTCCCGGGTCGCGTCGGCGGCCAACTCGGCCAGCTCGGTGGTGCCGGGCAGCCGGAACGGCACCCGGGCGACCCGGCGCAGATAGAAGCCGTGGTCGGTGGTGACCAGCCGGACCTGTTCACCGAGCGCGTCGAGCAGCAGCACGGTCTGCGGGTGCAGGTGCACGATCGCGTTCACGTCCGGCCGGGCCCGATAGGTGGCGAGGTGCAGTTCGACCTCGCTGGTCGGCATGATCTGCCGGCGCTGCGGCCCCGTCGGCCCGCCCGCCTCCCGGGCGTGCGGAAGCGCGGAGTGTCGCCACGGCGCGTCACCAGCGGCACCGGGCACCCCGACGGACGCGGCGGCACCACCGGCGGCCGGTGCGTCCGGCACCCGTGGCGCGGGCAGCGCCGTACCGTCCGGGACGGCGGCGCCGTCCCGGAGAGACTCTCCGGCCGGCTGTGCCGGGCCACCGTCGGCGGCCTGGCCCCCGGGGCGGCGCGGATCGTCCGGGTAGCCCGGAGGGTCCGTGCGGACGGAACCATCCGAGATGCGCACCCGGACGAAGGACGAACGGTCAAGCCGGTCCAGCCAGGTGCCGCCAGCGGTCACCCAGCAGGAATCGCCGTCGGGCAACCGGGCGGACAGGTTGCCGCCGGAACCGACCACAAGACCGGTCCGGACGACGTCCTGTCCGACGTACGCGAGCTGATCCCGCAGGTCTCCCCGGAGATAGTTCACGCCGGAAGCCCACCCCGTCCCACCGCGTCAGCAGCGGTTGGACCGTCTGGCGCCGTCCTGTGAAGGGCGGCCACCAGACGGGCCGTACGCTGATTCAGCGGGCCTTCTTGGTGGCCCGCTTACGCGGCGGGGTCAGCAGGTCGGCGATCGTGGCGATCGCCGTCGGCACCAGCCGGTAGTAAGCCCACACGCCCCGCTTCTCCCGCTCCAGCAAGCCGGCTTCGGTGAGGATACGGAGGTGGTGGCTGACCGTCGGCTGAGAGAGGCCGAGCGGCGCGGTGAGGTCACACACGCACGCTTCGCCCTCCGGTGCCGACTGGATCAGGCTGAGCAGCCGAAGCCGAGCGGGGTCGGCAAGGGCCTTGAGGACACCCGCCAGCCGCTCAGCGTCGGCGCGCTCGATCGGCTCGCCGGCAAGCGGCGAGATCTGAGGCATAGTCATTTCGGCCAACGCAGTTCCCACGTATTCCATCCTTCCACCAGCAGCATCGACCCGCCTGCATATCAGCAGATCCGAATCGGCAAACTTTTAGGCCACTAGGCCGAGGTCAGCCAACGTATAGGCTGCCCGGTATGGCAATCCGGCGGCTCGTACGGCGTCGCCCGCCCCACGATCAACAATAACCGCCACGCCCACGACCTCGGCTCCGGCCTCCCGTAACGCCTCCACCGCGGTCAGCACACTGCTTCCCGTGGTGGAGGTGTCCTCCACCGCCAACACTCGGCGGCCACTCAGCTCCGGACCCTCGATCCGGCGCTGCAACCCGTGCGTCTTGCCGGCCTTGCGCACCACGAAAGCGTCGAGTCGACGCGACGTCGCCGAGGCGGCGTGCAGCATCGAAACGGCGATCGGGTCCGCACCCAACGTCAGGCCGCCAACCGCGTCGTAGTCCCAGTCCCTCGTGAGGTCGAGCATGACCCGGCCGACCAACGGTGCCGCCGCGTGATGCAGGGTCACGCGCCGCAGATCGACGTACCAGTCCGCCTCACGACCAGAGGACAGCACCACCCGACCATGCACGACGGCGAGGTCAGTGATGAATTTACGCAGGTCGTCGTGGTCGCCCATGGCCGGTAAGGGTACTGCGCCAAGGTGAGAGCCGAATGGCCGACCCGGTGACGGGGCCGTTCGAGTCGGTCTGACGGTGGCCGATGGGACCGAAAATCGGCTACTCTCCGCACTGAATCTTGCCCACGGGCGGGCGTCTCAACGCAGCCCCGGGAAGCCCCGGATCCGTGTCGTGCAGCCGGATCACAACTCTGCGCGACCGGTCCGCCCCCGGGCGTTCTTGGCCACCGCCCGCCAGAGCCGGCCCGGTGCGTGCCGCAGGCCGAAGACCGCCACCTTGTAGCGCCAGTCCGGGACGCTGACCATGCGGTTCCGATCCAGGTCACGAAGGGCGTCCCGCACCACGTCGTCGGCGCGCAGCCACATCCAGTCCGGGGTCTTCGACATGTTGATGCCGGCCCGGTCGTGGAACTCCGTACGGGTGTAGCCGGGGCAGAGCGCCATCACCCGTACGCCCATCGGCCGTACCGACTGGGCCACCGACTCGCTGAAGTTGGTCACCCACGCCTTGCTCGCCGGGTACGTCGAGCCGGGCATCACCGGCCCGAAGCCTGAGACGGAAGAGACATTTATCACTGCGCCGTACCGCCGCTCGACCATCCTGGGCAGGGCGGCGAGGGTCAGCCGGAGCACGGCGTGCACGTTCAGCCGGAGCAGTCGCGACTCGTCGGCGACGGTCGAGCGCAGGAACGACCGGTTGAGACTGATCCCGGCATTGTTGACGAGCATGTCGACCGGTGCCGACGCGTCGGAGAGCCGTTCCTCGACCGACCCGCACCCCTGGTCGGTGGCGAGGTCGGCCGGGAGGACCTCGACCGTGGTGCCGTGCCGGGCGGTCAGCTCGGCGGCGGAGTCCGCGAGCCGCTGCGCGTCCCGGGCCACCAGCAGCAGGTCGTAGCCGTCGGCGGCGAGCCGCCGGGCGAACGCGGCGCCGATCCCGGCGGTGGCGCCGGTGATCAGGGCGCGCCGGGCTCCGCTCCGGCCCGGCCCGGAGGGCCCGCCGGCGTCGGGTTCGGTGCCCGACGGCGGAACGGCTGCTGCCACTGACTTCCCTCACCTCGACGACCACGGGGGGTACCGCTCCCACAAGGTAGCGGAGCGCCCGGGGATCGGAAAAGGACCTCCTCCGGCGGGGAGCGGCTCCGACGGCGGGCCCGGCGGGCGAGCGCCGCACCCGGCGCCGGTCCGATTCGACCACCCCGGCAGCGCCACCGCGCGGCCCCCGACCGCCGGACGTGCCGGATCCCCCGGCGGCCGGTGCCGACCGGGGGATCCGTGGTGCGGTGGTTCAGCTGGCCGGCGGGTTGCCGGGCGGGTTCGACGGCGGGTTCGACGGTGGGTTGCCGGGCGGGTCGGAGGGCGGCCCGGCCGGCGGGTACTGCGGGTACCCGGGGTCGGTGCCGGTGGTCGACGCCTGGCCCGGGTAGGGCGGTTGGCCCGGGTACGTCGCACCCGGCACCGGCGGCTCCCAACCGGCCGGCTGCTTGCGGAAGAACTCGTTCGACGCGGGCAGCGCGAGCAGGATGATCGCGGCGATCAGCGCCAGCAGCGCGACGATCGAGCAGATCAGCGTCAGCGGCTCGCTCCAGGAGGGCAGCTCCGCCTCAAGCCGCCGCTGGATCTCGGCGTTGTCCGGGCCGTCCGCTGTGGAGCCTCCACCGGTGCCCACCCCGGAGAGCGCCTGGCCGGCGGCACCGAACCCGGTGCAGCAGACTCCGAGCCCGGCAACCACCCAGGTGGCGATCCGGGCACCGTTGCGGCCCTGGTTGTTCAGCAGGGCCAGCACCACCAGGCCGATGGCGATCAGCAGTTGCAGTACCACGCTGAACACGGTGATGCCGACGGCGAAGCCCTCGGCACCCTCGACGGAGGTGCCCGCGTACTCCTCGCGGAAGATGGTTGAGACGGTACCGAGCGTGGCGAGGCTGACCACCGACGACACGGCGATCAGGGCGGCCGCCAGATAGAGCAGATAGCTGGCGTTGGTGACGGTGCTCGGGCGCGGCCTCGCGGTCGGCGCGGAATTGGCTGGTTCCGACACGGCTCTCCTTTCCTGGCTCGGGTCCCCCGGCTCGGAGGCCCCGGGATCGGCTTGTGCGGATCGAACGTTCCCAGATCAGAATTCCCAGATTCCGGACCACCGTATCGGTACCGGTCCCGCCGCCCGGGGGTGAACCGCCGCCGGCAGTACGGCCCGGAGTGGCCCGGAGTGGCGTCAGTCCCGGCCGAGCCGGCCGGCGGCGTACTCGCCGAGGGTGGTCTGGTCCATCAGGCAGCCGCTGAAGGTGGTCAGTTCGGCCGGATCGCCGAGCAGCCCCCGCCAGGCGTCCCGGGCCGCCACCGGGTCCAGCCGGTCGAGCAGCGTCGCCGCGTACGCCTTGCCGGCCGCCGACCCGTTCGCCAGCAACCACGCCAGCCGGGGACGCAGCTCCACGGCGTGCTCGGGCAGGGCCGCCTCGACGGTCCGGTACGCCTCGGTCGGCGGCAGCACCTGGCCGGCGAGGCCCACCCCGCCGAACGCGACGACGTCGGCGCCGGCCAGCTCGCGTACCGCCGTCGCCAGTTCGTCGTCCCGTCCCGGAAAATCGGTCATGCCACCAATGGTCACCCGATCCGGCCCGGAGCGCTCGCCGGCGGGGCGCCGGACGGCCGGGGAGTCGGCGACCGACGACGGGGCCGGCCCGATCGTGCGATCGGACCGGCCCCGGTGCGTCCGCTCAGACCCGGACAACGCTCAGCGACTCCTTGTTGTCGGCCAGGTCGACCCGGACGGTGTCGCCGTCGCGCACCTCGCCGGCCAGCAGCGCCCTGGCGAGCCGGTCGCCGATCGCCGACTGCACCAGCCGGCGCAGCGGCCGGGCGCCGTAGATCGGGTCGTACCCGTGCTCGGCGAGCCAGCTCCGGGCCGCGTCGGTGACCTCCAGGCCGAGCCGCCGGTCGGCGAGCCGCCGCCGCAGCCGGTCGAGCTGGATGTCGACGATCCCGCGCAGTTCCTGCCCGGTCAGCGAGGCGAAGACCACGATGTCGTCGAGCCGGTTCAGGAACTCCGGCTTGAAGTGCGACCGGACCACCGCCAGCACCGCCTCCCGGCGCTCCTCCTCGCCCAGCGTCAGGTCGGAGACGACCGCCGTGCCGAGGTTGGAGGTGAGGATCAGGATCGCGTTGCGGAAGTCGACCGTACGCCCCTGGCCGTCGGTGAGCCGGCCGTCGTCGAGCACCTGGAGCAGTACGTCGAAGACGTCCGGGTGCGCCTTCTCCACCTCGTCGAGCAGGATCACCGAGTACGGGCGGCGGCGCACCGCCTCGGTGAGCTGCCCGCCCTCCTCGTACCCGACGTAGCCGGGCGGGGCACCGACGAGCCGGGCCACCGAGTGCTTCTCGGCGTACTCGCTCATGTCGATCCGCACCATGGCCCGCTCGTCGTCGAAGAGGAACTCCGCGAGCGCCTTGCCCAGCTCGGTCTTGCCGACGCCGGTCGGGCCGAGGAAGAGGAAGCTGCCGGTGGGGCGGTCCGGGTCGGCGACCCCGGCCCGGGCCCGGCGTACCGCGTCGGAGACCGCGGCCACCGCCTCGGCCTGGCCGACCACCCGGGCGCCGAGCGACGACTCCATCCGGAGCAGCTTCGCGGTCTCGCCCTCCATCAGCCGGCCGGCCGGGATGCCGGTCCAGGCGGCGACCACCGCGGCGATGTCGTCGGCGCCGACCTCCTCCTTGAGCATCGCCCCGTCGGCCTGCAACCCGGCGAGTTCGCCCTCGGCCCGGGTCAGCGCGGCCTTCAGCTCGGGGATCCGGCCGTAGCGCAGCTCGGCGGCGCGTTCCAGCTCGCCGTCCCGCTCGGCCCGCTCGGCCTCGCCGCCGAGCCGCTCCAGCTCCTCCTTGGCGGTGGAGATCCGGGTGATGTGCTCCTTCTCCAGCCGCCACCGCTCGCTGAGCGCGGTGAGCTGCTCGCGCTTGTCGGCCAACTCCTTGCGGAGTCGTTCGAGCCGCTCGGCCGAGGCCGGGTCGGGCTCCTTGGCCAGCGCCATCTCCTCGATCTCCAGCCGGCGTACCGCCCGCTCGATCTCGTCGACCTCGGTCGGCCGGGAGTCGATCTCCATCCGGAGCCGGGAGGCGGACTCGTCGACCAGGTCGATCGCCTTGTCCGGCAGGAACCGGTCGGTGATGTACCGGTCGGAGAGGCTGGCGGCGGCGACCAGGGCGGCGTCGGTGATGCGTACCCCGTGGTGCACCTCGTAGCGCTCCTTGAGCCCGCGCAGGATGCCGATGGTGTCCTCGATGGTCGGCTCGCCGACCAGCACCGGCTGGAAGCGCCGCTCCAGCGCCGGGTCCTTCTCGATGTGTTCGCGGTATTCGTCCAGGGTGGTGGCGCCGACCATCCGCAGCTCGCCCCGGGCCAGCATCGGCTTGAGCATGTTGCCGGCGTCCATCGAGCCCTCGCCCTTGCCGGCGCCGACCACGGTGTGCAGCTCGTCGAGGAAGGTGATGACCTGGCCGTCGGAGTTCTTGATCTCCTCCAGCACCGACTTGAGCCGCTCCTCGAACTGCCCCCGGTACTGCGCACCGGCGACCATCGCGCCGAGGTCGAGCGAGACCAGCTTCTTGTCCCGCAGCGACTCGGGGACGTCACCGGCGACGATCCGCTGGGCCAGCCCCTCGACGATCGCGGTCTTGCCGACGCCGGGCTCGCCGATCAGCACCGGGTTGTTCTTGGTACGCCGGGAGAGCACCTGGATCACCCGGCGGATCTCGGCGTCCCGGCCGATCACCGGGTCGATCTTGCCGTCCCGGGCGCTGGCGGTGAGGTCGACGCCGTACTTCTCCAGCGCCTGGTAGGTCTGCTCGGGGTCGGCGGTGGTGACCCGGCGGTCGCCGCCGCGTACCGCCGGGAAGGCGGCGACCAGGTTCTCCTCGGTCGCGCCGGCCTGCTTGAGGGTGCTGGCGACCGCGCCGCCGACCCGGGCCAGCCCGGCCAGCAGGTGCTCGGTGGAGGTGTACTCGTCGCCGAGCGGCCGGGCGATCTGTTCGGCCGCGCCGATCGCGTTGACGAACTCCCGGGCCAGGCTCGGCTCGGCGACGCTCGATCCCCGGGCGGCCGGCTGGTTCTCCACGGCCCGGGCGGCGGCCCGCCGGATGTCGGCCGGATTCGCCCCGACCGCGCGCAGCAGTCCGGCCGCGGTGGACCCGCCGGTGTCCAGCAGGGACAGCAGCAGGTGCCACGGTTCGACGGTGGCGTGGCCGCGCTGGTTCGCCGTCGCGACGGCGCCGGTGATGACTTCGCGGCTCTTCGTGGTGAGGCGTTCGGCGTTCATGGGGCTCCCAATACGGTCCGCCGGCCGTGGTACGGGCCGGCATCGGCAGCGTGGCGGGCGGTGACGCCGCCGCCCGGCGACACCACCTCCAGTACGAACGACACAACCAGAGTTGAGTCTATTCCACTCAACTCTATCGCCGTGACATCAGTCACACTCACTCGCCGGTCGGTCGGCGTCACCGCCGCCACCAGCACACCGTCCGACCACCCCCGACGCCGCTACCGGCCCTCGATCGACAACCGGTACGGTTGGTTACGTGCGAGTACGTGTTGAGCAGACGGCGTTGCCCGGGATCGGCGTACGTCACGACGTGGTCACCGCCTCCGGACGCCGGCTCGGTGTGGTCACACACCGCAACGGCCGACGCGATCTGGTGCTCTACGACCCGGACGATCCGGACTCCTGCACCGCCGACGTCCCGCTCACCGACGACGAGGCGGAGGCGCTGGCCGACATTCTCGGCGCCTCCCTGATGCTCGGCCAGCTCTCCGGGCTGCGCCAGCAGGCCGCCGGGCTGCTCACCGAGCAGATCGCCATCCCGGCCGGCTCGCGGTACGTCGGCCGGCGGCTGGGCGACACGCAGACCCGCACCCGTACCGGCGCATCCATCGTCGCGGTCCTGCGGGAGCGCGAGGTGATCGCCTCACCCGATCCGACCTTCCGGTTCGAGGCCGGCGATGTGGTGGTCGTGGTTGGCACCCGCCAGGGACTGGACGGTGTCACCGCGATCCTCGCCGAGACCGACCCGGACGGCTGAGGCGTATGCACCACACCACAGTCCTGCTCATCGAAGTGGGCGCGCTGCTGCTCGCCCTGGGACTGCTCAGCCGGCTCAGCCGGCGGATCGGGCTCTCGCCGATCCCGCTCTATCTGCTCGCCGGGCTCGCCTTCGGGCACGGCGGGCTGGTGCCACTCTCGGCCAGCGAGGAGTTCTTCGAGGTCGGCGCCGAGATCGGCGTGATCCTGCTGCTGGTCATGCTGGGCCTGGAGTACTCCGCCGACGAACTCGTCGGCAATCTGCGCGCCGCCGCTCCGGCCGGACTGATCGACGGCCTGCTCAACGCGCTGCCCGGTGCGGCCTTCGGGCTGCTGCTCGGCTGGGGCTGGATCGGCGCGATCGTGCTGGCCGGGGTCACCTGGGTCTCCTCGTCCGGCGTCATCGCCAAGGTGCTGGCCGACCTCGGCCGGGTCGGTAACCGGGAAACTCCGGTCATCCTGTCGGTGCTGGTCATCGAGGACCTCGCGATGGCGCTCTACCTGCCGCTGGTCACCGCGATCCTCAGCGGCCAGAGCCTGCTCGGCGGCGGTATCGCGCTGGCCGTCGCGGTCTTCACCGTGGTCGTGGTGCTGGTGGTGGCGATCCGGTACGGCCACTTCATCTCCCGGATGCTCTCCGCCCGGGACCCGGAGGCGCTGCTGCTCGGCGTACTCGGGCTGACCCTGCTGGTCGCCGGCATCGCGGCCGGCCTCCAGGTGTCGGCGGCGGTCGGCGCGTTCCTGGTCGGCATCGCCCTCTCCGGGCCGGTGGCACACAACGCGACCGAGCTGCTCTCGCCGCTGCGGGACCTCTTCGCCGCCGTCTTCTTCGTCTTCTTCGGGCTGAACACCGATCCCCGGGCGATCCCGCCGGTGCTGCTGCCGGCGCTGGCCCTGGCCGTGGTCACCATGGCCACCAAGGTGCTGACCGGTTACGTGGCGGCGAAACGGGTCGGCATCGGGCTGCCGGGTCGGTGGCGGGCCGGGCTGGCCCTGGCACCGCGCGGCGAGTTCTCCATCGTCATCGCCGGGCTGGCCGTCGCCACCAGCGTGGTCAATCCGCAACTCGGCCCGCTGGCCACCGCGTACGTGCTGATCACCGTGGTGACCGGCCCGATGTTGGCCCGGCTGCCCGACTTCGCCTGGTTCAAGCGGTGGCTGCGCCGCCGGGCCGCCCCCGGTAGCCCGGCACCGGCTCCGGCGACGGAGTGAGTCGGGGCGCGGCGGGTGTCGCGCCCCACATACCGGGATCACCGTTCGGCCGGTTCCACCAACGCGTAACGGGTTGATGAAATAGCACGTGGCGACCCTTTCGCAGGTTGGCAACAGCGCGTTACCGTGTCGCCGCAGTAGCCACAGGTACCCGCGGTGCCGGCGTGCCGGCAGCCGCGCGAGCGGAAAGGCGGCCCGTTGAGCGTGCAGGACTCCGCGTTCCGGGGCTTTGCCAACCCGGTGGACCCGTCCCCCGCCGAGCTTCGGGCCTGGGCCTACGAGCCGGACTCGGTGCCGTTGCACACGATGCCGAAGGACTGGGACCTGCTGGTCTCGGGAGACCGGCTGATCGGCACCCTCTTCGATCTGGCGATGGACCCGTCCTGTCCGGCCCGCCGCTTCGCGCTGCACTGCCTCTACATCTACGCCGCGGACGGCATCCGGACCAAGTTCCAGGCGCACCCGAAGCGGCGGTTGCGGAAGCTGGTCGAGCAGGCCGAGCGGGTCGGTGACGAGCCGATGGTCATCTGGGCGCACAACACCCGGATGCTCCAGGCGAGGCCGGAGCTGTTCGACTACCGCGACTGGTGCGAGGGCGGCCTGGTGCGGCAGGGGCGCCGGTTGAGCTGAGCCCGGGCGAGCGGTGGGCCGGGACCCCCCGTGGACCCCGGACCACCAGCTGGTGCCGGCGCGGAGCACGGGACCTGACCTGCGTACCGGAGGACCGCGACCGCGGAACTCGCGCCATCAGCCAGGTTACTGATCTCACCGGTCCGGCGGGCCGGAACCGGGCAGCGGGCCGGGCGGACCATCGGGGTTCGCTGTGCCGGCCGGGACAGGAAGAGCTGGCGCTCGAAGCACCTCTCGACGAGCGCCAGCGGAGTTCTTCGCTTGAAGCGTC
The DNA here is from genome assembly GCF_003030345.1 of Plantactinospora sp. BC1. NCBI lineage: Bacteria > Bacillati > Actinomycetota > Actinomycetes > Micromonosporales > Micromonosporaceae > Plantactinospora > Plantactinospora sp. BC1. The sequence goes on from NZ_CP028158.1 coordinate 7,411,772, forward strand.
ACGACGCCGGTCGGCGGTTGCCGTACCGGTGCGTGTGGATGTCGCCCTGCCTCGTGCCCACCGGGACCCGTTCCCGGCGAGGACTAGTCGCACCGCATCCAGTTGAAGTGGTACGTCGTGCTGACGCTGCTGTCGGTCGAGTCCATCATCATGAAGCTGGTGGTCTTCGGGTCCGACGTACCGCGGTTCACCCGCAGCTCGGTGTTGATGTTCAGCAGCCGGACCTCGCCGCACGGGGCGTAGACCAGTTCGGCCATGTCCGTGACGTCGGTGGTCTGCCAGTTGTCACTGAGCGGACCGGGGATGTTGTGCGTCTCGGTCGCCGTCGGCGACGTCCCCTGGATGTAGTAGCTCGCCCGTTGCATGCCGCTGGCGCCGCGTTCGAGGTGGGCGAAGCCGCGGTAGTCGGCCTGCCGGATCGCGTACGTGAAGCCGCCCGGGACGTTCACCTGGAGGACCAGTTGGCAGTTCTTCCGGAAGTCGGTCGGTGCGGCACCCGCGCCGGCCTGGGCGAGGTAGTCGCTGTAGGTCACCGTGAAGGCGGTGTTGTCCGGCGCCGCGGCGACCGCCGCCGTCCCGAGCCGGCAGCCCGACCCGTTGACCGTCTTGACCTCGATGGTGATGCGCTCGGCCGGCGGATTCGTGGTCGGCACGGGGTCGGCGAGTACCGGCAGGCCCATTAACGACGCCGCCAGGCTGCCGATGACTAATGTGTGCAACATTTCCGGGGCTCCCTTCGGTCACCGTCGCGCGAGCCGTTGCCCGCGCGATGTATCAAACGTCATCCATCGATCGGATGGCCCTCTTCGCCGGTGCCCGCTCGGCCCGGACAATCCCCGACCGGGCGGGCCCCCGCCCCCAGGGCCGGGATGCCGGAGCAGATTCCCGCATCCCAACCCGGAGGCATCACGTCAGGACTCTTCGCACTTCTTCCATGCGAAGTGGTAGATGGTGTTGATGCCACCATCGGTCGAGTCCATCGCCATGAAGCTGGTGGTGGTCGCCGGGTTGGACGTCCCGACGTTCACCCGCAGTTCGGTGTTGATGTTGAGGAAGCGCATCTCCCCGCAGGGCGCGTAGCTCACCGAGGTGAGTTCCGAGGTGTCGGTGGTCTGCCAACTGTCGTCCAGCGGGCCGCTGAAGTTGTGGTTCTTGTACGTCGTCGGCGAGGAGCCCTGGAAGTAGTAGTTCGCCCGGGACACCGCGGTCGCACCGTTGGCCAGGTAGGCGTAGCCGCGGTAGTCGGCCTGGAGAATGGCGTAGGTGAAGCCCTCCGGGACGTGTACCTGCAGAGCCAGCTGGCAGTTCTTCCGGGCGTCGGTCGGCCGCGCCCCCACGCCGACCTGGGCGAGATAGTCGCTGTAGGTCACCGTGAAGGCGGTGTTGTCGGGGGCGACCGCGACGGCCGCGGTCCCGGCCGGGCAACCCGAGCCATTGATGGTAATGACCTCGATGACGATCTGCTCTTCCGGAGGCTCCACAGGCGGATCCGTCGGGATGACAATCCCGCCGAGCATCGAGGCAACGAGACTGCCAATGGCCAGCACACTGATCATGGGTTCCCTCCCGATCGTGGCGATAATGTCGCGCGCGCAGCCACACTTTAACGCTATTAATTGATGTTCGTCAATGTCCTAAAGTTGAATGAGTAATGGCCGAAAAGGTGGTAGTACTGCGACTTGCGGCGGAAAACGCGGAGGGCCCCTGGGTCAGCACGATGGACATTCAATTCCATCGGCCGACCCAGGGGCCCTAATTCGCGCTAACCCCACAGACCGCCGTAAGGGGACGCGTTTACGGCGTCGCGATCAGCACTCTTTCCAGCTGAGGTGGTAGACGCTGCGCACACTGCCCCGGCTCGAGTCCATCGCCATGAAGCTCGTGCCGTTGTCCGCGTTGCCACCGTCGACCCGCAACTCGGTGTTGACGTTGAGGTTCCGCGCCTCGCCGCAGGGTGCGTAGACCAGGGCAGCCGCCCGGTCGGAGGTACGCCAGCCGCCGTTGTACGGCCCGGTGAACTCGTGGCTGGTCTGCGCGGTGGACGAGCTGCCCATCCAGTAGTAGTGCGAGTGCTGCGAGCCGCTGGCCCCCCGCTGGAGGTACGCGTAGCCCTGAAGGTCCACCTGGGCCACCGCGAAGGTGAGCCCCTGTGGGATGTTCACCCGCAGGTTGAGCTGGCAGTTCTTCCTGAACTCGGTCGGCTTCGCCCCGGCACCGGCCAGGACGAAGTAGTCGCTGTAGCTCACCGTGAAGGCCGTGTTGTCGGCTGCGGTGCTCACCTCGGCCGTCCCCGCCGGGCAGCCCGATCCGTTGACGGTCTCCACGCTGATGGTGATCCTCTCGGCAGGAGTCACCAAAGGCTCGGTAGCTACCGTCGAGGCAAACAATGCCGCGAGTACGCCGCCGACAGCCATCACGTTGGACATGGTAGTTCCCTTCCGGTCGTCGCGATGCGGTCGCGCCCGCAGCCCACCATAGTCATAACATTGATGGCCGTCAATAAAACAATCTTGTAACCCAGGACATTTCAAGAACTGCTGATCAATTGCGTCGGATCAGATCACAGGCATCCGCAGGACCGCGTCATAGCGCGGCACCGGGACACTGTTCGGCGACCCGCCGCCCACCCCGACTCGCGGGGACGGGACGGACAAGACGCTCCATGACCTTTGCCGGGCGTACGACGGAAAGATCCGGCGATCAACAGACCACCGGACTCCGACGTCACCGCTATGTACGGTGATGGCTGGCGGCGCGCTCGGGGTAATGGTTTCCGAGCCTTCTCGCTAATGGATTACGAGAATCGGGCGTAATGTTCCCGAAACACCCAGGGTAATGGTTTCGGACACCCCACGGGGGTATCCCGACGTCCCGTGATGCGGGAACGGCCACCCCCGGGTCGGTTCGGCGCCCCCGGCCGACCTCGGATCAGGCCGAGGGGTCGGCGCTGCGGCGGGGGCGCCAGACGACCAGCGCGGTGGAGGGCCGGTTGGTCGGCACCAGGTCCCGGCGGGGCAGCCCGCCCAGCGCCTCCAGCTCGGCCACCCGGCGGTAGGCGGCCTCCAGCTCGGCCTGTAGGCCCGCGATCCGCTGCTGGAGCTCGTCGACCATCTGCTCCAGCACGATGATCCGCTTGATGCCGGCCAGGTTGACGCCGTCGTCCTGGCTGAGCCGCTGCACCTCACGGAGCAGCGCGACGTCGCGGACGCTGTACCGGCGCCCGCCGCCCGGGGCGCGGCCGGGCTGCACCAGCCCCATCCGGTCGTACTGCCGCAGCGTCTGCGGGTGCATGCCGGCCATCCGGGCCGCGACCGAGATCATCAGAACCTTGGCGTCGGACGCCTGCTCGATCGAGACGACGACGTACTCCTCGGCCACCTTGATCACCTCCGCGTTGCCAACAGCTCAGTTGAAACGACGCACCCGGGCGTCGAGATGTTCCCGTGCCGCCGCCGGGGTCTGCGCGGCGAACTCCTCCAGTGCCTTCCTCGCCTCCGGCGAGAGCTGCTCGGGGACCACGATCTCCACCGTCACCAGCAGGTCGCCGGCCTGGCCGTCCCGCCGGACCACACCCCGGCCCCGGGCGCGCAGCGTACGGCCGCTCGGGGTGCCCGGCGGCACCCGCAGGGTCACCGCCGAATCCAGGGTGGGCACCCGCAGGTCCGTCCCGAGCACCGCCTCCGCGATGGTGATCGGCACGGTCAGGGTCAGGTCGTCGCCGCTGCGCCCGAAGAGGTCGTCGGAGCGGACCTTGACCAGGACGTACAGGTCGCCGGGCGGGCCGCCCCGGTCACCCGGCTCACCCCGGCCGGCGAGCCGGATCCGCTGGCCGTCCGCGACCCCGGCCGGAAACCGGACGTTGAGCGTGCGGGACTTGGTCACCCCACCGGTACCCCGGCACTCCGGGCACTTCTCCTCGACGATCGTGCCGACGCCCTGGCACTCCCGGCACGGCTCCGAGAAGCTGAACGAACCCTGGTTGCGGGTGACGACCCCGGCTCCCCGGCACTGCGGGCAGGTCTGGGGCAGCGTCCCCGGCTTGGCGCCGTCACCGTGGCAGGTGTCGCAGACGCCGGGAGCGCGCAGCGTCAGCGGCACCGTGACCCCGCGTACCGCGTCGCCGAAGTCGAGCATGACCTCGGCCTCCACGTCCCGGCCCCGGGCCGGGCCACGGGTCCGGGTCGGACCGCCGCCGGAGAAGATCGAACTGAACAGGTCGGAGAAGCCCGCCCCGCCGAACCGGCGGTCACCGCCGGCCGCGCCGCCCGGCTGGCCGGCCCCGCCGAAGAGGTCCGAGACGTCGAACGGATAACCGCCGGGCCCGCCCGTCCGGGCGTTGCGGCGGAACGCGCCCGACCCGAAGAGCGAGCGCATCTCGTCGTACTCCTTGCGCTTGCGCGCGTCGGCGAGCACGTCGTACGCCTCGGAGACGGCCTTGAACCGCTCCTCGGCCTGGGCGTCACCCGGGTTGTGGTCCGGGTGCGATTCCCTGGCCAGCTTCCGGTACGCCTTCTTGATCTCGTCAGGAGAGGCGGACTTGGCCACCCCCAGCACGGCGTAGAAGTCCTTCTCCAGCCAGTCTTTGGAACTCATCGGTCGTCCACCCCCTTCCCCTGTGGCGCGGTCGAGGTGCCGCCCGCACCCCGTCCGACGGACGGCGTACGGACGGCACCTCGACCGCGACGCACCGGCTCAACCTCGCTTCGACCCGGTTTCCGCTGGCGCCGGAGCGCTCACTCCGGCTCCGGGTCGGCCACCGCGACCATCGCCGGCCGCAGCAGCGCGTCGTTGACCTGGTAGCCGCGGCGCAGTACCTCCACACAGGTCGGCTCGGTGACCTCGGCCGAGGTCTGGTGCGCGACCGCCTCGTGCTGGTTCGGGTCGAAGGGGTCGCCCTTCTCGCCGAACGGGGTCAGCCCGAACTTGGCCAGTGCCCCGATCAACTGGTCCGCCACCGTGCCGAACGGCCCGACCAGGTCGCCGTGCTCACGGGCCCGGTCCAGGTCGTCGAGGACGGGCAGCAGCGCGGCGAGTACGACCCGGGTGGCCCGGTCGGCGTCCCTGGCCCGCTCCCGGTCCATCCGTCGGCGGTAGTTGGCGAACTCCGCGGTCACCCGCTGGAGGTCCCTGGTCCGCTCGTCCAGCTCCGCCCGGAGCGCCCCGAGCTCGGCGCCGAGCGGGCCGGGCCCGTCGGCGTCGGCCTCGGTGACCGGCTTGACCGGGGCGTCCACCACCGGCCCGTCCGTGCCGGACGGCGGTCCCTCCGCCAGCACCTCGGCGAGTTCGTCCTCGTCCACCACCGGGGAGGTCGGGTCACCGGAGTCGTCGGTGGTCGCCCCGCCCCGTTCGGTCGTCGCGTCGTCGATCACCTCCGGCCCGTCCTCGGCCGACTTCGCGTCGTCCACGGAGGCGGCGGCACCGCTCGAACCGGTGTCGTCGACCTCACCGGCGGCCACCACCGGCTCGGCGTCACCCGGCGGCTCCGGATCCGGGTTCGGGTCCTTCGCCGCCAGCCTGGTGCCGTCGGTCGTACCGTCCGGGACCGGCTGCTCGTCGGTCAGATTGATCTTCCGGTTGTTCCGGATGACGACGCCCTCGCCGGCCGTGCCCGAGGCAGGGTCGGCGGTCGCGGAGCCACCCGGCGCCGACCCGGTGGGTTCCGGATCGGCGGCTCGTGGCTTGTCCGTCATTCAATTACCTCGATCCGTTGTGCTTACGGCCAGCCCGGGTACGCACCGAACGCGTCGTCACTTCTTGTCGTCCTCGTCGACGATCTCCGCGTCCACCACGTCGTCGGCGCCGCCCTTGGCACCGGTCGGGCCGCCCTCCGGGCCGGCACCGGCGGCACCCGGCTGCCCCTGCTGCTCGGCCTGCTGCTGCGCGTAGAGCAGCGAGCCGGCCTCCTGGGAGACCTTGAGCAGCTTCTCGTGCGCCGACTTGACGTTCTCCAGGTCGGTGCCGCCGAGCGCGGAGCGCAGGTCGCCGAGCGCCTCGTTGATCTTGTCGCGCGGCTCGGCCGGCAGCTTGTCCCCGCTCTCGGCGAGGAACTTCTCGGTCTGCCACTGGAGCTGCTCGGCCTGGTTGCGGGTCTCCGCCTCGTCCCGGCGCCGCTTGTCCTCGTCGGCGTGGTCCTGGGCGTCCCGCATCATCCGCTCGATGTCGTCCTTCGGCAGCGCCGAGCCGCCGGTGATCGTCATCGACTGCTCCTTGCCGGTGCCGAGGTCCTTCGCGTTGACGTGCACGATGCCGTTCGCGTCGATGTCGAAGGTGACCTCGATCTGCGGTACGCCGCGCGGCGCCGGCGGCAGGCCGGTCAGCTCGAAGGTGCCGAGCTTCTTGTTGTACGCCGCGATGTCCCGCTCGCCCTGGAAGACCTGGATCAGCACCGACGGCTGGTTGTCGTCGGCGGTGGTGAAGACCTCGGAGCGCTTGGTCGGGATGGTCGTGTTGCGCTCGATCAGCTTGGTGAAGATGCCGCCCTTGGTCTCGATGCCCAGCGACAGCGGGGTCACGTCGAGCAGCAGGACGTCCTTGACCTCGCCCTTGAGCACACCGGCCTGGAGCGCGGCACCGACCGCGACGACCTCGTCCGGGTTGACGCCCTTGTTGGGCTCGCGGCCGGTGAGCTGCTTGACCAGCTCGGAGACGGCCGGCATCCGGGTCGAGCCGCCGACCAGGATCACGTGGTCGACGTCGGAGACCTTGACCCCGGCGTCCTTGATGGCCTGGTCGAACGGGCCCTTGCAGCGGTCGAGCAGATCCTGCGTCATCCGCTGGAACTCCGCCCGGGTCAGCGTCACGTCGAGGTGCAGCGGCGCCGACGGGGCACCGTCGCCACCCGCCGGGCCGGCGGTGATGTACGGCAGGTTGATGCTGGTGGTGGTGGCGGCGGAAAGCTCGATCTTGGCCTTCTCGGCCGCCTCGCGCAGCCGCTGCATCGCCATCTTGTCCTGGGACAGGTCGACGCCGTGCTGGCCACGGAAGGTCTTCACCAGGTGGTCGATGATCCGCTCGTCCCAGTCGTCGCCACCGAGGTGGTTGTCACCGCTGGTCGACTTGACCTCGATGACCCCCTCGGCCAGCTCCAGCAGCGACACGTCGAAGGTGCCGCCACCGAGGTCGAAGACCAGGACGGTCTGCTCCTTGGAGCCCTTGTCCAGCCCGTACGCCAGCGCCGCCGCGGTCGGCTCGTTCACGATCCGCAGCACGTTGAAGCCGGCGATCTCCCCGGCCTCCTTGGTGGCGGTCCGCTGGGCGTCGCTGAAGTACGCCGGAACCGTGATCACGGCGTCGGTGATCCGCTCGCCCAGGTACGCCTCGGCGTCCCGCTTGAGCTTCATCAGCGTCCGGGCGGAGATCTCCTGTGAGGTGTACTTCTTTCCGTCGATGTCGACGGACCAGTTGGTGCCCATCTCCCGCTTGACCGACCGGATGGTCCGGTCCGGGTTGGTCACCGCCTGACGCTTGGCGACCTCACCGACGAGCACCTCGCCGTTGCGGGCGAACGCGACGATAGAAGGAGTCGTCCGCGAGCCCTCGGCGTTCGCGATGACGGTGGGCTCACCGCCTTCGAGAACGCTGACGCAGGAATTCGTCGTGCCGAGGTCGATGCCGACCGCACGTGCCATCTTCGCTTCCTCGCTTCGTTACAAGGCAGGTGACGGGCACCGCCCGCACTGCACCCACCGCAAGTTGAGTGGACCGGACTCAATAGTGCCACGATCCGCCGTACGTGCAAAGTCGGACTTGAGTCACATCGACGCAACCCACCCCAGGGCCCTCACCACTGCGAATCCCTCCACCCGTCGGCGCATCGACAGTGGTCGTGGGGATCCGGACACCCGGCGAGGAAAGCGACGGCCGGCGCCGCGCTGATCCGCGAGCAACCGTGCCTGTTGTCTGTGTTGCAGGGATCGGGCAGTCTTTACCCCGTGACGACCCACGGCGAACCGGCCACCGGCCTCGGCACGCCCCTGGTCGGCCCGGAAACCCCCATCGCCGACGCGGATCGCGAGCCGGCGGAAAGCACCCCACGGCACCCGCCGGCCGACGACCCGGCCGCTGCGACCGAGGAGCTGCCGACCGCCCCCGTGCCGCCCGGGACCGCCCCCGCAGCGGACTCCCCGGCCGGGGACGGGTCCGACCTGCGCTGGGCGCTCACCCGGCTGCGGGCCGCGATCGACGTCACCGCCTATCCGCTGACACTGCCCGGGGCGGACGAGGCCCGACAGCTCGGCTCGACGCTGCGCGCCCAGCTCGCCGACTACCTGCTGCCGCGACTCGCCCGGCTCGACGCGCCGCTGCTGGTGGTCGTCGGCGGCTCGACCGGCGCCGGCAAGTCGACCCTGGTCAACAGCCTGGTCCAGGCCCGGGTCAGCAGCGTCGGGGTGCTCCGGCCGACCACCCGCTCCCCGGTGCTCGTCTGCAGCCCGCTCGACTCGGCGTGGTTCCGCCAGGGCGACCTGCTGCCCGGACTGACCCGGACCACCACCCCCGGGGACCAACCGGACACCCTGCACCTGGTCACCGCGCCGGCCCTCCCCGCCGGGCTGGCCTTCCTGGACGCCCCCGACATCGATTCGGTGGTGGACGCCAACCGGGTGCTCGCGGCCCAACTGCTCGCCGCCGCCGACCTCTGGCTCTTCGTCACCACCGCCGCCCGGTACGCCGACGCGGTGCCCTGGGAACTGCTGCACACCGCGCGGCTGCGCGGCACCGCGATCGCGCTGGTCCTCGACCGGGTACCACCGGCCGCCACCGACGAGGTGGCCGCGCACCTGGCCGAGATGCTCGCCGAACACCAGCTCGGCGCCGCATCCCTCTTCGTACTCCCCGAGACCGTCGTCGACGGGCAGGGGCTGCTACCCGGACGGCTGACCGAGCCGCTGCGCTCCTGGTTCGGCCGGCTCGCCGCCGACTCGGAGGCCCGGGCCGCGGTGATCCGGCAGACCCTGCACGGCGCCGTCGCCGCACTGGTCCCGGCCGTCGAGAGCCTGGCCACCGCCGCCGACCAGCAGGCGAACGCCGCACAGGCGCTGGACGAACGGGTCCGCAGCGGCTATCGGGGCGCCCGCCGCTCGGTCGAGGAGGCGCTGCGGGACGGCCGGCTGCTCCGGGGCGAGGTGCTGGCCCGCTGGCAGGAGTTCGTCGGTACCGGTGAACTCTTCCGCACCCTGGAGGCCCGGGTCGGCCAGCTCCGCGACCGGGTCGTCGCCGCGCTGACCGGCCGACCCGCCCCGAACGCCCAGCTCCGCAGCGCGATCGAGTCGCAGCTCGTCACCCTGCTGCGCGAGGCGGCCGCCACGGCCGCCGAGCAGACCGCCGCGGCCTGGCAGACCCACCCGGCCGGCGCGGCACTGCTCACCCCCGAGCTGTCCCGGCCCGCCGAGGACCTGCCCGAACGCGCCGAGCGGCTGGTCCGGGACTGGCAGCGCGGCGTACTGGAACTCGTCCGCGCCCAGGGCGGCGACAAGCGGTTCGTGGCCCGCAGCGCGGCGTACGCGGTGAACGCCACCGGCCTGGCGGTGATGATCGCGGTCTTCGCCTCCACCGCGTTCATCCCGACCGGCCTGGAGGTGGCGGCGGCCGGCGGCACCACCGTCGCCGCGCAGAAGGTACTCGAAGCGATCTTCGGCGACCAGGCGATCCGTACCCTGGCCACCCGGGCCCGGGCCGACCTGCTCGGTATGGTCGACCGACTCTTCGACGAGGAGGCGGCCCGCTACCTGGCCCGCACCGCGGCGGCCGGTGTCGACGCCGCACACGGCGACCAGCTCCGCGAGGCGGCCCGGCTGGTCGACGCCGCGCGGGGCGACGCGGGCGAGACGGCCGGAGCGGAGGCGACCCGATGACCGACATCCTGGGCAGGGTCCGGGACGCGATCCGCCCCGACCAGCGGGCCGACCCGGACCGGCTGGTCGAACGCCTGCACGCGGTCAACCGGTTCCTCGGCGCCGTCGACGGCCACCTGCCCGACGAACGGCTGGTCGCGGCGCACACCCTGATCGAGCGGGCCGGCACCCGGCTGGCGCTCTCGCTGAACCACACCGTGGTGGCGCTGGCCGGTGCCACCGGCAGCGGCAAGTCCAGCCTCTTCAACTCGCTGGCCCGGTTCGAGATGTCACCGGTCGGGGTGCGCCGGCCGACCACCGGGGTCACCCACGCCTGCGTCTGGGGGCCGCTGGACGACGCGACCCGGCTGCTCGACTGGGTCGGCGTACTGCCCCGGCACCGGTTCGTCCGGGAGAGCGCGCTGGACGGCGCCGACGAGGCGGCCCTGCACGGCCTGGTCCTGCTCGACCTGCCCGACTTCGACTCGGTCGAGTGGTCGCACCGCTCCGAGGTGGACCGGCTGCTCGGCCTGGTCGACCTCGTCGTCTGGGTGGTCGACCCGCAGAAGTACGCCGACAAGGTACTGCACCGCAGCTACCTGCGCGAGTTCCACCGGCACCGGGACGTCACCGTGGTGGTGCTCAACCAGGCCGACCGGCTGGGCCCGGACGAACTGCCCCGGGTGCTGGCCGACCTGCGCCGACTGGTCGACGCCGACCAGCTCGACGGGGTGCCGGTGCTCGCCACCTCGGCGCTGACCGACGCCGGTACGGCACCGCTGCGGGCCGCCCTGGAGCAGGCTGTCGCACAGCGGCAGGCCGCGCTGCGCCGGCTCTCCGGCGACGTCGACACGGTCGTCGACGGGCTCGGCGATCTGGTCGACTCCGGACGGGCCGACGACGACGTCGACCGGCCGACGATCCGGCGGCTGATCGACGCGCTGGCCGGCGCGGCGGGCGTACCAGCGGTGGCGGAGGCGACCGAGCAGGCGTACCGGCACCGGGCGGTGGCGGCGACCGGCTGGCCGCTGGCCCGGGGCCTGCGCCGGCTCCGCCCCGACCCGCTCCGCCGGCTGCACCTGGCCGAGGCACCCGCCGAGCCGGAACGGGTACCCGAGCCGGGTGGACTGCTCGGCCTCGACCGCCCGCCGGTGGCCGCGACCTCGGTACCCGAGCCGACCGCAGCGCAGCGTTCCGCGGTCGGGCTGGCCGTCCGGGCGGTCGCCGACCGGGCTGCCGCGACCCTGCCCGGTCCCTGGTCGGCGGCGGTGACCGCGGCGTCCCGGTCCCGGCTGGCCGACCTGCCCGACGCGCTCGACCGGGCCGTCGCCACCACCGACCTCGGGATGGACCGCCGGCCGGTCTGGTGGCGGCTGGTCAACGCCGTGCAGTGGCTGGTGACCGTCGCCGCCGCCATCGGCCTGGGTTGGCTGCTCTTCGGCTACGCGGTACGCGCCCTCGGGCTGCCGGAACTGGACTACCCGATGGTCGGGGCGGTGCCGCTGCCCACCGTCGCGCTGCTCGGCGGCCTGCTCTGCGGTGCACTGCTCTCCCTGCTGGTCAAGCCGGTGATCAGGTGGGCGGCCCGGCGGGCCCGGTGGCGGGCCGAGGGGCGGATGCACGACGCGGTGGCCGAGGCCGCCCGGGGGTACGTGGTGACCCCGGTCCGCGAGGTGCTGCGCGCGTACGCCGAGGCGCGGTCCGCGCTGGCCGTCGCGTCGGCACGTCGCCGATGACCGACGGCACCTCGACGAACGACAGCGCTCCGACGAACGAGAGCGCCCCGACGAACGACGGCGCGTCGGCGACCCTCGGCAGGTGGCGGCCGGTCCTGGTCCGGGGCGGGCTGGCGCTGCTCGGCATACTCCACGTCTCCTGGGGAGTGCCGGCCGTACTGGCCCCGCGCTGGTTCTTCGACAACTTCCCCGGTTTCGGGCTGGCCTGGACGGCCGGCTACCCGCCGTACAACTCGCACCTGATGACCGACGTGGGGGCGGCGTTCCTGACCCTCGGCGTGATGCTGCTGGCCGCCGCCCGGTTCGACGACCGGCGGGTCACCGCCGTGGTGCTGACCGGTCTGCTGATCTTCAGTACCGTGCACCTGGTCTTCCACCTGGGGCACGTCGGGACGCTGAGCAGTGCCGATCTGCTCGCCAGCCGGGGGACGCTGCTGCTCGGCGTGCTCGGTCCCGGCGCGCTGCTGATGCTGGACCGCCACCGACGGGCGTAGGGTCGATCCATGGCCTCGCCTCGGACCCCCTTTGAAGCCGTGCTGCATGCCGCCCGCGACGTGACCAAGCTCGACTGCGCGCTCGACGCCGAAATGCTCGGCACCGCCCTGCTGGGCAGCGTCTACGCGATCGCGGAGGAAGACCGCAACAACGCCGTCCGGGACTTCGTCGGCGACTTCCTCTCCGCGACCTCCCGTCGGCGTACCGCCGCCGCGACCACGATCCGGACCGTCTTCGCGGCCCTGGTGCCGGACGCCGCCGGTGCCGCCTCGGTCAAGCCGGGAACGCAGGCCCCGTCCTGGTCCGGCCAGCTCGGCAAGGTACGCCTGACCGGCAGCTACGCCTACGGCGACGTGTACGGCGACCAGACCTCCTACCTCGCCACCTTCGCCTACGACGACACCGCGTCGGGCGGCCCGGAGCACGCCGTGGTGGCCCTGGTCGACCACAACATCGGGATCACCAAGGACGTCTTCGTCGGCGGCCCCGCCGAGAGGATCCTCGGACAGGTCCGGGAGATGTGTGCCGGCGACGCGCTGACCTGGTTCCGCGAGGAGGATCCGGCCCGGCTGCGCGACGAGGTGGCCCGGCACCTGGACATCACCGACGAGCTGGGCGACCTGCCCGACGAGGGTTCGCTGGCCACCGACCGGACGCTGGTCGGTGCCCGGCTGGCGTTGCTGCCCCGGGCGGCGTCGACCGCTGCCCTCCCCGACGAGCCGGAGCCGCTCTCCTCGGCGGAGCGGGACCGGCTGGTCCGGGCCTTCCTCGCCTCGCCCGAGGCGGCCCGGTTCGGGCTGCCCGAGGTGCCCGAGGCCGACCTCGCCTCACTGCACTTCTGCCTCAGCCTGGTCCTCGACCACTCGGCGAGCTTCTCCGACCCGGATCCGCTGCGGTGGAGCCCGGCGGTGGCCGGTCTCTTCCTGCTCGACTGGGTGCACCGGCGGGCGGTACTCGACATGGACGACGCGGCGATGCTGCCCCGGGTGGTCCGGAGCTGGGCCGCGTACGCCGCCCGGCTGCGCGGACTGCCGGCCGAGGCGGCGGCCCAGACCGACACCTCGGTCGAGGAGATGGTGCCGGAGTTCGTCCGGCTCTACACCACCGGGGAGCGGCGCAGCCCGGCGACGGCGGCGGTGGCCCAGCTCATCGCCGACGGCGTCGACCCGAACGACCCGGCGGCGCTGGACGCCTGGATCGAGGCGAACCGGCAGCGCCTGGACGACGACCCGGTGTAGCGAGTCGCCGCCGAGTCCTCCCCGCCCGCTCAGTCCTCCCCGCCGGGTCGGCGCAACAGCTTCGCCCGGCGGGCGGTCAGCGCGGGCAGGTCCACCCGGAGCGGCCACGGGTGCCCGGTCGCGAACGGCTCGGTGGTGTAGTGGGTGACGTAGCGGTATTTCCGGCTGCCGGGGTCGAGCACCAGTTCGGCGAGGGAGATGGTCGGCTTCTCCTCCTCCGGCACCACGATCCAGTACGCCGGGACCCCGGCCCGGGCGTAGAGGGCCCGCTTGGTCTCGGTGTCCCGCAGCGCCGAGGTCGGCGACACCACCTCGACGACCAGCAGCGCGTCGGTGATCGGAAACGGGGTACGCCGCAGGTGCTCCGCCCGGGTCACCACCACGTCCGGCCGGGGCTCGTTGTGCTCGTCGACAGTGGTCGACTGGTCGGTGCCGACCACGTAGTCGTCCGATGGGTTGGAATCCCACAGGACGTTTGCGATCCACCGGGCGACGGTGTTGTGGTCGATGGTGGCCGAGGGGGACACGATGAGGCGCCCGTCGATCAGCTCGTAGCGCCGGCCGTCATCGGGCAGGGCGTGCAGGTCTGCCGTGGTGTAGCCGTGCGGGCCGGGCCGGTCGAGGGCGATCGGGGCGGCACTCATCGGAGAACCTCCGGGATCGGTCGGGGAAGCCACGAGGTCAAGGCTACGGGTGGGGCGGTCACGGGCGCCACGCTGACGGAGAGCACCGACGTTTTCACGTAACGGCGACGGGGCGGCGCGAGTGCGCCGCCCCGTCGTCCGCGTACCGGTCAGATCAGCTCGCGACCTCGTGGTCGTCGTGCAGGCCGCCACCGCCACCGGCCGGCGCGGTGGTGCCGCTGGCCGGGCCGGTCGGCGGGGTGCCGAGGCTGCGGGTGTCGTAGGCGTACGTGATGAGTGCGTGCGCGATCGCGTCGGACATCTCGTCGATCGCCTTCAGGCTGATGTTGTCGATGTCGTCGCAGGCCTGGTGGTAGCACGGGTCGTATGCGGCACCGGCGGTACCGCCGTAGACCCGGGCCTCCTCGGCCGTCTTGACCAGTTCGGCCCCGGTGAAGAGGCCGCCGGACGGGATGTCCACCCCGGCCGCGATGAACGGTCCGTAGTCACTGCGTCCGGAGAACGGCGTCTCGGCCGAGGCCAGTCGCTGCGACCGGAAGTAGTCGTGGAAGAGCTTCTCGATCGCTCCGGAGCCGGGCGGTCCGGCCGCCGACCCGGTGCCGGGCGGGAAGGCCGAGTTGTCGCCGTCGTAGACGAACCGGACGTAGTTCGGCGAGCCGACCATGTCGAAGTTCAGGTAGAGCGCGATCCGGTCCCGCTCCGCCTGCGGCAGGTTGGCGATGTAGTACGTCGAGCCGACCAGGTTGGCCTCCTCGGCGCCCCAGAGCGCGAACCGGACCTTGTTCTTCGTCGGGAACCAGCGCATCTGCTCGGCGATCTCCAGCAGCGCGGCACTGCCGCTGCCGTTGTCGTTGATGCCCGGACCCTCCGGTACGGAGTCGAGGTGGGCGCCGGCCATCACCACGTTGCCCGGGTCGCCCCAGCGCGACTCGGCGAAGATGTTCTCGGTGGTGGCCTGTCCCCGGAAGGTGTCGGTGAAGACCCGCAGGGTGAGCCCGCCCGCGACCTGGCCGACCAGTTCCTGGCCGAGTGCCTGCGAGACGCCGAGGGCGGCGAAGTCCAGGGTGTACCCGTTGCCGAGGGTCCCGGAGAGGTCACCCGGGATGTTGTTGTAGATGACCACCGCCGCAGCGCCGGCCGCCGCCGCCGTACTGGCCTTCTGTCCGAACGGGCAGGTGCCCCGGCTGATCACGACGATGGTGCCGACGTTCGCCGGGCCGAAGTCGCCGGGGTTGCAGCCCTGGGAGTCGCCGGTCGGCACGCTGGCCGGGGCGGTCACGTCGGCGCTGCCCGAGTAGCTCATGATCCTGTGTGGCAGGTCGCCGGCCGGCGCCGAGACCCGTTCCAGTTCGGACGGAGTGTCGATCAGGAAGGTCTGGAAGTCGAACGCCTGCCGGGTGACCCGGTATCCGGCGTTCCGGAACACCTTCTCCGCGTAGTCGACCGACCTGTCGTATCCGGGTGCACCCGAGGCGCGGTTGCCGTTGTTCCGGTCCGCGATCTTTTGTAGTTCCTTGAGATGCTTCTGTACGCCCTTGGCGGTGACCGCCTTGCGCAGCACCCAGGAGCCGAGGCTCCCCAGGCCGGAGCTGGCCTGTGCCGGCGCTGGTGCCGCCGCCACCGCGAGTGCTGTCACGAGCGTGGTGGCCAGTAGGCCACGGCTCCACCGTTTGCTGGTGCGACCCACGCTGCCTCCCTGTCGGGTCACCGGGGTTACCGGTCTTATCGAGGGAGGTCAGCATAGCCAGACGTCACTGACCGGTGAATAGTCCACACGAGTGTGCTTACCGGCCGGTAGGCGGCACGGGTGCGCATGATCGGCCATCGATGGCCGGCAGGCCGCGACCTGGGAGAGCAGGCCGGGCCCGCCGGCACCACCGGTGACCGGGCTGGCCCCCCGCCAGCCGATCGGGGCGACGGCGCCGGCCCGGAGGCCGGCGCCGCCGAAGGCCGTCGTTGCCGGTCGACGACCTCGTCCCGGTAGTTCGGTCCGGCCGGTGAGGCGGGACCGAATCCTTTTTCGTCCTACTGACGATAACCACTGTGGTAGCTTCTCGTCAAGGTGGTGATAATTCAGATGGCCGAGTACCCGCCGTTCGCCGTGACCGTCGACCTGGTGGTCCTCACCGTGCGGGCGGACGAGCTCTGCATCCTGCTGGTACGCCGGGGCATACCGCCGTACCAGGACCGCTGGGCGCTGCCCGGCGGGTTCGTCGGGTTCGACGAGGACCTGCCGGACGCCGCCGCCCGGGAACTGACCGAGGAGACCGGGATCCCCGAGCCGATCGGCCACCTCGAACAGCTCGGCACGTACGGGTCGCCGAAACGGGACCCCCGGGGCCGGGTGGTCACGGTGGCGTACCTGGCGCTGCTGCCGGACCTGCCGACGCCGGTGGCCGGTACGGACGCGGCGGCTGCGGACTGGCTCCCGGTGTCCCGGGTCGCCGACGCCCGACTCGCCTTCGACCACGACGTCATCCTGGCCGACGGGCTCGAACGGGCCCGGGCCAAACTCGAGTACACCCCGCTGGCCACCGCGTTCTGCCCACCGGAGTTCACCATCGCCCGGCTACGTACGGTCTACGAGACCGTCTGGAACAGCCGGTTGGACCCGCGCAACTTCCACCGCAAGGTCACCAGTACCCCCGGTTTCGTCGAGCCGGCCGGCCGGGTCACCGAGGGCGACCGGGGACGGCCGGCCCAGCTCTTCCGGCGCGGCCCGGCCGAACTGCTGCACCCGCCGATGCTCCGCCCGCCGGTCACCGGGCACTGAGCGGCACACCGGGCACTGCCGGGACCGGGCTCAGGAGGCCGTCCCGGCGGGCGGGCTGCCGGGTACCGGCACGGGGGTCGGCGCCGGGGTCGGCGCGGCGGTGGCCGGCGGCAGGGTCGGTACCGGGGCGGAGGGCGGCCCGGCCGAGGCCGTCGGGCCGGGCGTGGCCGCGGGCTCGGTCGGCGTCGGCGAGCCGCCGGGCTCGGTCGGTGCCGGTGCGGCGGTGCCGGACGGCGGCGCGGGCGACGAGCTCGGTGCGGACGGCGACCCGGTCGGTGCGTCCGGCGACGGCGAGGGTGACGTCTCCGGCGGCGGGGTGGGCGCGGGCGACTGGGTCGGCGGCCCGGCGGTCGGTGGCACCGGTACCCCCGGCTCGTTCGCGCCCGGCGGGTCGACCGGCGGCGGCAACCGCCCGGGTTCGGTTCCGGACGGGCCGGGCCGGTCGGGCACGGCGCCGGGCGGGACGAGGAGCGGCAGCCAGCCGGTCCGTTCGGACCTGGCGCCGGTACCGGCCGGTCCGGGCTCCACCACCGGCGGCACGCCCGGTTGCCGGGGCACCACCTCCGGCGGCGCGCCGACCGGGGGCGGGACGAACGGGGTGGCGTCGGCCGGGCGCATCCCGTCGGAGACCGTCGCCGAGCCGCTGCCGATCGCCGCCATGATCGGCAGCGAGGAGGTTCCGGCCAGCAGCGCGACGGTGAACAGGTACCGGCGGGCCGGGCCGGCGAGCCCCTCCGCCCGGTGCACTCCGGTCACCCTCCGATATCCGACGTGCGCGCCACCGGACCGGCGGTGCCGGGCCAGCAGCATGGGAGCCGGTGGCTCGTAACCGTGGTTGGGCACGGAAAACTCCTCGTCGTCGGCGGCGCGGGCCAGGCGGCGGCCGGGTGGGACGGGTCGCGGCGACCGTGACGCCGCCGCTACCTACAGTGGCGGAGTAACCCTCTGTTGGCCAGCGTCACACAGCGTGTCAGCGGTTGAGTTTCGATCGACTCGACCTGCGTACCCGATCAAATCGGTTGATGTGGTGCGAAGCCGGCGGCGACCCGGATCCGACGGAGGCCGACCTGTAGCGATACCGACCTGCTCTGCGAATATGGAGCCGACGGCAACGCGGCCGCGACCTTCGCGCACCCCGCGGCAGGCAGGACGTGGTGCCGGCGCTCGGTGGACCAGGCTCGGCCAGAATCTGGTCCACGCCGCGCGGCTACCCCTACCGGGGAAAGGCGCGGCAGCCACCCCCGGTCCGGCACCAGCCGGACGGGCGCACGAGCTGCGCGGTCGGGACACCCCCGGTGCCGACGCACGAACGACAGGGAGATAGGGATGGCGAAGGGCGATCCCGCGGGCACGGCCCGCGGCAGGCGAGCCACACCCCGGTCCGCACGGTCTGGTGGGAAATCCCCAGGCACTGACCTGGTGCAACTACTCACGCCCGAGGGCGACCGGATCGACAAGGTGACCTGGTCGGACGGCACGGAATACAGCGTCGACTTCACCGACGAGGAATACCGCGGCCTCTACCGGGACCTGGTGCTGGTCCGCCGGCTGGACGCCGAGGCGACCGCGTTGCAGCGGCAGGGCGAGCTGGGCATCTGGGCCAGCCTGCTCGGCCAGGAGGCGGCGCAGGTCGGCTCGGGCCGGGCACTGCGGCCGCAGGACATGGCCTTCCCGACCTATCGGGAGCACGGCGTGCTCTACTGCCGGGGCATCGACCCGATCATGCCGCTGGGCCTGTTCCGCGGCGTCGACCTGGGCGGCTGGGACCCGAACGAGTTCAAGTTCAACATGTACACGATCGTCATCGGGGCGCAGACCCTGCACGCCACCGGCTACGCCATGGGCGTGAACATGGACGGCCGGACCGGCACCGACGACGGCGAGGCGGTGATCGCCTACTTCGGTGACGGCGCCTCCGCGCAGGGCGACGTGAACGAGGCCTTCATCTGGTCGGCCGTCTTCAACGCCCCGGTCGTCTTCTTCTGCCAGAACAACCAGTACGCGATCTCCGAGCCCCTGGAGCGGCAGACCCGGATCCCGCTCTACCAGCGGGCCGCCGGCTTCGGCTTCCCGGGCGTACGGGTGGACGGCAACGACGTACTGGCCACCTACGCGGTGACCCGGGCGGCGCTGGACAACGCGCGTCACGGTCAGGGCCCCACCCTGATCGAGGCGTACACCTACCGGATGGGCGCGCACACCACCACGGACGACCCGACCCGCTACCGGATCGCCAGCGAGGTCGAGGCCTGGCAGGCCAAGGACCCGATCGCACGGGTCAAGGCGTTCCTCACCAGGCAGGGCATCGCGGACGACGCGTTCCTGGCCGAGGTGGAGGAGCAGGCCAAGCAGGAGGCGCTGCGGCTGCGGGAGCGGGTGCTGGAGATGCCCGACCCCGAGCCACTGACCCTCTTCGACAACGTCTTCCCGAACGGCTCGCCCGAGGTGGACGCGCAGCGCGAGTTCACCGCCCGTTACCTGGACTCGTTCGAGGGGAGCGTGCACTGATGGCCACCGAGACCCTCACCCTGGGCAAGGCGATCAACCGCGGCCTGCGCCGCGCACTGGAGCACGACCCCAAGGTCGTGATCATGGGCGAGGACGTCGGCAAGCTCGGCGGCGTCTTCCGGATCACCGACGGCCTGCAGAAGGACTTCGGCGAGAACCGGGTGATCGACACCCCGCTCGCCGAGTCCGGCATCATCGGCACCGCGGTCGGGCTCTCCATCCGGGGGTACCGGCCGATCTGCGAGATCCAGTTCGACGGCTTCGTCTACCCGGCGTACGACCAGATCGTGTCGCAGGTGGCCAAGATGCACTACCGCTCGCAGGGCAAGGTACGGGTGCCGATGGTCATCCGGATCCCGTTCGGCGGCGGCATCGGCGCGGTCGAGCACCACTCGGAGTCCCCGGAGGCGTACTTCGCGCACACCGCCGGGCTCAAGGTGGTGGCCTGCTCGTCGCCGCAGGACGCGTACACGATGATCCAGCAGGCGGTCGCCTCCGACGATCCGATCGTCTTCCTGGAGCCGAAGCGGCGCTACCACGAGAAGGGCCAGGTGGACCTGGACGCCCCGCTCGGTGACGCGTACCCGCTGCACGCCGCCCGGGTGGTCCGGCCGGGCCGGGACGCCACGCTGCTGGCGTACGGGCCGATGGTGCGTACCGCGATGGAGGCGGCCAGCGCCGCCGAGGAGGACGGCCGGGACCTGGAGGTCATCGACCTGCGCACCCTCTCCCCGCTGGACCTCGGCCCGGTCTACGAGTCGGTGAAGCGCACCGGGCGGTGCGTGGTGGTGCACGAGGCACCCGGCAACCTCGGGCTCGGTTCCGAGATCGCGGCCCGGATCACCGAGGAGTGCTTCTACTCCCTGGAGGCCCCGGTGCTCCGGGTGACCGGCTTCGACACGCCCTATCCGGCCGCCCGGCTGGAGGAGGACTACCTGCCCAACCTCGACCGGGTGCTCGACGGCGTCGACCGCACCTTCGGGTGGTGAGCGGGATGTCGCGGGTGCGGGAGTTCCCCCTGCCGGATCTCGGCGAGGGGCTGACCGAGGGCGAGATCCTCAAGTGGCTGGTCGCGGTCGGTGACACCGTCGAGTTGAACCAGCCGGTGGTCGAGGTCGAGACGGCGAAGGCGGCGGTCGAGATCCCGGCGAAGTGGGCCGGGAAGATCACCGCGATCTTCCACGACGAGGGCACGGTGGTCGACGTCGGCTCGCCGATCTTCGCGGTGGACACCGACCCGGGCGCCGGTGACCTGCCGGAGCCGTCGGCGGCGTCGCTGGCCGCCGTCGAGATCGCGCCCGCCGAGGGCGCCGTCGAGCCCGGGCTGATCGGCGGGCCCGCTCCGGGTGGCCGGACGGCGGTGCTGGTCGGGTACGGTCCGCGCACCGGCGCCGCGAAGCGCCGGCCGCGCAAGGGTGCCGGGGTACCGGCCCCGAACGGTGTCGCGGTGACGGCCTCGGCGCCGGCTCCGGTCGCGGCCCCGGCTCGCGAGCCGGTACGCCCGACAGCGCCCGAGCCGGTGCGTCCGGCGGCCGCCACCCCGGCACCCCGGACCGGCGGGACCGCCGCCGGAGCGGGTGGACTGGTGCTGGCGAAGCCGCCGGTGCGCAAGCTCGCCAAGGATCTCGGGGTCGACCTGCGTACCCTGACCGGCTCGGGACCGCTCGGCTCGATCACCCGGGACGACGTACACCTGGCGGCGGCGGGCGCGACGACGGCGGCCGAGCCGGCGCCGACGACCGGTGCCGCGACGGCGCCGGCCTTCGGGCCGGACCGGGAGCAGCGGATTCCGGTCAAGGGCGTGCGGAAGCTGACCGCGCAGAACATGGTCGCGTCGGCGTTCAGCGCGCCGCACGTCACCGAGTTCCTGACGGTCGACGTGACCCGCTCGATGAAGGCGCTCGACCGGCTGCGCAAGCGCCGGGAGTGGCAGGACGTCCGGGTCTCCCCGCTGCTGCTGGTCGCCAAGGCCGTGCTGCTGGCGGTCCGGCGGCACCCGATGGTCAACTCGACCTGGGCCGGCGAGGAGATCGTCGTCAAGGAGTACGTCAACCTCGGCATCGCGGCGGCGACCGAGCGCGGCCTGATCGTGCCGAACATCAAGGACGCCGGCCGGCTCACCCTGCGGGAGCTGGCGGACGCGATGACGGCACTGGTGCAGACCGCCAAGGCGGGGAAGACGGCTCCGGCGGACATGACCGGCGGCACGCTGACCATCACCAACGTCGGCGTCTTCGGGGTCGACACCGGTACCCCGATCCTGCCGCCCGGCGAATCGGCGATCCTGGCCTTCGGCGCGGTCCGGGAGATGCCCTGGGTGCACAAGGGCAAGATCAGAGTGCGGCAGGTCACCACCCTCGGGCTCTCCTTCGACCACCGGATCATCGACGGCGAGTTGGGTTCGAGGTTCCTGCGTGACGTCGGCGACTTTCTGGCCGACCCGGAGGCGGCGCTGCTCGGCTGGACCTGACCTTCGGCACGGCACGAACACCTGGCAGGAAGCGGCCGGTGTGTCCCGGGTTACCTCCGGGCACACCGGCCGTATCCATATGGTTACGAAGAATCATCGTGCAGATGACCGCCAGACCTTAGATTCTTAGGCTGGTGGTCCAGCTCACCTAATAATCGGTGGCAGGAGCGTCCCCCGCGAGGTTCAATGGACACATCAGACGCGGAGACAACCGAATAGCCAGGGGGCGCAACACCATGAGCATGCTCAACCGAATTCGTAACCGCCGGGACAGCGCGCGTCGGGCGCGGGCCATCGAGCGGGCACTGCGGGCGACCAGTTCGCCGGCTGCCCGTGACGAGATCCTGATCGCCGCGCAGCGTTACTACGGCTGACCTCGACAGACTCCTCACCTCCTCCGCACCACACCGACGGCCCGTCCGGAGCGCTCCGGGCGGGCCGTCGGTGTTTCCACCCGCACGCCACCGGAGTACCGCCGCCACTACACCGCCCGGTACGGTGAGGCTCGGTCGTCGCCCGACCGGCCGGTAGGACGTACGCCGAACAGATGTCGGTTCGGCTCGCCCTGGACGACCGGGCCCGGCGACCCGCGCTGCCCGAGCGGTGCCGGTTCGTACCGGCTACCGTGCGGGGAGCTTGCCCAGCCCGGTGTCGCGCCGGAGTCGTCGGCAACCTGGCTGGCGACCGGCGCGCGAGACCGGCGCGGCCGACATGTGATGGAGGAGGCGCGCGCATGACGTCCGAGGATCCGCAGCACCCCGGCCGGTGGCCGGACGAGGCTGCGCCGGGCGCCGCAGGCCCAGCCCCGTACGGCAACCCCGCACCACACCACGACGACCGGTTCCCGCCGCAGGGTTCCGTTGGTACGCCACCGGCCGATCTCGGCTGGGCCCCGCCGCCGTCGGCGGGCCGGGCCAGCGCGCCGGTGGCCTGGAACGAATCACCCGGTGCGCCCCCCGGGCACCCCGGCCCGGCCGGCTGGGCAGCTCCGGGCGAGGACCCGGGCCCGGCCGGCTCCCGGCCGGACGGCCCGTGGGGCCCGCCGCCGGAGGCCGCCGGCGCACCGTCGGCGCCCTCGGAGGGGTCGGGCTTCCCGCCGGAGTGGGGGAGCCCGCCCAACCAGTCCGGCCCACCGCGCTGGACCGGTGCCGGCCAGCCCGCCGAGCCGTCGAGCGGCCCCCCGGGATATCCGCCCGGGTCCGGCGCGTCCGCCGGCCCGCAGGGCTACCCCGACCAGCCCGGCGGACCGCCCGGCTACCCCGACCCGTCGCCCGGCGGCGCCCCCGGCTACCCCGGCCAGCAGTACGGCGCCCCGGGCTACCCGTCGGCGGCACCGGGCAGCCCGGCGTACCCGTCGGCGGCGGGCAGCCCCGCCCAGCCCGCCGAGCCGCCGAGCTATCCGCCGGTCAACCGCCCGGCCATCCCGGAGGGTGAGCCGTGGCCGGCCTCCGAGGCCTGGGGCGCGGCGTCCCGCCCGGATTCCGGCTCTCGCCCGGACGCCGGGTCCCGGCCGGACGCCGGTGGGCCGCCGAGCGACTATCCGCAGCGCCCCGCCGACCGCAACCACCCGGGCGAGCCGGAGCCGCCGCACGGCGGTGCACCGCAGGCGTCCGCCTGGGCACCTCAGGCGCCGACCTGGTCGGCGGGACCCGGCGACGGCAGGCCCGGCCCGTTCGAGCCGGCCCGGCCGGAGTTCGACCGCCGGGAACCCGATTTCGAGCGGCGCGAGCCGGACTTCGAGCGGCGCGGACCCGAGTTCGACGGGCGCGGACCGGACTTCGAGCGGCGCGGACCCGAGTTCGAGCGGCGTGAGTCGGACGGGCCGGCGTACCAGCCGGGTCCGGCGCCGGGGATCTCGCCCGGCAACGCCGTACCGCTGCCGCCGCAGGAGACCCGGATCCCCGGGGCCAGCCTGGCGGCGGCACCACCGGCCGACTATCCGCCGGCCCCCAACCGCCAGCCGGCCGGCGAGTACGGCTCGCCGGCCCGGGAACAGGGCGGCTGGGCGCCCGGGGTCTCCGAGGCGGCACCGCAGTCGCCGGCACCGACCCCCGGGGCCGCGCCGGTCGTACCGCAGCCGAGGGTGCCGACCGATTCGGCGGTCGCCGGCCGGGTCTCCGTACCCGGCGTGCCGGGGACGTCGGAGTCGGCGGGCGCACCCGAGCGGGCCGCCGGTCGCGCCGTCGCCGGAAGTGCCGCCGTACCGGCGGCGAGCCGGGTACTCCCGCCGGCCGACCTCGCCGCCGCAGCGTCGGTACCCGCGCCGAAGCCCAGGGTGTACGGCCGCCCGGCCGGCGCGGACGAACCCGACCAGCAGCCGGGTCCGGCGAGCGGACCGGGCGGCTGGGACGACGCCCAGCCAGGATCGCCGGCCGGCCCGGCCGGTTGGGACGGCGACCGGCCGGGCGGCGCGGAGGCGCGCCGGGCCGGGCCGACGGTCTACGGTGCGCCACCGGCCCAGCCGGGGCCGGGCGAGCACGGTGACGCCTTTTCCGACGAGCCTCCGGCGACCCGGGTGGCCGTTCCCGGCGCCCGGACGCCGCAGTCCGACACGCCGAACCGCCCGGCCAACGCCTCGCCCTTCGCCGACCTGATCGGACCCGGCGGCATGCCCGGTCAGGGCCCGGGCGGGGTCGGCGTGGACGGGCCCGGTCCGAACGGGCCGGCACCGTTCGACGGAGACCGCTTCGGCGGCCCCGGACAGGCCGAACCGGACGGTTTCGGCAGGCCCGGACAGGCGGAACCGGATGGTTTCGGCAGGCCCGGACAGGCCGAACAGCACCGCTTCGGCGGACCCGCCCCGTTCGACGGGGACCGGTTCGGCGGTCCCGGGCAGGGCGAGCCGGACCGGTTCGGGCCCGGACCTGCCGGTGGCGGCCAGTTCGGCGGCCCCGGACAGGGCGAGCCGGACAGGTTCGGCTCCGGACCGTCCGGCGGCCAGTTCGGCGGACCCGCACCCTTCGACGGGGACCGTTTCGGCGGCCCCGGCCCGGGTGGCGCTGGCCAGGCCGGTCCCGGCCAGTTCGGCGCGTCCGCCCCGCCCGGCACCGACCGGTTCGGCGGCCCACCCGGACCGCCCGACTTCGGGCCACCGCCCGGAGGGCCGGGCTTCGGCCCGCCGCCGGACGGAGACGGGCCCGGATTCGCCCGGCCCGGCCCGGCGGGGGCGGGACCGACGACGTACGGGGCGCCCGGGGCGGGACCGGGGACGTACGGGGCACCGCCCGGCGGCCCGCCGCAGTACGGCTCACCGGCGTCCGCCGGCCCGGGCTGGGGCGGCTCCGACGACGGTGCACCCGGACGGTTCGACTCGTTCAAGCCGGAGTCGGCGGAGTCGGAGAGCAAGACCGAGCCGCCGACGCCACAGGTACGCAACGGCAAGGTGCTCTTCCTGGTCCTGGTCGCGGCGGTACTGCTGCTGGCGATCCCGCTCGGCACGCTCTGGCTGCTTGGCAAGATCGGCGGCGAGGACGCGGCACCGCCGTTCAACCCGGCGGTGGGCGCCTGCGTCAAGGACTCCGGCGGCACCCCGGTGATCGCGGACTGCGCCGAACAGGGCGTCTTCAAGGTCGCCTCGAAGGTGACCGACAAGAACGAGTGCCCGGCGGACACCCCGCAGACGATCGTCGTACCGGATCGCAAGGAAGTGCTCTGCCTGCAACCGGCGGCGGCTCCGGCCGGCGGATAGCAGCCGGCCGGCCGAACCGACCCAGCGCCCCGCCCCGGGAACCCGAGGCGGGGCGCTGGTCGTCTCGTGCCGTTCCGGGGTGGGTGGGGTCGGGCCTGCGCGCGCGTGTCAGTCGGGGGCGGGCGTGACGTACACGCCCCGGCCCTGATGCCCCTGGAGCACACCCCGCTCCTGTAGCCGCGCCAGCGCCTGCTTGATGGTCGGCGCCGAGCACCGGTACTGCTCGCTGAGCTGGCTGATCGACGGTAACTGGTCGCCCGGCCCAAGCTCGCCACTCGCGATCTTGGCTTCCACGTCCCGCATGACGCGGCGGTACACCGGCTCGGCCGGCGAGGCAGGTGCAGGCATCTGAGGTCCCCCTGGGTAGTCAACCAAGATCGGACCATGAGTGACCTGGCAACACAAGCAAGCCCACGCATCGACGTTGACTTGTCCTACCTGGCAATCTAAGTTGGCTGGGCAGGTCGGGTGATCTCCACGGCGGGCGGCTCCTCCGAGTCCGTCCGCACCGCTCCTTTCGTCGCGGGACGACAACCCCCTGACCATGGCCCGCATCGCACCGTGCCCCAGCCGCAGCGGGGCGCCCCTCGGCCGGAGGATCCCGACCACCAACTTGGCTTACCAAGCTTTACAAGTGTGAGGAGCTCAGATGACGCTCGTACTGACACGCCGCCGCCTGCTGGCCGGTGCGGCGGTTACCGCCACCGCGGCGATGACGGCCTGCGACGACGGCGAGGGCAGCGCCAGCGCCCAACCGGAGGTGGAGAAGGTCTCGATCCTGAGCGGGGCGGGCTTCCAGGGCCGGGAGGCCCCGATCTTCGTGGCCCGGTCCAAGGGCTGGTTCAGCGAGGTCGGGCTGGAGGTGCAGGTCCTGTCGGGCAAGGGCACCACGAGCAACCTGCAGACCCTGGCCGGTGGTCAGGCCACCTTCGCCACGGTGGACGTGAACGGCGCGATGATCGAGTTCACCCGGAACGGCGGGATCAAGGACTTCAGGCTGACGTCCGTACTGCACCAGCGGAACCTGGCGTGCTTCGTCGCGCTCAAGTCGAGTGGCATCGCCACGCCGCGTGACCTGGCCGGCAGGACGCTCTCCTACCTGCCCGGCGGGATCAACTACCTCCTCTTCAGCACCTATGCCCGGCTCGCCGGCTTCGACTCCTCCAAGGTCAAGTGGGTGAGCAACCCGATCGCGACCCAGCACGCGGCGATGCTCGCCCAGAAGAGGGTCGACGCGATCAGCCAGTTCGTCCCGGCGGTGGAATCGGTCCGGACGGTGGCGAAGCAGGATCTGGTCACCCTGCCCTTCACGGACTACATCGGCGACCTGCACGGTTCCGCCATCGGCGTCACCACGGAAACCGCCCGGAACAAGCCGGATCTGGTCCGTCGGTTCAACCGGGCGCTGCTGCGCGGGCTGGAGTACGCGATCAGCCATCCCGAGGAGGCCGGTCAGATCTACGCCGCCGAGAAGGAGACGCAGGGACAGCCGCCCGCGGCGGCGGTCGCCGAGGTGAAGGCGCTGCGGGCGTACGTCGAGGGCATCTCGGACGGCCCGCTCGGCCACTTCAACGAGGCGCGGATGGCCAAGAACATCGCGATTCTCCAGGCCGCCGGGACGATCCCCGTGGGGCTCACCCCGGGCGACATCATCGCGCCCGACCTGGTCGGGTAGGCCCCGTCGGCATGCCACGCCGCGCAGGCTCCGCGCATCCGCCCCGCTGGCGTTCCGCGCTCTCCACCGTCGGAACGCCGCTGGTGGGCGTCGCCGGGTTCGTCGCCGCCTGGTGGGCGGCGGTCGTCGTCCTGGACGTCGCGCCGTACGTCGTGCCGGGGCCGCCGGCGGTGGCCGCGGCGATCCGGGACGAGCCGGGTTACCTGCTGCGGAACGCGGCCGTCACGCTCGGCGAGGCGATGGCGGGATTCGCCCTCGCGATCGCCTCCGCCGTGCTGCTCGGTACCGTCCTCGCGGCCTCACGCCGGCTCGAACGGGCCCTCTACCCGATGCTGTTGACCATCAGCAGCACACCGAAGCCGGTCTTCGCTCCGCTGCTCATCACGATCGGCGGTTTCGGGGCGGGACCGAAGGTGGTGCTGGTCTGGCTGATGTGTTTCTTCCCCATCGCCCTGGCCACCAGTACCGGGCTCACCGCCACCGCCGCGGAGTTCGTGGAGCTGGCCAGGTCCCTGAACGCCTCGCGCTGGACCACCTTCGTGAAGTTCCGGGTGCCGGCCGCACTCCCGCACATCTTCGGCGGTCTCCGGATCGCGCTACCACTGGCACTCATCGGCGCGACCGTCGCCGAACTCTTCGGGGCGACCGAGGGGCTCGGCGTCGTCGTCCAGAACGCCGGCACCAACGCGGCGCTGGCCTGGGCGGCGATCGTCGTACTCGCGGCGATGAGCATCAACCTCTTCTACGCCCTCACCGCCACCCTGCGGGCAGTCGCCCCCTGGATCCGGCACACCACCGCCTGACAACCACGAGGAGAACCTGTGTCGACCACCTACATCTTCCGGGACGCGGAAACCGACAACGACGTCATGCTCCGGGCGCTGGCGGGGATGTACGACCCGTTCAGCGAGCGGCGACTGCGCGAGGCGGGGATAGCCGAGGACGCCCGGTGCCTGGTGGTGGCGGTCGGTGCGAGCGGCATCGCCCGGACGATCGCCGGGCTGGCCCCGCGCGGCGAGGTGATCGCCACCGATGTCGACCTGCGCCCCTGCCAGCGGGACCCGCGCGTCGACCTGCGTGAGCACGACGTGGTGACCGATCCGCTGCCCGGGATGTTCGACCTCATCCACGTCCGGCTGCTGCTCGGACACCTGCCGCAGCGGCTCGACGTGCTCGGGAAACTCGTCGACGCGCTCAACCCGGACGGCGTGCTGGTCGTCGAGGAGTTCGAGGCGACCTGGCGTACCAGCGTGCTCGCCGCACCGGACCCCGACGAGGCCGACCGGCTCTTCGGCGCCTACCACGACGCCTTCCAGGCCGCGTTGCAGGACGCCGGGAACCGCTCGAAGTGGAGCCGCCGGGTGCACGGCGCCATGCTCGACCTGGGTCTGACGGAGTGCGACACCGTCGGGTACACCGGGACCTGGGCCGGCGGCAGCCACGGCTGCCTGCTTCCGTGGGGCACCGCCGGTGCGATCCGGCAGAAGCTGATCGACGCGGGCATGTCCGCGGCCGACCTGGACGCCTTCCGGCAGCTGCTGCTCGTCCCGGAACTGAGGGTCAAGGGCAATCTGGCGTTGTCCACCGTCGGCCGGCGGCGGCGTTGAGCGGGTACCGGAGAAGGTCGGAATCGGGGCGGAGGCGTGCCGCCGTCGACCGCGCCGACTACCGGCAATCTGCCAGACACCTGACCGAATGGTGTAACACATATTGGATAGGGTCTATCCGGCGCTGCCGGCGGACACCATCGAGTCACCCAGCGTGACAGTGGATGCCTCGGCACCACAGTTGTGCACTTCCGGATCCGAGATGCTGACAGTTCGCAAGGAGCCACCGATGAGCAGCGATCCTCATCCGGGCTGGTGTGACCCGGGCGAATGCACCGCGAGCTTTCGCGGCCTCCACCCCGACGCCTCGCCGCCGACCCACGCCAGCCGGTGGTACGACTGCAATCCGCAGGACGACCGGCAGGCGGTCGAGGTCACGGCCCAACTCGTGCAGTACGTCGACGACCCCCGGCCGCGACCCTTCATCCGCTTCGCCCGGGCCGACTTCGAGGACCGGCAGGTCTTCCACATCACCGTCGAGCAGGGCGGTGCGCTGGTGGAGGCGCTGGCCGACATGCTCCGCCGGGCCGGCGCCGCCGGGCCGGCCGCCGGGGCACGGCCACGGGTCAACTCCTCGCCGTAGCCGCCGGCCGGTTCGGCGTACCACAATGCCCGGGGCCCGGGGACGGTCCCGGCGATGGCATGGCAGGGTTGCCGTATGGCTACTTCGCCCCGCGTACGCGCACCCGAACTGAGGGGCCGCCGGTGGCTCAACACCGGTGGAGCGGATCTGACCCTGCACGACCTGCGCGGCAAGATAGTCATTCTGGACTTTTGGACCTTCTGCTGCATCAACTGCCTCCACGTGCTGGACGAGCTGCGCCCGCTGGAGGAGAAGTACGGCGACGTCCTGGTGGTGATCGGGGTGCACTCGCCGAAGTTCGAGCACGAGCGTGACCCGGAGGCGCTGGCCGCCGCCGTCGAGCGGTACGGCGTCGCCCATCCGGTACTCGACGACGCCGAGATGGCGGTCTGGCAGCAGTACGCCGCGAGGGCGTGGCCGACGCTGAACGTGGTCGACCCGCAGGGGTACGTCGTCGCCACCATGGCCGGTGAGGGCCACGCCGAGGGGCTCTCCCGACTGCTCGACGAGTTGATCGCCACGCACGAGGCGAAGGGCACGCTGCACCGGGGCGAGGGCCCGTACGTGCCGCCGGCCGAGCCGGAGACCGCGCTGCGGTTCCCCGGCAAGGCAATCGAGTTGGCTGGCGGGAACCTGCTGGTCTCGGACTCGGCCCGGCACTCGCTGCTGGAACTGGCCCCGGACGGCGAGACGGTGCTGCGCCGGATCGGCTCTGGCGAGCGGGGCCGGACGGACGGGCCGGCCGAGGTGGCCCGGTTCGCCGAGCCGCAGGGCGTGTGCCGGCTGCCCGAGCACGCCGCCGAGGTCGCCGGCTACGACATCGTGGTGGCGGACACCGTGAACCACCTGCTCCGGGGCGTACGGCTGGCGACCGGCGAGGTGACCACGGTGGCCGGTTCCGGCCGGCAGTGGCGCTCGACGGTGGACGACCACGCGCACGACGCGCTCGCCGCCGACCTCTCCTCCCCCTGGGACCTCGCCTGGTACGACGACCGGGTGATCGTGGCGATGGCCGGCATCCACCAGCTCTGGTGGTTCGACCCGATCAGGCGGACCGTCGGCGTCTACGCCGGCACCACCGTCGAGGCGTTGCGGGACGGGCCGCTGCCGGACGTCTGGATGGCCCAGCCGTCGGGGCTCTCGACCTCCGCCGACGGCCGTCGGCTGTGGATCGCGGACAGCGAGACCAGCGCGCTGCGGTTCGTCGCCGACGGGGTGTTGCACACCGCCGTCGGGCAGGGACTCTTCGACTTCGGCCACGTGGACGGCCCGGCCGAGCAGGCGCTGTTCCAGCATCCGCTGGGGGTCGGCGCGCTGCCGGACGGCTCGGTGCTGGTGGCCGACACCTACAACGGCGCGGTACGGCGGTTCGACCCGGCGACCGGGACCGTCTCGACGGTGGCCACCGGGCTGGCCGAGCCGAGCGACGTGCTGCTGACCGGGGACGGCGAGGTGCTGGTGGTCGAGTCGGCCGCGCACCGGCTGAGCCGGCTGGCGCCGGGTGCCCTCTCCGCCGCCGGGGCCAGCACGGTCGCCGGGAGCCGGCACCGTGCGGAGCGCCCGCCGACCGATCTCGCCGCCGGGGAGCTGACCCTGGACGTCATCTTCGAGCCGCCGCCCGGGCAGAAGCTGGACTCCTCGTTCGGCCCCTCCACCCGGCTGGAGGTCTCCGCCTCCCCGCCCGAGCTGCTGCTCGACGGTGCCGGGGTGAGCACGGAGCTCTCCCGCCGGCTGGTGTTGAACGACCAGGTCGACTCCGGGGTGCTCCAGGTCGTCGCGCAGGCCGCCACCTGTGACGCCGAGGCCGAGCACGCCGCCTGCCACCTGAGCCGCCAGGACTGGGGGGTGCCGGTGCGCATCACCCCGGACGGGGTGCACCGGCTGCCGTTGGTCCTGCGTGGACTGGACAGCTGACCGGGGACGTGACCGGAACCACTGACCGATCACTACCACCGAGTAACCTACGGTGCCGTAACCTGGTTGGGTGAGTACCTCAGCCCCGATCCGACTGCGCCCCGTCGACCTGGGCAAGCCGCGGATGCGAGGCTGGCTGCACGCGTACGCCTTCTTCGTCGCGGTGGTGGCCGGCGTCGTGCTCTGCGCGGTCGCCGCCACCCGGCCGGGCTGGACGCCCCTGGTGAGCTGCCTCGTCTACAGCGTCACGGTCTGCGGCCTCTTCGGCACCAGCGCGCTCTACCACCGGCGGGTCTGGTCCGAACGGCGCTACCGGCTGATGCGCCGGCTCGACCACTCGATGATCTTCGTGTTCATCGCCGGTACGTACACGCCGTTCTGCCTGCTGCTGCTCTCGGCGGAGAGCGCGGCGGTCCTGCTGCTGATCGTCTGGGGCGGCGCGGTGGCCGGGGTGGCGATGAAACTGGTCTGGCCGCACGCGCCCCGCTGGGTCTCCGCCCCGCTGTATCTGGCCCTGGGCTGGGTGGCCGTCGCGGTCCTGCCGG
This sequence comes from Plantactinospora sp. BC1, assembly GCF_003030345.1. Taxonomy (NCBI): domain Bacteria; kingdom Bacillati; phylum Actinomycetota; class Actinomycetes; order Micromonosporales; family Micromonosporaceae; genus Plantactinospora; species Plantactinospora sp. BC1. Next base: position 7,443,478 of record NZ_CP028158.1, read on the forward strand.
ACATCCTGGACCGGGGCGGGGTCACCGTACTCGCGCTGCTGGTCGCCGGTGGCGCCGCCTACAGCGTCGGCGCCGTCTGCTACGCGCTGCGCCGTCCCAACCCCTGGCCCACGGTCTTCGGGCACCACGAACTGTTCCACGCCTGCACGCTGGTCGCGGCGATCTGCCACCACGTCGCGATCTACTTCGCCCTGTTCGCCTGACCCCTCACGGGTCGGCCGGCCCGCGAGGGGATGCTCCTATGGAAGTCAAGGGGTGTTGAGGGCGGTGAAGTCGGCGAGGAGGGCGGTGTGGACCTCGCGGACGATGTAGCGCTTGAGGCAGCGCATGATCTCTTTCTTGCTGAGTCCTTGTTTGGGTCCATGTGGTGAAGAGGGCGTGTGTGTGGGTGTCTGTGCGTGGTCGTATAGAGATTGATGGAGGGTAGGATAGAGTGGTGTGGAATTAGTTTGTTGGGGGGGGGGGGTGGTGGGTGGTGGGGGGGGGGGGGGTGTGGGGGGGGGGGGGGGGGGGGGGAGGGGGGGAGGGGGGGGGGGGGAGGGGGGGGGGGGGGGGGGGGGGGGGGGGGGGGGGGGGGGGGGGGGGGGGGGGGGGGGCGGGGGGGGGGGGGGTGCGGGGGCGGCCGGTGGTGACCGACCGCCCCCGCGACTACCTAAGGTGCGGAACGTTCCGGGTCAGAGCCTTCCGCCCCGCTTCACCCGGGTCGGGTCCTCGACCAGCCGACCGGTGCCCTGCACCGGCTTGCCGTCGTTGGCCCTGACCCCGGAGGCGCTCGGACTGCCACCGAGCCGGACGATCATCGCGTCGGCGTCCCGGACCAGTACGTCCCGGATCTCCGCCTCGGCGACCAGCCCGGCGTCGGCGGCGAGCGCCTTGAACTGGCCGAGCTGGTTGATCGCCCTGTTGTCGTTGCCGTTCGCCTCGGCCTGGCGGACCGTGTCGAGCTTGTTCGACAACTGCTTGTGCCCCTTGGCCGACAGCCGACCCGTCGCCTTGAACCGGTCCAGCAACTGCTGCATGTCCCGGAACGAGGTGGTGACGAAGAACCGTACGGTCGAGGTCGTCACGTTGCCGGCCCTGTCCGTCGCGGTCACGGTCAGCTCGTGCAGGCCGAGCGGCAGCTCGTACATCGCCTGGAGGGTGTTCGGATGGTACGGCCGACCGTCCAGCGTGCCCACCGTGGCCTTGATTCCGGAGGTCGGGTCGACCGCCGACCAGTTCACCCGGACGTCCTGACTGTCGCCGTAGAGCTGGCCGTCGGCGAGCCCGGAGACGAGTACGGTCGGCTTCACACCGTCGATCTTCAGGATCGCCGACTTGAGCGTCTCGGCGTTGCCGGCCGCGTCGGTGGCCCGGTAGAGCAGCTCGTGCTGCCCGTCCCCGGTCACGTTCACCGGCTCGGTGTACGCCGTCCAGGCGCCGCCGTCGAGCGACCACTCCAGTGTGGCCACCCCGGAACCGGCGTCGGTCGAGGCCAGCGTCACCGGGATGGTGCCGCCGTGCCAGCCGTCGTCGGTCGGCGGGGCGAACGCGGCGGTGCTGACCGGCGCGGTGGCGTCGATCTTCACCTCGACCGACTTCGTCGCCTCGACGTTGCCCGCCTCGTCCACCGAACGGAACCGCAGGGTGTGCGGGCCGTCCCCGGCGACGAGTACCGGCCCGGCGTAGGGCGTCCAGGTCGTCGCGTCGTCGAGCTGGTGTTCGGTGCGGGCCACCCCGCTGCCCCCGGCGTTGTCGGTGGCGGCGAGGGTCACCGTCACCGGGCCGGTGTGCCAGCCGCCGGTCGGGGTGCCCGAGACGGTGGCGGTGGTCACCGGGGCGGCCTCGTCGACCGTCTCCGTGCTGAGCCGGAAGTAGTCGAAGGAGACCGTCTTCGAGGCGGTCTGGGCCGCACCGAGGCTGAACAGGCCGATCCGCGGCGTGGCACCCACGGCGGCGTTGGTCAGCGGCGCCAGCTCCGTCCAGGTCGCCCCGTCGGTCGAGTACGCCGCCGTGTAGGTGTCGCCCGACCTCGCCAGTCGCAGGTGCCACACCGACTCGGTGAGGTTCGTCGCCTGCGGCTGCGGGTCCTGCACGGCCGCGGCGATCTCGCTGCGGAACTCGATGCGCCGGTTGACCGGCTGCCCCACCTGGTTGTCGGCGATGAAGTCGAACTTCAGGTAGTTGTCGTCGTCGCCGTAGACGATCAGGCCGGCCTGCTGGTACTGCTCGTCCAGTTTGCTGCCGTCGACCCTCGTCTGGATCGTCCAGTCCCCCTCGGGGGCGGTCTGGAGTACGAAGTTCGTCGGCCCGGTGTTGTTGCCGGTGTAGATGTCACCGTTCGGCACGTCGATGTGCAGCGCGCCGTCGGCGACCCGGTAGCCCGTCGGGTCCTCCCGGACGATCCCGTCCCACCGGCACTTGTCGAGGCTGGTCCCGGTGAACTCGTCGTTCGGGGTCACCTCGCCGGCCGGCTCGTCCGGGGTGACCTGGAACCAGTCGAAGCTGGCGTCCACCACGGGTGCGGCGGTGCCGCCGTTGAGCGCGAACAGCCCGATCCTCGGGTCAGTGATGCCGGCCAGCGCCGCCGACCGGCCGACCGGGGTGAAGGTCTGCCCGTCGGCCGAGAAGGCCGCGGTCAGGTTCACTCCGTCGCTGGTCAGCCGCAGGTGGATCGTGTCGCTGGCCGGTGCGGCCGCCGAGTCGCCGCCCTCGTTGCGCGGGGTGCCGGCGGTCTCCCGGATGAACTCGACCCGCCGGCTGCCGTTGTACAGCAGGTCCAGCTTGGCGTAGTTGTCGTCGTCGCCGTAGACGATCAGGCCGGCCTGCTGGTAGTTCTCGACCGCCGCCAGGCTCAGTTTGGTGGTGGCCTGCCAGCTACCGTCCGGCGCGGGTTGCAGCACGACGTTGGTGGCGTCGTTGCGGCTGCCGTAGAGGTCGCCGACCGAGGTGGGCAGGACGAGCGCGCCGCCCCGCACCCCGTAGAGCTGGTTCTCCCGGACCACCGTCGACCAGCGGCCCTTGTCCAGCTCGCCGCCGGTGAAGTCGTCCGAGCGGGCCCCGAAGCAGGAGGTGTTCGGCGCCTCCACCTTCACCGTCACCGTGGCGTACGCGGCCGCGCCGCGCGAGTCCGTCACGGTCAGGGTCGCGGTGAACGTCCCCGGGCCGGTGTACGTGTGCGTGGCGTCCAGGGTGTCCGCCGTGCCCCCGTCCCCGAAGTCCCAGGCGTACGTCAGCGGGTCGTCGCCCTCGGCGTCGCTGGCGGTGCCGTCGAAGCTCACCGCGACCGGCGCGGTGCCGGTGCTCGGGGTGGCGGTGGCGGTCACCGTCGGCGGCGCGTTGTCGGTGACGCCGCGACCGAGGAAGTCGACCCAGTTGACGTTGACGATCGCACCCGTGCCGGTGGCCCCGACCGGGTTCTTCGCCACGAAGAAGAGCGGCCCGCTGGTGGTGCTCGGTGCGGAAAGCTCCACCGTGGCGTTGGCGAAGGTCTGCCAGCCGCCGGTGTCCGGCACGGTGGCGGTGGCCAGCACCGGGCCGTCGGCCGCGCCGGAGCGTACCTCGATCCGGGCGCCGCCACCGGCCGAGGAGGCCCGGAACCGGAACCCGGTGATCCCGGTCAGGTTGGTCGGGTCGAAGCTCCAGTAGTCGCCGTCCTCGACCCAGCCGATGTTCTGGAAGCCGCCCTCGACGTCGGTGGTGGCCTGGGTCTGCACGCCCGGGTCACCGCCGCCGACGCCGTCCGGCGCCCGGCCGGTCGCCGCGAAGTATTCCGCCTGCTTCCGCTTCGGCTGCAACTGCTCGATCGCCCGGCCGGTCAGCGCGTTGGACCCGCCGGCCCCGCCGCCGTCGGTGTAGCTGGCCTCGAAGACCGCGAAGACGTTGGCGTCGGCGCCGTGCCCGGAGGCGAGCGAGGTCTGCACGGTGCCGGTGCAGCCGGTCTGGTCGTCGAGCGGGTGGGCGTGCTCGTCGTGACCCAGGTAGTACTGGAGGGTCACCCGGTCGCAGTCGATCGTCCCGTCCTCCGGGTCGGTCACCCTGACCGTGTACTTCACCTGGTCGCCCCAGTCGAAGAACCCGCCGTCCGGCGGGAACTCGATGGTCACCGTCGGGGCGGTGTTGCCGACCGTCACCGGTACGTTCGCCACCGCCGTCCGGCCGGTGTCGCCCGTGACGGTGAGCTGGGCGGTGTAGTTGCCGGCCGCCGGGTACGTGTGCGTCGGGTTCGGCTCGGTCGAGGTGCCGCCGTCGCCGAAGGTCCAGGCGTAGCTGATCGGGCCGCCGTCCGGGTCCCGGGAGCCCTCGCTGGAGAAGGCCACGGTCAGCGGGGCCGGGCCGGAGGTCGGGTTCGCGGTGGCGACCGCGATCGGCGCCCGGTCACCGGCGATGTACTCGATCCGGTAGACCCCGGAGTTGTCGTTGTTGCCGCCGAAGCCGCTGCCCCACTCGATCAGGTACAGCGCACCGTCCGGGCCGAACTCGAAGTCCATCGGCCGGACGAAGGTCATCCCGGTGAGCAGCTGATTGATGTCCACAAGGGACTTGCCGTCGTCGGTGACCTGGAAGGCGTACATCTTGTTCTGGTTCCACTCGCCGAACATCGCCTTGCCGTCGTAGTACGCCGGCCACTTGCGCTCGGACGGGTTCGCCGGGTCGTACCGGTAGACCGGGCCGCCCATCGGGGCACCGCCGCCACCGATCTCCGGGAAGAGCGGGTTGCCGCCGTAGTCGTAGTCCACGGTGGCCGGGATCGCCGGGGGCAGGTTGGTCAGCCCGGTGTTGTTCGGCGAGTTGTTCACCGGCGCGGCGCAGTCGAACTTCGCCCCGCTCGGCCCGGACGGGAACTGGTAGTCGTTGTAGGCGTAGTTCGCGCCGTGGCAGTACGGCCAGCCGTAGTTGCCGGGCTGGGCGACGGCGTTCCACTCCACCGTCCCCTCCGGACCACGGTTCGGGTTCGCCGCCCCGGCGTCCGGACCGTAGTCCGCCACATAGAGGGTGTCCGACTTCGGGTCGATGCCGATCCGGAACGGGTTCCGGAAGCCCATCGCGTAGATCTCCGGCCGGGTCTTCTCGGTGCCCGGGGCGAAGAGGTTCCCCTGCGGGACGGTGTACGTCCCGTCGTCCTCCGGGTGAATCCGGAGCACCTTGCCGCGCAGGTCGTTGGTGTTGCCGGAGCTGCGCTGCGCGTCGAAGTCCTGCCGGCCCGGCCGCTCGTCGATCGGGGTGAAGGAATTCGACTCGAACGGGTTGGTGTTGTCGCCGGTGGCCAGATAGAGGTTGCCGGCGCTGTCGAAGACCATGCTGCCGCCCGCGTGGCAGCAGGTGTTCCGCTGCGTCGGCACCTGGAGCACGATCTTCTCGCTCGCCAGGTCGAGGGTGTCACCGACCACTGTGAACCGGGACAGGTAGTTGCGGGCCGCCCCGCCGTTCGGGGCGTAGTAGAGGTACACCCAGCTGTTGGTGGCGAAGTCCGGGTCGAGCCGGATCCCGATCAGCCCGTCCTCGTTGCCGGTGAAGACGTCGAGGTCGGCGGCGGTGACCGTGGTGCCGGTCTCCGGCTTGATGATCTGGACCCGGCCGTCGCGTTCGATGTAGAAGACCCGCCCGTCGGCGGCGACGTCCAGCTCCATCGGGTTGTTGGTGTTGCTGTCCAGGGTGATCTTCTCGAAGCTGCTGGTCAGCGAGGCGGAGCAGTCGGCCTCCACCGCACCGGCCGCGGTCCGGATCCCGCCGAGCAGGTGGTCGAGGAACTCCGGCTCGGCGTACGACTGCTGGGTGTGGCCGCCGGCCGTGTACCAGGCCCGGCCGCCGTCGTACTCCTGGCACCAGGCGAACGGGTGGTCGTGGCCCATCGCCCCGGCGCCGGGGGCGTAGCTGGTCTCGTCCAGCGAGGCGAGCACGTGTACGTCGCCGCGCGGGTTGTCGCGGAAGTTGTACCACTCGTCGTACCGGGACCACTTCGCCGGGAGGTCCTTCGTGGACTCGTGCGCGTGGTCCTCGACCTTGATTGTGGCCTGCTGGTTGGCCGGGTGCGAGGCGAAGTACGCCCCGACCAGCTCGCCGTACCAGGGCCAGTCGTACTCGGTGTCCGAGGCGGCGTGTACGCCCGCGTATCCGCCGCCGGCCTTGATGTAGCGCTCGAAGGCGGCCTGCTGCTCGGCGTTCAGTACGTCGCCGGTGGTGGAGAGCCACATCACCGCCTGGTACCTGCCGAGGTTGGCGTCGGTGAAGGCCGTCGCGTCCTCGGTGGCGTCGACGGTGAACCCGTGCTCCGTGCCGAGCTGCTGGATCGCGGCGATGCCGGCCGGGATGGAGTCGTGCCGGAAGCCGGCCGTCTTGGAGAAGACCAGCACCCGGAAGGATTCCGCCTCGGCGGCCGGTTCGAGTGCCGGCGCCTTCTTGACGGGTGCCTGGGCCTGGGGCAGGACCGCCGGGGCGGCCGAGGCGGGGGTACCGGCCAGTGCGGTCGTGCCGAGCAGGAGTGCCGCGGTCGCGCCGACCAGGCGGCGCCGGAATCTGCGATGGGGGTGCGGAGGGTGCGAGGTGCCGCCGGAGCGGCCGGGGCTGGACACGGAGGATCTCCTTGGTCCGGTGAGGACAGGGGGATCCCGGGTCGGTACGCCGAAGACCGCCACGGGGTGTGGAGGTACGACCGGAACTCGCCGAAGCTCCGGCCATCGAATTCTGCCTTGTGGTTGAACAAATTAGGGCCGCCTGCCGGGCGGCCGGAATAAGGCGGTGAGGTTAATTCAGGTAACGGTTACGTAACGAGGTGGAATCATCCGGATAGGACAGACATATCCGTCGGGGCGCCGGTCACGGCACCTCGCACCCCGGTACGTGGTCGAGCGCTGACACTATGCGATAGGTCACGGCCCTTTACGGATCCGTGACCGGCCACGTACGCTCGCCGACAAGTAACCCACGGGAGCCCGGTGGACCGGGCTGAGAGGGGGGCTGTCGAGCCCCCGACCGTCGAACCTGATCCGGGTAATGCCGGCGCAGGGAGGAGCGTTGCCGTGCTATCCATCGGACGACTTCACCTCATCACCGACACCCGACCCGGGCAGCGGGATCCGCTCGCGGTGGTCGACGCCGCCCTCTCGGTCGCCGGCCCCGAACTCGTCGTACAGGTCCGGGTGGCCGACGACACCGACGACCGGACGGCGTACGAGCTGGCCGCCGAGGTGACCCGCCGGTGTGCCGCCGTCGGGGCGTCCTGCCTGGTCAACGACCGGCTGCACCTCGCCCTCGCGATCGGCGCGGCCGGTGGGCACGTCGGTGCCCGCGACCTGCCGGTCGACGCCGCCCGCCGGGTGCTCGGCCCGGACGCCGTGCTCGGCGCGACCGCCCGCGACCCGGAGACCGGTGCGGCGGCGGTCGCGGCCGGCGCCAGCTATCTCGGCGTCGGCCCCTGCCACGCCACCTCCACCAAGGACGGACTCCCCGCCCCGATCGGCCCGGACGGAATCCGCCGGGTCGCCTCGACCGTGCCGGTACCGGTGATCGCGATCGGCGGGATCACCGCCGACCGGGTGCCGGCACTGCTCGCCGCCGGGGCGTACGGCGTCGCCGTGGTCGGCGCCGTCTCCGGCGCCGCCGACCCGGCCCGGGCCACCGCCGATCTCCTCACCGCCCTGCGCACCGATCCGCCCCCACCCGATCCGGGACGGGGAACATCGCCGGGGTGGGACCCCCGGCGCGGTTCCCCGCACTCCGGCGCGGGTGCGGGGGCGGGGGAATGCTAGGCGGGGACCGGGCGGCGGACGTCGCGGTGGTCGGCGGCGGCCCGATCGGGCTCGCCGTCGCCTGGCGCTGCGCCGCCCGGGGCCTGCGGGTCAGCCTCCACGACCCCGCGCCCGGCTCCGGCGCCTCCGACGTCGCGGCCGGAATGCTCGCCCCGGTCGCCGAGAGCTACTTCGGCGAGCGGACGCTGACCGGACTGCTGGTCGAGTCCGCTGCCCGCTGGCCGGCCTTCGCCGCCGAACTCGCCGAAGCGACCGGGCTGGACCTGGGCTATCGGACCGAGGGGACGCTGACCGTCGCGCTCACCTCCGACGACCTGGCCGAGGCGGAGCGGCTCTGGACGTACCAGCGGGACCTGGGGCTGCCGGTGACCCCGCTGCGGCCGGCGGAGCTGCGGGACCGCGAACCGCTGCTGGCCACCCGGCTGCGCGGCGGCGCGCTCGCCGCCAGCGACCACCAGGTCGACCCGCGCCGGCTGGTCACCGCGCTGCGGGCCGCCGTCGAACGCGCCGGGGTGACGGTGCTGTCCCGACCGGTCCGGGACCTCGCCGAACTGGACGCGGCGGCGACGGTCGTCGCGGCCGGCTGCGGCACGGCGGCGCTGACCGGCCTGCCGGTCCGGCCGGTGAAGGGGCAGATCCTGCGGCTGCGCGCGCCCGGCGGCGCGGCGCCCGGCTTCCGGCACGTGATCCGGGGCCACGCCGACGGCCGGCACGTCTACCTGGTACCCCGGACCGACGGCGAGGTGGTGGTCGGGGCCACCGTGGAGGAGCGCGCCGACCTCGGCGTCACCGCCGGAGCGGTACTCGACCTGCTCCGCGCCGCCACCGACGTGCTCCCGGAACTCGGCGAGTACGAGCTGGTCGAGGCGCGCTCCGGGCTGCGCCCCGGTACGCCGGACAACGCACCGCTGCTCGGCCCGCTGCCGGACCGGCCCGACGTGGTGGTCGCGGCCGGACACTTCCGGCACGGCATCGTGCTCACCCCGCTCACCGCCGACCTGATCGCCGACCTGCTGGCCACCGGCGTACCGGATCCGGCGCTCGGACCGCTCTCGCCGGCCCGGTTCGCCGACCCGGTCCCGCCCGGGCCGACTCGGGTCGGGCGGGCGGCGCCAGCGGGAGCGGGTGCGGAGGCGGAAGCCGAGGCGGGAGCGGAGGCAGGTGACGGGCCGGTGCCCGGCGGGAGGCCGGGGCCGGACGACGGAACGACCAGGGTGGGGAGGACACGGTGGAGCTGACCGTGAACGGAGTCGAAGAGCGGCTGCCCGGCGAGTTGACCGTGGCGGAGCTGGTGCAGCGGATCACCAGCGCACACCGGGGCGTGGCGGTCGCGGTCAACGGCGAGGTGGTGCCGCGCGGCGGCTGGCCGGCCCGGCAACTCCGGGACGGCGACCGGGTCGAGGTGCTGACCGCGGCGCAGGGCGGGTGACGCGCGATGTCGATCGGAGCACCCGACCCCGAACCCGGATTCGTGCTCGCCGGTGAGAAGTTCGACTCCCGGCTGATCCTCGGCACCGGCGGGGCGACCAGCCCGTACGTGCTTGAGCAGACGATCCGGGCCAGCGGCAGTGAACTGGTCACCGTCTCGCTGCGCCGGATCGACAGCAACGCCACCATGGGCGGCGGAGTGCTGGAGGTACTCGGCCGGTGCGGCGTACGGCTGCTGCCGAACACCGCCGGCTGCCGTACCGCCGCCGAGGCGATCACCGTGGCGCAGCTCGCCCGGGAGGCGTTCGAGACGTCGTGGATCAAGCTGGAGGTGATCGGCGACGAGCGGACCCTGCTGCCGGACGCGGTCGAGCTGGTCAGCGCCGCCGAGCGGCTGGTCGCCGACGGGTTCACGGTGCTGCCGTACGTCACCGACGACCCGGTGCTGGCCCGCCGGATGCAGGATCTCGGCTGTGCTGCGGTGATGCCGGCGGGCGCGCCGATCGGTTCCGGGCTGGGCATCAACAACCCGCACAACCTGCGGCTGCTGCGGCAGAACGTGGACGTACCGGTGATCCTGGACGCGGGCGTCGGCACCGCCTCGGACGCGGCGCTGGCGATGGAACTCGGCTGCGACGCGGTGATGCTGGCCAGCGCCGTCACCCGGGCGGCCGACCCGGTACGGATGGCCACCGCCATGCGGTTCGCCATCGAGGCGGGCCGGCTGGCCGCCGGGGCGGGACGGATCCCCCGACGCTTCCACGCGCTGGCCTCCACCCCGGACGAGGGGCGGCCCGAGCTGTGACCGGGCCCCGGGGAATCGTGCTGGTCACCGACCGGTGGCAGGCGAACCGGCCGCTCGACGAGGTGGTCCGGGCCGCGGTCGACGGCGGGGTCCGATGGGTACTGCTGCGGGAGCGGGACCTGCCCCGACCCGAGCGGCTCGACCTGGCCCGGCGGCTGCGCGCGATCCTCGCCCCGGTGCGCGGCACCCTGCTGGTCGCCGGGCCGGACCCGCTCGACGGCGACGCGGTGCACCTGCCGGCCGCCGGCCCCTATCCGGCACCGGCGCTGCCGCTGGTCGGCCGCTCCTGCCACGACCTCGCCGAGCTGGGGCGACTCTGCACGGAGGACTACGTGACGCTCTCGCCGGTCTATCCGAGCCCGTCCAAGCCCGGATACGGCCCGCCGCTCGGCCCCGCCGGCCTGGCCGGGCTGGTCACCCGCAGCCCGGTACCGGTGGTCGCGCTCGGCGGCATCGGCACACCCGAACAGGTCGACGCCTGCCTGGCGGCGGGTGCGGCCGGTGCGGCGGTGATGGGTGCGGTGATGCGCTCGGCCGACCCGGCCCGGCTGGTCCGCGACCTCTGCGCGGCCGTCCAGGCCCGGGCCGGTGTGCCGGTACCGGCCGCTCCGGCAGCGGAGCGTTCGCGGTGACCCCGCCGGTGGTGCTGACCGTGGCCGGCTCCGACTCCGGGGCGGGCGCGGGAATCCAGGCCGACCTGAAGGTCTTCGCCGCGCTCGGGGTCTACGGCACGTCGGTGCTCACCGCGGTCACCGCGCAGAACACCCACGAGGTACGGGCGGTCTTCCCGGTCTCCGCCGAGATGGTGAGCGCCCAACTCGACGCGTTGACCGAGGACCTGCCGCCGCTGGCGGTGAAGACCGGGATGCTCGGCGACGCCGAGATCGCGGCCGCGGTGGCCGGAGCCGCCCGGGCCGGCCTGCTGCCGAACCTGGTGGTCGACCCGGTGCTCGTCTCGACCAGCGGAGCCCGGCTCGGCGTGGTCGGGGCGATCGAGCGGCTGCTGCCGTACGCCCTGGTGGCGACGCCGAACCGGGCGGAGGCGGCGGCGATCCTCGGCCGTACCGTCTCCGGTCCCGACGAGATGGCGCAGGCGGCCCGGCAGCTCGCCGCGGGCGGCCCCCGATACGTCGTGGTGACCGGCGGCGACAGCGACGACTCGGGGCTCGCGACCGGCGGCGGCGAGGCGTTCGGCGGCGCCGTCGACGCGCTCTGGACCGGCGCCGAGGTGCGGCTGTTGCGCGGGCCGTGGGTGCCGACCCGGAACACCCACGGCACCGGCTGCTCGTTCTCGGCCGCGATCGCCGCCCGACTGACCCTCGGCGACCAGGTGCCGGAGGCGGTGGCCTTCGCCAAGGAGTACGTCACCCGCGCGCTGCTCGGTGCCCGGAACTGGTCGTTGGGGCGCGGTCACGGGCCGCTGGACCACTTCGGCACCTCCGGTACGGCGGCGGGCGTCGGGTCCGGCCCGTCCAGCGGGTCCGGTTCATCCAGCGGATCCGGCTCATCCAGCACAGGGAGGTTGTCATGAACGCTCGTCGCAAGGTGTACGTGACGGGGGCGCGTCCGGACGTCCGGGTGCCGTTCGCGGAGGTCGAACTGGCCGGCGACGAACCACCGGTACGGCTCTACGACACGTCCGGTCCCGGCTCGGACCCCGCCGAGGGGCTGCCTCCGCTGCGCGGGGCGTGGATCGCGGAACGCGGCGACGTGGCACCGGTACGCGGTGCCGGCACCCCGCTGGCCGGCCGGGACGGCGCCCGACCCACCCAACTCGGCTACGCCCGGGCCGGGATCGTCACCCCGGAGATGGAGTTCGTGGCGGTCCGGGAGGGGATGCCGGCCGAGGTGGTCCGGGACGAGATCGCGGCCGGCCGGGCGGTACTGCCGCTGAACGTCAACCACCCCGAGTGCGAGCCGGCGATCATCGGCAAGCGGTTCCTGGTGAAGGTCAACGCCAACATCGGCACCTCGGCGGTCACCTCGTCGATCGCCGAGGAGGTGGAGAAGCTGACCTGGGCCACCCGGTGGGGTGCGGACACCGTGATGGACCTCTCCACCGGCAAGCGGATCCACGAGACCCGGGAAGCCATCATCCGCAACTCCCCGGTGCCGATCGGGACCGTTCCGATCTACCAGGCCCTGGAGAAGGTCGGCGGTGACCCGGTGAAGCTCTCCTGGGAGGTCTTCCGGGAGACCGTGATCGAGCAGGCCGAGCAGGGCGTCGACTACATGACGGTGCACTCCGGGGTACGCCTCGGCTACGTGCCGCTGGCGGTCAACCGGGTCACCGGGATCGTCTCCCGGGGCGGCTCGATCATGGCGGCCTGGTGCCTGGCGCACCACGAGGAGAACTTCCTCTACACCAACTTCGCCGAACTCTGCGAGATCCTCGCCCGCTACGACGTCACGTTCTCGCTCGGCGACGGGCTGCGGCCCGGATCGATCGCGGACGCGAACGACGAGGCGCAGTTCGCCGAGCTGCGTACCCTCGGGGAGCTGACCTCGGTGGCCTGGGAGCACGGCGTACAGGTGATGATCGAGGGGCCGGGCCACGTGCCGATGCACAAGATCAAGGAGAACGTGGACCTCCAGCAGGAGCTGTGCCACGAGGCACCGTTCTACACCCTCGGGCCGCTGACCACGGACATCGCCCCGGCGTACGACCACATCACCTCGGCGATCGGCGCCGCGATGATCGGCATGTTCGGTACCGCCATGCTCTGCTACGTCACCCCCAAGGAGCACCTTGGGCTGCCGGACCGGGACGACGTCAAGGCGGGGGTGATCGCGTACAAGATCGCGGCGCACGCCGCCGACCTGGCCAAGGGGCACCCCGGGGCGCAGGCCTGGGACGACGCGCTGTCGAAGGCGCGGTTCGAGTTCCGCTGGGAGGACCAGTTCAACCTGTCGCTGGACCCGGAGACCGCCCGGGCGTACCACGACGCCACCCTGCCGGCGACGCCCGCCAAGACGGCACACTTCTGCTCCATGTGCGGCCCGAAGTTCTGCTCCATGAAAATCACCCAGGAGCTGAAGGAGTACGCGGCACAGGGCATGCAGGAGAAGTCGACCGAGTTCCTGGCCTCGGGCGGCAAGGTGTACCTGCCACTGGCCTGAACCCCTGGCGGCGGTGCGCCCGTCCGGCTCCCGACGCACTGCCGTGGGCTCATCGGCTCCCGCGCGCCGCCGGTGGGTTCTGAGCGGTCGGTGGCCGGAGCGGCGGAGTTCGTTCACCTGGACGCCAGAGGCGTTATCCGGCGGTGGATACGCCTCTGGTGTCCAGGTCGAGCCGGCGCCGCGCCCGCTCGGATGGGGGCAGCGGTCAGTCGGCGTGGTGCCGGCCGGTCGAGCGCAGCGAACGGCGTACGCTCCGGTCCAGCCCGAGGTCGTCCGCCGCCGGGTCGGGCTCGCTGAGCCCGCTCACCCAGTCGACGTACTCCTCGTCGCGGGCAGGCACCGGTTCCTCCGTACGGTTGCGGCCCTTCGCCTCCCGCTGCTTCGACTCGCCCCTGCCCGGCTTCGACTCTCCCTTGTCCTGCTTCGAGTCGCCCTTGCCGGTCTCGACGGTGCCGGTCTGCTCGGCGGCGTCGGTACCACCCCGGTTGCGCCGGAACAGGCCGCGACGGAGCCGCCCCGCCGGCCGCTGCGCGTCTCCGGTGCCCGACCCGGACTCGACCTCGGCGGTGGTCTCCGGCCCGGGTCCGGCCGGCGGCGTGCCACGATCCGGCCTGGGTCCGGCCGGCGGCGTGCCACGATCCGGCCCGAGTTCGGCCGGCGGCGTGCCTCGATGCGGGCCGAGTTCGGCCGAGGGCGCACTGCGACCAGGGGCGGGTTCGGCCGGGGACATGCCGCGACCAGGTGCGGGTCCGGCCGGGGGCGTGCCGCGATCCGGGGCGGCGGCCCGGCCCGAGGTAACCCCGAGCTGGTCCGGCGTATCCCCGACCTGGCCCGGGCCATCCCCGGCGACCACCGGGATGGGCGGGATCCGTTCGGTACGGGTGGGGTCTGCTCCGCTCGGCTCCGTTCGGTTCCGTCCCGTCTCGGCCGATCCGGCTCCCGTCCCACCCGACCCGACCGGAGCCCGACCCGGTGTCGCCCCGATCCCGCCCCACTGCGCGGGGATACTGCCCGATCCCGTTCCGCTCGGGTACGACCGGTCGTCGCCGACCCGGCCGACGTCGTTCGACCCGCTGCCGAGGTCGCCCCGGCCGGTGCCGGAGGCGACAGTGCCGGAGGCGACGGTCCCGGAGGTGGCGGGGTCGGAGGTGGCGGGGTCGGAGGTAGGAGCCGGACCGGGGGTGGGGGCCGCACCACCCTCGCCCGTCCGGTGCGCCGATCCGATCGCCGGTCCGGTCGTCGATTCGGTCGCCCGTCTGGTCGTCGATTCGGTTGCCGGTCCGGTCGTCGCTTCGGACACCGGTCCGGTCTTCGTCGATTCGGCCGTCGGTTCGACACGGTCGGGGCGGGGACGGCTGACCGGCGTGAAGGCGTCCCAGACGTCGTCGCTACGGGACGGTGTCGCGGACGGCGGCGGTGGCGCGGACGGCGGCGGTGGCGCGGACGGCGGCGGTGGCGCGGACGGCGGCGGTGGCGCGGACGGCGGCGGTGGCGCGGACGGTGGTGTGGACGTCACCGCCGGTGGCGTCGCAGTGGCCGGTGGCTCCGGCGTTGTCGAGGGCGTTGTCGAGGGCGTTGTCGAGGGCGTTGCCGCAGTTGGTGTCGACGGTCCCGTGCCCCCCACCGGCGTCGACGGCGCGACCGGCGGCGTCGTGGTCGGCCAGAAGTCCTCGGTGCGAAGTCGGCGGGCACCGGCCCAACCGCCCGAGAACCCGGCATCCGTCGCAGCCGCGCCAGGTCCGCCGCCGGCCGGACCGGCCGATTCCGGGCCGCTTCGCTGACCGCTTTCGGGCACGGTCGGCACCGGTGACCCGAACCGGTCGGTGGGGGTCGAATCCTCCGTGGAGGTACGCGGGGACGGTACGCCCCTGCCGATGTCGAACGACCAGCTTCCGGGACTCGGCGGCTGCTCAGCCGAGGGCCTCGTCGGCTCGCTGGCCGGTCGCCCGCCGGCCGCCGCCGTACCAGGTGTCCAGGTGCGGGCCGGTGTCGGTCCGGTACTCGGGTCGCTGGCGCTGCCGCCGGCACCGGCCGGGGGTTCGTCGCGCGGGACGCCCAGCCGCCAGGTCGGGGCGGCCGAGGTACCGCCGCCGCTCGGCGAGGTCACCGTCGGGATGGTCTCGGTGGGTGCGTCGTCGACGCCATCGGCACCGGACGTCCGGCCGCTGCCGCTCCCGTCCGGCGTCCTGGCGGTGCCGCTCTCACCTGGCGTTCCGCCGCTGCCACGCTCTGCGGTCGCCGCCGTGCCGGCGGTGCCGCCGAGCGTCGCGGCTGCGGTCGGGTCGGCTGCGGTCGGGTGGGCTGCGGTCGGGTCGGTTGCGGTCGGGTCGGCTGTGCCGGCCTGCTCCGGGGCGCCCGTGGCCAGCGCCGGGGTGGTCGTGGTCAGCGGCCAGCGGGCCCACGCCGCAAGCACCGAACCCAGCGCACCGGCACCGACGGCGATCAGTGCGCCCCAGTACGGTGCCGCCTGGTAGGCGTCGGCCGAGTCACCCGGGCCGGCGACGAGGTACGCCAGGGCGAGCATCGCCGGGCCCGCCACCCCGCAGCTGGCGACCACCGGCGTCGGCAGCTCGCGCCGCCGGGCCAGGGCACCGGTGAGGGCGCCCGCGACCAGGGCCAGCGCCGGCATGGTGACCACCGCCAGCCGCTGGCTGGTACCGGCGCTGAGCCAGCTCGGGTCGACGCCGCCGAGCCGGACGGCGGGCAGCGGGTCGGTGGGGCCGAGCGAGGGGAGTACGGAGAGTACGGCGAGGAACCAGATCGCCCCGGTCACCGCCCCGATGTTCCAGACCACCGGACGCTGGCTGAGCGCGGCCAGGGCGGCGACGAACCCGACCCCGGCACCGATCAACGCGGCCACCCCGGTCAGGCTGACCGGGTCTGCCGAGGCGACCTGCGCCGCCCGGGCGGGCTGCATGGAGAGCGGGGCCACCGCGAGTGCGCCGAGGGCGGCGAGCGCGGAGATGACGGCTCGGTTGCCGAGCGTGCTGGGTAGGGTGTACCTGCGGGCGAGCCGGTCCGCCAGCATCGCGCCGAGCACGGCCGCCACCATGGCGAACCAGCCGACCCAGCCGAGCTGGGCGGGCCAGTGGTTCACCGTGGCGCCGTCGAAACCGCGGTTGAAGCGGACGAGGCCGAGGCCGTACGCGATCCCCAGCTGGCCGGCGCCGCTGACGATCCCGACGAGGAGTGCGGCGAGCAGCACTCTGCCCCAGGTCCGGTAGGCCATGCCGGGCACGTTACGCACTCGTCCGGCCGGCCCGCCACCCTGGGCCGGACGTCGGGCACCGGCAGGGGCGCCCGACCGGCTGCCGATCGTGCTGACCGTCGGGTCAGCGCTGCTGGTCCGCCTGGCCGCTGCCGCTCAGGGCCAGGCCGGGGCCGCTCTCGGGGTGGTCGATCAGGAGTTCGTGCAGTTCCGCGCTGGCCCGGGCGACGTCCTCGAAGTGCGCGTTGCGGCCCAGGGAGCGGGGACGCGGGATGTTGATGTCGAGCACCTTGCGGATCTGCCCGGGGCGCGGACTGAGTACGACGACCCGGTCGGCGAGCAGCACCGCCTCGTCGATCGAGTGGGTGACGAAGACGATCGTCGCCGAGTGCTCCATGTGAATCCGCTGGAGTTCGACCGAGAGTTCCTCCCGGGTCAGCGCGTCCAGCGCGGAGAACGGCTCGTCCATCAGCAGCACCTTCGGCTGCTGGATCAGGGCCCGGCACAGCGACACCCGCTGCTGCATGCCGCCGGAGAGTTCGTGCGGAAGCCGCTTCTCGAACTCGCTGAGCCCGACCATCGACAGCAGTTCGCGGGCCCGGTCGCGGTGCGCGGCCTTGCTCCAGCCGAAGATCTCGGTGGGCAGCATGACGTTGTCGAGGACCGACCGCCAGGGCAGCAGCGCCGGGCGCTGGAAGACCATGGCGATGTCGCGCCGTGGCCGGGTGACGACCTCGTCCGCCACCCGGATCTCGCCCTCGGTCACCGGCAGCAGACCGGCGACCAGGCGCAGCAGGGTGGACTTGCCGCAGCCGGAGCGGCCCACCACGGCGAGGAACTCGCCCTCGGCGACGTCGAGGTCGATCCGCCGCAGCGCCTCGACGGAACCGGACCGACCACCGAAGGTCCGGGATACTCCGGAGAGTCGGATCATCGCTTTGCCACCCCATTCGACAGGTCGACAGTGTCGACAGGCTATCCCGGACGCCTTCCGGCGGCGAGGACTCGTTCCGCGCCGCCGGGCCGCGTCGTCGATCGCCGGCTCAGCCGGCCAGCCGCCAGCGGCCACCACGGGCCACCAGCAGGCTCAACGCCTGGGGCATCAGCCCCGAGTGGTTCTCCGGCGTCATCCGGATCGGGCCGGAGAGGCCGTCGGTCTCGGCGGTCTCCAGCAGGCTGCGGATGCGTGCCCGGTCCGGCTCCTCGCCGCCGCCGGCCCGTACCGCCGCGTCCACGATCAGTTGCAGCGCGTCGGCCGCGAACGAGGAGTACCCGTAGTAGCCGCCGAACCGGGCGGTGTAGTCCCGGAACCACTGCTTGCTCGCCGCCTTGGCCGGGGTGGTCGCGATCACGTCGTCGATCACCATGGTCTGGGTGAAGACCATCGTGGTCCTCTCCGCCGCGCCGCCGCTGTTGCCGATGAAGAGGTCGCCGGCGGCCACCGCGTCGAGGAAGATGTGGCCCTTGAAGCCCTCGGAGGCGAGGCGCCCGATCGCCAGGTTGGCCTGGTCGGCCGGGGTCCACACGATGATCGCGTCCGGCTCTTCCGCCACCAGTGCGGCGACCGGTTGGCTGACGTCGGTGTCGGTCACCTTCACCGTCCGCTTCGCCAGGATCGGGATGTCGGTGGCGTCCTCCTCGACGCCGACGAGTTCGCTCGCCAGCGTCCGCGCGCCCTCCTCGCCGTACTTGTCGGCGGTGTGCAGCAGGGCCACCGATTCGACGCCGCGGACCCGGAGTTCGGCGGCGATCGCGGCGACGTTGTCGCGGGCGTTCGGGCCGAGTTTGAACATGTATTCCCGGTCCGGTCCGGGTGCGGCGACTTCACCGGCGGGGGCGAGCGCGATCGTCGGAACCTGCTTGCTCTTCACCGTCTTCGCCGCACCGATGGCGCAGTCGTTACAACTGCCCATGATGATGCCGCTGATCGCCGGGTTGGCGGTGAAATCGCCGATATTGGTTGCCGAGATGCTGGGGTCGAACTTGTTGTCCCGGACCTCCAGGCGAACCCGACGACCGTCCAGCGCACCGGACTCGTTCAGTTGTTCGACCTTGAGTTCCAGTGCCCGCTGGTAGGCCTTGCCGACCTGTGGGGCCGCGCCGGACAGTTCCAGGTCGGCGCCGATCACGATCTCCCCGGACTCCTTCTCCGGCGCGCCGAACTGGCAGCCGGTCAGCGAGGTTGCCAGGATGGCCGACGCGAGCAGCGCGGGTATCGCGGAGCGGATGGGCCTCAACTCAGTCCTCCAGGTATCCGGCGCGGGCGGGGTGCTTGCCCGGCCGCCGATCCAGTCGTCCACAATGGATGGCAGCGATCTGCCGTACGGTTCACGCGAAGCCTTCAAACCCGCAAAACCTTGCCAATGCCGGACGCCTGGGTCAAGCGGTGGATGCCCGGCCGGTTTCGGGATGACGGGTCTCACATAGTGATAAGAGGGGGTACGGGTGCGGGATAACTTTCCAGATACAAGTGACCACTCTAGAGATATATGTGCTGATCAGAGACTTGCCGATTCATCGATCTCCCGGCGCCGAGGGTAGCCGACGTCCCATGATGGACCTTTGCTGCCCTCCCGTCGCTTCCCAAAGCGGCCTTCTTCTGATGAAATCGCGGCCGTGCCGCGTGCGGCTCGATCCGCTGCAGCAGGCATCGGTCGACGGGTCACGTAATGAAACGACGGAGGCGATGTCGTGAGCACCGGACCTACGACCCTGCCCGCAAAAGGTCTGCGGGGGGGCGCTGCACCGCGCCGCTGGCTTCCCCGGCTACGGGACACCCGGATCCGGTCCAAGCTCGCACTCCTGCTCGTCGTCCCGGTCGCCGCGGTCCTCGCGCTCGCCACGATCCGACTGGTCGACATCGGACAGGGCGCCTACCAGGCCGGCGTGCTCCGGTCGCTGACCGAACTCTCCGCCGACATCTCGGCGCTCACCCAGGACGTGCACAAGGAGCGGATCGCCGCCGCGCGGCTGCTGGCCGAGTCGAAGGAGACCACGACCGAGGCGTACGACGCGTACGTGCAGCGCACCGATGCCCGGATCGCCGCGTACAACGACCGGCGGGCCCAGGTCAGCGACGTCCCGGCCTCGGTGGAGGACCGGCTGCGGGTCATCGACGACCGGCTGGCGACGCTCAACGGCACCCGGCAGGAGGTGCTGGAGCGCCCGCAGATGCCACCCGGCGAGGCCACCCTGCGGTACGGCATGATCATCGGTGAACTCGTGGCGTACGGCGAGGCGCTCGGCCAGATCTCCGGGGAGAGCGCGGTCGGCGACAGCCTGCGTACCCTCTCCGCGCTCGCCCAGGCGAAGGAGGCGGTGGCCGAGGAGGAGGCGGTGGTCTACAGCGCCCTCGCCAACACCCAGGTGCTGGACCAGGAGCAGTTCTCGGCCTTCATCGCCACCCTGACCAGCCAGCAGGAGGCGCTGCTGGCCTTCGGCGCCTCCGCCAACGCCCGGCAGGAGGCGGTGGTCAACGGCGCCGTCACCGGCGACGCGGTGATCCTCGCCGACAAGGTGGCCCGGGACCTGACCCGGTCGGTCGGGCAGCGGGCACCGATCAGCGCCAGCTCGGCGGCGATCGCGATCGGCTCGATCAACGACCTGATGCGCTGGGCGGAGACGCTGCTCGAATCCGACCTGCTGGACCAAGCCGAGTCGGCCCGCTCCGAGGTCGTCCAGCAGGCGATCATCGAGTCGGTGATCGTGCTTCTCACGCTGATCGTCGCGCTCGCCCTCGCCGTGGTGCTGGCCCGGTCGCTCAACCAGTCGCTGCGCCGGCTCCGCGAGGGTGCGCTCTCGGTGGCCAACCACGACCTGCCCGAGGCGGTCCGCCGGCTCCGGGACGTCGGCACCATCGGCGACGGCGGCGTCGACGAGATCGTCCGGCAGGTCCGGGACCCGATCCGGCTCAACAACAAGGACGAGGTGGGCCAGGTCGCGCTGGCCTTCAACGTCGTACACAAGGAAGCGGTCCGGATCGCGGCCGAGCAGGCCGCCCTGCGGACCAGCGTCTCGGCGATGTTCCTCAGCCTGGCCCGCCGAAGCCAGACCCTGGTCGACCGGATGATCGGTGAACTCGACGCGATCGAGCGGGGTGAGGAGGACCCGAAGCGGCTGGCGCAGCTCTTCGAGCTCGACCACCTGGCCACCCGGATGCGCCGCAACGACGAGAACCTGCTCGTGCTGGCCGGCGCCGACTCGACGGCGCCCCGCCGCGAGGACGCGTTGCTGATCGACGCGCTGCGGGCCGCGCAGTCCGAGGTGGAGCTCTACAACCGGATCGAGTTCGGCACCGTCGATCCGGACATCTCGGTCGCCGCGCACGCGGTCAACGACGTGGTCCGGCTGGTCGCCGAGCTGCTCGACAACGCGACCCGCTTCTCGCCGCCGCACACCACGGTGGTCGCCGACGCCCGCCGGATCCGCGACTACGTGTTGATCCAGGTGGAGGACCGGGGACTCGGCCTCAGCGAGGAGCAGATGGACGCCCTCAACCGCCGGCTGGCCGAACCGCCGGCGGTCGACGTGGCGGCCTTCCGGCTGATGGGCCTCGCGGTGGTGGGCCGGCTGGCGCACCGGCACGACATCCGGGTCGACCTGCGCCGCAACGTCGAGGGCGGCACGGTCGCCCAGGTCACCCTGCCGGCCAGCACGGTGGTGCTGCCGAACCCGCGCGGTCGCGACCAGGTCCTCGGCCGGCAGCGGCAGCCGCTCGCCGTCGAGCAGGGACCGGCCACCGGCCGGCCGTCGACCGGCGCCGCCTGGCAGGAGACGCTCTCTCCGGTCGGCGCGTCGCGTACCGCCGGCACCCTGACCGAGCAGTGGCGCAGCGCGGCGGGCAACCAGTGGCAGACCGGGGGTGACCCGGCCGGAGCGATGCCGGCCAGCACCGGTGCGCCGGTCAACAGCCAGTTGACGGCGAGCCAGTTGCCGGCGATGCCCGCGCCGACGTACCAGCAGGGCATGACGCCGACCTACCAGAACCCGGCGTCGACGGCACCGCCCGCGCACACGGGTCTGGCCGGTTCGACCGGGGTCACCTCGCCGACCGTGCAGTACCCGACGGTCGCGTCCTCGCTGCCGCAGCGCGGCGGCATGGGTGCCGGCCCGGCCGCGACGCACGCCATGACGCCCGCCGGGGCGGCACCGTCCGGCCTGCCCTCCGGCCCGGTCGCGGGTACCCCGGTGAACGCCGCCTCCGCGGTCGCGCCCCGGGTGGAGGACACCGGCGAGGCGCCGATCTTCCGCGAGATGGAGGCGGTCTGGTTCCGTTCCCACGGCTCGGACTCGACCGCGATCTTCACCGTGCCGCCGGGCGGCTACCAGTCGCCACCGGCACCGAGTGCTCCGCCGTCGCCGAACTCGGCGACCCCGGGCCGTACCCCGCTGACCCCCCGCACTCCCGGGCGTTCGGCACCGCCACCGGCCCCCTACGCACCACCGACGCCGCCACCGGCGGCCGCACCGCCACCGGTCCCCGCGCCCGCGCCGGCCGCGGCACCTCCGGCGCCGACCGCGCCCGCGCCGGCCGGACAGGCCGGGCCCGAGGGATCCTGGCGGACCGCGGCCGACGAGGGCTGGGCCCGGGCCAGCCGGGCGGCGGAGCCGGCCGCCGCTGGCACGACCCGGTCCGGCCTGCCGAAGCGGGTACCCCAGGCGCAACTCGTGCCCGGTGGCGTCGAGCCCAAGACCGGGCGCGAGCGGACCAGGCGTACCCCGGACGAGGTGCGCGGTCTGTTGTCGGCCTACCACCGTGGCGTACAGCGCGGGCGGACGGCCGGTTCCGAGCAGAACGGCATGATCTCAACCAAGGAGACGAGCGGATGAACAGGCCAGCAGCGATGCAGGACATGGGTTGGCTGCTCAGTAACTTCGCCGACAGCGTCGCCGGCATCGCACACGTCGTCGCGGTCTCGGCGGACGGCCTGCTCCTCGCCTCGTCCCGGGACCTGCCGCCGGACCGGGCCGACCAGCTCGCGGCGATCACCTCCGGCGTGGTCAGCCTGACCGACGGCGCCTCCCGGATGTTCAGCGCCGGCGGGGTGCTCCAGACGGTGATCGAGATGGACAGTGGCTACCTGTTCCTGATGTCCATCAGCGACGGTTCCTCGATGGCGGTGCTCGCCGCCCGGAGCTGCGACGTGGGCCAGGTCGGCTACGAGATGGCGCTGCTGGTGGAACGGGTCGGTGCGGCGCTGGTGCCGTTGCCGCGCGAGGCCGTTTCGCGTCCGTAATCCGGCGCACACGAAGGATGGCAACGGTGAAACCGCGACTCGACTCTGAGGAGGTGACCACGGTATGGAGGGACGACGCGATGACCCGCGTGGCGCGCTCGTCCGACCGTACGCGGTCACCCGCGGCCGTACCGAACCTCGCCAGGACATCGCGCTCGAGGCGGTGCTCGTGGCGAGCCCGGCCGCGGTCGTGGAGTCCCGGTTCGCCGGCCATGACAAGCACCGCATCGCCACGATCTGCGAGGGCCGGGCGCAGTCACTGGCGGAGATCGCCGCGTACACCCGGCTGCCGTTGGGTGTCGCCCGGGTGCTGGTCGCCGACATGGTGGCGGACAGCCTGCTGACGCTGCACAATGCCGCTCCACCGTCGGAGGCGTACGAGGAGCGGATGGAACTGCTTGAGAGGGTGCTAAGTGGACTTCGCAGGCTATGACTCGGCCAGGCCGCGTCGCGGCGGTGGTGGCGGTGGCGGCGGCGGTGGTGGTGGCGGGATCACCTCCGCGAAGATCGTTATTGCCGGCGGGTTCGGGGTCGGCAAGACGACGCTCGTGGGCGCGGTCTCGGAGATCACCCCGCTGACCACCGAGGCGGTGATGACCGCGGCCGGGGTCGGCATCGACGACCCCTCCAAGGTGCCGGGCAAGGAGACCACCACGGTCGCCATGGACTTCGGCCGGATCACCATGGCCCAGGACCTGATCCTCTATCTGTTCGGCACGCCCGGACAGACCCGGTTCTGGTTCATGTGGGACGAGATCATCCGTGGTGCCGTCGGCGCGGCGGTGCTGGTCGACACCCGGCGGATCACCGACGCGTTCGCGCCGCTGGACTACTTCGAGAACCGGCACCTGCCGTACGTCGTGGCGTTGAACTGCTTCGACGGCGCACCGCAGTACGAGGCGGAGGAGGTACGCGAGGCGCTCGCGATCGCCCCGCACGTGCCGCTGGTGATGTGCGACGCCCGACACCGCGAGTCGGTCAAGCACGTGCTGGTGAACGTGGTACAGCACGCGATGGAGACGTTGCGTGCGGAGCACGGCCGGGGCCAACCCACCCCGGTCGGCTGACCCTCGCGATACGCAGGCTTGCCGGGCCCGGGGAGGCTCCGCGGTTCAATCCTGCACAACGAGAGGGACAGACATGCCACAGCACGATGGCCCCGATGGCGGCTCCGTAGTCGTCATCGGGGGTACCTCCGGCCTCGGCCGGGACGTGGCCGAGCACTACGCGAAGCGGGGCCTTGAGGTCGTCGTCACCGGCCGCGACGCGGCCCGGACCGAGGCGGTCGCCGCCGAGATCGGTGGCCGGACGACGGGTCTCGCCGTCGACCTCGCCAGGCCCGAGTCCATCGCCGCCGCGCTCGCCGGGATCGGCGAGATCAAACACCTTGTCCTCTCCGCCTTCGTCCGGGACGTCAACAAGGTCGCGGACTACCAGATCGACCGCGCCGTCAGCCTGGTAACGGTCAAGCTGGTCGGCTACACCGAGGTGGCGCACACCCTCGCGTCCCGGCTCTCCCCGACCGGTTCGATCCTGCTCTTCGGCGGCGGTTCCAAGGACCGGCCGTTCCCGGGTTCGGCGACGGTCTCCACGGTCAACGCCGGGGTGGTGGGGCTGGTCAACGTGCTCGCCGCCGAGCTGCGGCCGGTCCGGGTCAACGCCCTGCACCCGGGCATCGTCGGCGACAGCCCGTTCTGGGCCAAGCAGCCGGCCGAGGTGCACGAGACCTACCGGGCGCGTACCCCGACGGGCCGGCTGACCACCATGGCGGACGTCACCGACGCCGCCGTGTTCCTGCTGGAGAACCCGGCCGTCAACGGGGTCAACCTCAATATCAACGGCGGTTCCGGACTGATCTGACCCGGTGGGCGGATCACCGCCGGCCGTGGCCGCAGCGGTGATCCGCCCGATCGGTTCGGCGCGGGACGGGCCGGCTCAGGCGGAGATCTTCCGGGCCCACGGCACCGCGAGCCGTTCGGCCACGACGACCGCGTAGAAGACGCTGATCCCGATCACCCCGGTCAGGGTGATCGCGGCGAACGCCAGCGGGGTGTCGAAGGACTGCTGGGTGTTGTAGATGATCGCCCCGAGCCCCTGGTTCAGGGTCTGCAACTCGGCCACCACGGCGCCGATCAGCGAGAGCGTGATGCCGAGTTTCAGCCCCACGAAGAGCTGGGGCAGCGCCCAGGGCAGCCGTACCTTCAGGTAGGTCTTCAGTCGGGACGCGGAGAGCGACCTGGTCAGCTCGTAGAGGTCGGTCGGGGTGGAGGTCAGGCCCGCCATGGTGGCGATCATGACGGGGAAGAACGCGATCAGGACGACCAGGGTGAGCTTCGTCCGCGCGTCGTAGCCGATCCAGAGGATCAGCAGCGGTATGAGCGAGACCTTCGGCACCGCGTTGAATGCCACGATCATCGGCAGGGTGGCCTGCTCGATCAGGCGCGAGCTGGTCAGCAGCAGCGCCGCGACGATCCCGCCGACCGCCGCGAGACCGAAGCCGACGAGGGTTCCCCAGAGGGTCGCCCAGGCCGCTTCGAACAGATAGGCGGGCTGCCGGCGGAAGGCGTCGACGACCTCCGGCGGCGACGGCAGGAAGAGGGTCCGGACGTCGAAGACGACGGTCACCAGCCACCACAGGGCGATCGCGAGGACGGTGCCGGTGATCGGCAGCGCGACCCGGGCGCCGGGGGAGAGGTTTTGCCGGCCGGTCACCGGAACCACCCCGGTCTGCGGCCGGCGCAGGGGCCTGCCGGCCGGCACCGCGGGTCGTGGGCATCGCTGTCCGGAGGGGTACGGACGCGCAACATGTTCGCTCCTCTGCGTCGAAAAGGGGACGGCGAGTGGCTGTCCACTCGCCGTCCCCGAGGTGTCACGCCGTCGGTCAGGCCTTGGGCGCGATGGAGAAGTCGATGACCTTGTCCGGGGTGAGGCCGGCCGGGATCAGCTCGGCGCCCTGGAGGATCGCGATGGCCCGGGCGGCACGCTGCTCGTCGAGCGCGCCGATCGTGTTACCCGGTGCCGAGGTGACGTACGGCGTCATCAGCTTGATCTCCGCCGCCGCGCCCTGCTCGTTCACGTTCGGGTTGTTGGCCTTCATGATCTTGGCGGCCTCTTCGGGGTTCTCCACCGTGTACTTGAGGCCCTTCATCGCCGCGTCCTTGAAGCGCTTGACGATGTCCGGGTTCTCCTGGGCGTACTTGGCGGTGGTGGTGAGGCCGGTGCCGAGCAGGTCCCGCAGGTAGTCGGTGAGCGGCATGACCGTCATCGTCTGCTTGGTCACCGTCTCCACCGTGTTCTTGGTGATGACGAAGGTGCTCAGCACGTCGACCCTCTTGCCCACCAGCAGGCCGACCAGGGACTGCGGGGTGGCCTCGACGAACTGGAGCCTGCTGGCGTCGAAGCCGGCGAGCTTGCCGTACGCCGGCAGCAGGGTCCGGGTGATCGAGCCGGCGGCGACGCCGACCCGCTTGCCCTCCAGGTCCTTCGGCTTGGTCACGCCGGAGCCGGGCGGCGCGAAGATCGCGACCAGCGTGCTCTGGTGCACCGCCGCGATCACCCGCATCTCGGTGACCTGCGCCTTGCCGGTCTGGATCATCAGCTGGGTCACGTCGCTGTAGGTGAACTGCGCCTTGCCGGAGAGCAGGCCCTGGTTGTTGGTGGCCGGGGCGCCCTGCTGAATGGTGACGTCGAGCCCGGCCTCGGAGAAGAAGCCCTTGTCCTTCGCCACCCACGCGAATGCGTCGTGGCCGCCGGTGCCGAACCCGGTGAGGTACGTCACCTTGTCCGGAGCCTTGCCGCCGGCGTCGCCGCCGTCGGAGTCGTCCGAACCGGAGCAGCCGGCGGTGACCAGCATGGCCGTGGCCAGCGCCGCAGCGGCCAGCACGCGTATACGCCTCGTCATTCCTACCTGTCCTTTGAGGAGAATCCATTGAGGATGTGGATCGGTCGCCCGGTTCAGGATCGGCCGCGTCCCGCTGATGGCGCCACGGGTGCAGATGATTGCCGGCGGCTCTCTATGGCCGGTGCCCGCCATGATCGTAATGCCTTGCCCGATGTCTCCGGCAGTCCTCCTGACGCGTTCGCGAGCAGGGTGTGACGCGACCCGAAATATTCTCTGTCAGGGCGATCGGGCGCCTCCACCCGTCCCCTGTGCACAGTCCCGGAGGGCAGTTTACGGGCGCTTCCGGGACGTTGCGGCCTTACCCTGCCAACCGCCTGTCCGCCAGTCAAGGGATCAAACCGAGCCGATACCCAAGCGTGAGGCGGCGGCTCGCGGGCCGTCGCCCCTGGTGAAGCTTCCTCTGGTCGGGACCGGCCTCAGTCGACCGGCAGCCGGTAGCCGCGTTTGACCACGGTCTGCACGACCCCCGGGGTGCGCAGTCCGGCCCGCAACCGGGCCACCGCCATCTCGACGGCGTGCTCGTCGGCGCCCCTCGGCAGGGTGCGCAGCAGGGCGGCCCGGGACATCACCCGGCCGGGGGTAGTCGCCAGGGCCCGGAGTACCGCCATCGGGGCCGGGGCCAGCGGGCGCAGCTCACCGTCCAGGATGGCCGCGTGCCCGCGCAGGGTCAGCAGGTGGCCGGCGACCTTGACGCTGATCGCCCGCTGCGGCAGCTCGTCGACGATGGTCCGGACCAGCGCGCCGAGGCGGGCCCGGCTCGGCGCCACCACCGGTACCCCGTACCGGCGCAGCGGCGCGGCGGTGACCGGCCCGACGCAGGCGGCCAGTACGTCCGAGCGCATCGCCTCCAGCACCGCGTCGGTACTCGACCCGGCGGCCCGGAGCAGTGCGGTGACCGCCGGTGCGGAGGTGAAGGTGACCGCGTCCACCAGCCGGCCGGCGATCAGGTCGACCAGCCGGTGCAGCGGGGCCGGGTCGGTCGGTGCCGCCCAGCGGTAGACCGGCACCTCGATCACGCTCGCCCCGGCCGCCTCCAGCGCCGCCGTGCACTCCGGCTGCCGCTCGCCGTGCAGCTGCATCGCGATCAACTGGCCGCGTACGCCACGCTGCCGCAGGTGCTCGATCACCTCGTCGCAGCTCTCCGAGGCGGGCGACCACTCGTCGTGCAGCCCGGCGGCCCGGATCGCGCCCCGGGCCTTCGGCCCCCGGCTGACGATGTAGGCCCGGCCCAGCACCGAGCGCAGCGGCTCGGCCAGCCCCCACCCCTCGGCCGCCTCCAGCCAGCCGCGCATCCCGATCCCGGTGTTCGCCATCAGCACGTCGGGCGGGTTGTCCAGGCAGGCCCGGGTCGCCGCCCGCAGTTCGGTGTCGTCGGCCAGCGGCACGATCCGCAGCGCCGGGGCGAGCACCACCCGGGCGCCGCGCCGCTCCAGCATGGCGGTGAGTTCGTCGCGGCGCCGGTCGGCGGTGACCCCGACGGTGAAGCCGGAGAGTTCGCCGGCCATCAGGCGCCCCCGGCCGGCCGGTGCCGAGGTGCCACCTCGACCAGCCCGTCCCGGCACCGCACCCGGTAGGTCGGCACCGCCACCCCGGGCACGTCGAGGCAGTCTCCGGTGCGCAGGTCGTACACCTGTTTGTGCAGCGGGGAGGCGACCGTCGGGATCTCGCCACGGCTGCCGACGATGCCCCGGGCCATCACGTACGCGCCGGCGATCGGGTCGCGCTGGCCGATCGCGAAGAGCCGGCCGTCGTGGGTGCGGAAGACCGCCACCTGGTCGCCGTCGACGAGTGCGGCCACCCCGCGCTCCGGCTCCAGCCGGGGGTACGGGCAGACGACCGTCCAGCGCACCTCCCCGGCGAGCTCGCCCAACCCCTCGTCGACCGCCGGTCCGTCGCCGATCGTGGTCTCCAGAGTCAACTCGGTACCCCCATGGTCGTCGGGAGGCCGAGCGTCACCGGTCGGCGGTCTCCCAGGGCCGGAACGGGCTGTCCCCGTTCCACCTCGAACGTGATCGACGGGTCCGGCACGTCGGGTGCGTTGACGAAGGAGGTGAACCGGCGCAGCCGGTCGGGGTCCGCCAGCGTGTCGCGCCACTCGTCGGAGTACGCCCCGACGTGCCGGGCCATCGCGGCGTCGAGTTCGGCGCAGAGCCCGAGCGAGTCGTCGACGATGACCGCCCGCAGGTGTTCCAGGCCGCCCTCCATCGCCTCGATCCAGGCGGCCGTCCGCTGTAGCCGGTCGGCGGTGCGGATGTAGAACATCAGGAACCGGTCGACGTACCGGACCAGGTCCTCGGTGGAGAGGTCCTGGCCGAAGAGTTCGGCGTGCCGGGGCCGGAAGCCGCCGTTGCCGCCGAGGTAGAGGTTCCAGCCGCCCTCGGTGGCGATGATCCCGAAGTCCTTGCTGCGGGCCTCGGCGCACTCCCGGGCGCAGCCGGAGACCGCTGACTTGATCTTGTGTGGGGCGCGCAGTCCCCGGTAGCGCAGCTCCAGGGCGATCGCCAGCCCGACCGAGTCCTGCACCCCGTACCGGCACCAGGTGGAGCCGACGCAGGACTTGACCGTACGCAGCGCCTTGCCGTACGCGTGCCCGGACTCGAACCCGGCGTCGACCAGCCGGCGCCAGATCTGCGGCAGCTGCTCGACCCGGGCACCGAAGAGGTCGATCCGCTGCCCACCGGTGATCTTCGTGTAGAGCTGGAAGTCCCGGGCCACCTCGCCGATCACGATCAGCTTCTCCGGGGTGATCTCGCCACCCGGGATCCTCGGCACCACCGAGTAGGTGCCGTCCCGCTGGATGTTCGCCAGGAAGTGGTCGTTGGTGTCCTGCAACGACGCCTGCTCGCCGTCGAGCACGTAGCCGTTGCCGAGCGAGGCGAGGATCGAGGCGACCGCCGGCTTGCAGATGTCGCAGCCCCGGCCTCGGCCGTGCTCGGCGACCAGCCGGGAGAAGGTGCGGATCCCGCGTACCCGGATGATCTCGAAAAGCTCCTGCCGGCTGTGGTCGAAGTGCTCGCAGAGCGCCCTGCTCAGGCTCACCCCGGAGACCGCCAGCAACTGCTTCAGCATCGGTACGCAGGAGCCGCAGCTCGTACCGGCCCGGGTGCACGCCTTCAGCCCCGGTACGTCGGTGCAGCCCTCGGCGATCGCGCCGACGAGCTGGTCCTTGGTCACCGCGTTGCAGGAGCAGACCTGGGCCGAGCCGGGCAGCGCCGCGATCCCGGCCCCGGTACCGGTGCCGTCGCCGGCCGGGGCGAGCAGCGCCAGCGGCGGGCCGGGCAGCGCGCCGCCGACGCTGGCCCGCAACGTCGGGTACGCCGTCACGTCACCGACCAGCACCCCGCCGAGCAGGGTCTTCGCGTCGTCGGAGAGGACCAGCTTGGCGTAGACCCGGGTGGCCGGATCGGTGAAGGTGACGTCCAGGCAGCCCGGCGTCCGGCCGTGTGCGTCACCGAACGAGGCGACGTCCACCCCGAGCAGCTTCAGCTTGGTGGAGAGGTCCGCGCCCGGGAAGGTCGCCGTACCGCCGACCAGCCGGTCGGCCACCACCTCCGCCATCGCGTAGCCGGGGGCGACCAGGCCGTAACAGGTCCCCTCGACGGCGGCACACTCGCCGATCGCCCAGATCCGCTCGTCGGCGCTGCGACAGCTCTGGTCGACCCGGATCCCGCCGCGCTCGCCCAGCTCCAGGCCGGCGGAGCGGGCCAGCTCGTCGCGGGGCCGGATGCCGGCGGCCACCACCACCAGGTCGGTGGGGAGCCAACTGCCGTCCGAGAGGGTCAGCCCGGCGAGTTCGCCGTCCGGGCGGGACCGGATCGCGGTGGTGGCCACCCCGAGCCGGGGCACCACACCCAGCTCCTCGACG
Organism: Plantactinospora sp. BC1; assembly: GCF_003030345.1. Taxonomy (NCBI): domain Bacteria; kingdom Bacillati; phylum Actinomycetota; class Actinomycetes; order Micromonosporales; family Micromonosporaceae; genus Plantactinospora; species Plantactinospora sp. BC1. Next base: position 7,473,768 of record NZ_CP028158.1, read on the forward strand.
TAGCGGCGCAGCATCGCGCCGCCGGCCTCGTCGATCTGCACCGGCATCAGCCGGGGGGCGAACTCCACCACCGAGGTGGCCAGGCCGAGCAGCCGCAGCGCGTTCGCCGCCTCCAGGCCGAGCAGCCCGCCGCCGATCACCGCACCGCTGCGCCGGCCCTTGGCGAAGTCCCGGATCGCGGCCAGGTCGTCCAGGGTGCGGTAGACGAAGACCCCGGGCCGCAGCGACGGAGTCGGACCGGGCGCGTCCGGGCCCAGCGCCGCGTACGCGCCGTCGATCGGCGGCACGAACGGGTACGACCCGGTCGCCAGCACCAGTGCGTCGTAGGAGTATTCCCCGCCGCCGGTGACCACCCGCCGGCCGGTCCGGTCGATCTCCATCACCGGCTCGCCCAGCCGCAGGTCGACCCCGTCGTCGGGCCGGTGCAGGCTCAGCTCGTCCGCGTCCACCCCGTCGAAGAAGGCCGAGAGCCGCACCCGGTCGTACGCCGGCCGGCCCTCCTCGGCCAGCACGGTGACCTGCCAGCGGCCCCCGGTGTCCCGGGAGCGCAGCGCCTCGACGAAGCGCTGCCCCACCATGCCGTTGCCGACCACCACGAGTCGCCGCCGCTCGGTCATGCCGCCACCTCTGCTTCCACCGGGTCGGGAGTGTCGATCGAGGAGAGCCAGCCGAGGATCCCCTCGACGGCGTCCCGGCAACTGCCGCAGCCGGTGGTGGCCCGGGTCGCGGCGACCACGTCGTCCAGGGATCTCGCCCCGGCCCGCCAGCAGCGCACCAGCGCGCCCTTGCGCACCGTGTTGCACTGGCAGACCGTGGCCGCGTCCGGCATCAGCGCCGGTGACTCGACCGGGGTCGCGCTCGCGCTGTCCCGGCTGCGGCCGAGCAGCAGGGTGCGGCGGTCGACCGGCACCGGCGTACCCCGGTCGAAGAGCTGGATCACCGTGCCGACCGCCGGGTTGTCACCGAGCATGATCGCCCCGGTGAGCCGTTCGCCGACGATCCGCAGCCGGGCGTAGGTGCCCCGGACCGGGTCGGAGAAGCTGAGTTCCTCGACGTCCGGGGCCGGGCCGGCGGCCGCGTCGCCCATCGCGGCGAGGTCGATCCCGGCGGCCTTGAGCCGGGTGACCGGCGGCTGCGGCCGGTAGCGTGCCCGCGGATCCTGCCCGGCGAGCACCTGGGCCAGCACCCGGGCCTGCTCCCAGGCGGGTGCGACCAGGCCGGTGACCACGCCGGCGTGCTGGGCGCAGTCGCCGATCGCCGAGATGTGCGGGTCGCTGGTGCGCAGCCGGTCGTCGACCACCACCCCCCGGTCCACGGTGAGCCCGGCGGCGCGGGCCAGCTCCACGTCGGGGCGTACCCCGCAGGAGAGGACCAGCAGGTCGGCGTCGAGCAGACGTCCGTCGGTCAGGGTCAGGGTCAGCCCGTCGGGCCGGGTGTGCACGGCGCTGGCCGCCACCTCCAGGTGGGTGGTGACGCCGAGCGCGGCCAGGGTACGGGCCAGCACCGCGCCGGCCGCCGGATCGAGCTGCCGCTCCATCAGGTGCCCGACCGGGTGTACCACGTGCACGTCGAGTCCCCGGGCGGCGAGCCCCCGGGCCGCCTCCAGCCCGAGCAGTCCACCGCCGAGCACCAGGGCCCGGCGCGCTCCGGCGGCGGCGGCCAGGATCCGCCGGCAGTCGTCCAGGGTGCGGAACACCGCCACCCGGTCCGGCAGCCGCTCCCGGTCCAGCCCGGCCAGCGGCGGCACCAGGGCACGTCCGCCGGTGGCGAGCACCAGGTGGTCGTACCCGATCAGGTCGCCCTGGCCGGTCGTCACCGTGCGGCTCGCCCGGTCGACGGCGGTGACCTCGACCCCGGGGCGTACGTCGATGCCGTGCCCGGCCGCCTCGGCCAGCTCCACACCGGACTCGTCGACCTTGCCGGCCAGCAGGCTGGACAGCATGATCCGGTTGTACGCCCGGTGCAGCTCGGCGCCGAGTACCGTGATCTTCGCGTCGCCGAGCCGGGCGGACAGCTCGGCCGCCAACCGCGCGCCGGCCATGCCGTGTCCGACGATCACGACGCGGTTGCGTGACCCGTCCACCGTCTCCTCTGTCGTCATGCCGTCCCCTCGCCAGCGCGCGGTGTCGCCGTCTCGGCCCGGACCTTCTCGACCCTGACCGCGCATACCTTGAACTCGGGCATCCTGGAAACCGGGTCGAGCGCGTCGCTGGTCACCGAGTTGACCCGACCCGCACCCGCCCAGTGGAACGGCGCGAAGACGGTGTCCGGCCGGATGGTCGGGGTGAGCCGGGCCGGCGCCCGCATCTCGCCCCGGCGGCTGGTCACCCGCACCTCGTCGCCGTCGTCGATCCCCAGCCGGGCCGCCAGGTCGGGATGCAGCTCCACGAAGGCGTGCGGGGCGGCCCGGCGCAGCGCCTCGACCCGCCGGGTCTGCGCACCGGACTGGTACTGCGTCAGCACCCGCCCGGTGGTGAGATAGACCGGATAGTCCGGGCAGACGTCCTCGGCGACCGGGCGGTGCTCGACCGGCAGGAACCGGGCCCGCCCGTCCGGGGTGGGGAACCCGTCGGCGAACATCCTCGGCGTGCCGGGCCCGTCCTCGGCCGGGCAGGGCCAGAAGACGCCCTCCTCGGCGTCGATCCGCTCCCAGGTGATCCCGGCGTAGTCGGCGGCACCGCCGGCCGAGGCGCGGCGCAGCTCCGCGAAGACCAGCTCCGGCGAGGCCGGAAAACGGGACCCGCCCCGACCGGTCCCCCGACCGGTCGCCCCGTCCACGTGGTCGAGCCGGTCGGCGAGTTCGGCCAGCAGCGCCAGGTCGGTGCGTACCCCGGGCGGTGGCGGGCGGAGCGCGCGGCGGCGCAACACCCGGCCCTCCAGGTTGGTCATCGTGCCGTCCTCCTCGGCCCACTGGGCGGTCGGCAGCACCACGTCGGCGATCTCGGCCGTCTCGGAGCGGACGAAGTCGGCCACCACCAGCAGGTCGAGGTCGCGCAGCCGGCTGGTGACCCGGCCCGCCCGGGGTGCCGAGACGACCGGGTTGGAGCCGAACACCAGCAGTCCCCTCGGGCCGCCGTCGGTGCCGAGGGCGGTGAGCAGCTCGTACGCCGACACGCCCGGGCCGGGCAACACGTCGGGATCCACCCCCCATACCCCGGCGACGTGTGCCCGGGCGGCCGGGTCGTCGATCCGGCGGTAGCCGGGGAGCTGGTCGGCCTTCTGCCCGTGCTCCCGGCCACCCTGGCCGTTGCCCTGGCCGGTGAGGCAGCCGTACCCGGAGCCGGGCCGCCCGGGCAGGCCGAGCGCGAGGGCCAGGTTGATGAAGGCGGTCACCGTGTCCACGCCCTTGGCGTGCTGCTCGGCGCCGCGCGCGGTGAGGATGATCGCCCGGTCGGCGGTGCCGAGCGCCCGGGCCGCCGCCTCCAGGTCGGCCACCGGCACCCCGGAGAGCCGCTCCGCCCGGGCCGGCCAGTAGCCGGCGGTCACCCGCCGCACCTGGTCGAATCCGCTGGTACGGGCGGCCACGTAGTCCTTGTCGACCAGGCCCTCGGCGAGCGCGATGTGCAGCAGGGCGTTCGCCACCGCCAGGTCGGTGCCGGGGGTGGGTTGCAGGTGCAGGGTGGCCTGCCGGGCGGTGGCGGTGGCCCGGGGGTCGACCACGATCAGGGTGCCGCCGCGCTGCCGCTGCTCGACCAGATAGCGGACCAGCGGCGGCATCGTCTCGGCGACGTTCGCGCCGACCAGCAGCAGGGTGTCGGCGGTGCCGAGGTCGGCCAGTGGGAACGGCAGCCCTCGGTCGATCCCGAAGGCCCGCATCCCGGCGGCGGCGGCCGAGGACATGCAGAAGCGTCCGTTGTAGTCGATGTTGCGGGTGCCGAGCGCGACCCGGGCGAACTTGCCGAGCGCGTACGCCTTCTCGTTGGTCAGTCCACCGCCGCCGAAGACCGCGACCGCGTCCCGGCCGTACCCGGACTGGATCCGGCGGATGCCGTCCGCCACCCGGTCCAGCGCCTCCGGCCAGCTCGCCGGGCGCAGCTCCCCGCCGGGGCGGTCCCGCAGCAGCGGGGTGGTCAGCCGGTCGGGGTGGTCGAGCAGCTCGGCGGCGGTCCAGCCCTTCTGGCAGAGTCCGCCCCGGTTCGTGGGGAACTGCCGGGGCAGCACCTCCACCCGCTCGGCGGTACGGCGCAGCGTCATCCCGCACTGGAGTGCGCAGTATGGGCAGTGCGTGACGACGTCCTGGGACACATCCTCCGAATGCGTCGCAGTGCGGGCACCGTCTGTCATGTCCGGAAGCGTGCCGGCGCCCGGTTTCGCGGCCGGGTCCCTCTTGTTTCGGGCCTGTCAAGAGCCGCTCACACGGACCTCGCTCAGCGGGTCGGCTCGGCCTGCCGGCAGTGGATCTATGATGTGGAAGGTCGTTCCACATCATAGGAGGCACTCCGATGGCCGTGGTGTCGCTCTTCGACGCGGTGGCCGGGTCGTACGACGAGTCCCGCCGCCGGCTCGTGCCGTGCTTCGACGACTTCTACGGCACGGCGGTCGAGGTGGCGGCTCCGCCGCTGCGCCGGGCGCTGGCCTCCGGGCGGGTGCCGACCGTACTCGACCTGGGCGCCGGTACCGGGCTCTTCTCGATCCTGCTCGGCGCCGCCGTACCGGGGGTGCGGAGCACCCTGCTCGACGGTGCTCCGGCGATGCTCGCGGTCGCCGAGGGGCACCTGACCCGGCGCGGGGTACCGCACGAGACGGTGGTCGCCGACCTGACCGCGCCGCTGCCCGGCGGCCCGTACGACGCGGTGGTCTCCGCGCTGGCCATCCACCACCTGCCGGACGCCGACAAGCGGGACCTCTACCGCCGGATCCGGCAGGTGCTGGTCCCCGGCGGGGTCTTCGTGAACGCCGAGCAGGTCTCCGGCGGCACCCCCGACCTGGACTCCCGGTACGACGAGGTGTGGCTCGCCCAGGTCACCGCGCTCGGTGCCACCGGGGCGGAGATCGCCGCCGCCCGGGAGCGGATGCTGCACGACCGCCCGGCGCCGATGCCGGACCAGTGTCGCTGGCTGGTCGAGGCCGGTTTCGTCGGTGTCGACTGCTTCTACAAGTCCTGGCGGTTCGCCGTCTTCGGCGGCCGGCGCGAGCTGTAGGACGGCTGACGCGGGCGGTAGGGACGGTCGGCGCGAGCGGTAGGGACGGCTGGCGCGAGCGGTAGGGACGGCTGGCGCGAGCGGTAGGGACGGTCGGTGCCGGGGTGTCGGCCGGACCGGTCACGGCGGTCGGAATGACGGCTGGTCATACCGCCGGTAGGCTGAGCGGCATGACCGCCAAGGTGACCCTCTCGTTCTCCGACGAGACGATCGAAGAGGCCCGCCGCTTCGCGAAACGGGACGGCATGTCGCTTTCCGCCTGGATCGACCAGGCCGCCCGGGAGAAGGCACTCCGCGAGGTCTTCACCGCGCACGCCGCGGCCGTCGGCCGGGCCCGCCTGGACATCGAGGCCGCCGCCATCGCCGACGCCCAGGAGGCCGCACTGGTCGACGCGGCTCTCGGCGGGCGCCCGAGTGCGTAGGGGCGAGATCTGGCGGATCGACGGGGCCCGGTCCCGGCTCGGTCTGGTGATCAGCTCCGACGTCTACAACTCCACCGACGTGCCGATCGTGATCGTCGCCGAGGTGGTCGACTCCGAGCTGCTCCGGGACTCCCCGCTCGCCGTCACCATGGGCGAATACGTGGTGATGCCCGACCGGCTCTCGTCGCCGATGAAGAAGTGGTTCACCGAGCGCGTCTCGGTCGCCGACGCCGACACCATGTTCCGGGTGAGCCGGGCGCTGCGTATCCTCCAGGGCATCTGAGCGCCCCGCCGCGCCGGGTGGCCGCAGATCTCACCGCCTGCCGGGGCCCGCCGTGCGCCGACCGTTGCCGGTCCGACTTCACGCGCGAACCGCCGGGAAACCCCGCGCTCCTACGTTCGGGCGGCATGACCAGTACTGCCACCGGCCCGACGGCCGGCACCGGGACCGACAGCACGGCCACCGCCCCGGCGACCGGCCTCGGCACCCTCGCGCCGCCGGAGCCCGCCGCCGCACCCGTGGCCGCCCGCCGGCACCAGCTCGACGACTGGCGCCCCGAGGACCCGGACTTCTGGCGTACCACCGGAGCGCCGATCGCCCGGCGCAACCTGATCGTGTCGATCGCCTCCGAGCACATCGGGTTCTCGGTGTGGAGCCTCTGGTCGGTCCTGGTGCTCTTCCTCGGCCCGGAGTACGGGATCGACCCGGCCGGGAAGTTCCTGCTCACCGCCGTACCGGCCGCGCTGGGGGCGGCGCTGCGGCTGCCGTACACCCTGGCGGTGGCCCGGTTCGGCGGGCGGAACTGGACGATCGTCAGCGCCCTGCTGCTGCTGGTGCCGGCGGTGCCGATGACGATCCTGATCGAGCCCGGGGTGTCGTACGGCACGCTGATGGTGCTGGCCTGCCTGGCCGGGGTCGGCGGCGGCAACTTCGCCTCCTCGATGGCGAACATCAACCTCTTCTACCCGCAGCGGCTCAAGGGCTGGGCGCTCGGCCTGAACGCGGGCGGCGGCAACATCGGGGTGGCCGCCGTCCAGCTCGTCGGGCTGGCGGTGCTGGCCACGGCGGGTGCCGCGTACCCGCGCCTGGTCCCGGCGGTCTACCTGCCACTGATCGTGCTCGCCGCGCTCGCCTCGGCCCGCTACATGGACAACATCACCGGGGTCCGCAACGAGCGGGGGGCGATCCGGGAGGCGGCCCGGGACCCGCACACCTGGGTGATGTCCGTGCTCTACATCGGCACCTTCGGGTCGTTCATCGGCTTCGGCTTCGCCTTCGGGCAGGTGCTGCTGGTGCAGTTCGGTGACCGGTTCGGCACCCCGCTCGACGCGGCGTACCTGACCTTCCTCGGGCCGCTGGTCGGCTCGCTGATCCGGCCGGTCGGCGGCCACCTGGCCGACCGGTACGGCGGAGCCCGGGTGACCTTCGCGACCTTCGCCGCGATGGCGGCCGGCGCCGGACTGGTCCACCACGCCTCGGGCGAGCGTTCGCTGGCCCTCTACCTGATCGGGTTCATCGGGCTCTTCGTGCTCTCCGGGGTCGGCAACGGATCGACGTACAAGATGATCCCGGCGATCTTCCGGGCCCGGGCGGCCCGGGCGGTGGCCGCCGGCGAGCTGGACCCGGACGCCGCGCAGCGCCGGGCGTGGCGGCTCTCCGGCGCCCTGATCGGGATCGCCGGGGCGGTCGGCGCGTTCGGGGGCGTACTGGTCAACATCGCCTTCCGGCAGTCGTTCCTGGCGTACTCCTCGGCCGACGCCGCCTACCTGGCCTTCATCGCCTGGTACGCCCTCTGCCTGGTGGTGACCTGGGTGGTCTACCTCCGCCCGTCGCCGGGTCGCCTCGCCGGGGTGTGACACCCCCGGTCGGGCGGCGGCGGGGCCGGCGGCTATCGTTTCTCCAGTGGAGGCGGGGTCCCGCCATCGCCGCAGCCCGCCGGGGGGTGTCCCGTTTTGACCCCGGCACCGGCGACCGGGTATCGTTGCCTGCTGTTGTGTGACACCCAAGTTTTCACGTGACATCCGCGGGCGTGCCTTTCCCGGGTACGCTTGGTCGTTTGTGCGTGCCTGGCGACCGGTGCGCGACCCCAGACCGACGACGAGACAAGGTAGACCTGTGCGTACGTACAGCCCGAAGCCGGGTGAAATCGAGCGTCAGTGGCACGTCATCGACGCGTCAGACGTCGTGCTGGGCCGTCTGGCCACCCACGTTGCCACGCTGCTGCGGGGCAAGCACAAGCCGACTTTCGCGCCGCACGTGGACACCGGTGACTTCGTCGTCGTCGTGAACGCGGGCAAGGTGGCGTTGACCGGCAACAAGCGGCACACCAAGGTCGCCTACCGGCACTCCGGCTACCCGGGCGGTCTGAAGCAGGTCGGCTACGACGAGCTACTGACCAAGCGTCCCGACCGGGCCATCGAGCTGGCCGTCAAGGGCATGCTCCCGCACAACAAGCTCGGCCGTAAGCTGATCAAGAAGCTGAAGGTCTACGCCGGTGCCGAGCACCCGCACGCCGCGCAGCAGCCGGTGCCGTTCGAGATCAAGCAGATCGCGCAGTGAGCGCGGGCGAAGGAAACAGCATGACCGACACCATCGCGACCACCGAAGCCCCGGTGCCCGCCCCGGTGGCCCGGGCTCCTCGTGGCGACCGGCCCATCCAGACCGTGGGCCGGCGCAAGGAGGCGATCGTCCGGGTCCGGATCGTCCCGGGCAGCGGCAAGATCACCTGCAACGGTCGTGAGCTGGAGGCGTACTTCCCGAGCAAGGTGCACCAGCAGCTCATCAAGGAGCCGCTGGTCACCGCCGAGAAGGCCGAGGCGTTCGACATCATCGCCAACCTGCGTGGCGGCGGCACCACCGGCCAGGCCGGCGGGCTGCGGCTGGCCATCGCCCGGGCGCTGATCGCCAACGACCCGGACGACCGCCCGGCGCTGAAGAAGGCCGGCTTCCTCACCCGGGACGCCCGGGAGAAGGAAAGCAAGAAGTACGGTCTCAAGAAGGCCCGCAAGGCGCCCCAGTACTCCAAGCGTTGATCCGCGGCAACACCTTGTACGTCTGACGTACGGCCGGAAACCGCCCCCTTCCGCGGTGGCGGTGTCCGGCCGTTTCGTCGTTTACCACTGGTGCGCTTCCCGGAGGTTTCGCGCATGGGGCGGCTGTTCGGCACTGACGGCGTACGCGGACGCGCGAACGCCGACCTCACCCCCGAGTTGTCACTCGCGGTCGCGGTCGCGGCCGCGCAGACTCTCGCCGAGTCCGACCGGAGCCATCCACCGCTCGCGGTGGTCGGCCGGGACACCCGGGCGAGCGGCGAGATGCTGGAGGCCGCGGTGGTGGCCGGGCTGACCAGCGCCGGGGCCAACGTGGTCCGGGTCGGGGTGCTGCCCACGCCGGGCGTGGCCTTCCTGGTCGGCGAGGCCAAGGCCGACCTCGGGGTGATGCTCTCCGCCTCGCACAACCCGATGCCGGACAACGGCATCAAGCTCTTCGCGGCCGGCGGGCACAAGCTCCCCGACGACGTCGAGTTGAAGATCGAGGCCGCGGTCGAGGCGAACGGTTCGGCCGGCTGGCAGCGGCCGACCGGTGCCGGCGTCGGCCGGGTGCACGACCTGCTCGACGGTGCCGAGCACTACATCCAGCACCTGGTCGGCACGATCCCGCACCGGCTCGACGGGCTCAAGGTCGTCGTCGACTGCGCGAACGGCGCCGCCTCGGAGGTCGCCCCGGTGGCGTACCGGGAGGCCGGTGCCGAGGTGATCGCCATCCACGCCGAGCCGGACGGGCTCAACATCAACGACGACTGCGGGTCGCAGCACCTCGACAACCTGCGGGCCGCCGTGGCGGAGCACGGTGCCGACCTCGGCATCGCGCACGACGGCGACGCCGACCGGTGCCTGGCGGTCACCGCCGACGGCAGCGAGGTGGACGGCGACCAGATCATGGCGATCCTGGCGCTGGCGATGCGGGAGGCCGGGACGCTGACCCAGGACACCCTGGTCGCCACCGTGATGAGCAACCTCGGCCTGCGGCTGGCCATGTCCGCGGCCGGGATCCGGCTGGTCGAGACCAAGGTCGGCGACCGGTACGTGCTGGAGGAGCTGCGCGCCTCCGGGCTGGCGCTCGGCGGCGAGCAGAGCGGGCACCTGGTGCTGCCGGCGTACGCGACCACCGGCGACGGCATCCTCACCGGGCTGCACCTGATGTCCCGGGTGGCGGCCACCGGCCGTACCCTCGCCGAGCTGGCCTCGGTGCTGACCAAGCTGCCGCAGGTGCTGATCAACGTGCCGGTCGCGGACCGGACGGTCGGAGCCGGCGCACCGGGCGTACTCGGCGCGGTGCAGCGGGCCGAGGCCGAGCTGGGCGAGACCGGTCGGGTGCTGCTCCGCCCCTCCGGCACCGAGCCGCTGGTCCGGGTGATGGTCGAGGCGGCCACCGTGGAGCTGGCCCAGGAGATCGCGGAGCGGATCGCCGCCGAGGTGCGTACCGCCAGCCCGGTGCCGGCGTAACGCTGCCCGTGCCGCCCGCCCCGGTTGCTAGAGCCGGAGCTGGCTGGCCCGGGCCAGGGTCTGCGCCGGCCCCTCGCCGACGGTGAGGTCGAGGTCCTCGGTGACCCGGCCGTCCCGGAGCCGGACCAGCCGGTCGCACCGGGCGGCGATGTGCTGCTCGTGGGTGGCCAGCAGGATCGTGACGCCCCGCTCGTCGCGCAGCCGCAGCAGCAGGTCGAGGATCTCGCCGCCGCTGGTCGAGTCGAGGTTGCCGGTCGGTTCGTCCGCGAGCAGCAGCGCCGGCTCGCCGATCAGCGCCCGGGCCACCGCGACCCGCTGCTGCTGGCCGCCGGAGAGCTGCGCCGGCAGCGCCCGCTCCCGGCCGGCGAGCCCCACCGCGTCGAGCAGTTCCCGGGCCCGGGCCGTCCGGTCGTAGCCGACCCGGTACGGCAGCACCGGCGCCAGTACGTTGTCCAGCGCGGTCAGCGCGGGCAGCAGGTGGTAGCGCTGGAAGACGAAGCCGACGGTCCGGCGGTATCCGGCCAGGGCGCGACGGGTTAGCCGGGTGATCTCCTGCCCGCCGACGACGACCGAGCCGGAGTCGGCCGGCTCGATCGCGCCGACCAGGTGCAGCAGCGTCGACTTGCCGGAGCCGCTCGGCCCGGTCAGTGCCACCACCGAGCCGGCGGCCACGTCGAGCGACAGCTCGTCCACCGCGACGATCGGGAGTTCGCCGCCGGAGAACCGCTTGGTCAGCGCGGTGACGGTGACGCCGACTCCGGTGTCCGTCATGGTTACTCCTCGGCTAGCAGGTGGCCGGTGGGGACCCGGCGCAGCAGTGCCGCCGGGACGAGCGCCGCCAGGCAGGCGACGAGCGCACCGGCGGCGGCGGTACCGACCCCGGTGAGGACGACTCCGGTGGAGAGCCCGCCGATCAGCGCGGCGGCGCCGGCCAGCCCGACCGCCGTACCGGCCAGCGCGCCGAGCAGGCCGATCCCGGCTCCCTCGTAGGCGGCCAGCCGGGTCAGCGCGGACTCCGTCCAGCCGGTCGCGCGCAGTGCCGCCAGCTCGCCGGCCCGGTCGCGGATGTTCAGGTAGAGCACGTCGGCCACGGCCGCCGCGCCGAGCAGCACGGTGGCGGTCGCGGCCACGGTGTCGGCGGTCCGCACGGTAGCCGAGACGGTGTCGCCGAGCAGGCTGCCCAGCACCGTGTCCCGGAAGGCGTAGTTGATCGCGGCGAGCACCGTCGAGGCGGCCACCCCGATGCCGAGGGCCGCCGCGCCGAGCAGGGCCCGGCCCGGTGCCCGGACCAGGTTGAGCACGGCGAGGCCGAGCACTCCGCGTACCCGTCGGGTCAGCCGGACCGGGGCGGCGGGCGGCCGGAGCGCGCCGGCCGGATGGGAGCGGGCGGCCCGCACCGCCGGGCCGGCGCCGGCCACGACCGCGACCAGCAGCGCCACGGGTACGGCCAGCGCCGCCCGCCACCAGCCCACCTCGACGCCGAGCAGGGCGCCGAGCGGGGCGGCGAGGAGCAGCGACAGCAGTCCGGCGGCGAGGCCGATCAGCGCCACCTCGCCGAGGATCGCCGCGCCGATCCGCCGGGCCGGCCAGCCGAGGCAGGCGAGCACCGCCAGCTCGGCCCGACGGTCCCGGACGGCGGCCGAGACCGCGTTGGCGAGGAAGAGCGCGCAGACGGTGAGGACGAGCAGGAAGAGTACGACGCTCTTCCGGTCCACCGCCCGGACGATCACCGACGCGACGCCGATCGAGGACCAGCCCTCGGTGAGCCGCAGCTCGGGCCGGCCGAACGAGCCGGCGGGCAGCTCGACGGTCTGCGGGGCCGGTGAGGAGCCGAAGGTGACGTCGACGTCGAGTCCGGTACGGGCGGCGATCCGCTCCGCGACCTGCCGGACCTGCCGTTCCGCCGCCCCGGTGTAGCCGGCGACTCCGGCGACCCGGATCCGGATCGCGCTGATCGGGGCGGCCAGTTGCGGGTCGTTGCCGCCCTCCAGCAGCTTCGGTACGGCGGCGAGGCTGGTCAGCAGCAGGGGCGGGCTGGAGAGGTAGCCGGCCGGGTTTCCGCTGGGCAGCAGCGGACGGTCGCCGAGCGCCTCCCGGCTGGCCCGGTCGGCGCCGACGGCCTGCGGCGGGGCGTACGTCTCCAGCGGCACCTGGGAGAGCGCGCTGAAGCTGGTCAGCCGTTCCGGGTCGAAGATGCCGACCGCCTGCCAGCCCATCCCGCCCCCGGTCTGCGCACTCGGCTGGCCGAGCTGGCGCAGCGGCCGGAAGGCGACGTCACCGGCGAGCCAGGGCGCCGGATAGGTGCCCGGCCCGTCGGCCCGGTACGCCGGCAGGTCGGGGCTTCCGGCCCGGGGCCGCAGGCTGCCGTCGGAGAGTTGGTGGTAGTCGATCGGCCCGGCCTGGACGACCGGGCTCAGGCTGCCCAGCCCGGTCTGCTGCCGGACGGCGTCGCGCATCTCCTGCCGGTAGTTGGTGGTCGGGTCGGCGCTCGCGCCGCCGGCCGGCTCGCCGCCACCGCTCAGCGCGGCCAGCAGTTCGCCCGGTTGCAGGCCGGCGACCCGGTCCGGGCGCAGCCGGCTGTAGCTGGCCGTCACCCTGCCGTCCAGGTAGGGGCGGCTGGTGGCGAGCACCGGGACGTTCCGGTGGCCCGGCCCGAGCAACCTGTTCTCGACGGTCGTGTCGTCCCGGCTCAGCGGCCGGCCGTCGACCACGGCGTCGGCCAACCCGACCAGCCGGTCCTCGGCGGGCGGGTCGACGGCGGCGAGCAGGAACGGGACGATCCACCGGACCGGCAACACCAGCCGGTCGGTCGCGGTGGGGGTGGTGCCCCGGATCCCGGCGGGGGCGTGCGGCGAGTTCTCGAACCGGCCGTCCGGCAGCAGCCGGGCGACGACGACCTCGGTGTAGTCGGTGTCCGGCGAGGTGCGGGTGAGGGTCGGCTCCGCGCCGATGTCGCAGACCGGCTCGGTCCGCCCGTCGGGGAGGATCTCCCGGGGCACGATGTAGCCGTTCCGGCAGGCGTTCAGCGGGTACCGCCGGCCGTCGGTGTAGAGGGCCGCGCTGGCGATGCCGCCGTCCTCCCAGACCGGGTAGGCGAGGCGGTTGCGGGTGAGGTAGACGTACCGGGGCTTGCCGGTGGTCCGGGACAGGCCGCGTTCGGCCAGGAAGGTCGGGTCGACCCGGATCACCTGCCGGTCGAGGGACCGGTCGACCGCGTCGGTGAGGTCGAGGTGGGCCCGCATCTCGTGCAGGGAGTAGCCGAGCATCGCCACCGGGGCGGCGACGTCGACGCCGTCGACCGTGCGAACCTGCTCGTACTGGGCCATGCTGATGCCGCCGAAGAGGCCGGAGAGGTAGTTGGGCCGGACGACACCCCGCGCCGTCTCGAGATCGGCCTGTGTCCCGTTCGGACGGACGAGAATGTCGTACGCGGCGCGGGTCTCGCGTTGCACCCGATCGTTCAGGCGCAGTTGGGAGGTGGTGGTGGTGCCGGTCAGCACGACGAAGCCGGTGGTCGCGACGAGCACGCCGGTCAGCAGGGCGAGTGATCGCCAGAGCCGGGTCCGCAGTTGCCGCCAGATGAATCCGACCACCGCGCCCCTCCTCTTCTCCCGCAGGACACTCTGCGCTATACATTGTCGCAATGCAAGAGGCCGTGCGGACGGCCGGAAGGTGGGTCAGGGATGGCCATCCAGCATGCGGTACTCGCGTTGCTCGCCGACGGCCCGAGTTACGGATACGAGCTGAAGGGTGCCTTCGAGACGGCCGTCGGTCCACAGTGGGGGTCGCTGAACATCGGCCACCTCTACCAGATCCTCGACCGGCTGGCCCGGGACGAACTGGTCCGGGCCGAACGGCAGGCGCAGCCGGTCAAGCCGGACCGGGTGGTCTACGAGATCACCCCCGCCGGCCGGACCGAACTGGCCAGGTGGCTGGCCGAGCCGAGCCCGCGCAGCGGCGGCTTCCGGGACGACTTCTTCCTCAAGGTCACCGCCGCCGCCCGCTCCGGCTCCGCCGACGTGGTGCGTACCGTGCTCGCCAACCAGCGCGGCTATCTGCTGCGCGAGCTGCGCAACCTCGGCACGCTGCGCCGGGAGGCGACCGACCCGGTGGTCGAGCTGCTGCTCTCGGCCGCGAGCCGGCACGTCGAGGCGGATCTGGCCTTTCTCGACGACGCCGAGACGGGCCTGCTCGACGGCGCCCGGATCCGGATCCCGTCCGCGCGGACGGCCGGCGCCGATGCCGTACCCGGGGCGCTGCCCGACGGTCGCGCAGCCGGCCTGGCGGAGGGCGCCTGAGCCACGCCACGACCGGGGTCAGGCCGGGGCGCCGCCGAGCGTGCGCAGCCGGGTCACCGCCTCGGCCAGCACCTCCGGGCGCTTGCAGAAGGCGAACCGGACCAGCCGCCGCCCCGCCTCGACGTGGTCGTAGAAGACCTGGGTCGGCACGGCGACCACCCCGCAGCGCTCCGGCAGCGAGCGGCAGAACTCCACCCCGTCCCGCCCGCCCAACGCGGTGATGTCGGCGGTGACGAAGTACGTCCCCTCCGGGACCAGCACCTCGAAACCGGCCTCGACCAGCCCGGCCGAGAGCTGGTCCCGCCGCGCCTGGAGGTCGGCCCGGTAACCGTGGTAGTAGTCGTCCGGCAGCGCCAGGGCCACCGCGACCGCCGGTTGCAGCGGTGCCCCGCCGGTGAAGGTGAGGAACTGCTTGACCCGCATCGTCGCCGCCACCAGCGGCGCCGGGCCACTGGCCCAACCGATCTTCCAGCCGGTGCAGGAGAAGGTCTTGCCCGCCGACGAGATCCGCAGGGTGCGTTCCCACATGCCCGGCAGGGTCGCCAGCGGGACGTGCGGGCTGCCGGCGTCGGTGAAGACCAGGTGCTCGTAGACCTCGTCGGTGACCGCGATGGTGTCGTGCTCCTGGCACAGCCGGGCGATCAGCGCCAGCTCGTCGGCGTCGAAGACCTTGCCGGTCGGGTTGTGCGGCGAGTTGAGCAGCACCAGCCGGGTCCGCGGCCCGAACGCGGCGCGCAGCTCCGCCGGGTCGAAGGCGTACCGGCCGCCGTCGACCGGGCGGAGCGTGACCGGCCGCCGGACCGCCCCGGCCAGGGCGATCGAGGCGGCGTACGAGTCGTAGTACGGCTCGAAGCAGACCACCTCGTCGCCGGCCTCGCAGAGCCCGAGGATCGCCGCCGCGATCGCCTCGGTCGCCCCGGCCGTGATCAGCACCTGCCCGTCCGGGTCGTACTCCAGTCCCCAGAACCGGCGCTGGTGTGCGGCGACGGCGGCGCGCAGCGCCGGAACGCCCGGACCGGGCGGGTACTGGTTCTGCCCGCCGCGCAGCGCCGCCACCGCGGCGGCCAGCATCTCGGGCGGCCCGTCCGTGTCCGGAAAGCCCTGGCCGAGGTTGACCGCGCCGGTGCGCACCGCCAGCGCCGACATCTCCGCGAAGATGGTGGTGCCGAACGGGCGCATCCGGCGGACCAGGGGATCGGAGTCGGTTGTCGTCGTCACCCCGTCACCCTAGAGCCGTGCCGTGCCGTTTCGTCAGATCCCGAAATCCGAGCAGGTGAGGGTCGCGTAGTTGCCGCTGGCGGTCTTCGAGGCGGTGGACTTCCCGTCGACCGTGATCTTGCAGGAGATGTCGCCGGAGCCGCCGCCGGTGCGGATCGCCACCACCGTCTTCAGCTCGTCCTCGGGAAGCTTGACCTCCTTCTTCCACGGAAGGTCGACCGACGGCAGGTGCACCTGCTTGCCGGCGCCGTCGATGTAGGAGAGCGCCACCCGGCCGTCGCCGGTCACCTCGTAGACGACCGTCTGGCCGCCGCTGCCCGGGTTGCCGCCATCCTGACTGTCCGAGGTGGACGGTGGCGGAGTCGCGTCCAGGCTGGTCTCCACCGACTTCCGCAGCTGGTCCATGAAGGACAGCGGGCCGAGGCAGAGCCCGACGCAGGCGACCAGCACGACCACCACCACGGCCACGATCACGATGATCATGGTCTTGTTGCTCTTCTTCGGCGGTGCCGGCGGGTACGGCCCGCCCGGGTAGCCCGGCTGTCCGGGCTGTCCCGGCTGTCCGTAACCGGGGTAGCCGCCGGCACCGGCCGCCGCGTAGGGGTCGGTGCCGGGCGGGGCGGACTGCGGCGGGCCGGACTGCGGCGGGTAGACGCCGTAACCGGCGTCCTGCTGGTTCGGCGCCCCGCTGGTCGGGTATGGCGTGGCTGGTGGGCCGGACTGCGGCGGGTACGCCGGGCCGGCACCGTAGGCCGGGGCCGGCGGCTGGCCCGGGCCGGGCTGCTGCGGCGGGGCGTACGGGTTCGGCTGCTGCGGCTGGCCGTACCCGGCCGACTGCGGCGGCTGGCCCCAGGCGGGCTGCCCGTACGGGCCGGGTTGGGGCGGCTGTCCGTAACCGCCCGGCTGGGCCGGGGGCTGGCCGTACGTGGTCGGCTGCGCCGGCTGTCCGTAGCTGGACGGCTGCGCGGGCTGGGGCGGCTGCGGCGGGGCGTACCTCGTCGTCGGGGCGTCGTCCTCCTCCTCGGCCGGGTTCTCCGGACGGGGCTGCTGCGGCGGGCCGAACTTCGTCGTCGGCGGCTCGTGCTCGGCGGAGGGGTCGTACGGGTTGTGCGGGGGCGGCGAGTCGGTCATCGGGTCTGGCTCCAGAGATGGCGGACAGCAGGGGCGCGGCGACCGGGAGAGGGAGGCGCCGGAGGAGATGGCAGCGAATGCGCCAGTCACGGTACCGCGTCACCGCTGGCCGCGATGTACCGGTGAAGGGTGGGCCGGCCAGCGGAGTGGTGGTTCGTCCGGTTGTCCGGGCCGGCCAGAATACCGCGCAGCATCAGTGATCGAACGAGCACCTTTCGAGCAGGTCAGATGAGCGAACTTAGGTTAGGCTGCGGGCCATGTGCGGAATCGTGGGTTACGCCGGCGCCAGGCCGGCGCTGAGCATCGTGCTGGACGGGTTGCGGCGGCTGGAGTACCGCGGCTACGACTCGGCCGGCGTGGCGGTCGTCGCCGAGGGTGAGCTGCTGACCGAGAAGAAGGCCGGCAAGCTGGCCAACCTGGAGAAGGCGCTGGCCGAACGGTCGGCGGACGACGACGCGGTGCCTGGCATCGGCGCCGGTACCACCGGCATCGGGCACACCCGGTGGGCCACCCACGGCGGGCCCACCGACCGCAACGCGCACCCGCACCGGGCCACCGACGGCCGGGTGGCGGTGATCCACAACGGCATCATCGAGAACTTCGCCAAACTCCGCGCCGAGCTGGAGGCCGACGGCGTCGAGTTCACCAGCGACACCGACACCGAGTGCGCGGCGCACCTGCTCGCCGGTGAGCTGTCCCGGCTGCGCGCCGCCGGTGAAGCCGACGGGCCGGCGCTGCTGGCCGCCGCGATGCGCCAGGTCTGCCAGCGGCTGGAGGGCGCCTTCACGCTGCTCGCGGTCGACGCCGCGATCCCCGGCGCGGTGGTCGGGGCCCGGCGCAACTCGCCGCTGGTGGTCGGGCGCGGGGCCGGGGAGAACTACCTGGCCAGCGACGTCTCCGCGTTCATCGAGCACACCCGGGAAGCGGTCGAGCTGGGCCAGGACCAGGTCGTACTGATCACCGCCGACGCCATCGAGATCACCGACTTCGCCGGTGCACCCGCCGCCGGCAAGGACTTCCACATCGACTGGGACGCCTCGGCCGCCGAGAAGGGCGGCTACGACTACTTCATGCTGAAGGAGATCGCCGAGCAGCCGCAGGCGATCGCCGACACCCTGCTGGGCCGGCTCAAGGAGAACGGGGAGATCGTCCTCGACGAGGTCCGCCTCTCCGACCAGGACCTGCGGGACGTGGACAAGGTCTTCATCGTCGCCTGTGGCACGGCGTACCACGCCGGGATGGTGGCGAAGTACGCCATCGAGCACTGGACCAGGATTCCCTGCGAGGTGGAGCTGGCCAGCGAGTTCCGCTACCGCGACCCGGTCCTCGACCGGTCCACCCTGGTGGTGGCGATCTCCCAGTCCGGCGAGACCATGGACACCCTGATGGCGCTGCGGCACGCCAAGGAGCAGAAGGCCCGGGTGCTGGCGATCTGCAACACCAACGGCTCCACCATCCCGCGCGAGTCCGACGCGGTGCTCTACACCCACGGCGGGCCCGAGGTGGCGGTCGCCTCCACCAAGGCGTTCCTCACCCAGTTGGTGGCCTGCTACCTGATCGGCCTGCACCTGGCCCAGGTGCGCGGCATCAAGTACGCCGACGAGGTGGCCGCGGTGGTCGACCAGCTCCAGGAGATGCCGGACAAGCTGCGGGAGCTGCTCGCCGGCATCGAGCCGATCCGCGACCTGGCCCGGGACCTCAAGGCGGCGCCGACGGTGCTCTTCATCGGCCGGCACGTCGGCTTCCCGGTCGCCCTGGAGGGCGCGCTCAAGCTCAAGGAACTCGCCTACATGCACGCTGAGGGGTTCGCGGCCGGCGAGTTGAAGCACGGCCCGATCGCCCTGATCGACCAGGGCACCCCGGTGGTCTGCATCGTGCCCTCCCCGGCCGGGCGGGGCATGCTGCACGACAAGATCGTCTCCAACATCCAGGAGATCCGGGCCCGGGGCGCCCGGACCATCGTGATCGCCGAGGCGGGCGACGAGGCGGTGACGCCGTACGCGGACCACCTGATCTACGTACCGCGCACCCCGACCCTGCTGGCCCCGCTGGTGACCACGGTGCCGTTGCAGGTGCTCGCCTGCGAGATCGCCGCCGCCCGGGGGCACGACGTCGACCAGCCGCGCAACCTGGCCAAGTCGGTCACCGTGGAGTGAGCCGTTCACCGTCACGTGCGCTCCCGCGCCCGCCGGTAGGGTGAGGCGGTGATCGTCGCAGTCGGCATCGACGTCGTACTGGTCGATCGGTTCGCCCGGGCGCTCGCACGCACCCCGCTGCTGGCCGATCGACTCTTCACCGGGGCGGAGCGGGTCACCGGGTCGGGCAACCCACGCTCGGCCGAGTCGCTCGCCGCCCGGTTCGCCGCCAAGGAGGCGGTGGCCAAGGCGTTGGGCGCACCGGCCGGGCTGCACTGGCACGACTGCGAGGTGGTCTCCGACCCGGACGGGCGGCCGTGGCTGACCGTCTCCGGCACGGTCGCGGCCGCCGCCACCGAGCGCGGGGTGCAGCGCTGGCACCTGTCGCTGTCCCACGACGGCGGGATCGCCTCGGCGATGGTGGTGGCCGAGCGATGAGGGCCGCGTGGCGGGTGGCGGACGTACGCGCCGCCGAACGCGCCCTGATGGCCACCCTGCCGGCCGGCACCCTGATGCAGCGGGCTGCCGGCGGGCTGGCCGGGCACTGCGCCCGTTTGCTCGCCGAGCGGGGCGGCGGGGTCTACGGCGCCCGGGTGCTGCTGCTGGTCGGCTCCGGCGACAACGGCGGCGACACCCTCTACGCGGGTGCCCGGCTCGCCGGCCGGGGTGCGGCGGTGAGCGCGCTGCTGCTGGCGCCGGAGCGGGTGCACCAGGGCGGCCTGGCGGCGCTGCGGGCGGCCGGTGGGCGGATCGTCGACGGGCTGCCGGACCGGGCCGACCTGGTGCTGGACGGGATCGTCGGGATCGGCGGCTCGGGCGGGCTGCGCGAGCCGGCCGCCCGGCTGGTGGCCGGGCTGCCCGGCCTGACCGGCCGGTCCGGAGACCGGCCGCCCGTGGTCGCGGTGGACGTGCCGAGCGGCGTCGAGGTGGACACCGGCGACGTGCCGCGCTCCGTCGGCCTGCCCAGCACGGTGACCGCGGACCTGACGGTCACCTTCGGCTGCCTCAAGTCCGCCCTGGTGGTCGGCCCGGCCGCACCCCGGGCCGGGCGGGTCGAGCTGGTCGACATCGGGCTCGGCCCGTCGCTGCGGGGCACCCCGGCGGTACGCGTCACCGAGTGGTCGGACGTGTCCGACTGGTGGCCCCGGCTCGGCCCGGAGGAGGAGAAATACAGCCGGGGCGTGGTCGGGCTGGCCACCGGCTCGGCGACGTACCCGGGTGCCGCGGTGCTCTCGGTCGGCGGCGCGGTCGCCGGACCGACCGGCATGATCCGGTACGCCGGTGGCGCCCGCGCCGAGGTGCTGCGCCGCTATCCCTCGGTGGTCGCCGCCGACCGGGTCACCGAGGCCGGCCGGGTGCAGGCCTGGGTCTGCGGCTCCGGGCTCGGCACCGACGATGCGGCCGCCACCGAGCTGCGCTGCGTACTCGCCGCACCGGTGCCGGTGGTGCTGGACGCGGACGCGCTCACCCTGCTGGTCGACGGCTCGATGGCCGAGCGGCTGCGGGAGCGGGACGCGCCGATCGTGGTCACCCCGCACGACCGCGAGTACGCCCGGCTCTGCGGCGAGCCGCCCCGGGACCGGGTCGCCGCCGCGCTGCAACTGGCCAGCTGGATGAACGCGGTGGTGCTGCTCAAGGGCGACCGGACGGTGGTCGCCACCCCGGACGGGCAGGCCTTCGCCAACCCGACCGGCACCCCGGCGCTCGCCACCGCCGGCACCGGCGACGTGCTGGCCGGGTTGCTGGGCTCGCTGCTCGCCGCCGGAGTGCCGGCCGAGCGGGCGGCGGCCGCCGCCGCGTACCTGCACGGGCTGGCCGGGCAGGAGGCCGCCCGGCGCGGGCCGGTCGTCGCCGCCGACGTGGCCGCCGCGCTGCGCCGGGTGATCGCCAGGCTGCCCCGGTGAGCGGCGGAGTGTCCTGGTCGCGCCACCCGGGGCCATTTCGATCTACCCACAAGTAGGCTGAGCGCATGTGGCAGGCCGAGGTACGCGTCGATCTTGACGCGATCCGCGACAACGTGTCCCGACTGCGGTCCGGGACGAGCGCCGAGCTGATGGCCGTGGTCAAGGGTGACGCGTACGGCCACGGCATGCTCCCGGCCGCCGGGGCGGCGCTCGACGCCGGGGCCGACTGGCTGGGTGTCTGCACCCTGGACGAGGCGTTGACGCTGCGCCGGGCCGGGATCACCGCACCGGTGCTGGCCTGGCTGTTGGCGCCCGGGCTGCCGCTGCACGACGGGGTGGCCGCCGACGTCGACCTGGCCGCCGCCAGCCTGGGCCAGCTCGCCGAACTGGTCGCCGCCGCCGAGCGCGCCGGCCGGCCGGCCCGGGCCCACCTCAAGATCGACACGGGCCTCTCCCGGGGCGGCGCGACCCTGGACGACTGGCCCGAGCTGCTCGACGCGGCGGCGAAGGCCCAGGCCGACGGGCTGATCGAGGTGGTCGGGCTCTGGAGTCACCTGGTCTACGCCGACGCGCCGACGCACGCCACCACCGACCGGCAGCTCGCGGTCTTCACCGAGGGACTCGCCCTGGCCGAGCGGGCCGGGCTGCGCCCCCGGCTGCGGCACCTGGCCAACTCGGCGGCCACGCTGACCCGGCCGGACACCCACTTCGACCTGGTCCGTCCCGGCATCGCGATGTACGGGCTGTCGCCGGTCCCCGGCGAGCAGTTCGGGCTGCGGCCGGCGATGACCGCGCAGGCCCGGGTGACGTTGACCAAGCGGGTGCCCGCCGGCACCGGCGTCTCCTACGGGCACACGTACCACACCGAGCGGGAGACGACGCTTGCCGTCGTGCCGCTGGGCTATGCCGACGGGGTGCCCCGGCACGCCTCCAACGTCGGCCCGGTCCAGCTCGCCGGTGCCCGGCGGCGAATTGCCGGCCGGGTCTGCATGGACCAGATCGTGCTCGACTGCGGCGACGACCCGGTCGTCCCCGGCGACGTGGCGACGCTCTTCGGCGACGGTGCGGCGGGGGTACCGACCGCCGACGACTGGGCCGAGGCGATCGGCACCATCAACTACGAGATCGTCACCCGGTTCGGCGGGGTCCGGGTGCCCCGGGTGTACGACGGACGGCAGCCGTGAGCCCGGCCAAGCGGCTCGCCCCGTCGCGGGTACCGGCGCAGCGGCAGCCGTCCCGGCGTACCCAGACCCGGACCGGACTCTTCCGGGTGGCCGGGATCATCGGCGCGGCGGCCGGGGTCGCGGCGGCCGGCATCGCCGCCGGGGTGGCCGCCGAACGGGCGGTGGTACGCCGTTCCAAGACCGCTCCCGGCGACCGGTACGCGACGGAGCCCTTCGGCACGCTGCCCTACGACGAGTCCTGCATCGTCTCCACCGCCGACGGCACCGACATCCACGTCGAGATGGTGGGCCCGCCGCCCGGTCCGGGGCGGCCGACGCTGGTCTTCGTGCACGGTTTCTGCCTGGACATGGGGACCTTCCACTTCCAGCGCAGGATGCTGACCGAGCTGGGCGAGGACCGGCTGGTCTTCTACGACCAGCCGGGACACGGGCGGTCCGGCCGACTGGAGTCCGGCGAATACCAGCTCCAGGCGCTCGGCGAGACGCTCCGCTCGGTGATCGACCGGACCGCGCCGACCGGGCCGCTGGTGCTGGTCGGGCACTCGATGGGCGGCATGACCATCATGGCGTTCGCGGAGCGCTATCCGGAGCTCTTCGCCGAGCGGGTGATCGGTACCGTGCTGATGGCCACCTCGGGCGGGCTGGTGGCGGAGACGAAGTTCGGCCTGCCGACGATCGTGGCCCGGGCCGGCGCACCGCTGCTGCCGGTGGTCGACAACGCCACCCGGCTGACCGGCAGCGTCCTCGACCGGGCCCGGCGCGCCTCGGCCAACCTGGCCTGGCTGCTCACCCGCCGGTACGGCTTCGGCACCCCGACGCCCAGCCCGGCGCTGGTCTCCTACGTGGAGAAGATGAACTCGCGGACCTCCACCGAGACGGTGGCCCGCTATCTGCGCACCATCTACACCCATGCCCGCTATCCGGTGCTGGCCGCGCTGCGGGACAGTCCGACGCTGGTGATCGTGGGCGAGCGGGACATGATCACACCGGTCACCCACTCCGAGGAGATCGTCCGCTGGCTGCCGGACGCCGAGTACGTCAAGGTGCCCGACAGCGGGCACGTGGTGATGCTGGAACACGCCGACGAGGTCAACCGGGCGCTGCTGGACTTCCTCGACCGGCTGCCCGGCCGAGGAAGGGATTGAGCTGTCCCGATGAGTGACGCGTTGCGCGGTACCGAGCTGGTCCGCGAGCTGCCGACGGTGGCGCAGACCCACGAGTTCGGGCGGCGGCTGGGCCGGCTGCTCCGCCCCGGGGACCTGTTGGTGCTGACCGGCCCGCTGGGCGCCGGCAAGACCGCGCTGGTGCAGGGGATCGCGGCCGGTCTGGGGGTACTCGGCGAGATCACCTCGCCGACCTTCGTGATCGCCCGGGTGCACCGGCCCGATCCGGCTCGGGGCGGTCGGGTCACGCTGGTGCACGCCGACGCGTACCGGCTGGGCGAAGCCGTCGACCCCCGGGCCGAGATCGACGACCTCGACCTGGACGCCTCGGTCGACGAGGCGGTCACCGTGGTCGAGTGGGGCGAGGGCATGGTCGAGCACCTGGTGGACACGCATCTGCGGGTGGTCATCGACCGGCGGGACGACGACACCCGGCGGATCGAGCTGGTGCCGTTCGGTGGCGACTGGGCCGACCGTCTCGCCGAGCTGCGCTGAGAGGGTCGCGGTACCGGGATCCCCGCTGTCGTACCGGACTTCTAGAGTGCGGGAAACGACAGTGGCGTTCGAGAGGTTACCGATGACCCTGGATCTTCCGGCCCTGCTGCCCCCGGCCTGGCGGGCGGCGCTGGACCCGCACCTCGATCCGGCCCAGACCGCCGCGTTGGGCGAGTTCGTCGCCGGGGAATACGCGACCCAGACCGTCTTCCCCCCGCTGGAGGATCTCTTCACGGCCTACCGGCTCTGCGCCCCGGAGGACTGCCGGGTGCTGATCCTCGGCCAGGATCCCTACCACAGGGCGGGTCAGGCGCACGGGCTCAGCTTCAGCGTCCGGGACGGCGTCTCCGTGCCACCGTCGCTGCGCAACGTCTTCAAGGAGCTGGCCGACGATCTCGGGGTGCCGGTGTCGCGCAGCGGCAACCTGACCCGCTGGGCGAGCCAGGGCGTGCTGCTGCTCAACGCCGTGTTGACCGTCCGGCAGGCTACTCCGGGATCGCACGCCAACAGGGGCTGGGAGGCCTTCACCGACGCCACCATCAAGGCCCTCGACGCCCGCCCGGACCGGGTCGTCTTCCTGCTCTGGGGCGGCTACGCCCGCAAGAAGGCGGCCCTGGTCACCAACCCGGCGCACGTGGTGCTGGAGGCCGGCCACCCCAGCCCGATGAACCCTCGCGGTTTCCTCGGCAGCCGCCCCTTCAGCGCCTGCAACAAGGCGCTCGCCGACGCCGGTCGGCCCACCGTCGACTGGGACCTCTCGGCCCGTTGACTCAGTCCGTTCGAGCGAGCCGGGCCCGCCACCGCCGCAGCAGTTCGGCGGTGGCCGGCTCGGTCGCCTCGACCAGCGCGAGCGGCACCACCCGATAGCTCCGGTCGCTGTGTCGGACCTCGATCGCCTCCGGCAGTTCCTCGCACATGCCGGCCCGCAGCACGCCACCGACCACCTGCCAGCGGTGCTCGCCGGGGTCGCGCGGATCGGTGGGTAGGTAGCCGAACTCCTCCCACGCCGGGTTCCAGCGCTGGGCGTAGTGGCGCTCCAGCCAATCCGCGAACCGTTCGGCGTCCCGCCAGGCCACCGCCATTTCCAGGTCGCCCACCGGCACCGGCGCACCCTGCAACAGGGCGGCCGTGGTCCCGGTCAACACGTGTGGCAGCTCCGCGAGGCGGTCCAGCATCCGGTCCAGACCGACCGCGTCGACCCGCTCCGCCACACTCCGGGCCGCCAACTCGTCGATCCGGGTGTCGATCTCGCTATCGAGCGGCTCGACGCCGACGGTGAGCTGGAGGCCGAGCGCGGCCAGCAGTTTCTCCAGCATCGCCACGGTCGGCGCCCGCTCGCCCTGCTCGATCCGGGTCACCGTCGACCGATCGGTGCCGGCCAGCCGGGCCAGCGCGTGCTGGGTGAGGCCACGTAGCTCGCGCTGCTGCCGCAGTGTCGTGCCGATCAGGGCGGTCAGCCGGGATGTGGGCATTCCTCGGATGCTGCCGCTATCCCGGCGAGCAAGGTGTCACTGTGTCACCAAGGTGACTCCCTGGCACCTTGCTGACCGGACTACCCGGGGCCAGGCCGGTGCACGCCCCGACCCGACCGGGTCCCGTCAGCCCGGGGCGACCGCCCGGTTAGGGTGCCTATGTGCTCGTACTCGTGTTGGACTCCTCGACCCCGGCGGTGACCGCCGCGCTGGCGGAGATCACCGCCGACGCGGTCTCGCCGCGCGGCGAGCGCAGTGTCGTCGACGCCCGGGCCCACGGCGAACTGCTCGCGCCGCAGGTCTCCGAGGTGCTCGCCGAGGCCGGCGCCCGGCCGGCCGACCTGGCCGCCGTGGTGGCCGGGGTCGGACCCGGGCCCTTCACCGGGCTGCGGGTCGGCCTGGTCACGGCGGCCACCATGGGACAGGTGCTGGGCATCCCCACCTACGGCGTGCCCTCGCTCGACGCCATCGGGTGGGCCGCGACCCATCCCCGGTCCGGCGCCGCCCCCGAGGTCGGGCCGGTGCTGGCAGCCACCGACGCCCGCCGCCGGGAGATCTACTGGGCCGTCTACGACCTGGCCGGCGAGCGGCTGGCCGGGCCCGAGGTCGACGTCCCGGCCGCCGTCGCGCAGCGGGCCCGGGACCTCGGCGTCCGGGTCGCGGTCGGCGAGGGAGCCCACCGGTACGCCGACATCCTCGGACTACCGCCGCGAGCCGGCCTGGACTACCCCCCGCCGTACGCCCTGGCGGAGCTGGCGGCCGAGCGGGTCCGGGCCGGCGCCCCCGGTGAGCAGCTCACACCGCTCTACCTGCGCCGGCCCGACGCCGTGGCGGCGACCGGCCGCAAACCGGTCCTGCGGTGAGGACGGCGGTCGGGGAGGGTAGCGCCGCGGTGACCAGGCTGAGCCCGTTCCGCTGGTGGCACATCTCCGAGGCGCTGCTGATCGAGGCGGACCTCTTCGGCGCCGAGCAGTGGTCGGCGGCGATGTTCTGGAACGAACTGGCGAACGGGCACCACTACGTCGCGGCGCTGGACTCCACCGACGCGCTCGTCGGCTACGCGGGGCTCGCCCTCGCCCCGCCGGACGAGGCGTGGGTGCAGAACGTGGCGGTACGCCGGGACGCCCAGCGCAGCGGCATCGGCCGGATGCTGCTGGTCGAACTGCTGGCCGAGGCGAACCGGCACGGCGTACGCCGGGTACTGCTGGAGGTGGCGGTGGACAACGCACCGGCCCAGCGCCTCTACGCGACGTACGGCTTCGAACCGGTCGGCGTGCGGCGCGGCTACTACCAACCGAGCAACACCGACGCACTGGTGATGCAGCTCGAACTGGAGCGGGCGAACAATGGCTGACGAACCCCTGATCCTCGGGATCGAAACGTCCTGCGACGAGACCGGCGTCGGTGTCGTACGCGGGCACACCCTGCTCGCCGACGCGCTGGCGTCCAGTGTGGACGAGCACGCCCGGTTCGGCGGGGTGGTGCCGGAGGTGGCCAGCCGGGCCCACCTGGAGGCGATCGTGCCCACCATGCGGCGCGCGCTGGACGACGCCGGGGTGACCCTGGCGGACATCGACGCGATCGCCGTCACCGCCGGCCCCGGGCTCGCCGGTGCGCTGCTGGTCGGGGTGGCCGCCGCCAAGGGCTACGCGCTGGCCGCCGAGAAGCCGGTGTACGGGGTCAACCACCTGGCCGCGCACGTCGCGGTGGACACCCTGGAACACGGCCCGCTGCCCGAGCCGGCGATCGCGCTGCTGGTCTCCGGCGGGCACTCCTCGCTGCTGCTGGTGGACGACCTGGCGACCGGGGTCACCCCGCTCGGCGCGACCATCGACGACGCCGCCGGAGAGGCGTTCGACAAGGTGGCCCGGCTGCTCGGGTTGCCGTTCCCGGGCGGCCCGCCGATCGACCGGGAGGCCCGGGCCGGCACTCCGGACGCGATCGCCTTCCCGCGCGGGCTGACCGCCCCGAAGGACCTCGCCGCGCACCGGTTCGACTTCTCCTTCTCCGGCCTCAAGACCGCGGTCGCCCGCTGGGTCGAGGCGAAGCAGCGGGCCGGTGAGCCGGTACCGGTACCGGACGTGGCCGCGTCGTTCCAGGAGGCGGTCTGCGACGTACTCACCAGCAAGGCGATCGCGGCCTGCCGGGACCGGGGCGTCGAGACGCTGGTACTCGGCGGCGGTGTCGCGGCGAACTCCCGGCTGCGGGCGCTGGCCGAGGAACGGGCGGCGAAACACGGCATCCGGGTCCGGGTACCCCGGCCCAAGCTCTGCACCGACAACGGTGCGATGGTCGCGGCGCTCGGCTCCCACCTGGTGGCCGCCGGCGTGGCCCCGAGCCGGCTGGACCTGCCCGCCGATTCCGCGATGCCGCTCACGATCGTCAGCGTGTAGCGGGGAGAGTGACGGCCGACGTGATCGTACGGATGTGGGAGGTACGCGCCGAGCGTGCCGGCTTCGCCGACCTGATCTCCTGGGTCTGCGACACGGCCCTGCCCGAGCTGGAACACGACCCGATGCACATCTCCAGCGAGGTCTTCTCCTCCACCGACAACCGGCTGGTGGTCATCTCGAAGTGGCGGGCCAACCCCGTCTCGCTGCCCGACCCGCCGGCCCGGATGCTCGCCCGTACCCCGCACGTCTGGGACTTCACCCAGGTCGACCGCTGAACCGGAGCGGCGGAAAACCCGTGGCGATCGTGGCGATTGGTTCCATACCGTCACCCTGATGCGCCCCCTACCCGTCCCCGACCCGGGTGTGCCCGACCGGCGTTCGGCGACCAGGTTCCTGCTCTGGCTCGCCGCGCGGATCTGGCCCACCCTCGGCTGGGGGATGGGACTGGCCGTGGTCGCCTTCGTCGGCCAGGCCCTGATGCCGGCCGTACTGGGCAGGGCGATCGACGCCGGTCTGATCGCCCGGGACACCGACGCGCTGCTGCGGTGGGGGCTGGTGCTGCTCTCCCTCGGCGTGGCCCAGGCGATCGTCGGGATCGTCCGGCACCGGTTCGCCACCTTCAACTGGCTGGCCGGGGCGTACCGGACGGTGCAGATCACCGTCGACCACGCCAACCGGCTCGGCGCGACCCTGCCCAAGCGGCTCGCCACCGGCGAGGTGGTCAGCATCGGCACCGCCGACATCAACCACATCGGCGGCGCGCTCGACATCCTCTCCCGGGGCACCGGCTCGCTCTTCGCGGTGCTCACCATCACCGTGATCCTGCTCGCCACCTCCGTCCCGCTCGGCCTGGTGGTGGTGCTCGGGGTACCGGTGCTGATGGCTGTGGTCGCCGTGCTCATCCGGCCACTGCACCGACGGCAGGAGGCGTACCGGGACCAGCAGGCGACCCTGACCACCCGGGCCAGCGACATCGTCGCCGGGCTACGGGTGCTGCGCGGGGTCGGCGGCGAGGCGGTCTTCTCGGCACGGTACCGGGCGGAGTCGCAGGCGCTGCGGCACGGCGGCGTACGGGTGGCCCGGGTGGAGGCGCTGCTGGAGGCCACCCAGGTCCTGATGCCCGGCATCTTCCTGGTGCTGGTCACCTGGCTCGGCGCCCGGTTCGCCCTCCGGGGCGAGATCACCGTCGGGCAGCTCGTCTCCTTCTACGGCTACACCGTCTTCCTGATCGGTCCACTCCGGATGCTGACCGAGCTGATCGACCGGATCACCCGGGGGCACGTCTCGGCCCGTCGGGTGGTCTCCATGCTCGACCTGCGACCGGGGATCACCGATCCGGAGCATCCGGTCGCGCTGCCGGACGGCCCCGGTGAGCTGGTCGACGTCGAGTCCGGGGTGACGGTGCGGCCCGGCCGGCTGACCGCGCTCGCCGCCGCCGCACCGCAGGACGCGGTCGCCATCGCCGACCGGCTCGGCCGGTACGTCGACAGCGAGGCGACGCTGCGCGGCGTACCCCTGCGGAAGCTGACGCTGGGCACGGTCCGGCGCCGGATCATGGTGGCCGACAACGACGCGCGGCTCTTCTCCGGGCCGCTCCGCGCGGAGCTAAACCCGCACGACCGGGCCGACGACGAGACGATCGCGGCGGCCCTGGACGCGGCGAGCGCCACCGACATCGTGGCGGCGCTGCCGGGCGGGCTGGCCGGCCGGGTCGCCGAGCGGGGCCGGGAGTTCTCCGGCGGGCAGCAGCAGCGGTTGCGGCTGGTCCGGGCCCTGGTCGCCGACCCGGAGATCCTCATCCTGGTCGAGCCGACCAGCGCGGTCGACGCGCACACCGAGGCGCGGATCGCGGACCGGCTCGGCCCGGCCCGGCGCGGCCGGACCACCCTGGTCTGCACCACCAGCCCGCTGGTGCTGGACCGGGCCGACCACGTGGTCCTGGTCTCCGACGGCAAGGCGGTGGCCGAGGGCGGGCACCGCGAACTGCTCGACACCGAGCCGCGCTACGCCGCCGTCGTGACCCGCAGCGAGGAGGACTGAGGTGACAGCCCGCGACTCGCTGCCGATCGCCGACCCGGCGCAGGTGCGACGGTACGCCCGCGGCCTGGCCCGCCGGCATCCCCGCGCGCTGGCCGGTGCGCTCGGGCTGCACGCGCTCGCCGCGGTCACCGGCCTGGCCGCGCCGCGCCTCCTCGGCGACCTGGTCGAGGCGATCTCCCAGGGCACCGGCACGGTGACCGTGGACCGGATCGCGCTGGCGATCGCCGGCTTCGTGCTGGCGCAGGCGGTGCTGGTCAGGTTCGCCCACTTCGCCTCGGCCCGGCTCGGCGAGCGGGTCCTCGCCGAGCTGCGGGAGGAGTTCGTGGACCGGATCCTGGCCATCCCGCTCTCCACCGTGGAGCGGGCCGGCACCGGCGACCTGCTGACCCGGAGCAGCCGGGACGTCGCCGCGCTGTCCCGGTCGGTCCGGTTCGCCGTGCCGGAGACGCTGATCGCCGTCGTCACGGTCTGCGCCGTGGTCGGCGCGGTGCTGCTGACCGATCCACTGCTCATCCTGCCCGCCCTCGTCGCGGTGCCGATCCTGGTCCCGGCCACCCGCTGGTACCTGCGCCGGGCCGGGACCGGCTATCTCGCCGAGAACGCCGCCTACTCCGACATCACCGACGGGATCAGCGAGACCGTGGAGGGGTCCCGGACCACCGAGGCGCTCCGGCAGCAGGCCCGGCGCCGGGCCCGGACCGACGCCGACATCCGCCGGTCGTACGCGGCCGAGCGCTACACCCTCTTCCTGCGTACCGTCTTCTTTCCGCTGGCCGAGACCGGCTACGTGCTGCCGGTCGCCGCGACCCTGGTCTTCGGCGGCTGGTTCTACGTCGAGGGCTGGGTGACGCTCGGCGAGGTCACCGCGGCCACCCTCTACGTGCAGCAGTTGATGGACCCAGTCGACCGGCTGCTCTCCTGGCTGGACGAGGTGCAGGTCGGCGGCGCGTCGCTGGCCCGGCTGCTCGGCGTGGCCCAACGTCCCGGGGACGCGCCGGCCGCCGGGGCGGCCACGACGGCCCGGCCGACGGACCAGCGGCTCGTCGTCGACGACGTGCGGTACGCCTACCAGCCGGGGCGGGACGTGCTGCACGGCGTCAGCCTCGCCCTGGCCCCGGGGGAGCGGCTGGCCATGGTGGGCCCGTCCGGGGCCGGCAAGTCGACGCTGGGCCGGCTGCTCGCCGGGATCCACCAGCCGGGCAGCGGCTCGGTCACCGTGGGCGGTGTCCCGCTCGCCGACCTGCCGCTGGCCGACCTGCGTACCGAGGTCGCGCTGGTGACGCAGGAGCACCACGTCTTCATCGGTACGCTCCGCGACAACCTCAGGATGGTCCGGCCGGACGCCGACGACGACCGGGTACGCGCCGCGCTCGCCGCCGTCGACGCGCTGGACTGGGCGGAGCAGCTTCCGGCCGGGCTGGAGACCGAGGTCGGCTCGGGTGGCCATCCGCTCTCCGCCGCCCAGGCGCAGCAGCTCGCGCTCGCCCGGCTGGTCCTCGCCGACCCGCACACCCTGGTACTCGACGAGGCCACCTCGCTGCTCGACCCCCGGGCGGCCCGGCACCTGGAGCGTTCGCTGGCCGCCGTGCTGCGCGGCCGTACGGTGATCGCGATCGCCCACCGGCTGCACTCCGCGCACGACGCCGACCGGGTCGCGGTGGTGGAGGAGGGCCGGATCACCGAGCTGGGCCCGCACGCCGAACTGGTCGCCGCCGACGGCTCGTACGCGGCACTCTGGCGCTCCTGGCACGGTGACCGCCGCTGAGCCGATCGCCACGGGCCTCTTGCAAAGAACTCTTTGCAAGAATAGCGTTGCAAACATGTCTGCGGATGAAGTCCGGCTGAACCCGACCTCGCTGCGTGGCCTCGCCCACCCGCTGCGGGTCCGGATCCTCAACACGCTGCGGGAGCACGGTCCCGCCACGGCCACCCTGCTCGCCGAGCGGCTCAACCAGTCCACCGGCGCCACCAGCTACCACCTGCGACAACTCGCCCAGTACGGCTTCGTGGTCGAGGAGCCCGGGCGGGGCGCCGGGCGGGAACGGTGGTGGCGGGCCGCGCACCGGAACACCCGACTCGACAGCGAGGTCGGCCGGGACGCCCTCCCCGACGTCGAGACGTACCTGCGATCCGTCGCCGCGCTCTACGCCGAACGGGTGGACCGGTGGCTGAACGAGTTGACCAACCTGCCGGCGGAGTGGGAGGGGACGTCCACGCTGAGCAACTGGCAGCTCCGGTTGACCCCGGCCGAGGCGCGGGAGTTCTCCGACGCGCTGACCGCGCTGATCGGCCGGTACCGCCGCGACGAGCCCGGCGTGACGGCGCCCGAGGACGCCGAGCCCTTCGTGGTGCAGGCGCAGCTGCTGCCCTTCGTCCGGCGCAACCACCACCGGCGGCCGGAGGACGACCGCCCGACGGAGGACGACCGGGCGCCGGAGTCGGCGGACTGATGACCCGCAACCGCCGGCCGTTGGTCGGACTGCTGGTCGCCGAGGGAATCTCCCTGGTCGGCAGCCGGATGAGCATGGTGGCGCTGCCCTGGTTCGCCCTGCTGGTCACCGGCAGCGCCGCCAGGACCGGCCTGGTGGCGTTCGCCGAGATGCTGCCGTACGTGCTGGCCTGCGCCCTCGGCGGCCCACTGATCGACCGGATCGGCGCCCGCCGGACCAGCATCGTCGCCGACCTGGGCAGCGCGGTGGCGGTGGCCGCCGTACCGCTGCTGCACCTGGCCGGTGCGCTCGACTTCGGCACGCTGCTCGGCCTCGTCGCCGTGGCCGGGCTGCTGCGCGGGTTCGGTGACACCGCCAAGCGGGTGGTGTTCCCGGAGACGGTGGCGGCGGCGGAGATCCCGATGACCCGGGCGACGAGCCTGCACGACGGGCTCAGCCGGCTCGGTACCCTGCTCGGCGCGCCCCTGGCCGGGCTGCTGATCGCCATCCTCGACGCCCCGCTGGTGCTGCTCCTCGACGCGGCGACCTTCCTGCTCTCGGCGGCGGTGCTCGCGGCCGCCGTACCGGCCCGGGACCGTGCCGACAGGACGGAAGAGTCCACGGTGGAGGCGACCACTGTGGAGGAGGAACAGGAGTCGTACCTGAGCGCGCTGCGCGGCGGCCTGCGTTACCTGCGGCGGGACCGGCTGGTGCACGGCATCGTGCTGATGCTGCTCGTCACCAACCTGGCCGACGCGGCGTACACCTCGGTGCTCACCCCGGTCTGGGCCAGCGAGGTGATCCGGTCGTCGACCGCGCTCGGCCTGCTCACCGCGAGTTTCGCCCTGGGCGCGGTGCTGGGCAACGTCGTCTTCACCGTCGTGGCGGACCGGGTGCCGAGGTTCGCCGTCTTCGCGGTCGGCTTCCTGCTCGCCGGGGCGCCCCGGTTCGTCGCGCTCGCCCTGCTGGACCGGCTCTGGGTGATCTATCTGATCTCGTTCGTCGCCGGGGTCTCCGTCGCGGCCGTCAACCCGATCCTGGGCGCCGTGAGCTTCGAACGGATTCCCGAGCGGCTCCGGGCCCGGGTGCTCGGGCTGGTGCACGCGGCAGCCTGGGCCGGCATCCCGCTCGGCGGGTTGCTCGGCGGGCTCGCCGTGCAGGAACTGCGGCTGCCGGTCGCCTGCCTGGTCTTCGCGGTGGCGTACCTGCTGGTCACGCTCATGCCGTTCGTGATGCCGGTCTGGCGCGGGCTCGACCGGCCGCCGACCCCGCCGACCCCGCCGGCCGAGCCGGCGTCGACGACGCCGGCCGGGCCGGAACTTACGGACGCACCGCGCCGATGATCTGGCCGATCCGCTCCGGCGAGGTCTCCGAACGCTGGTACTCGGGGCGGCTCAGCACGCCACCCATCCGGGGTACCGGGTTGCGGTGCGTCGCCGGGCCGTCCGAGCTGACCCGGGCGGTGAAGTGGTATTCGTCGGCGCCGGTGGCGGCGACGATCCGGGCGATGTTCCGCTCGTTGATCCCGCCGCCGGCCATCACCGCGATCCGGCCGGCGGCCTTGCCGACCAGGTCGGCGATGAGCGGAGCACCGGCCAGCGCGGTCTCCTCCTGACCCGAGGTGAGCACCCGGGGGATGCCCAGCTCGATCAGCTGCTCCAGCGCCTCGAACGGGTCCCGGACCATGTCGAAGGCCCGGTGGAAGGTAACGTCCGCCCCGTCGGAGGCATCGAGCAGCCGCCGCATGGTCGGCAGGTCGAGGTCGCCCTCCGGGGTCAGCGCACCGATCACGATGCCGTGCGCGCCGACCGTCACCGCCGCCTGCACGTCGCGGACCATCGCGTCGACCTCGTACGGGGAGTAGATGAAGTCCCCGCCCCGGGGCCGTACCAGCACGTGCACCCGGATCCGCTCGACGTGCCGCAGGGCCAGCTCGATGGTGCCGATGCTGGGGGTCAGCCCGCCCTCGAACAGTCCCGCGCAGAGTTCCACCCGGTCGGCGCCGGCCCGCTCCGCCGCCAGCGTCCCCTCGACGCTGTCGACACAGATCTCGAACGTGCTCATGCCAGCCTTTCCGATGACCGAACCAGGTTCTTGACAACCCGAACCACCAGGGCCATCCAAGGGTGCCCGATCGGTCCGGGCAACCGCATGTGGGAAAGAACGCCTTCGGCGGCCGGTCCGGCGGGGCGGAACGTGACGCCCGGGGCGGGACCGGACGAAGCGCTCAGCGGGTGATCTCCATGAAGGTCACCAGCAGCAGCAGGGTGGCGACGGCGACGGCGAAGACGATCAGCAGCTCCCGCCGGCTTCCGGTGCCGCCGCCGACCGGCTCGGCGACCTCCGGCGCCGCCGGCAGGTCCCGGGTGACGGTGGCCAGCTCCCCGAGGGTACGGGCGGTGTAGACCGCACCGACCCGCTCGGAGAACTCCTCCAGGCTCAATCTGCCCTGTTCGGTGTGCCGTTGCAGGTCGGCGACCACCCGTTGCCGATCCGAGTCGGAGGCGCGCAGTTGCCCGTCCACGCCGGACAGCGTACGCCCCGGTGCCCGGTCAGCCCGCGTCGAGCGGGTCGGCGAGCAGGTGCTCGAAGGCCAGTTCCGCGGCACCGACCAGCGCGCCGTCCTCGCCCAGTTGCGGGGTACGCAGGCGCACCTGCTCGCGCGGGGTGGGCAGGGCCAGCGAGTTGAGCCGGCTACGCACCCGGGCCGCCGCCGCGAGGTAGACGTCCCGGAGGGTGCCGCCGAAGATGACCACACCCGGGTTGAAGATGTTGATCAGATTCGCCACCCCGAACCCGAGCCAGTCGCCGACCTGCCGGACCGCCGCCTGGGCGTTCGCGTCACCCCGGGCGGCCGCGTCGACCACCCGCAGGGCGGCCTCCCGGCCCACGGCCTCGCCCCGGCCGGCCGCCAACAGCAGGGCGTACTCGCCGATCTCGGTCTCCCAGCAGCCGTACGAGCCGCAGCCGCACGGACTTCCGCCGGGGTTGACCACCATGTGCCCGACCTCGCCGGCGTAACCGCCCTGCCCGGTCAGCCGCCGCCCGCCGACGATGATCCCGGCGTCGATGCCGACGTCCCGGTGCAGGTAGATGACGTCGTCGTAGCCGCTGGCCGCACCCCGGGCGTGCTCGGCGACCGCGCTGGCGTCGGCGGCGTTGCTGACCAGCACCGGGCGCTCCTGCGGCAGCAGTTCACCGAGCGCCTCGGCCAGTCGCTTGTCCAGCTCGCCGCCGCCGGCCCAGGCGGCGCTCTCCGGCCGGATGTGCACCGCGCCGTCCGGGCGGCGCAACCGGCCGCAGACCGCCACGCCGCTGCCGACGTAGACCGAGCCGTCCGGTACCGCCTGGTGCATCTCCTTCACGAAGCCGGCCAGCAGCGGCAGGCTCTCCACCGCCGGCAGCCCCGGCGGCCGCTCGGCCTGCCGGCGGTCGAGTACGACCCCGCCGAGCCCGATCCGGGCGGCCCGCAACCGGTCCACCTCGACGCTGTACGCGTACGCGAAGACCCGCCCCGACTCGGGCCGGACGACCAGCGACGGCCGTCCGGCCCGCCCGGTCTCCCGGGGTGCCCGTTCGCTCACCAGCCCGGCGGCGGCCAGTTCGGCGGTGAGGGCGCCGATGGTGCTCCGGTTCAGCCCGAGCGAGGTGGTCAGCTCCGCCCGGGAGGTCGCTCCGTGGATGTGCACGTACCGCAGCAGCGCGCCGAGATTCTGCCGGCGAATCTCCTCCTGGCTCGGCCCCGCGCGCATCGTGCCCCTTATCGGTTACCGGTCGCTGCGGCCCGGCGTCGGGAGAGGGCGTCCACACTGGCCGCGAGCAGCAGCACCAGTCCGGTCACCACGAAGGTGAATCCGGAACTGCGGCCGAGCAGCCCCATCCCGTTGTCGATGACCGCGATCACCGCGCCGCCGAGCACCGCGTCCACGATCCGGCCCTTGCCACCGAAGAGGCTGGTGCCGCCGATCACCGCCGCGCCGACCGCGTAGAGCAGGACCTTACTGCCCCCGGTGTTGGCGTCGACCGAGGTGGCCCGGCTGGCCGCCACGATGCCGCCGATCGCCGCCATCGAGGAGCAGATCACGAAGACGGAGATCCGGATCCGGTCCACGTTGATGCCGGCCCGCCGGGCCGCCTCGCGGTTGCCGCCGACCGCGTAGACATGCCGGCCGTACGCGGTGCGTTGCAGTACGAAGGTGAGCACGACCAGCAGGACGACGATGATCGGCACCACGATCGGTACGCCCTTGAGCGAGACGAGCACGTTGCGGCTGCGTTCCAGGTTCAGCAGGTAGACGGCGGTACCGGCGATCACCGCCAGCGCCCCGATCCGGATCAGCACCACGGCGAGCGGCTCGGTGACCAGCCCGAGCGCGCTGCGCTTGCGGTGCCGGATCAGCTGCACGGCGGCGTAGCCGGCCACGCCGAGCAGGGTCAGCGCCCAGCCGAGCCACGGCGGCATGTTCCGGTTGGCGATCGCCACCAGCACCTCGTCCCGGACGGAGACGTTGGTGCCGCCCTTGATCAGCAGCAGCACGATCCCCTGGAAGGCGAGGAACGCCGCGAGGGTGACCACGAAGGACGGGATGCCGACCTTGGCCACCAGGAAGCCGATCACCAGCCCGATCACCACGCCGGTGACGAGCGCGGCGGCGACCGCGACGTACCAGGGATAGCCCTGGAGGGTGACGAGCTGGGCCAGCACCGCCGCGCAGACCCCGCTGGCGAAGCCGGCGGAGAGGTCGATCTCGCCGAGCAGCAGGACGAAGACCAGCCCCATCGCGATCAGCGTCACCGCCGCGCCCTGGGTGAAGAGGTTGGCGAAGTTCCCCTCGGTCATGAAGTTCGGGCGCAGCGCGGCGAAGACGACGCAGAGCACGATCACACCGAGTACGGCCGGCAGCGCGCCCATGTCGCCGCCGCGTACCCGGGCCAGGTAGTCCCGGAAGTGGCTGCCGACCGTGGGCACCGGCGCGGCCGGCACCTCGACCGGCGGCACCACGATGGTGGGAGGGGCGGCGCTCATCTGTCGACTCCTGCGCTCGTCGTCTCGGTGCTGGGTGGGGTGTCGTGCTTGCCGTTGCCGTTCTCGCCGGTCAGCCCGAGGCCGCCGCTGCGGCCGGCGGTGATCAGCTCGACCACCTGGGCGTGCGTGACGTCGCTGGTCCGCAGCTGCGCGACCATCTGCCCGAGGTAGAGCATGGCGATCTGGTCGGAGACGGCGAAGACGTCGTTCATGTTGTGCGAGATGAGCACGACGGCGAGGCCGTTGTCGGCCAGCCGGCGGACCAGTTCGAGCACCTGGGCGGTCTGCGCCACGCCCAGTGCGGCGGTCGGTTCGTCGAGGATGACGACCCGGCTGTTCCAGAGCACGGCCTTGGCGATCGCCACGGTCTGCCGTTGCCCGCCGGAGAGGCTGGAGACGTGCTGCCGCAGCGACTTCACGGTCCGCACGGAGAGCCCGGCCAGGGTCTCGGCGGCCATCTGCTCCATGGTGGGCTCGTCGAGGACGAGGCCGCTGCGCTTCTCCCGGCCGAGGAACATGTTCTGCACGATGTCGAGGTTGTCGCAGAGCGCGAGGTCCTGGTAGACGACCTCGATGCCGAGGGTGGCGGCGTCCCGGGGGTTGTGGATCTGCACCGGTCGGCCCTCGAAGAGGATCTCGCCGCCGTCGGCCGAGTGGATCCCGGCTACGCACTTGACGAGGGTGGACTTGCCGGCGCCGTTGTCACCGACGAGCGCGGTCACCTCGCCGGGGTTGACCGACAGGTCGACGTCGCGGAGGACCTGGACGGGACCGAAACTCTTGTCGATCCCGCGCAGCTCCAGCAGGGGTGTCGCGGACACGGGTTGGTCTCCTTTACACGGGTGTCCGGTGGCGGGTGCCGATCGCGGGGTGTCCGATCACGGGTCCGGTCCAGTTCTCTGGGGCGGCGAGGACGCCGCCCGGTACGGATGGTTCCGTACCGGGCGGCGTCTCGGCGGGGCGGTCGAGCCCGCTGCCGTCG
The DNA here is from genome assembly GCF_003030345.1 of Plantactinospora sp. BC1. Classification (NCBI taxonomy): domain Bacteria; kingdom Bacillati; phylum Actinomycetota; class Actinomycetes; order Micromonosporales; family Micromonosporaceae; genus Plantactinospora; species Plantactinospora sp. BC1. Next base: position 7,511,707 of record NZ_CP028158.1, read on the forward strand.
TACGGTCAGCTCACGCCGGCCTCGGTGCAGGCGGCGGCGAAGGCGTCCTTGCAGAGCTCTTCCTTGGTGACGTAGCCGTCGGCGACGACGTCCTTGACGTTCTCCTTGTAGATGGCCTTCGGCTCCAGCAGCACGGCCGGCACGTCCCGGTTGCCCTCCGGGTCCCGGACGGTGGTGGGTGCGGCCTTCTTCTCGCCCTTGGCCAGCGCGATCGCCAGCTCGGCGGCCGCGTCGGCCTCCTGCTTGACCGCCTTGTAGACGGTCATGCACTGGTCACCGACGAGGATGTTCTGCAGGCCCTGCACGGTGGCGTCCTGGCCGGTCACCGGAACCTTGCCGTTGAGCTTGTTCCGCTTCAGCACGGAGATGACCGCGTTGCCCAGCCCGTCGTTCGCGGCCAGTACGCCGTCGATCTTGCCGTTCTGCTGGGTCATCATCTGCTCGAAGATCGTGCCGGCCTGGGCGTTGTCCCAGGCGGGTACCCACTGGTCGGGGCCCTTGACGTACTCCTTGGAGTCGTACTTGGCCTTCAGTACGCCGTCGTAGCCGTTCTTGAAGAGCGTGGCGTTGTTGTCGGTCTCCGAGCCGTTCAGTTCGGCGATTACCGGGTTCTTGACGCCCTTGTCGGTCAGGCACTTGACCAGACCCTCGCCCTGGAGCTTGCCGACGGCCTCGTTGTCGAAGCTGACGTAGTACTCGGCCGAGCCGCCGAGGGTCAGCCGGTCGTAGTCGATGGTGGGTACGCCCTGGCTCTTGGCCTTGTCCAGCACCGCCTTGCCGGTGCCGGAGTCCAGGTTGACGATCATCAGGACGGTGACGCCCTCGGTCAGCATCTGGTCGGCGAGGGTCTGGAACTGCGCCTTGTCGCCCTGGGCGTTCTGGATGGTGTGCTTGACGCCGGCCGCGTCGAACGCCGCCTCCAGGTATTTGCGGTCCGCGGTCTCCCAGCGGACCGAGGAGGCGCTGTCCGGAAGGATGACGCCGATCTTCGGCTCGGGGGTGTTACCGCTGCCGTCGCCGGAATCGTCGCCGCAGGCGGCGAGGCCGCCCGTGGTCAGCAGGCCCACGGCGGCGATGGTGAGGATCCCTCTGCGCATTGCACGGGTCCTTTCGGGGTGGGTGTGGTGTCTCGGGTTCCAGCGGTGGTACGCCTGGACGGTCGTCGTGCGGCCCGTGGCCTCCCCCCGTTGGGCTGCCTGGATAGCGGCTCCGCCGGGTCGCGCTCCGGCGGGGCGTCGGTGGGCCGTGGCGATCGCCCGCCTCACTTTTGTTGTGTCCGGCAACGTATTGCGCGAAGACTCCTCGGGGCAAGGTCACCGAGGCCACGAGTTTGTTGTTGGCGATAACAATTCGGCAACGTGAGCGACATCCCGGGATCGGCCGGTGGCGATACGCCGGAAATGATCGTTCCTGCGGCGGCCCGGACGGACCGCCCGGACCGCCGGCCGAGGGCGTGGACCGGGCGACCGAGGACCGGGATCAGGGTGCGGCGACCGGCGCGGTGGTGGCCGAGGTGAGCCGGATCAGGTCGGCCGGGGCGAGTTCGAGTTGCAGCCCCCGGCGGCCCGCCGAGACGTAGATGGTGGGGAAGCGCTCGGCGGAGGCGTCGACCACGGTACGCAGCGCCTTGCGCTGACCCAGCGGACTGATCCCGCCCCGGACGTAGCCGGTGGTCCGCTCGGCCAGCGTCCGGTCGGCCAGCGTCGCCCGCTTGCCACCGACCGCCGTCGCCAGCGTCTTCAGGTCGAGTTCCCCGGTGACCGGTACCACCGCCACGGTCAGCACCCCGTCGACGCTGGCGACCAGCGACTTGAAGACCCGCTCCGGGGGTACGCCGAGCGCCGCCGCCACCTCGGCGCCGTAGTTCGGCGTCTCCGGCGCGACGTCGTACGGGTGCAGCGTGTGCGGGATCCGCTGCCGCGTCAGCAGCGCGGTCGCCGGTGTGCCCCTGCCCGCCACGGTCCGCACCCTACCCGGTCGACGCCGCCGGTTCCGGGGCCGGCACCGGACGGCAGAGCAGCACGGTGGGTGCGTCGGCGACCCGGGTCAGCACCAGGCTGACCGGCAGCGAGCCGGTCAGCCGCAGGTCGCGGCGGAGCCGCTCCGGCTCCAGCGCCGAGCCCCGCTTCAGGATCTCCACCCGCCCGACGTCGAGGTCGCGCAGCCGGGTACGCAGCCGCTTCAGTGAGAAGGGCAGCGACTCGAGCACCTCCAGGCACCGGGCGTACGGGGTGGGCCGGGCGGTGTCGGCGTAGACGTACGCGATCTCGGGGTCGGCGAGGGTGCCGTCGACCGTACCGGCGAACTCGGCCACCAGGTGCGCCCGGACCACCGCCGGGTCCGGGTCGTAGAGGAAGCGCCGGACCGGGCCGACCGGGGCCCGGCGGGTCCCGTCCCCGGTCAGTTCCCGCACCGCCGTCCCGGCCAGCAGGGTGGCCCGGCGGGGCTTGGCGGCGAGCGGGCCGGACCAGACGGTCGCCTCGACCAGGTCGCCGTCGACGCTGACCCACTCGCCCTCGGCGCCGGCCGGCAGCAGCCGGTGGTCGATCCCGGGCGCCACCTTGAAGACCGTCCGGGGCACCCGGTCGGCGAGGCCGAGCAGGAAGTCCCAGGGCGGGGAGTAGGCGGCCGGGTCGAAGATCCGCCGGCCGGTGCCGGCCCGGCGCCGGGCCGGGTCGCAGAAGACCGCGTCTGCCGGGTCGTCGACGGCGGTCAGGTCGAACCGGGTCGCGTCGCCGAGCGTGACGGTGAACCGGTCCGCCACCCCGGCCGCCTCGGCGTTCGCGGCGGCCATCGCCGCGGTGACCGGGTCCGCCTCCACGCCGTACACCCGGATGCCGGCCCGGGCGGCGGCGAGCGCGTCGGCGCCGAGACCGCAGCCGAGGTCGACCAGGGTGGACACCCCGGCGGCGCGCAGCCGGGCGGCCCGGCGGGCCGCGACCCCGGCCCGGGTGGCCTGCTCCAGCCCGGCCCGGGTGAAGAACATCCGGGCCGCCGCCGGGCCGAACTTGGCGGTCGCCCGGCGCCGCAGCTCGGCCTGGGTCAGCGCGGCGGCGGCCAGCCCCGGGGGTACCCCGGCCGAGCGCAGCGCGGCCGCCGCGCCCAGCGGGTCGCCGCCGGCCAGCTCGGCGGCGGTGGCCAGCGCGGTTGACCCGTCCGGAGTACGCAGCGCGGCGAGCTGCTCGACGTCCACCGGAGCATTGTGCCGGCCGGGGGCGGTCCCGGGCGTGTCGGGTTGGCACTCTCCTTGACGGAGTGCTAGCCGTCGGCATAACCTGCCGTTAGCACTCTCAAACCGAGGGTGCCAGCTTTCGGGCCGCTGTCCGGGAGCTGAACGCCAGGCGGACCGGCACCCGCGACGACGGACCCGCCCGGTGGCATGTGGCAGATTGACGCTGGTCGGCTCGCCGGCCGGCACAGAAACCAGTACCCCAGGAGGGTATGCCCGTGACTACCGCGACCAAGGTTGCGATCAAGCCGCTCGAGGACCGGATCCTGGTCCAGGCGAACGAGGCTGAGACGACCACGGCGTCGGGCATCGTGATTCCCGACACCGCCAAGGAGAAGCCGCAGGAGGGCACCGTCCTCGCTGTCGGCCCCGGCCGTTTCGACGACGACGGCAACCGGATCCCGGTTGACGTGAAGGTCGGCGACACGGTCATCTACTCGAAGTACGGCGGCACCGAGGTCAAGTACGCCGGCGAGGAGTACCTGGTGCTCTCCGCCCGCGACGTCCTCGCCGTCATCGAGAAGTGATCTGACTGATCCAGTGACGCTGCCCCGGACCGGCCCTGCCGGGCCGGGGCAGCGCTCGTGAAGGGACCCTGTTTACACAATGGCGAAGATTCTGAGCTTCTCGGATGACGCCCGGCACCTGCTGGAGCACGGTGTCAACACGCTCGCGGACACGGTCAAGGTCACTCTCGGCCCGCGCGGGCGCAACGTCGTCCTGGACAAGAAGTTCGGTGCTCCGACGATCACCAACGACGGCGTGACCATCGCCAAGGAGATCGAGCTCACCAACCCGTACGAGAACCTCGGCGCGCAGCTGGTCAAGGAGGTGGCGACCAAGACCAACGACGTCGCCGGCGACGGGACCACCACCGCCACCGTGCTGGCCCAGGCCATGGTCCGGGAGGGGCTGCGCAACGTGGCCGCCGGCGCCGGGCCGGCCGCGCTCAAGCGGGGCATCGACCTGGCCGCCGAGAAGATCTCCGAGGCACTGCTGGAGAAGGCCGTCGAGGTGGGCAGCCGGGAGTCGGTCGCGAACGTGGCGACCATCTCGGCGCAGGACGCCACCATCGGTGACCTGATCGCCGAGGCGATGGAGAAGGTCGGCCGGGACGGCGTCATCACCGTCGAGGAGGGTTCGACCCTCGCCACCGAGCTGGAGGTCACCGAGGGTCTCCAGTTCGACAAGGGCTTCATCTCGCCGAACTTCGTCACCGACACCGAGTCGCAGGAGGCGGTGCTCGACGAGCCGTACATCCTGATCACGACCCAGAAGATCTCCTCGATCGAGGAGCTGCTGCCGCTGCTGGAGAAGGTCCTCCAGACCGCGAAGCCGCTGCTGATCATCGCCGAGGACGTGGAGGGGCAGGCGCTCTCCACCCTGGTCGTCAACGCGATCCGCAAGACCGTCAAGGTCTGCGCGGTGAAGGCGCCCGGCTTCGGTGACCGGCGCAAGGCGATGCTCCAGGACATGGCGATCCTGACCGGCGGCGAGGTGGTCGCCCCCGAGCTGGGCTACAAGCTCGACTCGGTCGGCCTGGAGGTGCTCGGCACCGCCCGCCGGGTGGTGGTCGACAAGGACAACACCACCGTGATCGACGGCCGGGGCCGGGACAACGACGTCTCCGAGCGGATCACCCAGATCCGCAAGGAGATCGAGGCGTCCGACTCCGACTGGGACCGCGAGAAGCTCCAGGAGCGGCTGGCCAAGCTCTCCGGCGGCATCGCGGTGATCAAGGCCGGTGCGGCGACCGAGGTCGAGATGAAGGAGCGCAAGCACCGCATCGAGGACGCCATCGCCGCGACCAAGGCCGCGGTCGAGGAGGGGACCGTACCGGGCGGCGGCGCCGCGCTGGTGCAGATCCGCTCGGCGCTCGACGGCGACCTGGGCCTGACCGGTGACGAGAAGGTGGGCGTCTCGATCGTCCGCAAGGCACTGGTCGAGCCGCTGCGGTGGATCGCCCAGAACGCCGGCCACGACGGCTACGTGGTGGTGCAGAAGGTCGCCGAGCAGGGCTGGGGCAACGGCCTCGACGCCGCCACCGGCGAGTACAAGGACCTGGCCAAGGCCGGCATCATCGACCCGGTGAAGGTGACCCGCAACGCGGTCACCAACGCGGCGTCGATCGCCGGGCTGCTGCTGACCACCGAGAGCCTGGTCGTGGAGAAGCCGGAGAAGGCCGAGCCGGCCGCCGCCGGTGGGCACGGCCACGGTCACGGTCACGGCCACCAGCACGGTCCGGGCTTCTGACCGGTCCGGTCCGGATCACACCGATCCGCACCGCCCGACCGCGACACCGGGATCCGCGTGAGCGGGCCGGCGTGGGACTCTCCACGTCCGGCCCCGCTCACGCGGATCTTCGTTTCCGGGCTGTCGCCGCCCCCGGCCCACGTACCCCGGCGCGCCTTTCCGCCCGGGCCACGGCCGACGGACACTGGTCCGATGAGGGTGCTCCCGGATCTGGGCGGTGACGGGCCGATGGCGACGACCCCGGCGGGACGCGGCGGCCTGCCGCGCCGGTTCGGTGCGCTGGCCGGGGTGGCCGCCGCGGCGGTCGCGGTCGGCGCGGCCGAGGTGGTGGCGGTGTTCACCGGCGCCCGCTCCGCCCCGCTGGTCGCGGTCGGCGGCGCGGTGGTGGACCTGGCGCCCGCCCCGCTCAAGCGGTTCGCCGTCGACGTCTTCTACGTCTACGACAAGATCGCACTCCTGGTCGGCACCGCCGTGCTGCTGGCCGGGTTCGCCGTCCTGGTCGGGCTGGTCGCGGTCCGGTCACGGCCCCTCGGGTACGCCGGGATCGCCCTCTTCGGCGCGGTCGGGGTACTCGCGGCGCTGACCCGGCCCGGGGCCGGCCCGCTCGCCGCGCTCCCCTCGCTGGTCGGCGCCGTACTCGCGGCCGGCGTACTGCGGCTCTTCGTCGCCGGACCGCTCGGCCGGTCCCTGGCCGCACCGACCGTCGCGGTCACCGCCCACCCGGACGAGTACGCCCGGCGGCGGTTCCTGACCGGGGTCGGGCTCGCGGTCGGCGGGGCGGCGGTGGGTGGCTTCGGCGGGCGCTGGCTGTCGACCCGGCGGGGTGTCTCGGCCGCCCGTGCGGCGGTCGAGTTGCCGGCCCCGGCCAGCCCGGCGGCGCCGGTGCCGGCAGCCGCCGAACTCGGGGTTCCGGGGCTGTCGTCGTACGTCACGCCGAACCGGGACTTCTACCGGATCGACACCGCACTCGTGGTGCCCCGGGTGGACCCGGAGAGTTGGCGGCTGCGGATCCACGGTCGGGTGCGGAACCCGGTGACGCTGCGCTTCGCCGACCTGCTCGCCCGGCCGATGATCGAACGGCACATCACCCTCGCCTGCGTCTCCAACGAGGTCGGCGGGGAGCTGGTCGGCAACGCCCGCTGGCTCGGCGTACCGCTCGGCCCGCTGCTCGCCGAGGCCGGGCCGCTGCCCGGCGCCGACCAGGTGGTGGCGCGCTCCTCCGACGGCTGGACCTGCGGCAGCCCGACCGAGCTGCTCACCGACGGCCGGGACGCGATGCTGGCGGTCGGGATGAACGGCGAACCGCTGCCGATCGAGCACGGCTTCCCGGCCCGGGTGGTGGTGCCCGGCCTGTACGGCTACGTCTCGGCCTGCAAGTGGGTGGTGGAGCTGGAGCTGACCAGCTTCGCCGACTTCGACGCCTACTGGGTGCCCCGGGGCTGGTCGGCGCGGGGGCCGGTCAAGACCCAGTCGCGGATCGACACCCCACGGGCGGGCCGGACGGTGCCGGCCGGCCCGGTCACCGTCGCCGGGGTGGCCTGGGCGCAGCACGTCGGGATCCGCCGGGTGGAGGTACGCGTCGACGACGGGGACTGGCAGCCGGCGACCCTGGCCGGATCGGTCTCCACCGACACCTGGGCGCAGTGGTCCTGGCGATGGCTCGCCACCCCGGGCGAGCACACCCTGCGGGTCCGCGCGACCGACGCGACCGGGACGGTGCAGACCGGGCAGTCGCGCCCGGTCGAGCCGGACGGGGCCACCGGCTGGCACACGGTCACCGTGACGGTGGGCTGAGCGCCCGGGGGCGGGCCGGGCGCGGGCCGTCGTCGGGTCAGGCGGAGCGTTGGATCGGTACCGGCTCGGGCCGAGCGTTGGTGGCGGGCATCGTCGACCGGAACGGCCGGCCGAGCCGGGCTTCCAGCCTGGCCACGTCCACCCGGCTCTGTCGACGGTCGGCGAGGTCCTCCCAGCCGACGGCGAGCAGGCGGAGCCGCTCGGACTCGCTGAAGCCACCCCACACCCCGTACGGCTCGCGTACGGCGAGCGCGTGGGCGGCGCATTCGGCACGAACCGGGCAGGTCACGCAGACCGCCTTGGCGCTGGCCTCGCGACGGTTGCGGGACGAGCCTCGCTCACCCTCCGGGTGGAAGAACTGGGCACTGTCCCGGCCCCGGCACGCGCCAAGCCGTTGCCACTCCCACAGATCGACGATGGGTCCAGGCAGCCTGCGTACGTTCGACATCAGCACCCTCCTTCCGCGCGGCACCGCGATGACCTGCTCGGCCGAGATCCGGGCGGCGGGCCGCGCAGGCGCACCGATCCGACCACGGGTTCCGGTACCCCGGGTGTGGACGGCTCACACGTACTTGATCGCGAACTTCTGGCGCCGAATCCGCTCCCTGGGGCGAATCGTCCAAAAAGTTTGTGGTTCATCCGTGGAAACTCATCATGATCATTCACCGGCGTGGTCTCCTCGTTGCGGAGAGGAGAGCACCGTGCGCACCGTTCTTGTCTGCGTCCGGACCCCGCTCGCGGCCCAGAACGTCGCGGCGGCGGCGGCCCGGCTCGGGTTGGCCGCCGCTGTCCGCACCGCGGTGTCCGACCCCGAAGCCATGCTCCGGCTCGCCGAGCGGCCGGCGGACGTGGTGCTCGCGGACACCGCGCTCACCCGCCCGGACAGCGTCGGCTTCACCCGGCGGGTCCTGGCCCGGTCACCCGGGGCGGCGATCCTGCTGCTCGGCGCCGAGGACCCGGGAGTCGCCGCGGCGACCATCGCGGCCGGCGCCCGGGGGTTGATCCAGGGCAGCGACCACGACCTGGTGAGCGTGGTCGCGAAGGCGATCCTGCTGCTCGGCGGCCGGCCCGGTCGGGGCGGTGCCGCCCTGCCCGGCGGCGCGCTGGCCGGTGGCGGTCAGGCCGGCCCCGTCGGCGCCGGCCGCGGCGGCGAGCCCGGTGAGCCGGGCGGCCAGCCCTCGGCCGGGCAGCGGCTGGGCAGTGTGGTGCGGGCGCCCACCGGACCCGGCCGGGACGGTCCGGGCGGGGAGACGCCGGGCGGCCGCTCACCGGGGGACGAGTCGGCCCCGCGTCGGCGCGAGGACCCGGAATCGCGTACCGGTGCCGGCGAGACCACCGGGGAACAGCCGACCGGGCCGGCGGTGGTACCGGCCCAGCGTGGCGACGACCCGAACGCGCCGACCGACCAGGGCACCTCGACCGGTACCGCCCCGGGGCAGTCGTACCCGGCGGAGAAGGCCGGCCCGGACGGGCCCGGCGGAGGCGCTCCGGGCCAGGAGTCGCGCGGCGCCGACGGCCCGGGCGGAGCCGGCCGGGCCGCTCCGGCCCGCCGGCCGGTGCTGACCGAGCGCGAGATGCAGGTGCTGGTCGGGATGGCGGACGGGAAGAGCAACGCGGAGATCGGCCGGGAACTCTTCGTCTCCGAGGACACCGTGAAGACCCACGCCCGGCGCCTGTTCCGCAAGCTCGGAGCCCGGGACCGGGCGCACGCGGTGGCGGCCGGGTTCCGGGCCGGCCTGGTGGCCTGACCCCCACCCGGTGGGCCGTCCCCGCTCAGCGCGGGGTCTCGGTCTCGGCCTCGCCCTCGTTCTCGTCGGCGGTCTCGCTCAGGGTGTCGTGCACCCCGTCCGCGTAGCCACGGGCGTATTCCCAGGTGACGTAATGATCGGGGTCGGGATCGTAGGCCGGCTCGTGCACCCGGGGCCGGCCGGAGGTCAGCAGGTGCCGCAGGTTGCCCCGGAGCAGGTCCCAGTCGAAGTAGTGCGGCTCCCGGCAGTCCTCGCACTCGATCACGAGGCCGCGTACCCCGACCGGACCCAGCAGCGCCTGGTAGATCTCCAGGTCGGCGAGGTCCTCCAGCACGTCCTGGCGCTCGACCTCGCTGAGCGGGTCGAGTTCGGTCTCCTCGCCCGGGTCGTCAAGGCCGGCGGAGGGATCGGCGGGGTCACCGTTGAACGGGTCGATCGGCTCCTCGTGCACCCCTCCACCGTAGTCCCAACACCGCCCGGCGTGGTCACCCGTTGTGGCCTGTACCGCCGCTGTACCCGCGCCCGCGACGCCCACCCCGCCGGATGGGTACGATGAACCATCGCGCCGTACCCCGGGGCGAACCCTGGCGCCGCCCCGCGCGGGCAGCCTGTCCGACCAGCTCAGCGCCGACCGACCCGCGTCGGCGAGATCGCGGCCGGGTCGGCGGTGACCGTCGTCGACCGTCAACCGGAGCACCGTCAACCGACCAGAGCACCGTCAACAAGCATCGTCAACCACAGCAGCAGGGGACACATCGTGGAGAACCGACCCACCAACGACCTTCCGCTGGCCACCGACGCCGACCAGCTCGCCGGGCACCTGCCCGAACTGCCGGCCGGTTCGGCCCGGGTGGTGCCGCTCGGGTTGACCTTCGACGACGTACTGCTGCAACCCGGCGAGTCCGAGATCATTCCGAGCCGGGTGAACACCATCACCCGGCTCAGCCGCAACGTCGAGATCGCCATCCCGCTGGTCTCCAGCCCGATGGACACGGTGACCGAGGCGCGGATGGCGATCGCGATGGCCCGCAACGGCGGCATCGGGGTACTGCACCGCAACCTCTCGATCGAGGACCAGGCGCTCCAGGTCGACTTGGTGAAGCGCTCCGAGGCCGGCATGGTCACCAACCCGGTCACCTGCGGGCCGGACGACACCCTGCGGGACGTCGACGCGCTCTGCGGCCGCTACCGGATCTCCGGGGTGCCGGTGACCGACGCCCAGGGCACTCTGGTCGGCATCGTGACCAACCGCGACATGCGGTTCGTCACCGACGGCGGCACCCCGGTACGCCAGATCATGACCCCGATGCCGCTGGTCACCGCCGAGGTCGGGGTGACCAAGGAGGAGGCGCTCGACCTGCTGCGCCGGCACAAGGTCGAGAAGCTGCCGATCGTCGACCCGGACGGGCGGCTGCGCGGCCTGATCACCGTCAAGGACTTCGCCAAGAGCGAGCAGTACCCGCTCGCCACCAAGGACGACGCCGGCCGGCTCCGGGTGGCCGCCGCCGTCGGGGTCGGCGAGGACGCCTACAAGCGGGCCCGCGCGCTGGTCGAGGCCGGGGTCGACGTGCTGATCGTGGACACCGCGCACGGGCACCAGCGGGCCGTGCTCGACATGGTCGGCCGGCTCAAGAAGGACACCAACGTCGACGTGATCGGCGGGAACGTGGCGACCTACGCGGGGGCGAAGGCGCTGGTCGAGGCGGGTGCCGACGCGGTGAAGGTCGGGGTCGGGCCGGGCGCCATCTGCACCACCCGGATCGTCGCCGGGGTCGGCGTACCGCAGATCACCGCGATCATGGAGGCGGCCCGGGCCGCCCGCCCGGCCGGGGTGCCGGTGATCGCCGACGGCGGAATCCAGTACTCCGGCGACATCGCCAAGGCGCTGGTGGCCGGCGGCGACACCGTGATGCTCGGCAGCCTGCTCGCCGGCTCCGAGGAGAGCCCCGGCGAGCTGATGTTCATCAACGGCAAGCAGTTCAAGGCGTACCGGGGGATGGGGTCGCTGGGCGCGATGCAGTCGCGCGGGCAGGCCCGGTCGTACTCCAAGGACCGCTACTTCCAGGACGACGTGGCCAGCGAGGAGAAGCTGGTGCCGGAGGGCGTCGAGGGCCAGGTGCCCTACCGTGGCCCGCTGGCCCGGGTCGCCCACCAGCTCGTCGGCGGACTGCGGCTGGCGATGGGCTACGTCGGCGCGGAGACCATCCCCGAGCTGCACCGCCGGGGACAGCTCATCCGGATCACCGCCGCCGGGTTGAAGGAGAGCCACCCGCACGACATCCAGATGACGGTCGAGGCACCGAACTACCACACCCGCTGACGGTCACCGCCTCCCCGCCACCACCCCCCTTTCTACTCTGGAGTGACCCATGCGTGACGTGGTCGAGATCGGGCTGGGCAAGACCGCACAGCGCGGCTACCACCTGGACGACATCGCGATCGTGCCGAGCCGGCGTACCCGGGACGTGGACGACGTCTCGACCGCCTGGCAGCTCGACGCGTACCAGTTCGGGATCCCCTGCGTCGGGCACCCGTCGGACGCCACCATGAGCCCGGAGTCGGCGGTCACCCTCGGCCGGCTCGGCGGGCTCGGGGTGCTCAACGTCGAGGGGCTGTGGACCCGCTACGAGGAGCCGGCCAAGATCCTGGAGGAGCTGTCCCGGCTGGAGGAGGGCTCCGCGGCCACCCGCCGGCTCCAGGAGGTGTACGCCGAGCCGATCCGCCCCGAGCTGATCGCCGAGCGGGTCCGGCAGATGCGCGAGGGCGGCTCCACGGTCGCCGTCCGGGTCTCCCCGCAGCACACCCTGGCGCTGGCCCCGGTGATCCTGGACGCCGGGGTGGACATCCTGGTGATCCAGGGCACCATCGTCTCGGCCGAGCACGTCTCCACCACCGACGAGCCGTTGAACCTCAAGGAGTTCATCGCCGACCTCGACCTGCCGGTCGTCGCCGGTGGCTGCACCGACTACAAGACGGCGCTGCACCTGATGCGTACCGGCGCGGCCGGCGTGATCGTCGGGCTCGGCGGCGACGACTGGTCGACCACCGAGTCGGTGCTCGGCATCCGGGTGCCGATGGCCACCGCGATCGCCGACGCGGCGGCGGCCCGCCGGGACTACCTCGACGAGACCGGTGGCCGGTACGTGCACCTGATCGCCGACGGCGACCTCCAGACCTCCGGCGACATCGCCAAGGCGCTCGGCTGCGGCGCCGACGCGGTGATGCTCGGCGAGCCGCTCTCGCTCTGCGCCGAGGCGCCGGCCGGCGGTGCCTGGTGGCACCCGGCGGCCAGCCACCCGAAGCTGCCGCGCGGCGCCTACGGGGTGGCCGACGAGCCGCTCGGCTCGATGGAGAAACTGCTCTACGGGCCGTCGGACGACCCGGAGGGCCAACTGAACCTGTTCGGCGGGCTGCGCCGGGCGATGGCCAAGTGCGGCTACCGGGACCTGAAGGAGTTCCAGAAGGTGGGGCTCGTCCTCGACCGGTAGTCGCCACCGTGATCGCGGAGGCGTGATGATCAGGCCGGGGCGGCCGGCGCTGGCCGGCGTACTGGCGACGCTGCTGGTGGCGCTCTCGACCGGCGGCTGCACCGGCACCCGCCGGGACGACCGGCCGACCGGGGGCTTCCGCCCCGGCGCGCCCGGGATCGGCGACCCGTACTTCCCGACCTACGGCAACGGCGGCTACGACGTCGCCAGCTACCACCTCCGGGTCAGGTACGACCCGGCGACCGACGAGCTGACCGGCGACGCCAGCATCGAGGCGACCGCCACCCAGGACCTGTCCCGGTTCAACCTCGACCTGGCCGGGCTGACCGTCTCCTCCGTACAGGTGGACGGCGTCGACGCCGCGCACGCTCGGACCGGCGCCGAGCTGGTGGTCACCCCGGCCACCGGGCTCGGCGAGGGCAGCCGGTTCGGGGTACGGGTCCGCTACTCCGGCAAGCCGGCCCCGATCACCAGCCCCGAGCTGGGCAGCGGCGGGCTGTTGCACACCTCGGACGGTGCGATCGCGCTCGGCCAGCCGGAGTCGGCGAGCACCTGGTTCCCGGTCAACGACCATCCGCTGGACAAGGCGACCTACCGGATCGAGGCCACCGTGCCCGACGGGCTGGCGGCGCTGAGCAACGGCACCCCGGGCGGCAGCAGCACCGACGCCGGCTGGACCACCTGGCGCTGGGCGGAGCGGGCCCCGATGGCCAGTTACCTGGTCACGCTGGTGATCGGGAAATACCGGGTCAGCACCGGTACGCACGCCGGCAAGCCGCTGGTCACCGCGATCGCCGAGGGCCTGCCGGCGGGCGGGCCGGCGGAGCGGTCACTGGCCCGTACCGGTGAGATCGTCGACTTCCTGGCCAGCCGGTTCGGCCCGTACCCGTTCGAGGCGTACGGCGGGATCGCGCTCGCCGACAGCCGGATCGGGTACGCCCTGGAGACCCAGTCCCGCCCGGTGTACGGCCCCTCGTTCTTCGCCACCGGCCCGAACCTGGAGGTGGTGGCGCACGAGCTGGCGCACCAGTGGTTCGGGGACAGCGTCTCGATCCGGCGCTGGAGCGACCTCTGGCTCAACGAGGGCTTCGCCAGCTACGCCGAGTGGCTCTGGACCGAGCACGACGGCGGGCCGAGCGCGCAGACGATGTTCGAGCAGGAGTACGCCGGCACCGACTGGGCGGAGCCGGCGCTGGACCCGGGCCGGTCGGAGATCTTCAGCCGGGCGGTCTACAAGCGGGGTGCGCTGGCCGTGCACGCGCTGCGGCGTACGGTCGGCGACGAGATGTTCTTCCGGATCCTGACGAGCTGGACGACCGAGCGGCGGGACGGCAACGCGACCACCGACGACCTGGTCGCGCACGCCGAGCGGGTCTCCGGGAAGCCGTTGCGGCCGCTCTTCGACGCCTGGCTCTCCGGCACCACGGCACCACCCGTTCCCTGAACGTGTTGATCTGGCCAGGCGATCGGGTGGTACGTCCGATCGCAACGGCCGGTGACCCGGCAGCCCGTGACGAATCACCGACGGTAGGGTCACAGTCCCCACGGCGCAGCAGGTCGCGTCGGGAATCACTCACGGATTGGTGCAGATGACGACGACGCGGCGCTATCGGGCGGCAGTCGGCATGGTGGTGGCTGGCGCGCTCGGCCTGACCGGTTGCCAGGGCGACCCGGAGAAGACGGCGGTGCCGCCCGGCCCGACCCCCTCCGCCACCCCCAGCTACAACTTCCAGCCGGGTGCAAACGGTGTCGGCGACGACTACTTCCCCACGTATGGCAACGCCGGCTACGACGTCGACCGGTACGAGATCAAGGTCCGGTACGACCCGAAGACCGACCAGCTCAGCGGCACGACGACGGTCTCGGCGAGCGCCACCGCCGACCTGGCCCGGTTCAACCTCGACCTGGCCGGCCTCACGGTACGGTCGGTCACCGTGGACGGCGCACCGGCGACCTCCGCCCGGCAGGGCAACGAACTGGTGGTCACCGCGGCGAAGGGGCTGCCGACCGGCACCCGGTTCAGCACGGTGATCGAGTACCACGGTAAGCCCGCACCGCTGCGCAACAAGGACCTTGGCGACGGCGGCTTCCTGCACACCGCCGACGGCGCGATCGCGCTCGGTCAGCCGGAGTCGGCGAGCACCTGGTTCCCGGTGAACGACCACCCGGTGGACAAGGCGACCTACAGCTTCGAGATCACCGTGCCGAAGGGCCTGGTGGCGATCAGCAACGGCACCCCGGGCGGCAGTACCGTCGACGCCGGCTGGACCACCTGGAAATGGTCGGAGAGCACGCCGATGGCCAGCTACCTGAGCACGCTGGTGATCGGTAAGTACCGGGTGAAGACCGGCACCCACAAGGGGCGGCCGCTCTATACGGCGGTGGCCGACTCGGTGCGCAGGGGTGCCGCCGACACGGCCATGGCCAGCACCACCAAGGTCGCCGACTACCTGGAGACGCTCTTCGGCCCGTACCCGGTCGAGGCGTACGGCGGGGTGGTGGTCGCGGACGACCGGATCCGGTACGCCCTGGAGACGCAGAGTCGCCCCGTCTACGCCTCCGTCTTCTTCGGACCGAACGCCCGCAACGAGGTGGTGGCGCACGAGTTGGCGCACCAGTGGTTCGGCAACAGCGTGGCGCTGAAGACCTGGCAGGACATCTGGCTCAACGAGGGCTTCGCCACATACGCCGAGTGGCTCTGGGCGGAACACTCCGGCCGGCAACGGGCCCAGCAGGCGTTCGACGTGCGCTACCAGCAGATGGACAAGTCGGTGTGGCAGCTCCCGCCGGGTCGGCCGGGCGCGGCGAACATCTTCAGCGAATCGGTGTACCAGCGCGGCGGCATGACGCTGCACGCGCTGCGGGTCACCATTGGCGACGACGCGTTCTTCAAGCTGCTGCGCACCTGGGCAGCGGAGAAGAAGGACGCGAACGCCAGCACCGAGGAATTCGTGGCGGTCGCCGAACGGGTCTCTGGCCAGCAGTTGGACGCCCTCTTCGACGCCTGGCTCTATGGCAAGAAGCGCCCGGCCCGGCCGAAGCACGCCGAATAACGCAGCGGCGCGGACCGGTGCTTCGAGCCGGGCCACTTCCGATCGCGGCAACCGGCGTGGGAATCGCTGTGACTCAATCGCTGAGTCACAGCGATTCCGCGCTGGTCGGGATGCGTCAGGCCGCGACGTAGCCGTCGAAGACGTGGATCGCGTCGTGGGCGCCGCTGGAGTTCGCCCGGTTGGTGTTGAAGTAGAGCTTGCCGTCGCTGATTCCCACGCCCTCGATCTCGAACAACGTGTACGCCGAGGACGTGATCCGGAAGGAGAGGTCGGCGGCTGCCGGCGCGGTTCCGGTCGTCGTCGGCGACACGTTCCGGTAGACGAGCACGATGCTGCGGTTCTCCTTGGTCAGCGGGTAGTAGAGAACCTTCTTGGGCGCGTCGTAGAAGAAGCCCTGGTTGGTGAAGGTCCCGAGGTCCGGCACCACCGCGCCGTTGACGAGGGCGCCGTCGACCTGGAGGTTGAACGCGTTCGTCAGCTCGATGGTCCCGGAGGAGGCGCGCAGCGGGAGACTGCCGTTGTAGATCGTCCGTCCACTCTTGAACATGAACGTGATCGTGGTGCTGGTGACCGAGACGCGGTGGATCCCGGACGGCGTCGCCACGGCCCCGTTGAGACGCAACTCGTACGACCCGGCGTGGTAGTAGGTGGTGCCGTCGTAGCGGAGCCGCACGAGCTGCGGGCCGCTCGCCTTCATGGTGACGACGAACATGTGGTGCTGCGCGTCGATGTCGACGATCGTCATGTCGTTCGCGTGCCCGAGCCACGGGTTGGTCGACCCGCCGTTCGTGCCGTTCGTCATCAGCACCCGCGCGCCGGTGGTCTTGTGGACGCGGTAGATGACCGAGGTGTCGTCGTAATTGGTGCGGTTCTTGATCGAGTAGAGGTAGGTGGATCCGGCCGCGAAGCCCTGTACCCCGGTGCAGCAGCTCGTGTTGGGCGTGCTGGCGATGGTGGTGTAGGTGTTGTAATAGGCGGCCTGAGCTGGGGTTCCAGACAGGACCAGGGAACCGAGAACCAGTGTGACCAGGACTGTCAGTCGTTTACCGAACTGCATGTTGTCCTCCCCGAATCTCGACGACCCGAGGCCGGATGCCTCGGAGATCATCGAGTGCAGGCTATTGCTTCAGTTCCTGATCACAAGTTTCGGGTTGGCCGCCAGGTAGGCGTCGGCCCGGCCGGCGCGTAGTTCGGCGATGAACTTGCGGCCGACCGAGGTGAGCTGCTCGCCCCGGTAGCCGCTGCCCCGGCCGACTCCGCTGCCGGGGAGCGCCACCAGGGTCATCGTCTCGGGGCGGAGCCGGCTCAGCGCGTACCCGAAGTCGACGATGTCGGAGCCGCTGCCGCTGCTGAAGGTCAGCGCGTCGCCGAGCGCGCGGACGACCTGGCGTACCCGCTCGGAGTCCCGGGCCAGGTCCTGGCTGAGGATCTTCGTCAGCATCGCCTTGATGAGCTGCTGCTGGTGCCGCTGCCGGGTGTACGCGCCACCGGTGGTGTAGCGCTGCCGGGCGTAGTCCAGCGCCTGCCAGCCGGTCAGGGTGCGGCGGCCCTTCTCGTAGACCATCTGCGGTCCGACGTAACCGCCGCCGCGCAGCGCGCGGTGCGTGCCGTCCGGCTCCCGGTGCTGCGAGACCACCCGCTGGTCCACGTAGAGGTCCACCCCGCCGAGGGCGTCGACCAGCTCGTCGAAGCCGCCGAAGGTGAGCACCGCACCGGCGTCGAACCGCTTGATCCCGGTGTACGCGCTCACCGTCGCGGAGAGCAGTTGGAAGCCCTGCGCGGTGCTCGGGCGCTTGTTCCGGCCGGGTACCCGACTGCCGTAGCTCATCGCGTGGGTCAGCTTGGTGCGGTCGCCGGGGAAGTTCGCCCTGGGAAAGCGCGGGATGTCGACGACCAGGTCGCGGGGGAGCGCGAAGAGGTATGCCCGGTCGAGTTCCTTCGTGACGTGCAGGACCAGCACCGCGTCGGCGTGCGGCTCCCAGTCCGGCTTGCTGACCCGGGTGTCGACGCCGACCAGCAGCAGGTTGAGTGGCCCCTTGATGTCGGCGCCGGGTTCCGGAGTCGGGCTCGGCGTCGGTGCCGCCGTGGTCGGTGCCGGCGTACTCGGCCGGGCCGTCGGAGCCGGATCGGAGCCGCCGCCGCCCCAGAGGCGGTTGGCCGCGTAGGCCGTACCGGCGAGCAGCACCGCGACCGCGACGATCGCGGCGAGCCAGACGATCCGGCGCCGTCTCGGCCGGCCGCCGCCGTGGCCGGATGCCGGCCCGTCGTCGTTTCCGGGTACGCCGGTAGCGCTTTCCCCGTGATCAGCCACGCGTCCACTTCCCCTCGGCCGTGCGGTCTGCCAGGACCGGCCGTAACCCATAAGACGCCTCGTCGGCCCGCCGACGTTGCACCGCAGGAGCGCGGCAGCAGGAAATGATGGCGCAGATCCCGCCTGGTGCGATAGCTACCGCTCGGTAATGATGCTCAACATGGGGCAATCCGCCGGCACCGATCCCACCGACAGCACCGAACCGCCCGTCGACGTCGACGTCGACGTCGACGTCGACGTCGTCGTCATCGGGTCGGGCTTCGGCGGCAGCGTGGCGGCGCTGCGCCTGGTCGAGAAGGGTTACTCGGTCCTCGTCCTGGAGGCCGGGCGACGGTTCGCCGACCACGAGCTGCCGAAAACCTCCTGGCGGATCCGCCGTTTCCTCTGGGCGCCCGCGCTGCGCTGCTACGGCATCCAGCGGATCACCCTGCTCCGCTCCACCGGCCGTGCCGCCCCCGGCGAGCACGGCGGCGGTACGGCACCGGCGAAGGTGCTGGTGCTCTCCGGTGCCGGCGTCGGCGGCGGCTCCCTGGTCTACGCCAACACGCTCTACGAGCCGCTGCCCGCGTTCTACGCCGATCCACAGTGGCGGGAGATCACCGACTGGCAGGGTGAACTCGCCCCCCACTACGACCAGGCGAAACGGATGCTCGGCGTCACGACGTACCCGAAGGAGACGGCGGCGGACCGGGCGATGCGCGCGGTGGCCGACCGGATGGGGGTCGGGCACACCTTCCACGCCACCCCGGTCGGGGTCCACCTGGGCCGGCCGGGGGAGCGGGTGGCCGATCCCTACTTCGGCGGGGCCGGCCCGGAGCGGACCGGCTGCCTGCACTGCGGCGCCTGCATGACCGGCTGCCGGCACGGCGCCAAGAACAGCCTGGTCAAGAACTACCTCTGGCTGGCCGAGCGGCACGGCGCGCAGGTCCGCCCGCTGACCACGGTCACCTCGGTCCGGCCGGCGCCGTCGGGCACCGGCTACGAGATCGAGACGGTACGCACCGGAGCCTGGCCGGTCCGGCACCGCCAACGGATCCGGGCCGGTCAGGTGGTCTTCGCGGCCGGCGCGTTGCAGACCCAGCGGCTGCTGCACCGGATGCGCGCCGCCGGGGCGCTGCCGCACCTCTCGCCCCGGCTCGGCGCGCTGACCCGGACCAACTCGGAGGCGATCCTCGGCGCCACGGTGCCGGTACGGGCCGCCCGGCGTGGCGGGCTGGACTTCACCGACGGGGTGGCGATCACCAGCTCCTTCCACCCCGACCCGGCGACCCACGTCGAGCCGGTCCGCTACGGCCACGGTGCCAACCTGATGGGACTGCTCCAGTCGGCCCTGGTCGACGGCGGTCCGCGCCGAGTCCGGCGCTGGCTCGGCATCCTGGCCCGGCGACCCCTGACCTACCTGCCGCTGCTCTCGGTCCGGGACTGGTCCCGGCGCACCGTGATCGCGCTGGTCATGCAGTCGCTGGACAACTCGCTGACCGTGCACTACCGCCGTGGCCGGTTCGGCCGGCACCGGCTGGCGACCGCGCCCGGGCACGGCGCCGGCAACCCGACCTGGATCCCGGCCGGCAACCGGGCGGTCCGGTTGCTCGCCGAGCAGATCGGCGGCATCCCCGGCGGGTCGGTGACCGAGCCCTTCGACATGCCGGTCACCGCGCACCTGCTCGGCGGGGCGGTGATCGGGGCGACCGCCGCCGAGGGGGTGGTCGACCCGTACCACCGGGTCTTCGGGCATCCGGGACTGCACGTGGTGGACGGGGCGGCGGTCTCGGCGAACCTCGGGGTGAACCCGTCGCTGACCATCGTCGCCCAGGCGGAACGGGCGATCTCGCTCTGGCCCAACCGGGGTGCCCCGGACCTCCGCCCCCCGCTCGGCGCGGCGTACGCCAGGATCCCGCCGACACCGCCGAGCCGCCCGGCGGTACCGCCCGACGCCCCGGCCGCGCTCCGCTGGTGATCCACCGCGTTCCCCGGTGCCCCGTCCGCCCGTGCGGCGGTTTCCGGGTCGGGACCCGTGCTGGGTAGGCTTCGTACACATGAACACGCCGCGCCCGGTCCTCGTGGTGGACTTCGGAGCCCAGTACGCCCAGCTCATCGCCCGCCGCGTCCGGGAGGCCCGGGTCTACTCGGAGATCGTCCCGCACTCGATGCCGGTCTCGGAGATGCTGGCCAGGGATCCAGCCGCGATCATCCTCTCCGGCGGCCCGGCCAGCGTCTACGCGCCGGGCGCCCCGCAGGTCGACGCGAAGCTCTTCGACAGCGGCGTGCCGGTCTTCGGCATCTGTTACGGCTTCCAGGCGATGGCCCGGGCCCTCGGCGGCACGGTGGCGCACACCGGCGGCCGGGAGTACGGCGGCACCGCCCTGCGGGCCCGGTCCGACGCGACCGCACTGCTCCGGGACCTGCCGGCCGAGCTGTCCGTCTGGATGAGCCACGGTGACTGTGTGACGGAGGCGCCGGACGGGTTCACCGTGACCGCCGAGTCGCCCGGTGCGCCGGTGGCGGCCTTCGAGGACCTCGTCGGCCGCCGGGTCGGCACCCAGTTCCACCCCGAGGTCGGGCACACCGAGCACGGCCAGCGGATGCTGGAGCGCTTTCTCTACGACGTGGCGGGGATCGAGCCGACCTGGACCCCGGAGAACATCATCTCCGACCAGATCGCCGAGATCCGTTCCCGGGTCGGCGACAAGGAGGTCATCTGCGGCCTCTCCGGCGGGGTCGACTCGGCGGTCGCCGCCGCGCTGGTGCACCAGGCCGTCGGCGACCAGCTCACCTGCGTCTTCGTCGACCACGGCCTGCTGCGGGCCGGCGAGGCCGAGCAGGTGGAGTCGGACTACGTCGCGGCGACCGGGATCAAGCTCAAGGTGGTCGACGCGGCCGACCGGTTCCTCGACGCGCTCGCCGGGGTGACCGACCCGGAGCAGAAGCGCAAGATCATCGGCCGGGAGTTCATCCGGGTCTTCGAGGCTGCGGCCCGGGAGGTGGCCGCCAGCGGGGACGTCGAGTTCCTGGTGCAGGGCACCCTCTACCCCGACGTGGTCGAGTCCGGCGGCGGCACCGGTACGGCCAACATCAAGTCGCATCACAACGTCGGCGGCCTGCCGGAGGATCTGAAGTTCTCGCTGGTCGAGCCGCTGCGCACGCTCTTCAAGGACGAGGTACGCCAGCTCGGACTGGCGCTGGGGCTGCCCGAGGCGATGGTCTGGCGGCACCCGTTCCCCGGGCCGGGGCTGGCGATCCGGATCATCGGGGCGGTGGACCGGCAGCGGCTCGACCTGCTCCGGGCGGCGGATCTGATCGCCCGGGAGGAACTCACCGCCGCCGGTCTCGACCGGGACGTCTGGCAGTTCCCGGTGGTGCTGCTCGCCGACGTACGCAGCGTCGGGGTGCAGGGTGACGGACGCAGTTACGGGCACCCGGTGGTGCTCCGGCCGGTGTCGAGTTCCGACGCCATGACGGCGGACTGGTCCCGCCTGCCGTACGACGTGATCGCCCGGATCTCCACCCGGATCACCAACGAGGTCGCCGAGGTCAACCGGGTGGTGCTCGACGTGACGAGCAAGCCGCCGGGCACCATCGAGTGGGAGTGACCCCGGTCCGCCTCGGTTAGCGCGGGTTCGGCGGCGTACCGCCGAACGCCTCCGTCGGCCCGTCCACGCCGGCCGGCGGGCCGGTCGGTGCGACCGGCTCGGCCGGGTGCGTCTGCTGCACCCCGGGCGCCGGCGCGGCCGCCGGAGCACCGGTCGGTGCGGCCGGAGCCGTCGGGGCGGTCGGGGCGGTCGGGGCGGTCGGCGGGCCGGCCGGCGGGGTCGGCGTAGCCGTCCGGGTGCCGTGCGCCCAGCTCGGCGGCCAGACCGGTCCGGTGCCGGGCGGGTGCGGCCAGGCGGGGGCGTCGGCCGGCTCCTCCGGCATCAGGAACCAGAGCACCGGATAGGCCAGCAGGCCGAGCCCGCCGGTGAAGACCGCGATGGCGGCGAAGACCACCCGGACCAGGGTGGGGTCGACGTTGAAGTAGCGGCCGAGTCCGCTGGCCACACCGGCGATCATCCGGTCGGTGGTCGGTCGACGGAGCTGCTTGTACGGGGGCTGGCTGAACGGTATCTGCGTCATGGTTCCACGGTCCGCCCGGACGGCCGGCGCGTCCTCGGTGACCGCCCGGATAGCGACCCTGACCCTCCCCTGACCGGTGCCACCGGCATCCCGACAGTAGGGCCAACTGTCAGGAATCCGACTCTTTTCGTGGTCGGGTTGGATGATCAAGGGAGAATTTGGTCCTGTGACCCCCGCGCTGGAACCGATCCGCAAGATCGCTGCATACGCGATTTGCACCGATTCAACCGATCGGGTGCTCCTGGTCCGGGCCTCCTCCCGGTCCGGAACGCCCGGCGTCTGGTCGCTGCCCGGTGGCGCTGTCGACCACGGCGAGGACCCGAACCACACCGTGGTGCGCGAGACCGCCGCCGAGACCGGCCTCTCCGTCTCCGTCGTCGGGCTGCGGGACGTCCTCGCCGACATGAGGTCGCTGCCGCACCGGGGTGTCACGATCCACACCGACCGGCTGCTCTACCAGGTCTCCGTACGCGGCGGCACGCTCTGCGACCGGATCGGCCAGCCGACCGACCTCGCCCGCTGGCACAGCCTGGCGGAGGCGGAGAAGCTGCTGCTGCGGCCCTTCACCGCGCGCGCCCTCGGCCTGCCCAGCGGGCCGATCGACCTGCGGCCGGAGGAGGCGCCGGAGTTCCCCTCCTTCCACGCCGTGCCCGGGCCGGACGGGCTGCACCGGGCCCAGCGCTTCGCGGCGTACGCGGTCGCCACCGACCCGGACGGCCGGGTGCTGCTGACCCGGGTTGCCGACGGCTACCCCGGCGCGGGCTGCTGGCACCTGCCCGGCGGCGGCACCGACTACGGCGAGCAGCCCGGCGCCGCACTGATCCGGGAACTCGTCGAGGAGACCGGGCAGCGCGGCCGGCTGGTCGAGCTGATCGGGGTGGCGAGCCACCGGGACGCCGCCTCGCTCGGCCCCGAGGGCTATCCGATCGACTGGCACGGGGTACGCGCCTTCTACCGGGTGGTCGTCGACTCGCCCGCCCCGCCGACCGTCGGTGACGTCGGCGGCTCCACCTCCGAGGCCCGCTGGTTCGGCCGGGAGGAGTTGGAGGCGCTGCCGGTGGACCGGCTGACCGAGGTGACCGCCGAGGCCGTCCAGGCGGCCCGGCTGGGCTGACCGCCACCCGGTTCCCGACCCGCTTCCCAAGCCGCTTCCCGGCCCGGTTACCGGCCCCACGTCCGACTCCAGCTCCGACCCCGTTTTCCGACCCGCCCGCGCCGGCCGTCGGCCCGGACCGGCATGATCGGTGCGGGCGCGGGGGAAGGGGCGGCGTGGTGCGACGGCGACGGCGGATCGGGGCGTACGGGCTGTGTCGGGACGGTGAGCGCGTGCTGCTCGTCCGAGGCTCCGCGGCCCTACCCTTTCCCGGCGTCTGGCAGGTGCCCGGGGGCGGCGTCGAGCACGGGGAGCATCCGAGGGCGGCGTTGCAGCGCGAGTTCGTCGAGGAGACCGGGCTGACCGTCGCGGTGACCGGGCTGCGGGTGGTGCTCGCCGACGTGATCCGGCTGGCCGAGGTCGACGGGCCGGTGGCCGAGCACACCGACCGGATCGTCTACGACGTCGTACCGACCGGCGGCGAGCTGCGTGCCGAGGCGGACGGCGGCACCGACGAGGTCGCCTGGATCGACCGGGAGGACCTGGCCGGGCTGGCCCTGATGCCGTTCACCGCCGAGTTGCTCGGCCGCCCGGCGGACCCGCTGCCCGAGGGCGCCTGGCCCGCACCGGACCCGGCCGGGTCCGCGCCGGGCGGTACCGCGCCCCTGGCACCGCCCGACCGGTACCAGCGGTTCGCGGCGTACGGGCTGGCCACCGATCCCGCCGGCCGGATCCTGCTGACCCGGATCGCGACCGGGTTCCCCGGCGCCGGCCGGTGGCACCTGCCCGGCGGGGGTACCGACCACGGCGAGCAGCCGGTCAGCGCGCTGCTGCGGGAACTGGTCGAGGAGACCGGCCAGCTCGGCCGGGTGACCGGGCTGCTGCACGTGTCGCACCGGCACAACACCGCCGAGTTCGGCCCCGAGGGTCGGCCGCTGGACTGGCACGGGGTCCGGGTGATCTACCGGGTCGAGGTCGACGCGCCCACCGAGGCGAGGGTCACCGAGGCGGCGGGGGGCTCGACCGAGACGGCCCGCTGGTTCTCCCGGGACGAGGTGGCGGAGCTGCCGCGTACCGAGGTGGTGGACGCGGCGCTGTCGCAGCTCTAGGCGCACCTCCGGCCGCTGCTCCCCGGCCGGTCGGGCGGCCGGCGGGGCGGGCAGCGAACGCGGAAATCTCTCCCGAAACGATGACTGTGACTGGTTCGGCTAGAGTTGCAGGCGGGCCGGCAGTGTGTGCCACGCCGGGGGTAGCGCCCCGGATGGGAGGTCTGAGTGCCTTGGGTGTTTTGGGATAAATACCCCTCAGGCAGCTATCGCCAATCCCTGCCGTCTGTGCGATGGTGTAGGCCGCAATTGGTTGCCGGCCAAGGAGTCCCGGCGCCCGATGGCGCTTGGGCGGGTGCCGCCACGGTGGCGGACAAAGTTGATCCGGTGATGGAGGAAACGTGCCGAGAGCCCCATGGCGTCGGCGTCGTACGTCGGACAGCCCGCGCCCGGCAGGGCGTCGCTGGGCGGGGCGGCTACGCCGCAGCGGTACGTTCGCCCGGCAGGTGTTGCTGGTCCGGGTGGGACGCCGGGATCACGACCTGGGCGACGACAGCCCCGGTGTCCTCGTGCGGCCCGACCGCTTCTACCCCGAGGACTCCACCCGGCTCGACCCGTACGACGTCGGCCCGCTGACCGCCGCCGAGATCGAGGCGGTCGTGCCGGTGAGTCCGGCCGTCGGCCCGGCCGATCCGGTCGACGCACCCGGAGCGGGGATGGCGATCCCGCTGCTGCCCGGCGAACGGAGCATGGCGCGCCGGATCAAGTTCGCCGTGGTCAACGCCTGCACCCTGGCCAGCCTGACCCTCGGGCTGCTCGCCATCTTCCAGGCCATGCAGGGCGACGTGCGGGTGGCGGCGTACTGCCTGATCGCCTGCGTGGCGTTCGACGGCCTCGACGGGGCGCTGGCCCGCAAGATGGGCGTGGCCAGCCCGTTCGGTGCCCAGATGGACTCGCTGGCCGACATGTGCTCGTTCGGCCTGGCCGCCCCGGTGGTGGTCTACGCCTCGCTGGTGGGCTCGGTCTCGACCGCCGCCGCAGCGGTGGCCTGCGCACTCGTCGCCGCCTGCGCGGCGATCCGGCTCGCCCGGTTCAACGTCTCGCCGAAGGACGGGCGGTTCTTCTGCGGCGTGCCGACCACGATGGCCGCGGCGGTGCTCGCCCTGGCGGTGCTGATCGGGTTGCCGGTCTCCGGTGGGGTGCAGGTGGCCGGTGTCGGGCTGCTGGCCTTCGCCATGGTCTCCAGCTTCCCGTACGCCAAGCTGGCCCGCCTGATCAAGCTGCCGCCGTGGCTCTGGCTGGCCCCGCTGATCGGTGCCCTGGTCGACATCCGACTCACCTTCGCGATCCTGGTGGTCGGTTACCTGGTCAGCGGCCCGCTGCTCTGGTTGCGCCAGCGCCGCACCGCCTGACCGCCCCACGGTCGAGCGGTCGGCCGGCGTCACCCGCCCGCCCGCCGCCGGATCCGCCCGGGGAAGAGCTGGAATTCTCGAAAGCAGTACGGCCGTGCCGCAGACTCACCACGGTGATCTGCGGCACGGCCGTTTCCGCTGACACGCCGCCGGTCCGCCCGGCCGGCCGGGCGTAGGGGCGGCGGCGCTGTCCCAGGGTCAGCGCCAGCGGGCGATCACGGAGGATCCGCCGATGACCCGCTCGCCCGGGCCGACCACCGGCTCGGCCGCGTCGGCCGGCAGGTAGACGTCGGTACGCGAACCGAACCTGATCAGGCCGAACCGTTCCCCCCGGGCCAGCAGTGCCCCGATCGGTGCCCGCTGCACGATCCGCCGGGCGATCAGGCCGGTCCGCTGGGCCACCACCACCGTGCCGTGCTCGGTGTCGAGCACCGTGTACGCGGCGACGTTGTGCTCCGCGTCCGGTTTCATCGCCGCCGCGAACCCGCCGTCGGCGACGAAGTAGTCGACCACCTTGCCGGCCACCGGTGCGCGGTTGACGTGCACGTCGAGTACGGAGAGGAAGACCGCGACCCGGAGGAACTCGCCGTCACCGAAGCGCTCGTCCCGGAGCCGCTGCACGGAGAGCACCTGACCGTCGGCGGCGGCGACCACGGCGGACTCGTCGTCCGGGATGTCCCGCTCCGGGTCCCGGAAGAACGCCGCCACCGGGCCGGCGGCGAGCGCGGGCAGCAGCCAGAGCCGGGACTTCGGCCGGGTGACCCGGGTGAGCGCGGCCAGCCCGAGCGCGATGCCGGCCGCCGCGACCCCGTTGGAGTCGATGTGCATCCCGCGGGTCAGCGGAATGCTCGACGTACGGTGCGCGGGCGCCAACCGGGCCGCCACCGAGACCTCGGCCGGGGTGAACCGGAGCCGGTGCGCGCGGACCGGCGGCTGGTTGACCAGGACGAGGTCGCTGCCGACGCCGAAGAGCGCGCTCTGCCGTTCGAGTTCGCCGACCGCCCCCGGCGCCCGGCCGGGCAGGGCGGGCACCAGCACGCTGAGTACCCCGCCGTCGGTCAGGTACTTGCCGAGTCCGTCCAGCGCGCTCCGGGTCTCCTCGGCGCTGCCGGCCAGCGGTTCCGCGGCGATCACCACGTCCGCCGGGTCCGCGTCGGCCAGCGAGTCGGCGACCCGGACCCGTTGTGCGGTCCACTGCCCGAGGGCGGTGACGTGCTCGCGGAGCTGGTCGGCGCCGAGCGCGTCCGCCGGCACCACGGTGAGTACGTCGCCGGGGAGCAGCGCGTCGACCGCCGCCGCCAGTACGGACGAGTCGGTGGTGACCCCGACCAGCAGGGTGGTCTTCGGGCCGTGATGCCGGGCCATCTCGGTGGTGAGGACGCGGGCGGCGCGCTCGCCGACGCGGACCGGGCGGCCTGGGCCGGTGGCGCGTACGGCGGGGGACTGGGTCATCTCGGGCGGGCTCCTCGCGAGGTCAGGACGGGCGGCTGCCGATGGCGGCGCGGGCTACGCGGTGCGGCGGTTTCCCGGCCGCTGGCACGTGACCGGCCGGCGGAGGCGCGAACCTCCGCCGGCCAGTTTAGGCACGCCCTGACCGAGTCGCACTGATCGTGCCGGCCGCTCGTGGCGTCACGCGGGCCGCTCGTCCCGCCGGTCCGCCGCCGTGTCGGGCGCCTCGGCCGGTTCACCGGCCGCCGTCGGGAGTACCTCGGTGTCCCGGTCGGAGAGCCGGTCGAGCCGCTCGGTCGGGTCCGGGTCGAGCCGCTCGGTCGGGTCCGGGTCGAGCCGCTCGGTCGGGTCCGGGTCGAGCCGGCCGGTGGGGTCCGGGTCGAGTCGGTCGGTGGGGTCGGGGTCGAGTCGGTCGGTCGGGTCCGGGGTGAGGAGCGGGTCCCGGTCGAAGAGCGTCCCGAGGGGCGCGTCGGTCGGTCCGGGGTCGGCGGCGTCGCCGCCGGTCGGCGCGGCCGGGGAGCCGGGGTCGGGCGCCTCCGGCGCCGCCGACGGCTGCCGCCCGGACCGGTTGGCCCGGAGCGCGCCGACCAGGCCCAGCGCGCCGACCCCGATCAGGCCGGCGGCCACCAGCCAGCCGATGGCCGGCAGTGTGACGTGGGTGAGCTGCGCGAAGAGCCACCAGGCGGTGACGCCGAGAAAGATCACGGCGAACGTCAGCGACACTCCGTCGGTACGGTGTGCCTTCATCGAGTCACCTCCGCGGTGGCGGCGTCGACCGACAGGTTGAGCAGCAGCTTCCCGCCACCGGGTCCGTCCTCGCCGAGGTCGGTCACCTCCCGTTGGTTGCCGTCGAAGTTGCTGTACCTGCGGTCCAGGACCAGGGCGTCGCCCGCGTTCACGTCGAGTCGTACGGTCACGTCGACGGTGGGCGGCAGGATCACCTTCACCTCGCCGAGATCGACGTCCACGCTCACCCGGGCGTCCCGGTTCGTGAAGTCGATCCGGGTCAGGTCGAGCGTGGCGTTGCCGAGCCGGGTCTCGTAGCGGTCGGCCATCACCTCGTAGCTGGCCGGTGCCCAGAGCACGTCGTCCTCGGCGCGCAGCCTGGTGTAGGACTCGGCGACCGTGGAGATGCCGAGGGCACAGGCCGCGACCAGGCCGAGGGCGATCAGCCAGCGGGCCCGGCCGAACCAGGCCCCGACCAGCAGCCCGAGGGCGATGGTCAGCAGGACGGCGGCGAAGTAGGTGGACGGCATGACCCGGACCGCGTCGGTCAGGTCCAGGATCGCGACCACGCCGATCGCCACGAAGATCATCGAGAAGGTGGCGGCACCCAGCGCGGAGCGCTCACGAGGCCGCTTCGGTGGCTTGACCTTCGGCGGTGGCGGCGGAGCCGGAGCCGGCCGTGCGGCGTACGGGCCGTGCGGCGCGAACGGCGCGCGGTAGCCCCCCGGTACGGGTGGTACCGGCGGTACGCCCGGGTGCGGTCCGGTCGGTACGGCCACCGGTGGCGGGTTCGTCGGCCAGGCCGGAGCCGGCGGGGCCGGGGCGGCCGTCGTCGGCCCGGCGGGGTGGCCCGGCGCGGCGGTCGGCTGGGGTGCCGGCGGGTACCAGACCGGCTGGCCGGGCGCGGCCTGCGGCGGTACCGGCTGGCCGGGTCCGGGTGGCGGATAGCCGGCTGGCGGCGGTGGCCCGGCACCCGGTTGCCAGTACGGTCCGGTGCGGTTCCGGTCGCGGTTGAGCAGCAGCGCGCCGCCGATCAGCACCGCCGCGCCGAGCAGTACGGCCCGGTAGGTGTCGGTCACGATGAAGCCGAACATCACCGCGGCGACGATGCCGAGGATCAGCACGGTGACCGGGGACATGCTCGACCGGCCCCGGCCGAGCATCGACTCGACGGGCGAGGCGGTGTCGCCCTCGGCGGGGATGATCAGCCAGGCGGCGAGGTACACCAGCAGGCCGATGCCGCCGAAGAAACCGAGTACGGCGAGGAGGACCCGCCAGAGGATCGGGTCGCTGTTCGTGGCCCGGCCGATCGCGGCGCAGACCCCGGCCAGGTAGCGGCCCTCGCTCGGCCGGACCAGCCCGTACCGGTAGGTGAACCCGAACTCCGGCGGCGGCCCGCCGGCTCCGGGCGGTGGTGGGCCGGGGGGCGGGGTCGTACCCGGTGGTGGGGTCGGGCCGGGGGGCGGGGGCCAGCCGGTACCCGGTGGCGGTGCCGGCTCGGTCCGCTCCGGGCCGGCGGCGGCCGGGCCGGGCGTGCCGGGTGCCTCCGGGGCCGGGCCGGGGCGCTCCGCTCGGTCGGGGTCGCCCACCGGACCGGGCGTTCCACGGGCGGCGGCAGCGTCGTCGGTCATGCTCCGATCCTCCGTCGTCGCAGGTGCGGCCGGCCTCAGGCGACAACCCTGAGCCCACCCTGAGATATCCGGTACGTGAAGTCCGGGGAGTCCCCATGGCTGCTAAGCCGGCCGACGTGTGACGATCGGAGCGTCGGTGGAACGGGACGTGACCGGGCAGGTCCGCCGGGTCACCCCGCCGCCCGAGACGACGAGGAGTCCGAAGATCCGCGCCACGACCGAGCCGCCCCGCCTCTACCGGGCCCGCGACCACCGGATGGTCGCCGGCGTGGCTGCCGGGATCGCCCTGCACCTGGGCATCCGGGCGGTGTGGGTACGCGTGGCGTTCCTGCTGCTGCTCGGGTTCAGCGGGCTCGGCCTGCTGCTCTACGCGGCGTTCTGGGCGGTGGTGCCGCCGCTGCCCGGTGGGGCCGCCCCGCCCCGGCGCAACGTCTTCCAGTTGCTGCCGTTCGTCGCCATCGGCCTCGCCGTGATCCTGATCGAGGTACTCGCCTTCAAGTCCGACGGGGTGGCCGGCACGGCCGGCTGGCTGGTTTCGATCATCGCGGTCGGCGCCGGGGTGATCTGGCACCAGTCCGCGCCGGAGCGCCGCTGGCAGTGGGACCAGTCGCTGCCGGTGCCGTGGCTGGGGGCGGTGGTGGCGGAGAGCGACCGGCGGGCCTTCGTGCTGCGGTTCATCGGCGGCGGGGTGCTGGTCGCGGTCGGCCTGATCGGGGTGGTGGCGGTCTACCGCCCGCAGGGCAACTTCGACGCGGTGGTCAACGGGGTGATCTTCGCCCTGGTCGCGCTCGCCGGGGTCGGCGTGGTGGCCGCCCCGGTGCTCTGGCGGACCTACAACCAGCTGCGGGCCGAGCGGGAGGGGCGGATCCGGGAGCAGGAGCGGGCCGAGCTGGCCGCGATGATCCACGACCAGGTGCTGCACACCCTCGCCCTGATCCAGCGCAACGCGGCCGACGTCAAGACGGTGCAGCGGCTCGCCCGCGGGCAGGAGCGCTCGTTGCGGAGCTGGCTCTACAAGCCGACCGGTTCGCCGAACGAGCGGTTCGCGGCGGCGCTGGAGCAGGCCGCCGCCGAGGTGGAGGACACCTTCGCGATCACCGTGGAGGCGGTGGTGGTCGGCGACCGGGAGACCGACGAGCGGGTCGGCGCGCTGGTGGCCGCGGCCCGGGAGGCGCTGGTCAACGCCGCCCGGCACGCCAAGGTGCAGACCGTCTCGCTCTATGCCGAGGTCGAACCGGAGCAGGTGAGTGTCTTCGTCCGCGATCGCGGTGCGGGGTTCGACCCGACTACCGTTGAGGACCACCGGCACGGCGTACGCGGCTCGATCATCGGGCGGATGAAGCGGCACGGCGGGCGGGCGGAGATCCGCAGTACGCCGGGGGACGGCACCGAGGTGAGACTCTTCCTCCCGATACCCCGGGAGGGCGCGGCACCAGGGAAGGACAGGTAACGATCATGGTTGAGCCGACGGAGCCGGCGCGGGAGGAAACCCCGGCGCCGCGACCGCTGCGGGTCTTCCTCGTCGACGATCACGCGATGTTCCGGGCCGGCGTCCGCGCCGAGCTGGGGGCGCACGTCGAGGTGGTCGGCGAGGCCAGCACGGTGGCCGAGGCGATCAGCCGGATCGCCGCCACCGAGCCGGACGTGGTGCTGCTCGACGTGCACATGCCGGACGGGGGCGGTCGGGCGGTGCTGGAGGCGGTCCGGCGTACCCGTCCGGAGGTGCGGTTCCTGGCGCTCAGCGTCTCCGACGCCGCCGAGGACGTGATCGGGCTGATCCGGGCCGGTGCCCGGGGGTACGTCACCAAGACCATCTCGCCGGACGAGCTGACCGCCGCGATCCGCCGGGTCGCCGACGGCGACGCGGTGTTCAGTCCCCGGCTGGCCGGGTTCGTGCTGGACTCCTTCGCCTCCCGGCCGGACGCGCCGGTCGCCGACCCGGAGCTGGACCAGCTCACCAACCGCGAGCGCGAGGTGCTCCGGCTGCTGGCCCGGGGCTACGCCTACAAGGAGATCGCCAAGGAGCTGTTCATCTCCATCAAGACGGTGGAGACGCACGTCTCGAACGTTCTGCGCAAGCTCCAGATGTCCAACCGCTACGAGCTGTCCCGGTGGGCGGCCGACCGCCGGCTCGTCTGAGCCGCGACGTCCGTCGGCGGCGGCGGGCGGGTCGTCGGTGCGGCGTCGGCGATCCACCGGTACGGCATCAGCCGAGCGGTGGGTGTCCGGACGGTGACGATCGGATACGCTGAATCGATGTCCATCACTGTCTGGCGGGCCGCCGGACCCCCGGTGCGCAGTCCCGTATCGTCCAAACGGACGAGCACGGTAGGTATGCGCTTGACATCGGAGAGCGCCCGGGGTGACGCGGGAAAGGTCACAACAAGCCGTGCGGACGGCCGTCGGAGCGGCCCGCGTCGGTGACGTTTCGCCTGCTCATCGCCGTGTTCGGAGGGGTGGTCGGGTGGCCGGGCACACGCCTGAAACATTGCCGGCAACTAACGGGTTGATAACGGCACCTTTCCGCGCTAGGCGGCTCAGTGTCACAGTGTCAGTCACCTCACAGTCCCTCGTGAGCGCCCTGAGGAGGCTTCACTCATGCGCGGGCAATTCCCGTTAAAGATGGCGGTCGGAGCGACCGCCATAATGTTGTTGGCGGCAGGCTGCGGCGGCGGCGGCGACGACGAGACCTCGGCGGCCGACGCCCTGGTCTC
Organism: Plantactinospora sp. BC1; assembly: GCF_003030345.1. Lineage (NCBI taxonomy): Bacteria > Bacillati > Actinomycetota > Actinomycetes > Micromonosporales > Micromonosporaceae > Plantactinospora > Plantactinospora sp. BC1. The sequence continues at coordinate 7,543,764 of NZ_CP028158.1, forward strand.
GATCGGCATCGGCGAGCCGCAGCACCTGATCCCCTCCAACACCACCGAGTCCAACGGTGCCGAGGTGCTGGCCGCACTCTTCAGCCCGCTGGTGGACTTCGACGCCGAGAACAAGCCGTACACGGTCGCGGCCGAGTCGGTCGAGTCGACCGACAACAAGGTCTGGACGATCAAGCTGAAGGACGGCTACACCTTCCACAACGGTGAGAAGGTCGGCGCCGACAACTACATCAACGCCTGGAACCACGCGGCGTACGGCCCGAACGGCAACGGCGGCTCGTACTTCTTCGAGCGCATCGAGGGCTACAAGGACCTGCAGTCCGAGGACCCGGACGGCGACGGCCCGCAGAAGGCTCCGGACCCGAAGGCGAAGACCCTCACCGGTCTGAAGAAGGTCGACGACCTGACCTTCACCGTGACGCTGAGCGAGCCCTTCTCCGGCTGGCGCTCGGTCATGGGCTACACCGTCTTCTACCCGCTGCCGAACGCGGCGTTCGCCTCCGAGGGCGTGCTCAAGGAGGACTACGAGCAGGCCCCGATCGGCAACGGCCCGTTCAAGATGAAGGGCACCTGGCAGCACGACTCGAAGATCGAGGTCGAGCGCTACGCCGAGTACCCGGGCGACAAGCCGAAGGTCGGCGGCGTCACCTACAAGATCTACCAGGAGCAGACCGCCCAGTACGCCGACCTGATGGGTGGCGCCCTGGACGTGGTGACCCAGATCCCGATCGAGAACCTGGGCACCGCCCCGGCCGACCTCGGTGACCGCTTCAAGACCAGCTCGAACTCGGTCTTCCAGTTCGTCGGCTTCCCGACCTTCCTCCCGCAGTACTCGAAGGTCGAGGTCCGCAAGGCGATCTCGATGGCGATCAACCGCAAGGAGATCACCGACAACGTCTTCCGTGGCTCGCAGACCCCGGCGACGTCGTTCGTCTCCCCGGCGGTGGCCGGCTACCGCGAGAACAGCTGCGGCGAGGCCTGCACCTACGACCCGGCCAAGGCCAAGACGGCGTACGAGGCCGCGGGCGGCCCGAAGCAGATCAAGATCACCTACAACGCCGACGGTGGTCACAAGGCGTGGGTGGACGCGACCTGCAACCAGCTCAAGACCAACCTGGGCGTCGACTGCGTCGGCGTCGGCGAGCCGAAGTTCGCCGACCTGCTCACCAAGGTCGAGAACAAGGAAGACGTCGGCATGATCCGGCTCGGCTGGATCATGGACTACCCGCTGATGGAGAACTACCTGGGCCCGCTGTACGGGACCGGCGGTTCGTCGAACTACTACGGCTACAGCAACCCGGAGTTCGACAACCTGGTCAAGCAGGGCTCGGCCGCGCCGACCCAGGAAGAGGCCATCAAGCTGTGGCAGCAGGCCGAGGACATCCTCGCCCGCGACATGCCGGTGATTCCGCTGCGGCTCGGCCAGAACGTCTTCGGCCACTCGGAGCGGGTCAAGAACGTCGAGGTCGACAAGTTCCAGAAGGTCGAGCTCCTCAAGATCGAGGCGACGAGCTGACCTGACTGCTCCAGCGACGGACGGTCCGGTCCGCCCGGCCCAGCTCGGGTCGGATCGGACCGTCCGTACGAGCCTCACCGGCCCCGGTGACCGGGACCGGTGAGGCTGCGGTCGCTACCGTGCGCATCACGGTCTGCTGCCCAGCAGGCAGTCACCGATGCTCGTCTCTAAGGACTTGATATGTTCCGCTACTTCGTGCGGCGCGTCCTGCAAGGGGTCCTGACGTTTTTCGGGGCCACCTTCATCGTGTACGCGCTGATGTTCGCCAACCAGGACGACCCGCTCCAGGCTCTGGCGGGTGAGCGTCCGCTGCCGGAGAACGTCCGGCAGGCGCTCACCGAAAGGTACCATCTGGACGACCCGTTCATCGTCCAATATGGCCACTACATGCGTGGCCTGTTGACCGGTGACTTCGGCATCTCGCTGACCAACCGGCCGATCAGCGACATGATGCAGCAGGCCTGGCCGGTGACCATCCGGCTGGCGGTCTTCGCGATCATCATCTCGGCGCTGGTCGCCGTCACCGCCGGCATCGTCTCCGGAATCCGTCGCGGCGGCGTCTTCGACACCACCACGCTGATCATCACCCTGATCCTGCTCTCCCTGCCGATCGTGGTGCTGGCGCCGCTGGCGCAGCTCATCTTCGGGGTGCAGCTCAAGTGGTTCCCGGCGACAGCCGGCGCCGATCCCGGGTTCTATCAACTCATCCTGCCGGCGTTGGTGTTGAGCTGTCTGGTGATCGCCACCCAGATCCGGGTCACCCGGGCCTCGGTGGCGGAGAACCTGCGCTCGGACTACGTTCGTACCGCCCGGGCCAAGGGACTGGCGAACCGTCGGGTCATCGGCGTGCACGTGCTGCGCAACTCGCTGATCCCGGTCGTCACGCTGATCGGTGTCGACCTGGGCAACCTGATGGCCGGGGCGATCGTCACCGAGGGTGTCTTCAACATCCCGGGCGTCGGCTTCAACCTGTTCCGCGGGATCCGGACCGAGGACGGCCCACTGGTGGTCGGCTTCGTCAGCATCCTGGTGATCGTCTTCCTGGTGGCCAACCTGGTCGTCGATCTGCTGTACGCGGTACTCGACCCGAGGATCCGCTATGAGTGAGCGAAGTGCGCGAATCAGTCGGCTCGGCGTGACACCGTCCCGGTGGCGGCGCCGAGCGGAGCGAGGCAGCGGCACGAGTAAGCGAGGCGCCCGATGAGCAACGTCGAATCCGTCACCCAGGCGGAGGTACCCAGTGCCGCCGGTGTGCCGGTGTCCCCGGACGGCGGTCAGGAGAAGCCGCGGAGTCTGACCGGGGATGCCTGGGAAGACCTCCGGCGCAACTGGATCTTCTGGGCCGCCGCCGTCCTGGTGCTGGTGGTCGTGGTGATGGCGGCCTTCCCGGGCCTGTTCACCTCGGCCGACCCGGACGCGTGCGCACTGTCCCGGCAGCACCAGGGACCGAGCGGCTCGGCCATCTTCGGCTACAACTTCCAGGGCTGCGACGTCTACGCCCGGACGATCTACGGCGCCCGCAACTCGGTGCTGATCGGGCTCTTCGCGACCATCATCGCCGGAGTGATCGGCCTGATCGTCGGCATGGCGGCCGGCTACTTCGGTGGCTGGGTCGACGCCCTGCTCGCCCGGGGCATCGACATCGTGCTGGGCATTCCCACCCTGCTCGCGGCGATCGTGCTGGCCCGGCGGCTCTCCTCCGACCCGCAGAACTCGGGCTTCGTCGCGGTGGTCTTCACCCTCGGCGTCCTGACCTGGACGACCGGCGCCCGGATCATGCGGTCGTCGGTCATCTCGGCGAAGAACCAGGACTACGTGGCGGCGGCCCGGATGCTCGGCGCCGGCTCCGGCCGGCTGATGTTCCGGCACATCCTGCCGAACGCGGCGGCGCCGTTCGTGGTGGTGCTGACCATCCTGCTCGGCGTCAACATCTCCACCGAGGCGACCCTGACCTTCCTCGGCGTCGGTCTGCGCGGCGACGCGATCTCCTGGGGGATCGACATCTCCACGGCGGCACCGTACGTCCGGGAGACGGCCACCCCGCTGGTCTGGCCGTCGGTCTTCCTGGCGATGACCGTGCTGGCGTTCATCATGCTCGGCGACGCGATCCGCGACGCCTTCGACCCGAGGCTGCGGTGAGCTGACCCATGACCGATATCAAGGCAGAGATCGACGTCCTGCCCGGGCTGGACTCGTCCGCCCGGCTGCTGGAGGTCGACGGCCTGCACGTGGAGTTCCGTACCCAGGTCGGTGTCGCCAAGGCGATCAACGGGGTGGACCTGCACCTGGATCCCGGTGAGACGCTGGCGATCCTGGGCGAGTCCGGTTGCGGCAAGTCCGTCACCGCCCAGGCGATCATGGGCATCCTCGACTCGCCGCCCGGGTTCGTCACCGGAGGCGCGATCCGCTATCGCGGCGTCGACCTGCTCAAGCTCCCCGAGGAGCAGCGCCGCAAGGTACGCGCCAACCACATCGCGATGATCTTCCAGGACGCGCTCTCCGCGCTGAACCCGGTCTTCCCGGTCGGCTGGCAGATCGGCGAGCTGTTCCGGATGCACCGGGGGATGTCCCGGGGGGACGCCAAGAAGCGGGCGATCGAACTCCTCGACCTGGTCAAGATCCCGGCCGCCAGGCAGCGGGTCGGCGACTATCCGCACCAGTTCTCCGGCGGCATGCGGCAGCGCGTCATGATCGCGATGGCGCTGGCGCTCGACCCGAAGGTGCTGATCGCCGACGAGCCGACCACCGCGCTGGACGTCACGGTGCAGGCCCAGATCATGAACCTCCTCGCCGAGCTGCGGCGGGAACGGAACATGGGCCTGATCCTGATCACCCACGACATGGGGGTGGTCGCCGACGTGGCCGACCGGATCTCGGTGATGTACGCCGGGAAGGTGGTCGAGGAGGCGCCGGTGCTGGACATCTACGCCCGGCCGGCGCACCCGTACACCAAGGCCCTGCTGGAGTCGATTCCCCGGCTGGACCTCAAGGGGCAGCAGCTCAATGTGATCAAGGGACTGCCGCCCAACCTGACCCGGATCCCGGCCGGCTGCCCGTTCCACCCACGGTGCGGGTACGCCCGCGACGTGTGCCGGGCCGACCCGCCCCCGCCGCAGTACGAGGTGGATCCGGTGCGGACGGCGCGGTGCCATTTCTGGACGGAGGTGGTCGGCGATGAGCCAGTTGTCAGGTAACGAGGTCGTGCTGGAGACCCGTGGGCTGGTCAAGCACTTCCCGATCACCCGGGGCATCGTCCTGCAGAAGAAGATCGGTGCGGTACGCGCGGTCGACGGCGTCGACCTGCACCTGCGCCGGGGCGAGACCCTCGGCGTGGTGGGCGAGTCCGGCTGCGGCAAGTCGACGCTGGCCAAGCTGCTGGTCGGGCTGGAGAAGCCGACCGGTGGCGCGATCAACGTCCGGGGTCAGGACATGACCCGGCTGGGCGGCGGCGAGCTGCGCAAGGCCCGGCGCAACATCCAGATGGTGTTGCAGGACCCGTACACCTCGCTGAACCCGAGGATGACGGTCGGCGACATCATCGGCGAGCCGTTCGACATCCACCCGGAGGTCGCCCCGGCCGCCGAGCGGAAGCAGCGGGTCCGGGAGTTGCTGGATCTGGTCGGGTTGAACCCGGAGCACATCAACCGCTATCCGCACCAGTTCTCGGGTGGGCAGCGGCAGCGGATCGGGATTGCCCGGGCGTTGGCGCTCAAGCCGGAGATCATCGTCTGTGACGAGCCGGTGTCGGCGCTGGACGTGTCGATCCAGGCGCAGGTGATCAACCTGCTGGAGCGGTTGCAGGACGAGCTGGGGCTCTCGTACATCTTCATCGCGCACGACCTGTCGGTGGTGCGGCACATCGCCGACCGGGTCGCGGTGATGTACCTGGGCAAGATCGTGGAGATCGGTACCGAGGACGAGATCTACGAGCGGCCGACGCATCCGTACACCCAGGCGCTGCTCTCGGCGGTGCCGGTGCCGGACCCGACCCTGCGCGGCCAGCGGGACCAGATCGTCCTGGAGGGCGACGTGCCGTCGCCGGCCAACCCGCCCTCGGGCTGCCGGTTCCGCACCCGGTGCTGGAAGGCGCAGGAGATCTGCGCCACCGAGGAACCGCCGCTGGTGGAGCGGGAGCACTCGGCGCACCCGAGCGCATGCCACTTCGCCGAGGAGCGGGACGTGGTGCACGCGGTCGAGTAGACCCGTCAGACGCGGTGGTGGACCTGACCCGGCCCACCACCGATGCGAGAAGAACGCCTCCTCACTGCCCGGGGCGCGGGCCGCCATCCATGCGGCCGGCGTCCCGGGCTCGCGTTCGCACCATGGCCGCCGACGGCCGCGACGCCGCGCCGGTCGCCGCGGACCCGTCCGGGGTACGGCTCAGAGCGGGCCCCGGCCGGCCCGGAGCAGCAGCAGGGCGAGCTGGGTACCGTCGGCGCCGAGCGCCTCCCGGAACCGGTCCAGGATCTCGCGCTCCCGGGAGAGGACGAGCCGGGTGCCGCCGGAGGCCATCCGGGTCCGGCCGACCTGCTGGGAGAGCGCCGCGCGCTCCTGCCAGAGGGCGATCAGCTCACCGTCGATCTCGTCGATCCGCTCCCGCAGCCCGAGGATGTGCTGCGCGGCCTCCGGCGCGGTCGTCCCGGTCTCGGGCTCGGCGCCGTTCGCCGGAAGCTCTGCCACCTCTGCCGCCACCTCTGTCGCCATGGGGTCCTCCTTGCCAGCTAGGCCCCCGGTGCCTGGATCCCGACGCGAAAAGCCCCGGGCTCCAGGAGCCCGGGGCTTTTCGTAGGTCATGTTCAGGCGCGACCCACGGCTGCCGGACTCCCGGAGCCGTAGTAAAAGTAAGCCTGCGCCCGACGGATCACGGGTTTGAGTATGCCCAGCCAGCGGTGTCTTGGCAAGCACATCGGCGATGCCCGCGGACCGCCGCCGGAGCGCCCGGCGGGAGCGGTACCCGGGGCGGCGGAGCCGGGTACGGGCCCGGCGCAGGCGTACGTTGTCTGCCCGGCGGCATAGACTCGCGGGGCGATGCATGCTCTCTTCGAACCTCCGCCGCCCTCCGTCCCTCCGGCCCCGGACGCGCCCCGGCACCGGCCGTCCGGCCCCGACCCGCAGGCCCTGCTGGCCGGGCTGAACGGGCCACAGCGGGACGCGGTGACCCACTCCGGGGCGCCGCTGCTGATCGTGGCCGGCGCCGGCTCGGGCAAGACCCGGGTGCTGACCCACCGGATCGCCTACCTGCTCGCTGCCCGGGACGTGCATCCGGGGCAGATCATCGCGATCACCTTCACCAACAAGGCGGCCGGGGAGATGAAGGACCGGGTCGCCGCGCTGGTCGGGCCGAGAGCCCGGTTGATGTGGGTGTCGACGTTCCACTCCGCCTGCGTACGCATCCTGCGGGCCGAGCACGAGCACGCCGGGCTGAAGTCGACGTTCTCGATCTACGACGCCGACGACTCGCGCCGGCTGATGCAGATGGTCACCCGGGAGCTGGACCTCGATCCGAAGCGCTACCCGGCCCGGGGGTTGACCACCCAGGTCTCCAACCTGAAGAACGAGCTGGTCGACCCGGAGACGTTCGCCGCCCGGGCGAAGGGGCCGAACGAGCGGGCGCTGGCCGAGGCGTACACCCTCTACCAGCGGCGGCTGACCGAGGCGCACGCACTCGACTTCGACGATCTGATCATGACGACGGTGCACCTGCTCCAGTCGCACCCGCACGTCGCCGAGAGCTACCGTCGCCGGTTCCGGCACGTACTCGTCGACGAATACCAGGACACCAACCACGCGCAGTACACCCTGGTCAAGGAGCTGGTCGGCGGTACGCCCGGGGTCGAGCCGGCCGAGCTCTGCGTGGTCGGCGACGCCGACCAGTCGATCTACGCGTTCCGGGGCGCGACGATCCGGAACATTCTGGAGTTCGAACGGGACTTCACCGACGCCCGGACGATCCTGCTGGAGCAGAACTACCGCTCCACCCAGACGATCCTGAACGCCGCCAACGCGGTGATCGAGCGGAACAGCTCGCGCAAGCCGAAGCGGCTCTGGAGCGAGGAGGGCGCGGGGGAGCAGATCGTCGGCTACGTCGCCGACACCGAGCATGCCGAGGCGGACTGGGTGGGCCGGGAGATCGACCGGCTCTGCGACTCCGACGCGGCCCGCCCGGGCGACGTGGCGGTCTTCTACCGCACCAACGCGCAGTCCCGGGTCTTCGAAGAGGTCTTCATCCGGGTCGGGTTGCCCTACAAGGTGGTCGGCGGGGTCCGGTTCTACGAGCGCAAGGAGGTCCGGGACGCCCTGGCCTACCTCCGCGCCGTGGTCAACGACGACGACACGGTGAGCATCCGGCGGGTCCTGAACACCCCCCGCCGGGGCATCGGCGACCGGGCCGAGGCCTGCGTGGAGGCGCTGGCCACCCGGGACCGGATCTCGTTCGGCGCCGCGCTGCGCCGGGCCGCCGAGGCGCCCGGCATCTCCACCCGGGCGGCCAACTCGATCGCCGAGTTCGTCAGCCTGCTCGACGGGTTGCGGGAGCTGGCCGAGACCGCCCTGCCGGAGGAGGTGCTGGAGGCGGCCCTCACCCGCTCCGGCTACCTCGGCGAGCTGGAGGAGAGCATCGACCCGCAGGACGCCGGCCGGGTGGAGAACCTCCAGGAGCTGGTCAGCGTCGCCCGGGAGTACACCGAACGGGTGGAGGCGCTGGCCGAGGAGGGCGGTCCGGGTGCCACCCTGGCCGGCTTCCTGGAGCAGGTGGCGCTGGTCGCCGACGCCGACCAGGTGCCGTCGGACGACCCCGACCACCAGGGCGTGGTCACCCTGATGACCCTGCACACCGCCAAGGGGCTGGAGTTCCCGGTGGTCTTCCTGACCGGCCTGGAGGACGGCGTCTTCCCGCACCTGCGGGCGCTCGGCGACAACCGGGAGCTGGAGGAGGAGCGCCGGCTGGCGTACGTCGGGATCACCCGGGCCCGCAAGCGGCTCTACCTCTCCCGGGCGGTGACCCGGTCGGCCTGGGGGCAGCCGTCCTACAACCCGCCGTCCCGGTTCGTCGACGAGCTGCCGGGCGACCTGGTCCGCTGGGAACGCACCGGGGCCGCCTACACCTCGTGGTCGGGGACCGGCGGCGGGGTGGGTGGCCGGTCCGGCTCCGAGGACCGCTCCGGCGCCTACCGGGGCGGCGGCTTCTCCGGGGGTACGCCGAAGGCCGCCCAGCTAGCCTCGCGGCTCGGCATCGACGGCAGTCGGCTCAGTACGGCGAGCGAGTTGAAGCAGCCGCCCAAGGTCGCCGCCGGGGATCGGGTCAACCACCAGCGCTACGGTCTCGGCCGGGTGCTGGCGGTCGAGGGGCACGGTTCGGGTGCCCGGGCGCAGATCGACTTCGGTGACCAGACGCTCTGGCTGGTGCTCCGGCACGCCCCGATCGACAAGCTCTGACCTTCCGCCGGGCGGCCCGAGTTCCCGCTCGACCGCCGACCGGGCTCAGCAGCCCAGGTCGACCCCACGGGCCCGCATCCACGGCGCCGGGTCGACCTGGTTCCAGAGCCCGTTGTGCACCTCGAAGTGCAGGTGCGGCCCGGTGGCGTCGCCGGTGGCACCCTCGTACCCGATCACCTGGCCGGGCTTGACCCGGTCGCCGACGCTCACCACGGTCCGGCTCTGGTGGGCGTAGTGGGTGAGCCAGCCGTTGCCGTGGTCGACGACCACCGAGATGCCGTACCCGGCGAAGGCCCAGCCGGCGTCGACCACCGTGCCGGCTCCGGCGGCCCGGATCGGGGTGTCGGCCGGCATCGCCAGGTCGATGCCGGCGTGCATCGTCCCCCAGCGCATCCCGTAGCAGGAGGTGACGCCGGCGCCCGGCATCGGGTCGACCCAGGCGGCCGCCTTCCGGGCGGTCGGGCTGGCCGCCTTCGCGGAGGCGCTGCTCCGGCTCGGCTTGGGGGTCGGCGGCCGGGTGGTCGCGGTGGTGGCCGGGGTCGGCGTCGCGGTCGCGCTCGGGGTCGGGGAGGTCGTCGGGGCGGTGTCCTCCCGTGCGGACCGGTCGGCGCGCTGCGCGGCGTCGGCCCGGGCCGACTCCTGCTCGGCCACCGACATCCGGTCGGTCGGCCGGTCGTCGCCGAGGGCCACCGCGGTCACCGCGCCGGCCACGCCGAGGCCGAGCAGTGCGACCAGTCCGGGTACGAGGTACCGGCGCCGGCCGCCGACCCGGTGCCGGGCGACGCCGGATCCTCCGGTACGCCGGGGCGCGGTGGGCTCGGCGGCCCGGTCATCGGTCGGCTCGGGCTGGGTCGGATCGGTCTCCGGCACGACGGGTCCCTTCTGGTAGCGGAGTGGACCCGGAAATGGTGGTCGGCGCCGTGCTGCCCGCTCCGCCCCGGGTCGTCGAGCACGGCCGGGGGCCGGACGGCAGCGCCGGGGTTATGCCGTGAATCGACCCGGTTGACCCGTCTGACGGATGGTTCGGCTGTGCTGTCCGTCACATCGACCGGTGTGGCGCAGGAAACTTCGTCGGACCCTGGACGAAAGAAAACCGCCCAACCGGTCTCGGTCGGGCGGTAATGCGGCGTGACGGCGCGTCAGGAGGCGGCTACGCCAGCGTACGGATCGTCGACTTGTAGCTGAATGTCCACGTCCCGGTCCCGCAGGTAGGGGATGGGGTCGGTCGGCTTGCCTTTGACATGCAGCTCGAGATGCAGGTGTGAGCCGTAGGAGTGGCCGGTGTTGCCGACCAGGCCGAGCTGGTCGCCGGCCTTGACCTCCTGCCCCTCGGTGACCAGCAGCTTCGAGGAGTGCCCGTAGATCGACTCGGTGCCGTCGGCGTGCTCGACGATTACGCAGTAGCCGTACCCGCCGAACCAGCCGGCCTTGGTCACCGTGCCCGCGTGCACCGCGTGGTAGGGGGTCCCCTCGGGGGCGGCCAGGTCGATGCCGGCGTGCAGCTTGTTCCACTTCATGCCGTACGGCGAGGTGAAGCTGTACTTGTCGAGCGGGAGCCGCCAGACGTCCGGTGCGGCGGCGAGGGTGGAGGCGAGTCCGTCGTCGCCCCGGTCGTCCCGGGACGGCCGCTCGGCGTCGGCGGCCCGCGCGCTCAGGTCCTCGCTGGTGGCCGCGGCCTTCTCCAGGTCCGCCAGTGCGGACGGGCTGACCGCCTTGGCGTCGGGGAGAGCCCCCGCGCCGAGCGCGACGACGCCGGCTCCGACGAAAGCCGTGGTGACGACGGCGGCGTAGCGGCTGCGCGGGGGTGTGGGGACGCGGCGTCGCCCTCGATAGCGATCGGGCTCAGACGACAGGCGCTGGCGCACGCACACCCTCCGTTGTCGGGTCAGTGTTGCGACCGTGACCGATGTTCGACGATCGAAGTGAACTCCGGTTGACCGCGTTGTCGCCGGGTCGTAGACCTGATGACAACCGTGGGCCACGGTAACCAACCCCTAGGCGCGCCACAAGTCGCAGCGCCAGATTGCCGGTTCGCTGTGCGGTTGTGCGTCATGGAATGCCATATCTCGTAACCTTTTGCGACCGGCCTCGTTAGTAACTCTCGGTTACTTCTGATGCAGCGGTGTGTCATCGATCCGACCCGCGGGAGAGCCCGCTCGGTGGCCTCCCTAGGGGTGTCGCCGGACGGGTGCCGGGTACCCCGACCCCGCCGCTTCCGGCCTCGTCGCGCCGGGGGAGTTCCCGGGCGGCCGGCAACCGGGTTACCGTTCGTTAAGGTAACTCTGACCGGTGTCCTGGAGAGGTGTTGCGCTGATGAGTTCTCGGATCCGGGTGGTCGTCGCCAAGCCCGGCCTGGACGGGCACGACCGGGGTGCGAAGGTGGTCGCCCGGGCCCTGCGGGATGCCGGCATGGAGGTCATCTACACCGGTCTGCACCAGACGCCCGAGCAGATCGTCGAGACGGCGATCCAGGAGGACGCCGACGCGGTCGGCCTGTCGGTGCTCTCCGGTGCGCACATGACGCTGTTCCGCCGGGTGCTGGAACTGCTCGCCGAGCGGGACGTGACGGACCTCGTCGTCTTCGGCGGCGGGATCATCCCGGACACGGACATCCCGGAGCTGGAGCGGCTCGGCGTCGCGAAGATCTTCACCCCGGGCGCCACCACCGGCTCGATCGTGGAGTGGGTCCGCGACAACGTCGGCCAGCCGGTGATCGGCTGACCCTGCCACCCCGCCGGCGCGCCGAGTGGTACGGGCCGGGGCGCCGGGTCCGGAGATGGGGGAGAGGCCGGACGCACCCCTCACACGTCCGGCCTCTCTATGCGCGATGCCCCGCCGCCACCCCTCGACCGACAGGGCATCGGCCGTCTCCGTCATCGCGCTCCCCCAGCGCTCCGACATCAGACTCAACGACGTCCCTTACGCCGGGTTACGCCGCCCGGGAAATCTTTTCCCCGCCGCCCCAGGTCGGCGGCCACACCGACCCGCCGGCCTGCTGTGCGTTACCGCACACCGAGCACCCACGTGGATGCCGGGCGTGCTCACCTCGCTAGGCTGCGGCCGACGGCCTGTTCGTGCCTACAGCAGGCCCAACTCATTCACACGCTGGCGGCGGTGCGACGGCGCGCCGCGGAGACGGGACGGGACGCGCAATCGTGGACCTGTACGAATACCAGGGGCGTGAGCTGTTCGAGCGGCACGGGTTGCCCGTGCTGGCCGGCGGTGTCGCGACGACCCCCCAGGAGGCCCGCGCGATCGCCGAGCGCCTCGGCGGCCGGGTGGTCGTCAAGGCTCAGGTGAAGGTCGGCGGCCGGGGCAAGGCGGGCGGCGTCAAGCTGGCCGAGGGGCCGGACGAGGCGGTGGCCCGGTCCACCGACATCCTCGGCATGGACATCAAGGGCCACACGGTCAACAAGGTCATGCTGACCGTGACCGCGGACATCGCCGAGGAGTACTACTTCTCCTACCTGCTCGACCGCGCCAACCGCACCTTCCTCTGCATCGCCAGCGTGGCCGGCGGGATGGACATCGAGCAGGTGGCCGCCGAGACGCCGGAGCGGGTCGCCAAGGTGACGATCGACGCCAACGCCGGGGTCGACGAGGCCAAGGCGCGGGAGATCGTCGAGGCCGCCGGCTTCCCGGCCGAGCTGACCGACCAGATCGTGCCGATCGCGGTACGCCTGTGGCAGGCGTTCGTGGCCGAGGACGCCACCCTGGTCGAGGTGAACCCGCTGGCCCGGACGGCCGACGGAAAGGTGCTCTGCCTCGACGCGAAGGTCTCGCTCGACGAGAACGCCGGCTTCCGGCACCCCGACCACGAGGCGCTGGTCGACCAGGCCGCGGTGGACCCGCTGGAGCAGCGGGCCAAGGAGAAGGACCTCAACTACGTCAAGCTGGACGGCGAGGTCGGCATCATCGGCAACGGCGCCGGCCTGGTGATGTCCACCCTCGACGTGGTGGCGTACGCGGGCGAGTCGCACGGCGGCGTCAAGCCGGCGAACTTCCTCGACATCGGCGGCGGCGCCAGCGCCGCGGTGATGGCGAACGGCCTGGAGATCGTCCTCTCCGACCCGTCGGTACGCAGCGTCTTCGTCAACGTCTTCGGCGGGATCACCGCCTGCGACGAGGTCGCCAACGGCATCATCCAGGCGCTGGCCCTGCTCGCCGAGCGCGGCGAGACGGTCGACAAGCCCCTCGTGGTACGCCTCGACGGCAACAACGCGGAGGCCGGGCGGGCCATCCTCGACGGCGCCGCGAACCCGCTGGTGCAGCGGGTGGACACTATGGACGGCGCGGCCCAGCGGGCCGCCGAGCTCGCGGCTGCGGGGGTGTGAGATGGCTATCTGGCTGACCAAGGAGTCCAAGGTCGTCGTACAGGGGATGACCGGCTCCGAGGGGATGAAGCACACCAGGCGGATGCTGGCCGCCGGTACCAACGTCGTCGGTGGGGTCAACCCGCGCAAGGCGGGCCAGAAGGTCGCCTTCGACAACGTCGAGCTGCCGGTCTTCGCCAACGTCGCCGAGGCGATGGCGGCCACCGGTGCCGACGTCACCGTCATCTTCGTACCGCCGCAGTTCACCCGGGGCGCCGTGGTCGAGGCGATCGACGCCGGCATCCCGCTCGCCGTGGTGATCACCGAGGGCGTACCGGTGCACGACACCGCCGCGTTCTGGGCGTACAACGTGGCGCAGGGGGAGCGGACCCGGATCATCGGGCCGAACTGCCCCGGCATCGCCTCGCCGGGCGCCTCCAACGCCGGCATCATCCCGGCCGACATCACCGGTGCGGGCCGGATCGGCCTGGTCAGCAAGAGCGGCACCCTGACCTACCAGATGATGTACGAACTGCGCGACATCGGCTTCTCCACCTGCGTCGGCATCGGCGGCGACCCGATCATCGGCACCACCCACATCGACGCGCTCGCGGCGTTCCAGGCCGACCCCGAGACCGACGCGATCGTGATGATCGGTGAGATCGGCGGTGACGCCGAGGAGCGGGCGGCCGAGTTCATCAAGGCCAACGTCACCAAGCCGGTGGTCGGCTACATCGCCGGCTTCACCGCACCGCCCGGCAAGACGATGGGGCACGCCGGGGCCATCATCTCCGGCTCGGCCGGTACCGCCGACGCGAAGAAGGCCGCCCTGGAGGCGGTCGGGGTCAAGGTCGGCAAGACGCCGAGCGAGACCGCGCGACTGATGCGGGAGCTGATGTCCGGCGGCTGAGCCGTCGACCGATTCTCTCCGGGGTGGTCGGCCTGTGCCGGCCACCCCGTTCCGTACCCCGCACGACCGGGCTTCCGGCGGGGACAAAGCGGATATCGCGCCGGCCTCGCCCATCCGTACGGTGGTGTCGCGAACCGGCCGACCCGCCGCCGTGCCAGAGTAGGCGCTGATGCCACCACCCACCGTTCCCGACCGGCCGGAGTCGCCGGAGACCGAGCCGGCCGAGCCGGCCGCTGCCGCGAGGCCGGCGGACGGCCGGGAGTCGCGCCGGAGCCGGCCGGCCGGGGAGCCACCGGCCGGGCCGCGCCGGGTGCCCCGGCCGAGAGCGGGCGGGGCGGCACGGCGCGGCCGGGCCCCGCTGGCGGTCGCGGCGGCGGTCGCCGCCGGCTGGGCGGCGCTGGTCGGCTACCTGCCGGTCGCCGTGGTGCTCGGGGTGGCCCGGTTCGCCGAGGGCGGCGGCGAGGTCGTCGGCGCCGCCCGGCTGGGGCTGGCCGGCTGGCTGCTCGGGCACGGCGTGCCACTACAGACCGACGCCGGGGCGTTCGGCCTGCCGCCGCTCGCCCTGGCCATGCTGGCCGCCTGGCGGCTGAACCGGGCCGGGGTGCACGTCAGCCGGGCCGTCCGGGTCCGGGAACGGCCGAGCACGGGCCGGGCACTCGCCGTCGCGGTGGCGGTCGGCATCGGGTACGGCGTCATCGGCGGGCTCGCCGCGCTGCTGCTCGGCGGCGCCGGGCCGACCGCCGACCCCGTACGCGCCGTGCTGACGCTGGCCGGCTTCGGCACCCTCGCCGCGTTCTTCGGCGCGGCCCGGGCCAGCGGGGTGCTGGCGGCGGTGGCCCGACGTACTCCGCTGGTGCTCCGGGACGGGCTGCGTACCGGGGTGGTCGCCACCATGCTGCTGCTCGGGGCCGGTGCCGGGGTGGCCGGACTGGCGGTGGCCACCGGCGGCGGGGAGGCCGGCGACATGATCGGCGCCTACCGCACCGGTGTGCTGGGCCAGGCGGGCATCACCCTGGTCAGTCTCGGCTACGCGCCGAACGCCGCGGTCTGGGCGGCCAGCTATCTGCTCGGGCCGGGCTTCGCGATCGGCACCGACACGGTGGTCCGGACCTCCGAGGTCTCCATCGGAGCGCTGCCGGCCGTACCCCTGCTGGCCGGGCTGCCGCAGGGTCCGCTCGGCGGGGTCGGCGGCGTCGTGCTGGCCGTACCGGTGCTGGCCGGCATGGCCGCGGGCTGGCTCCTCGCCCGCCGCCGGATGCGTTCGGCGGCCGAACGGAACGTGGCACCGCCCGGCTGGGCCGCGCTGCTGGGCGCGGCGGCGGTCGGCGGCCCGGTCGCCGGGGTGGTACTCGGGGTGGCGGCCCTGCTCTCCGGCGGCCCGCTCGGCGGCGGCCGGCTTGCGGAGGTGGGGCCGGCGCACTGGCAGGTTGCCGCCGGGGCGACCGTCGTGGTGCTGGTCGGCACCCTGATCGGCGCCGCCGCGACCCGGGCCCTCGCCCGGGGCTGAGCCGCCGGCCGCGCCGGCCGGAACGCGCTCGGGGCGCCCCGAGAACTCCGGGGCGCCCCGATGTGGCTGTCACGACTCGCGGACCGTCACCTCTCCGGACGGCCGCGTGCCGCCCGGCCGGTGGTCACGGCGTGTAGCTGAAGCCGTTGACGTTCAGCACGACCGCCAGGATCACGTTGACCACCCCGAGGAGCAGGCCGACGGCGCCGCAGATGAGGCCAGCCAGCGCCTGACCCCCGTTGCTGGCCTCACCCCGGCTGGCCTTGCCCCGGCCGAGGAAGCCGAGCACGACACCGGCGATGCCGGCGATGATGCCCAGCGCGGCACAGCACGCCGCCGGAATCGAGATGATGCCGACGATCATCGCGATCAGGCCGAGGGTGTTGTTCTGCCCGCCGCCCGGCGCGTATCCGCCGGTCTGGTAACCGGGTGCCGCGCCGTAGGGCTGGCCCGGCATCGGCTGCTGACCGTACGGGTCCTGGTACGGCTGCTGCGCGTCCTGGTACTGCGGCTGTCCGTACGGCTGGCCCGAGGTCGGTTGCCCGTACGGCTGGCCCGAGGTCGGCTGCCCGTACGGCTGCCCCGAGGTCGGCTGCGGTGGCTGCGCGTACGGATCCTGGTGCTGCGGTGCGTTCGGATCCGACGGCTGCTGCCCGTACGGGTCCTGACCTGGGTAGCCGGGCTGCATGACAAGACTCCTTCGACAGGTCTTTCAGACTAGATGCTCGACGCCGAGTTGGCGCTGATGATGAAACTGATGACGCAGCAGATCAGCGAGACCGCCCAGAGGCAGATGCCGATGATCAGGGCCAGCTTCGACCACTTGCGGGACTCGGCGGCGGCGGCCTGGGCCGCCTGGTAGTTGCCCTGCTGGAGCAGGGGGTTCACCTTCGAGGCGTTCATGATGGCCGGGATGGCCAGCGGCCAGAACAGGAAGATCGCGACGATGGACATCGTCATGTTGTTGTTGATCTCTTGCGGCGGGTGTGAGGGGTAACCGGGTTGCATGTGTGTTGGGCTCCTTGGCCTGCACTCAGCGCATGTATGAAATTACCGAGGGGGTATCTCCGGGGACAGGTCACTGCCCCGAGCGTCCGGCAGCGTACCTAATCAACGCCACTTTGGTGGCCCGCTCGCCGCCCGACATGCCGATCGTGATCGACACCGCGCTCTCCGGTGACGCCGCGCGGGTCGCGCCGCCGGGGAGTCGGCCTGACCTGCCCGGTAGGGTGCTGGGGTGACTGAGCCCGTGTCGGCAGCCCGCGTCGTCGTCCTCGTCTCCGGCTCCGGGAGCAACCTCCAGGCCCTCCTCGACGCCTGCGCGGACCCGGCGTACGGCGTCCGGGTGGTCGCCGTCGGCGCGGACCGGGACGGCATCGCCGGGCTCGACCGGGCCGCCTCGGCCGGGGTACCCACCTTCGTCGATCCGGTCCGGGCGTATCCGACGCGCGAGGAGTGGGACCGGGCGCTCACCGCACACGTCGCCGAGTACGAACCCGACCTGGTCGTCTCGGCCGGCTTCCTCAAGCTGGTCGGCCCGCACTTCCTGGCGGCCTTCGGCGACCGGTACGTCAACACGCACAACTCGCTGCTGCCCGCCTTTCCCGGCATGCACGGCCCGCGC
The DNA here is from genome assembly GCF_003030345.1 of Plantactinospora sp. BC1. Classification (NCBI taxonomy): domain Bacteria; kingdom Bacillati; phylum Actinomycetota; class Actinomycetes; order Micromonosporales; family Micromonosporaceae; genus Plantactinospora; species Plantactinospora sp. BC1. Next base: position 7,561,068 of record NZ_CP028158.1, read on the forward strand.
GACGCCCTCGGCTACGGGGTGAAACTCGCCGGGGCCACCCTGTTCTTCGTCGACGCCGGTGTCGACACCGGGCCGATCATCGCCCAGGTGGCCGTGCCGGTGCTCGACGACGACGACGAGGAGACCCTCACCGAGCGGATCAAGGTGGCCGAGCGACGGCAGCTCGTCACGCAGGTCGGCCGGCTGCTCCGGGAGGGTTGGACGATCACTGGAAGGAAGGTCACGATCGGAGTGAGCGACACGAGTTCCGGCGCGGACGGCCGGCGGCCGATCAGGCGCGCGCTGCTCAGCGTCTACGACAAGACCGGGCTGGTCGAGCTGGCCCGGGCGCTGCACGGCGCCGGAGTCGAGATCGTCTCCACCGGCAGCACGGCGGCGACCATCGAGGGGGCCGGGATCCCGGTCACCCCGGTCGAGACGCTGACCGGGTTCCCCGAGGTGCTCGACGGCCGGGTCAAGACGCTGCACCCGAAGGTGCATGCCGGGCTCCTGGCCGACCTGCGGCTGGAACGGCACGCGGCGCAGCTCGGCGAGCTGGGCATCGCCCCGTTCGACCTGCTGGTGTCGAACCTCTACCCGTTCACCGAGACGGTGGCGTCCGGCGCGGACTTCGACGCGTGCGTCGAGCAGATCGACATCGGTGGGCCGGCGATGGTCCGGGCGGCGGCGAAGAACCACGCCTCGGTCGCGGTGGTGACCTCGGTGTCGGCGTACCCGTCGGTGCTGGCCGCCCTGGCCGACGGCGGTTTCAGCGCCGGGCAGCGCCAGCAGCTCGCGGCCCGCGCCTTCGCCGACATCGCCGAGTACGACGTGGCGGTGGCGAACTGGTTCGCGGTGCGGACCGGGCCGGCGGAGCAGGAGTGGCCGACCTTCGCCGGTCAGGTGCTGACCGCGCCGACCCCGCTGCGGTACGGCGAGAACCCGCACCAGGCGGCGGTGCTCTACGTCGACCCGGCCTCCCCGCCCGGGCTGGCCCAGGCCGAGCAGTTGCACGGCAAGGAGATGTCCTACAACAACTACGTCGACGCGGACGCGGCCTGGCGGGCGGTGAACGACTTCGCCGACCGGCCGGCGGTGGCGATCATCAAGCACGCCAACCCGTGCGGCATCGCGATCGGCGCCGACGTGGCGCAGGCGCACCGCCGGGCGCACGCCTGCGACCCGGTCTCCGCGTTCGGCGGGGTGATCGCGGTCAACCGGCCGGTCTCGGTCGAGATGGCGCAGCAGGTCGCCGAGGTCTTCACCGAGGTACTGGTGGCACCCGACTTCGAGCCGGGTGCGGTGGACGTACTCTCCGGCAAGAAGAACATCCGGCTGCTGCGCGCGCCCGCCTGGGCGCCGTACCCGGCGGAGTGGCGCCCGGTCAGCGGGGGCGCGCTGGTGCAGATGGCCGACCGGGTGGACGCGCCCGGTGACGATCCGGCCGGCTGGCGGCTGGTCACCGGGGAGCCGGCCGACGAGTCGACCCTGGCCGATCTCGCCTTCGCCTGGCGGGCCGTCCGGGCGGTGAAGAGCAACGCGATCCTGCTCGCCGCCGAGGGTGCGACCGTCGGGGTCGGGATGGGTCAGGTGAACCGGGTCGACTCGGCGCACCTGGCGGTCTCCCGGGCCGGTGCCGAGCGGGCCCGGGGCGCGGTCGCCGCCTCGGACGCGTTCTTCCCGTTCCCGGACGGGCTCCAGGTGCTGATCGACGCCGGGGTCCGGGCGGTCGTCCAGCCCGGCGGCTCGGTGCGGGACGAGGAGGTCGTCGCGGCGGCGACGGCGGCCGGGATCACCATGTACCTCACCGGCACCCGGCACTTCTTCCACTGACCGCCCCTGACGTGCGGTCAGCCGACCCGCAGCACGAGACTGCCGGTCGCGCCACTGGACCGGCTGGCCCGTACGGTCCAGCAGCCGGCGGCGGGGAAGGTCCATCCGGTGCCCCACTCGTCACCCGGCCTGGTCCAGGTACTGCCGTCGTGTCGGGTCGGGCCCCAGACCGGCTCGACGGTGACCCCGTCCGGGCCGGTGGCCTGGATGCTGAAGCTTCCGGAGCCGGTCATCCGCCAGACGATCTTCTCCTCCCGGCCGCTGTGCAGGCTCGGGCCACCGCGCGGGAACAGCAGGGCCCAGAACGAGTGTCCGGTGTCCGCGACCCCTGGCAGCTCGGTCGCCACCCCGGTGACGGCCGGGCAGGTGGCGCCCGGATCGGCCACGCCCGCCACGCCGCTTCCCGTCGGGCCGACGGCGGGCGGCGGTTCCGCACCACACCCGGCCAGCGGAACCGCCAGGGCCAGCAGAACCATCGTCACGGGTACGACTCTTCGTGCCATGTAGGGGAGAGGCCGGAAACCATTGTGTGGTTCCCGGCCTCTCCACCGTCGCCGTACCGGTCGGTCCGGCGACGCTCCTCCCGGACAGTGTCCGAACTGGAGACTGTCGAGCTGCCCCGCTTGTGCTCCCGCCGGTGTAGGCGACGCGATGTCGGGATTGTCGCGCCCCGCCTGCGCACCCAGCTCGACAGCCTCCGCCAGAGGTAGGCACGACCAGGCCGACGGCCGCCCGGTCGGAACCAGGGCCCGCCGGCCGGAGCGGGGTCAGGAGACGACGTGCTGCTTGAGCTCGGCGAAGTGGCAGGCGGACGGGTGCGGCTCGACGGCCCGGAGCACGAGCTGCGGCTCCTGGGTGGCGCAGATCTCCTGCGCCTTCCAGCACCGGGTGCGGAACCGGCAGCCGGAGGGCGGGTTGGCCGGCGACGGCACGTCACCGTCGAGCCGGATGACCTCGCGGTGCGCCCGGGCCTTCGGGTCCGGCACCGGCACCGCCGAGAGCAGCGCCTGGGTGTACGGATGCGTGGGCCGCTCGTAGATCTCGTCCTCGGTACCGATCTCCACGATCTTGCCCAGGTACATCACCGCGACCCGGTCGGCGATGTGCCGCACCACGGACAGGTCGTGCGCGATGAAGATGTACGAGAGCCCGAGTTCGTCCTGGAGGCTCTCCAGCAGGTTGATCACCTGCGCCTGGATCGACACGTCCAGCGCCGACACCGGCTCGTCACAGACGATGATCTCCGGCTTGAGCGCCAACGCCCGGGCGATCCCGATCCGCTGCCGCTGCCCGCCCGAGAACTGGTGCGGATAGCGGTTGATGTGCTCCGGGTTCAATCCGACCAGGTCCAGCAGTTCCTGCACCCGCTGCCGGCGGGAGCCGCGCGGCGCCGCGTCCGGGTGGATGTCGAACGGCTCGCCGATGATGTCGCCGACCGTCATCCTCGGGTTCAGCGAGGTGTAGGGATCCTGCATGACCATCTGCACGTTCCGGCGCATCCGGCGCAGTTCCCCGCCGGAGAGCTTGAACAGGTCCCGGCCCTCCAGCATCGCCCGGCCCGAGGTCGGCGTCTCCAGCCGCATCAGCAGCTTGGCCAGGGTCGACTTGCCGCAGCCGGACTCGCCGACGATGCCGAGGGTCTCGCCCCGGTTCAGTTCGAAGCTGACCCCGTCGACCGCCTTGACGGCGCCGATCTGCCGCTTGAAGACGATGCCCTGGGTGATCGGGAAGTGCTTGACGACGTTCTCGACCCGCAGCACGGTCTCGCCGCGCGGCTTGGCCGGGCTGGTCTGCTGGTCAGAGGGTGCCATCGAGGACCTCCTGGGCGAAGTGGCAGGCGCTGGTCCGGCCGTTGCCGAGCGACCGGCTCGCCGGCACGACGTCGACGCACTCCTGTCGGGCGTACGGGCAGCGCGGGTGGAACGGGCATCCACTGGGGATGCGCATCAGGTTGGGCGGCAGCCCCTTGATCGTGGTCAGCCGCTGGCCCTTGAGGTCGAGCCGGGGAATCGACTCCAGCAACCCCTTGGTGTACGGGTGTGCCGGTGCCTCGTACAGCGAGTGCACGTCGGCGTGCTCGACGATCCGGCCGGCGTACATCACGGCGATCCGGTCGGCGACGTCGGCGACCACCCCGAGGTCGTGGGTGATCAGGATCATCGCCATGTTCAGGTCCCGGCGCAGTTCGCCGAGCAGGTCCATGATCTGCGCCTGCACGGTCACGTCCAGCGCGGTGGTGGGCTCGTCGGCGATCAGCACCGCCGGGTCCAGCGCCAGCGACATCGCGATCATGACGCGCTGGCGCATGCCGCCGGAGAACTGGTGCGGGTAGTCCCCGATCCGCTGCTTCGCGGCCGGGATCTTGACCAGTTCCATCAGCTCGATCGCCCGGCGCTTGGCCTGGGCCCGGGACATTCCCTCGCGCAGCCGCAGCATCTCACCGATCTGCCAGCCGACCGGGAAGACCGGGTTCAGCGCGGAGAGCGCGTCCTGGAAGATCATCGAGATCTGCTTGCCGCGTACCTTCCGGCGCTCCTCCTCGCCGAGCTTCAGCAGGTCCGTACCGCGGTAGAGGATCTGGCCGGACGGGATGACCGCCGGCGGCATGTCCAGGATGCCCATGATCGCCTGGGCGGTCACCGACTTGCCGGAGCCCGACTCGCCGAGCACCGCCAGGGTCTCCCCGGCGTCCAGGTGGTACGAGACGCCGTTGATCACCTTGGCGACGCCGTCCCGGGTGCGGAACTCGACGAAGAGGTCCCGTACCTCCAGCAGGTGCCCGCCGTCGTCCCCGGCCGGTCGCCGGTCGCCGAGTCCGCTTCGTTCGTTCAGGTAAACCGTCATGTGGTCACCGCAGCTTCGGGTCGAAGGCGTCGCGGATCGCGTCGCCGAGCATGATGAAGGCCAGTACGGTCAGCGCCAGGAAGGTCGAGGGCACCACCAGCGGGACCGCCGACTCCCGCATGTGCGTCCGCCCGGCGTCGATGTCGATGCCCCAGGAGATGGTCGGGGCCTTCAGGCCGATGCCGAGGAAGGAGAGCGTCGCCTCGGCGGCGATGAACGAGCCGAGTGCGATGGTCAGCACCACGATCACCGGGGCCAGCGAGTTGGGCAGGATGTGTCGCCACATGGTCCGGCCGTTGCCGGCGCCGAGCATCCGGGCCGCCGCCACGTAGTCCTGCTGCTTGGCGCTGATCACCGAGGAGCGGATCACCCGGGCGGCGGTGGTCCAGCCGAGGATCGCGAGTACGAAGATCACCGCGACGATCCGGACGTTCGGGCTGTCGCTGCTGATCCGCTTGAGCATCACGATCGCGGCGAGCAGCAGCGGGATGCCGAGGACCACGTCGATCACCCGGGAGAGCGCCGCGTCGACCCACCGGCCGAAGTAGCCGGCGAGCATGCCGACGGTGATCGCGATCAGCCCGGTGACCAGTGCGGAGAAGGCGCCGACCAGCAGCGACGCCCGGGCACCGAAGACGGCGCGGGCGTAGATGTCGCAGCCCTGGAAGTCGTACCCGAACGGGGCGCCGCCGCCGGGGCCGGCGTGCTGCCGGGCGAGCGTGCAGTCGTGCGGGTCGTTCGCGGTGAAGAGGCCGGGGAAGGCCGCCATCGCGGTGACCGCGAGGACCAGTACCAGGGAGATCCAGAAGATTGGGTTGCGGCGCAGGTCGCGCCAGGCGTCGCCGGCCAGGCTGCGCGGCCGGGCGGCCGGGTCGGTCCCGGCCTTGCCGCCGGCCGTCCCGGCCGCGGCGACAGTCTCAAGCTCACTCATGCCTGTTGATCCCTCACTCGTACCGGATGCGGGGGTCGAGGACGGCGTAGAGGACGTCCACCACGAGGTTCGACACCAGATAGACCACGACCAGCACGCTGACCAGGCCGACCACCAGCGGGCCGTCCTCGGTCTTGATGCCGCGGAAGAGGTTGAACCCGACGCCCGGGATGTTGAAGACACCCTCGGTGATGATCGCGCCGCTCATCAGGTTGCCGAGTTCGACGCCGAGGAAGGTGATCACCGGGATCAGCGAGTTCCGGAGTACGTGCACGCTGACGATGCGGCGCACCGGCAGCCCCTTGGCCTTCGCGGTCCGTACGTAGTCGGAGCGCAGGTTCTCGGCGACCGAGGTACGGGTCAGCCGCAGCGCGGTGGCCAGCGACAGGGAGCCGAGCACGATGCCGGGCAGCAGCAGGGCGTAGATGCTGGGATCGGAGCCGGCGGTCGGCGGGAAGAGCGGCAGCTTGACGCCGAGGAAGTACTGGGCGAGCGGCGCCAGCACGATGGTCGGGATGCCGAGCACCAGCAGGGTCAGCGCCAGGGTGGCGTTGTCGAAGATGCCGCCCCGGCGCAGCCCGGCGATGACCCCGGCGGTGACGCCGACCACGATCGCCACCAGCAGTCCGATGATCGCGAGCTTCACGGTGACCGGCCAGGCCTGGGCCAGCATGTCGCCGATCTCCCGGCCGGTGAGCGAGTCACCGAGGTCGCCCCGGAGGAGGTTGCCGACGTAGTCGAAGTAGCGGTAGAAGAACCCACCGACACCGGTCTGGTCGAGGTGGAACTTCTCGGTCAGGTACGCCCGCTGCGCCTCGCTGACCGGGCGCTCACCGGCGAGTGCCTGGATGGGGTCACCCTGTCCGGCGAACATCAGCGCGTAGACGATCAGAGTGGTCCCGAAGAAGGCCAGGACCATCTGAAGCAGGCGCCGCACGATGTAGCGGAACATGCTGCTTACTCTCCGTGGGGATGGCTGGGGCGCGGTGTGCGGGAAACGGTCCGGGCCACCCGAGGAGTTACCGGGTGGCCCGGACCGGCCGTGCGGTCAGCTCAGCTGACGACCTCGATCTTGGTCATGTCGACGACCTGGAAGAGGTCGACCTCGACGTTCTTGACCCGGGTCGAGTGCGCGTAGACGTTCTGGCCGAACCGGAGCGGGATCACCGGCATCTCGGCGGCCAGGATGTCCTCGGCCTGCTGGTACTTCTTGACCGCCTCGTCCGCGGTCGCGGCCGTCGTACCCTCCTGCACCAGCCGGTCGAACTCCGGGTTGCTGTACCCGTAGTAGTTCGACGAGCCGTTGGTGGTGTACAGCGGGCCGAGGTAGTTCTCCATGGACGGGTAGTCCATCAGCCAGCCCAGCCGGATCAGGCCGACCGGCTGCTTGTTGTCGACCTTGGTCAGCAGGTCCGAGAACTTCGGCTCGGCGACACCCACGCACTCCACGCCCAGGTTGGCCTTGAGCTGGTTGCAGGTCGCGTCGACCCAGTCCTTGTGCCCGCCGTCACCGTTGTAGGTGATCTTCAGCTCGCTCGGTCCACCCGCGGCCTGGTAGAGCTCCTTGGCCTTGCCCGGGTTGAACTCGCAGGCCTCGCCGCAGGTGTCGTCGCGGTAGCCGGCGACCACCGGGGAGACGAACGAGCGCGCCGAGATCTGCGAACCCTTGAAGATGGACTTGCTGATCTCGTCCCGGTCGATCGCCATGGAGACCGCCTTGCGGACGTCCGGCTTGCTGAACTCCTCCTCGAACGTGGGGAAGGCCACGAACTGGAAGGAGGAGGCCGGGCTCTGCTTGAACCGGTCACCGAGGTCGGTGGCCGCGGTGCTCAGGTTCTCGGTCGGGACGGTCACGTCCACGTCGAGGTTGTCCGAGAGCACGTCCGCGTACGCGGCGGTGAGCTGCTGGTAGATCCGGAACTCGGCACCGGCGACCTTCGGCTTCTCGCCCGGGTACGCGTCGTAGCGCTCGACCTCGACCTTGGCGTCGTGCTGCCAGGTGCCCTTCATCTTGAAGGGGCCGTTGCCGATCGGGGCGTCCTCGAAGCCGTCCTTGATCACGCCGGGTGCCGAGAAGGCGGCGGCCGGCAGCGGGTAGAACGCGGTGTAGCCGAGCACGGTCTTGAACTCGGTGTACGGCTTGGCCAGCGTCACCGTGAAGGTCAGGTCGTCGACCTTCTTCAGCCCGCTCATCGTGGTGGCCTTCGGCTCCGGCGCCTTCTGCGGGCCGTCGCCGTCCGGGTCCTCGGACTGGAGGTCCTCGTAGCCGGCGATCTTCTCGAAGAAGTAGCTGTTGCCCTGCCCGTTCGGCGCGTAGGCGCCGTAGTTCCAGGCGTTGATGTAGCTGTCCGCGGTCACCTTCTCGCCGTTGTGGAAGGTGTAGCCGTCCTTCAGCTTGATCGTCCAGGTCACGTTGTCGGTCGAGTTCACGGACTCGGCGGCGACCTCGAACGGCTTGTTCTGCTCGTCGTAGTCGACCAGCGGGGTGAACAGGGCGGAGAGCACCTGGTTACCGCTCGACTCGTTGGTGTTGGTCGGGATCAGGTGCTGCGGTTCCGCGATCTGGATCGAAACCGTCGCATTCGGGTCGCTCTCCCCCGAGTCGCCGCCCCCGCCACAGGCCACGAGGCCGAGGGTCGCGGCAAGGGGGAGGGCGGTCCAGGCAGCGAGCCTACGAACCTGCATTGAGCCTCCTCGTCTCCTTACGCTGAGCAGCCGTCCCCACACAGAGGTAACGCTGTGCAACGCTCGGCAAAGGTAGGTCGGAGCAGGACCCCTGGCCAAACTGGATGATTACGAGTCAGTAACACAGCCCCCCGACAGGACTTGCACATATGCCGGTTGAGCTGCTATCGGAAGGCTGGTCCGGCCGATCCGCAGATTCGGTCATCCGGAACTTATCCGGCCCAACGGTACGGGCTGGGCGGTGTGAGCCGGGCAACGCCGCCTCGGAGATTAATCCGTATTCGCCCTGATCGCGTCTTCCATATTGTGGACAACTCCACAAGATCTCACTGAGCGTGACTAAGAACACGGCTACGTATAGTTAGCATCCCGTGCCGGTCGCCCGGCCGAAGGGGCCTTGGCCGAGTGGCCGATCCCGGTACCGACCAGCCGGGTGCCGGGCCGACCCGCCGTACCGCGTGAGACGATCTGGCTGTGACGGCGACCCTTCTCGACGGCAAAGCGACCGCGGCACACATCAAGGACGAACTCCGGGACCGGGTGAAGGCGCTCGCCGATCGGGGCGTCGTGCCGGGGCTGGGCACCGTACTGGTCGGCGAGGATCCCGGCTCCCAGGCGTACGTCAACGGCAAGCACCGGGACTGCGCCGAGGTCGGCATCGCCTCGATCCGCCGGGAGCTGCCGGCCGACGCCACCCAGGAACAGGTCGACGCCACGGTCGCCGAACTCAACGCCGACCCGGCCTGCCACGGCTACATCGTGCAGCTCCCGCTCCCGGCGCAGCTCGACACCCAGCGGGTGCTGGAGATGATCGACCCGGACAAGGACGCCGACGGGCTGCACCCGGTCAACCTCGGCCGGCTGGTGCTCGGCTATCCCGGGCCGCTGCCCTGCACCCCGCGCGGCATCGTCGAGCTGCTGCGCCGGCACGACGTGCCGCTGCGCGGCGCCGAGGTGGCGGTGGTCGGCCGGGGCAACACCGTCGGCCGGCCGCTCGGGCTGCTGCTGACCCGACGCAGCGAGAACGCCACCGTGACGCTCTGCCACACCGGCACCCTCGACCTGGCCGCGCACACCCGGGCCGCCGACATCGTGATCGTGGCGGCCGGCGTGCCGGGACTGCTCACCGCCGACATGGTCCGGCCGGGCGCGGTGGTGGTCGACGTCGGGATCACCCGGGTGATCGGTGCGGACGGCAAGGGCCGCTACACCGGGGACGTCGGTCCGGACGTCGCCGAGGTGGCCGGCAAGCTGGTACCGATGCCGGGCGGGGTCGGCCCGATGACCCGGGCGATGCTGCTGGCCAACGTGGTGGAGCGGGCCGAGGCCGGGCTGGAGCCGGTGGAGCAGGGCTGAGGTCGGCACCCGGTCCCGCCCGTCCGGCGGATGTGAGCGACGGCAGGCAATTCCGCCCCTGGCCAAAACCGAACACTCCTGACTGATACCGTCCGGAAATAACCAGACGGGTATCAGGGAGTGGGACGACCATGGGCAAAAAGGTCACCGTAGTCGGTGCCGGCTTCTACGGCTCGACGACCGCGCAGCGCCTGGCGGAGTACGACGTCTTCGACACTGTCGTGATCACCGACATCATCGAGGGCAAGCCCGAGGGCATCGCGCTGGACCTCAACCAGTCGCGCCCGGTCGAGGGCTTCGAGACCAAGGTCGTCGGCGTGACGACCGGCAAGGGCGGCGAGGGCTACGAGCAGATCGAGGGCTCCGACGTCGTCGTGATCACCGCCGGGCTGCCCCGCAAGCCGGGCATGAGCCGGATGGACCTGCTGGAGACCAACGCCCGGATCGTCCGCCAGGTCGCCGAGAACGTCGCCAAGTACGCCCCGAACGCCGTGGTCATCGTCGTCTCCAACCCGCTGGACGAGATGACCGCGCTGGCCCAGATCGCCACCCAGTTCCCCAGGAACCGGGTGCTCGGCCAGGCCGGCATGCTCGACACCGCCCGGTTCACCAACTTCGTCGCCGAGGCGCTCGGCGTGAAGGTCGGCTCGGTCCGGACCCTCACCCTCGGCTCGCACGGCGACACGATGGTGCCGGTGCCGTCCCGCAGCACCGTGGACGGCAAGCCGCTGCGCGACGTGATGCCGGCGGAGCAGATCGAGGAGCTGGTGGTACGCACCCGCAACGGCGGAGCCGAGGTGGTCGCGCTGCTCAAGACCGGTTCGGCGTACTACGCGCCGTCGGCCGCCGCCGCCCGGATGGCCCGGGCCGTGGCCACCGACTCCGGCGAGGTCATGCCGGTCTGCGCCTGGGTCGACGGCGAGTTCGGCATCTCCGGGGTCTACCTGGGTGTCGAGGCGGAGATCGGCCGGGAGGGCGTGCGCCGGATCGTGGAGACGCCGCTGGACGCCGACGAGATCGAGAGCCTGAAGGCCGCCGCGGAGGCGGTCCGGGCCAAGCAGGCCGACGTCGCCAACATGTGATCGATCAGCACAACGGTGGGGCCCGGCGTGTCCGTACGCCGGGCCCCACCTGCTTCCTCCCGTTCCGAGCCCGTCGGACCGCCGGTCAGCGCAGCGGGAAGGAGTCCTGGTGCTCGGTCACCTGATAGGTCGGGCCGGTGCTCGCCCGGCTGCGCGCGGCGGCGGTGGCGGCCGGGCCCTCCTGGCTGAGCACCGAGATGCCCGGCTCACCGGCGAGCACGACGAACTCGGCGGCGGTCCGCACCGTGGCGGTGGGCGCCCAGACGGTGTCGACCAGCCGCAACGAGCTGAGCATCCGCTCCGGGGTCACGTCGCAGACCAGATAGCCGCGCTGGTTGTCGATGTACTTCCAGTGCGGGCTCTCCGCCATGATCGGGTCGTACGTGCGGTGGAAGGCGGCGGTGTCCGGGTTGCCGCCCGAGGTGATCGACGTACCGGTGATCTCGGCGCCGACCACCGGTGAGGCCGGGTCGTCGAAGTCCGGCTTCAGGTCACAGACCCAGGTGCAGTGCCGGTCCCCGGTCAGCACCACCGGGTTGGCCACCTGGCCGGAGCCGAAGAACTCCAGCAGCCGGCGGCGCTGCGCCCGGTAGCCGTCCCAGTTGTCCAGGTCGAAGGTCTGCCCCGGACCGGCCTGCCGGTCGTTGGACGCCCACATCACCTGGTTGGCCAGCAGGTTCCAGCGGCTGCCGGCCGACCGCATCCCGTGCACCAGCCAGCGTTCCTGCTCCGGCCCGGTCATCGACAGCTCCGGGTTCTGCGCGTCGGCGAGGGTGGCCGGCTGGTCGCTGCGGTACTGCCGGGTGTCCAGCACGTGCACGCTGGCCAGGTCGCCGAAGCGGAACCGCCGGTAGAGCCGCAGGTCCAGGCCGCGGGGCAGGGCCGACCGGCGCAGCGGCATGTGCTCGTAGTACGCCTGGAAGGCGGCTCTGCGGCGTTCCCGGAACGCCTCCGGGGTCTGCTGGGCCGGATCCTGCGGGATCTCGTCGGCCCAGTTGTTGTCCAGCTCGTGGTCGTCGAAGGTGACCACCCACGGAAACGCCGCGTGCGCCCGTTGCAGGTCAGGGTCGGTCTTGTACTGCGCGTGCTGGTTGCGGTAGTCGGTCAGCGAGTACGGCTCGTCGGTGCCCTGGTGCACCCGGTACGCCGCCGGATTCGGCCGGTTCTCGTAGATGTAGTCGCCGAGGAACGCCACGAAGGCGAGCTCCTCCTCGGCCAGGTGCTGGTGCGCGGTGTACGCCCCGGCCTGGTAGTCCTGGCAGCTCGCGAAGGCGAACCGCAGTCGCCGGGGCCGGGCGTGCGCCGCCGGTGCGGTCCGGGTACGGCCGACCGGGGAGTTTTCCCGACCGACCCGGAACCGGTAGTGGTACTCGGCGTCGGCGCGCAGCCCGGAGACCTCCACGTGCACCGAGTGGGCCAGCTCGGTCACGGCGAGCGCGGTGCCCCGGCGACGGATCCGGCGGAACCGCTCGTCCTCGGCGACCTCCCAGTGCACCGGTACCGGCCGGTCCGGCATGCCGCCGCCGAGCAGCGGCTGCGGGGCGAGGCGGGTCCAGAGCACCACGCCGTCCGGCAGCGGGTCACCGGAGGCGACCCCGAGGGTGAAGAGGCCGGTCGGCAGCGGTCCGCCGGCATGGGACGGGATGTGTGCCGCCGCCCCCGTCTGGTCGAGCAGCATCGGTCCGACCACCAGGCCGGCGGTCGCGGCACCGGCCGCCGAGACGAAGCGTCGGCGGTTGAACGGGTACGCAGGAGTCATGCCCTCGATGCTGCGCAGCTGGGGCGAAGCACGCCACCGGTAACAATCGACCTGAAGCAGTACTACAGCGGAACGAAGGGTGTACTCAGGTGCGGGGTGCCGAGCGTGCCGGCCGGCCGGGCGGCCAGCTCGGCGAGGAGTCGCTCCCGGGAGGCGCGGGCGGTGACCGGGTCGTCCTCGTGCGCGTACGGCAGCTCGGGCGCGACCAGTTGCACCGCGTGCACCAGTAGGTCGCCGGTGAGCAGCAGCGCCTGGTCGGAGTGCTCGACCAGCACCGACTGGTGCCCGGGGGTGTGGCCGGGGGTGGCGACGATCCGTACCCCGGGGGCGAGCCGCAGGTCGCCGTCGAGCGCGTCGAGCTGTCCGGCGGCGGTGAGCGGGTCGAGCAGGTAGCCGGCCACCCCGGAGGGGTCGTGTCGGCGGAACGCCGCGATCTCGGCCCGTTGCAGCAGATAGCGGGCGTTGCCGAAGTACGGCGTACCCGGATCTCCGGTGACCGCCCAGCCGACGTGGTCGGTGTGCAGGTGGGTGAGGATCACCGTGTCGACCTGCTCCGGCGCGATGCCGGCGGCGGCGAGTTCGGCCGGCAGCCGGCCGGGGACCGGGGCCCAGCTCCGGGCGGGGGCGTCGGCCGGGCCGATGCCGGCGTCGACCAGGATCACCCGGCCGGCGGCGGGGCCGTCGTCGAAGCGGAGCGCGAAGCAGCGGAACGGCAGTCGCCACTGCCCGTCGGCGGTCACCGCGCCCGGGTCGCGTTCGTCGGCCAGCCGCCAGTGTGCGGCGGTGGCGGTCGGGAACGCCTCGGTGCGGGGCTGGAAGAACAGCCCCTCGGCGTCCGGCAGCGCGACGACGGTGACCGGGCCCACGGAACGGCTGAGCATGGCAGGCAGTGTACGGGCGCCCGGCGCTCTCCAGTACGCTCGTACTGCTAGAGCAGATGTCCCGGAGAGGAGCGTCGCCCGATGGCGAAGATCAAGGTTACGAATCCGGTGGTAGAACTCGACGGCGACGAGATGACCCGGATCATCTGGAAGCAGATCCGCGATCAGCTGATCCTGCCGTACCTCGACGTCGACCTGCACTACTACGACCTGTCGATCCAGTACCGCGACGAGACCGACGACCAGGTGACGGTCGACGCGGCGAACGCGATCAAGCAGCACGGGGTCGGCGTGAAGTGCGCCACCATCACCCCGGACGAGGCCCGGGTGGAGGAGTTCGGCCTCAAGAAGATGTGGCGTTCGCCGAACGGCACCATCCGGAACATCCTCGGCGGCGTGGTCTTCCGCGAGCCGATCATCATGTCCAACGTGCCCCGGCTGGTACCGGGCTGGACCAAGCCGATCATCATCGGCCGGCACGCGCACGGCGACCAGTACAAGGCGACCGACTTCGTGGTGCCGGGGCCGGGCACGGTCACCATCACCTACACCCCGACCGACGGCGGCGCCCCGGTCGAGATGGAGGTGGCGAACTTCCCCGGTGGCGGCGTCACGATGGGGATGTACAACTTCGACGACTCGATCCGGGACTTCGCCCGGGCCTCGTTCCGGTACGGCCTGGACCGTGGCTACCCGGTCTACCTCTCCACCAAGAACACCATCCTCAAGGCGTACGACGGCCGGTTCAAGGACATCTTCGCCGAGGTCTTCGAGGCGGAGTTCAAGTCGGACTTCGACGCCGCCGGGATCACCTACGAGCACCGGCTGATCGACGACATGGTCGCCGCCGCGCTGAAGTGGGAGGGCGGCTTCGTCTGGGCCTGCAAGAACTACGACGGTGACGTGCAGTCCGACACCGTCGCGCAGGGCTTCGGCTCGCTGGGCCTGATGACCTCGGTGCTGATGACCCCGGACGGCCGTACGGTCGAGGCCGAGGCGGCGCACGGCACGGTCACCCGGCACTACCGGCAGTGGCAGAAGGGCGAGAAGACCTCGACCAACCCGATCGCCTCGATCTTCGCCTGGACCCGGGGCCTCGCGCACCGGGGCAAGCTGGACGGCACCCCCGAGGTGAGCCGGTTCGCCGAGGCGCTGGAGCAGGTCTGCGTGGAGACCGTCGAGGGTGGCCAGATGACCAAGGACCTGGCCCTGCTGATCTCCCGGGACGCCCCGTGGCTGACCACCGACGAGTTCATGGCCGCGCTCGACCAGAACCTGGCGAAGAAGCTCGGCGCCTGACGTTCTCGCATCCGGTGGGCGTCGACGACCCGTGGTCCTTCCCACGGCGTCGACGTCCACCGGGCGACCGGCTCGGCGACGTCCAAGAACGGTTGGTTTGTGCCGTTACTGTCCGGGGGGCGCCCTCGTTGGACAGGGTGGACGTGATGCCAGTCGCGTCCAGGAAGACCGGCCCGGTCGAGGCCGCCGCGAGAGGTCCGTACCGGATGGAGCGGTCTTCCCGGCTGTTGCGCACAGCCGGCCGTCCCTTCCCTGCGGGGGGCCCTGTCCCGGGCCCCCCGCGCCCTCGTTCCTGACCGATGTCGAGCCCTTCGCGGCCAGACCAGGGGGTTACTCCTCGATCGGGCCGAGCGTCACCCGCCCGTCCTCGGCCACCTGCCAGTCCGGGTTGTGCGCGACCTCCCAGAGCAGCTCGTTCGGGTCCGAGAAGTAGCCGTGGTATCCGCCGAAGGCGGCGTTCCGGCCGGACTTGACGATCGTGGCGCCGGCGGCGGCAGCCTGCGCGAGTACCCGGTCGACCTCGGCCGGGCTCGCCACGTTGTGCGACAGGGTGAAGCCGGTCGGTGCCGGCAGCAGCGCCCCTGCGGTACCGAGGTCGGCGGCGAACGCCTCCGCCTCGAAGAGCCCGAGCACCACCCCCGGAGCCACCTGGAAGAAGAGGATCTCGTCCGGTACGTCCAGGGTCGGGGTCCAGCCCAGCCCCTCGACGTAGAAGTCCCGGGCCCGGTCGAGATCCCGGGTGGCCACCGTGACGAAGTGCACGCGTTGTTCCATGACCAGTCATTGTCCAGACCGACGCGGACGGTGGTGCCGGTTTGCCGAGCCCGGCGCCGGAGTGCGGCGGTCAGGCCAGTTTCCGGAACTCGGCCAGCCCGCCGTCGAAGAGGAAGTCGGCGGTCTGGGTCAGCACGATCGCGATCAGGTCCCGGTGCGGGTCGGTGAACCAGGCGGTGCCGTAGCCGCCGGTCCAGCCGTAGCCGCCCGGGACCGCGGACGCCTCGTCCGGGGTGACGGCGACGGAGACGCAGTAACCCCAGCCATAGCCGTCGAGCACCGGGCCGCCGCTGGCGATCTGCTCCGGCGTCAGATGGTTGGTGGTGATCAGCTTGACCGACTCCTCCGACAGCAGCCGCCGCCCCTGGTGCACCCCTCGGCACAGCAGCAGGCGGGCGAAGGCCAGATAGTCCGGCGCGGTCGAGACCAATCCGTTCGCGCCGGACGGAAAGACCGGCGGCGCCGCCCACTCGGCCGGACCGGAGACGTCCCGCTCGGCCAGCGCACCGGTCGCGCGGTCTTTCGCGTAGAACCCGGCCAACCGGTCGGCGTGCGCGGCCGGCACGGTGAAACCGGTGTCGACCATGCCCAGCGGCGCGAATATCCGGTCCCGGAGCACCTCCGGCAGCGGTCGGCCGGCGGCCCGGGCGACCAGCACGCCCAGCACGCCGGCGGCGGAATCGTACTGCCACCGCTCGCCCGGCTGGTGCATCAGCGGCAGGGTGCCGAAGCGCCGGAGCCACTCCGCCGGCTCGTGCGGGGTGCGCGGATCGGGCGGCCCGATCGCCAGCTCAAGCTCGTCGGTGGCGGTGACGATCGGGTACGCCGGTTGGAAGCTCGGCTCGAAGATCATCCCGTGCCCCATCCGGAAGGTCAGCAGGTCCTCGACGGTGGTCGGACGCGCGGCCGGCACGGTGTCGTCGAGCGGACCGTCGAGCCGGCGGAGCACGCCGCGCCCGGCCAGCTCGGGCAGCAGCCGGTCGACCGGCTCGTCCAGCGCCAGTCGACCCTCCTCGACCAGCATCATGGTGGCGACCCCGAGCACCGGCTTGGTCATCGAGGTGATCCGGAAGATGGTGTCGGCGCGCATCGGGGCAACACCGCCGACCGTCAGCGTCCCGATCGGGTCGACCCACACCTGGTCGCCCCGGGCCACCACGGTGACCAGGCCGGGCAGCTCGGCATCGGCGACCCGCGCCGCCATCGCCGCGTGCAGTCTCTCCGGCCCGGTCCAGTCGGTCATGGCGGAAGCCTACGGCCCGGCACCGACAAAGAGGGTCGGTGCGCGGATCAGCCGGCGTCCCGGAGCAGTTGGGCGGCCCGCTCCGGCGCGATGTCGTTGATGAAGACCCCCATCGCCGACTCCGAGCCGGCCAGGTATTTCAGCTTGTCCGCCGCCCGCCGGATGCTGAAGACCTGGAGGTGCAGGTGCGCCAGGGCCGGGTCGGCGTGCACCGGCGCCTGGTGCCAGGCCGAGATGTACGGCAGCGGCCGGTCGAAGAGCCGGTCGAGCCGGCGCAGCAGGTCCAGGTAGAGCGGGCCGAAGGCGTCCCGCTCGGCGTCGTCCAGCGCCGGGATGTCGGGTACCGGGCGGTGCGGCGCGACGTGCACCTCGAACGGCCAGCGGGCCGCGGCCGGCACGTACGCCGTCCAGTGCTCGTTGGCCAGTACCACCCGTTCCCCGGCGGCCCGCTCGGCGGCGAGTACGTCGGCGTAGAGGTTGCGTCCCCCGGTGCGTTCCGCGTGCCGCCCGGCGGCGGCCAGCAGGGCCCGGCTGCGCGGCGGCAGGAACGGGTACGCGTAGATCTGGCCGTGCGGGTGGTGCAGGGTCACCCCGATCTCCACCCCCCGGTTCTCGAAGCAGAAGACCTGCTCCACCCCGGGCAGCCCGCGCAGGGCGGCGGTACGGTCGGCGAGCGCCTCCAGCACGGTACGCACCCGGCTCGGCGGCAGGCTGGCGAAGGACGCGGAGTGGTCGGCGGTGAAGCAGACCACCTCGCACCGCCCCGTCCCCGGCCGCACCGCCGTGTACGGGGTGATCTGGCCGGGCGGGTCGCCGGGCCGGTCGCTGAAGGCCGGGAAGCGGTTCTCGAAGACCACCACGTCGTAGTCGTACGCCGGGATCTCGCTGGACCGTTCCGGAGTGGACGGACACAGCGGGCACTGGTCGGTCGGCGGCAGGAAGATCCGGCCCTGCCGGTGCGCGGCGACCGCGACCCACTCGTCGACCAGCGGGTCGTAGCGGAGCTGCGAGGCGGGCGGCGGCAGCGGCAGGTCCCGTCGGTCCGGCCCCTCCCGGACCGCGTCCGGGTGCTCGTCGAAGTAGATCAGCTCGCGCCCGTCGGCCAGTTTGACCGCCATCCGCCTCACGGTGTCACCTCACAGAGCAGTAGTTCGGCCACCTGCGCCCGGAGGATCTCCCGGGCCGGTTCGGGCAGGCCGGTGTCGGAGACCACGGTGTGCGCCTCGGCCAGCTCGGCGAAGGACGAGATCCCCACCGTCGCCCACTTGGTGGAGTCGGCCAGCACCACCAGCCGGTCGGCCGAGGCCAGCAGCGCCCGGTTGGTCTCCGCCTCCAGCAGGTTCGGGGTGCTGAACCCGGCCCGCTCGCTCATCCCGTGCACGCCGAGGAAGACCAGGTCCAGGTGGAGCGAGCGGATCGTGGCCACCGCCACCGGCCCGACCAGCGCGTCGGACGGGGTGCGTACCCCGCCGGTGAGCACCACCGTCTGGTCCGGCCGGCCGGAGCGGTGCAGGATCTCGGCGACCGGGATCGAGTTGGTGACCACGGTCAGCGCCGGTACCCCGGCCAGCCGGCGGGCGAGTTCGGCGGTGGTCGTACCCGCGGAGAGCGCGACCGCCATCCCGGGGGTGACCAGCCGGGCGGCCTCGGCCGCGATGGCGGCCTTCTCGGGCCGCTGCCGCACCGACTTGACCGCGAAGCCCGGCTCGTCGGTCGAGCCGGGCCGGGCGGTGGTCGCCCCGCCGTGCACCTTGGCCAGCAGGCCGCGTTCGGCGAGCGCCTCCAGGTCGCGCCGGATCGTCATGTCGGAGACGCCGAACTCGCCGGCCAGCTCGGTGACCCGGACCCCGCCGGCGGTGCGGACCCGGTCGAGGATCGCCTCCTGGCGCTGCTGGGCCAGCATCAGGGCGCCCCGGTCGGTTCCGGCTCCGGCCGCTGCGCCAGCACCGCGACGCCGTGCGGCTCGACCGTGGTCGGCCCGGCCCAGCGGGTGCCGGTCAGCAGGTCGGTCCCGGCCGCGTCGACCTCCGCCGGCCGGTCGGAGCGGTTGAAGAGGAAGAGGTACGACCGGCCGTCCGGGTGCCGCCGCCGGATCTGCTCCACCCCGGGTACGGCCGGCGCGGCCGCAGCGGCACCGGCCTCGTCGGCGATCCGGGCCAGCAGCCGACCCAGCGCGGTCTGCTCCAGCCGGGTACCGAGATACCAGGCCGCTCCGCCGTCCGCGCTGCGCCGGGTGACCGCCGGACCACCCGCGACCGGCCCGTTGTCGTACCTGACCAGCACCTCGGCGTCCGCCGCGACCAGCGCCTCGGTCCAGACCTCCGCCGAGGTGCCGTCGTCGAGCCGGACGGTGCCGGCGGCGGGGAGCGGGAAGAACTCCTCGACCCGTACGCCGAGCAGCTCGGCGAAGCCGCCCGGCAGGGGTGCCGGGCGGACCCGGTCGCGCTCGTCGACCAGTCCGCTGTACGGGCCGACCACCAGGGTGCCGCCGGAGCGGACGTACCCGGTCAGGTTGCCGATCGCGGCGTCGTCCACCAGGTAGAGCGCGGGGGCGAGCACCAGCTTGTACCCCGTCAGGTCGGCGCCCGGCGCGGCCAGGTCGGCGGTGATCCCGGCCCGCCAGAGCGCGCTGTGCCAGCGGCGGATCTCGTCGAAGGCGACCATGTCGGTGCTCGGCTGGTTGGCCGCCTCCTGGGCCCAGACGGAGGAGTAGTCCAGCAGCACCGCGACCTCCGCCTCGGTGCGGGAGCCCTCGATCTCGGCCAGCGCCCGCAGGTGCCGGCCGAGTCCGACCACCTCGCGCCAGATCTTCGAGTCGGTGCCGGCGTGCGGCAGCATCGCCGAGTGCCACTTCTCCGAGCCGGCCCGGCTGGCCCGCCACTGGAAGAAGAGCGCACCCTCCGAGCCCCGGGCCACGTGCGCCAGCGCGTCCTGGCCGAGCTGCCCGGCCGGCTTGGCCAGGTTGCGCGGCTGCCAGTTGACCGCGCTGGTGGAGTGCTCCATCAGCAGCCACGGGCCGCCGGCCAGCGACCGGCTCAGGTCGGCGGCGAAGGCGATCTGGGCCGGCGGTTCGAGCGGATGCTCACCGAGCAGGTAGTGGTCGTTGGAGAGCAGCCGGTCCGCTCCGGTCAGCTCCCGACCCCAGGCCCAGTAGTCCAGGTTGACGCAGCTCGCCGTCATCAGGTTGGTGGTGACGGGGATTCCGGGGGAGAGCCGGTGCAGCGTGTCGCGCTCGGCGGTGAAGCAGGCCAGGTGCTCGTCCGAGCTGAACCGCTTGAAGTCCAGCACCTGCGTCGGGTTGGACGAGGTCGGGGTGGCCCGGGGCGGCTGCACCTGCGCCCAGTCGGTGTAGGTCTGTGACCAGAACGCCGTACCCCAGGCGGTGTTGAGGCCGTCGAGGTCGCCGTACCGGGCCTGGAGCCAGCCGCGGAACGCCTCGGCCGAGGTGTCGCAGTAGCAGTGCGCGTTGTGGCAGGCGTACTCGTTGTGCACGTGCCAGACGGCCAGCGCCGGGTGGTTGGCGTAGCGCCGGGCGAGTTGCTCGGTCAGCGCCACGGCGGCCCGCCGGTAGACCGGTGAGCTGGCGCAGATCGCCTGCCGGCTGCCGTACGTCAGCCGCCGGCCGTCCGCGTCCACCGGCAGCGTCTCCGGGTGGGCGTGGGAGAACCAGGGCGGTGGCGAGGCGGTGGCGGTGGCGAGGCAGACCCTGATCCCTCCGGCGTGCAGCATGTCCATGATCCGGTCCAGTCGGTCGAAGTCGTACCGCCCGGCGGCCGGTTCGAGCCAGGCCCAGGCGAAGACGCCGACGGTGACCAGGTTGACCCCGGCCTCGCGCATCAGGGCCACGTCTTGCGGCCAGACCTCCTCGGGCCACTGCTCCGGGTTGTAGTCCCCGCCGTAGCTCAGGCCCTCGATGTTCGGCACCAGACCGCCCACACCGCCTCCAAACGTGCTCGCACGTAATCCAACAGATACGAACACTAGCGCCCGGGTGGTGGAGCTGGGTAGGAGCGGCGCCACGCCGACGGGACGCCTCCGGCTCGGCGGAACCGGGCCCGGGGCGTCAGGCGGGTTGCAGGCGGGACTCGACCCAGCCGGTCTCGGTCAGGTGCGCGAGCAGCAGGTGTACGCACTCCTCCACCGTCAGGTCCGTGGTGTCGAGCACCAGCTCGGCGTCGGTCGGCTCCTCGTACGGGTCGTCGACCCCGGTCATCCCGGTGAGCTGGCCGGCCCGGGCGCGGGCGTACAGGCCCTTGCGGTCGCGCCGCTCGCAGACCGCCAGCGGGGTGGCGACGTGCACCAGCACGAAACCGGCACCGGCCGAGCGGGCCATCTCCCGGGCGATCGCCCGGGCCCGGTGGTACGGCGCGATCGGGCAGCAGATGGCGAGCCCCCGGTGCCGGGCGACCTCGGCGGCGACCCAGCCGATCCGGCGTACGTTCAGATCCCGGTCGGCCCGGCTGAAGCCCAGCCCGGCGGAGAGTTCCCGGCGGACCACGTCACCGTCGAGCAGCGTGATGGTGCGGTCCCCGCTCTCCCGCAGCGCGTCGGCCAACCCCCGGGCGATGGTCGACTTGCCCGAGCCGGAGAGCCCGGTGAAGAAGACCACCAGACCCCGGTGCCGGCGGGGCGGCCGGGCCCGGGTCAGCTCCTTGGCCACCGTCGGCGGGGTGTGCCACTCCGGCAGCGGGAAGCCCCGGTCGAGCAGGTCCTCGATCTCCTCCTGGCCGAGCGGCAGCCGCCGGTTGCGCGGCGGGATGTCGTCCCGCCACCGCCACTGCCCGTCCCGGTTGTCGTAGGCCAGCTCGCGCGGGACCAGCATCCGCAGCCCGCCGCCGGTGAGCATCTCGGTGGTGGAGAGGACGTGGGTGACCCCGTAGGCCCGGGCCACCCGGGCCCGCAGCAGCGCGTCCCAGATGTCGTCGCCGCGCCGGGCGATCGGCACCGCCACGATGGTGGCCGGAGGCATCCGGTCCCGGGCCCCGAAGATGCTCCGGACCAGCACCTCCGGCGGCAACCCGTCCGAGCTGGTGTTGGCGACCGGGATCAGGATGAGCAGGTGGGCGGCGAGCGTCCGGACCGCGTGGGCGATCTGCGCCAGCTGCGGCCGGTGCAGCGGCCGGTCGGCGATCACCCCGAGCACCCGGCCCGGCGGCAGCAGCTCCCGCACCTCGGCCGGGGGGCGGCGGAGCCGCTGGAACGGGCCGTGCCCGCCGTCGCCGATCCGCCGCACGGGACCGCCGACGCCGAACCAGCCCTGCGTGGTCGGCCAGAGGTCGGCGACCTCCAGCAGCGCGGTCGGCGCCCCCTCGGGGTCGGTGAGGACCAGGCCGCGCTCGACCGGATTGTTCAGGTCGATGCCGCTGACCAGGTCGGCCGGGACCTGGAGGGTCACCGGCACCGGCCAGCCGGAGCCGTCGGCGAGCCGGCCGCGCCGGGCCACCGAGGCCAGATCGGCCCGGCCCATGAAGCCGGTGAGCGGGGCGTACGCTCCGGAGAGCAGCAACTCCAGGTCGGCCAGCTCATACGGGCGCGGCGTGTACGCCGGAGCGTCACGCAGCAACTCATCGGGCAGCACCCACCCGTTGCTCATCCGCACCCCCAACTACCCGGCCGGCCGGCACACAGTTTCGCAGCCGCCCGTCGATCGGTCGAGACCGCCACTCCCGTTTGGACGCCCGGATCGGCGACGCCTGTCGGCAGGTGGCCATCAGGAGGTTACCCAACCGGGCGCGGGGGCTACGAAAGTCTCACCCGGCCCCTAGGGGAGGCGGCTGCCGCCGCCGGGGCGATTCAGGGGTACTTCCAGGGTGGTTTCCTGACCTCCGGTACGTGCCACCGGCCCTACCCTGGCAGCGTGACACTGATCGCGACCCAGTCGCTGACCAAGACGTACGGCAATCGGGTGACCGCGTTGTCCGACCTGACGGTCACCGTCGAGCCGGGCATCGTCGGTCTGGTCGGAGCCAACGGAGCGGGCAAGTCGACCTTCATCAAGATCATGCTCGGCCTGCTGGAGCCGACCGGCGGACAGGCCCGGGTGCTCGGCCTCGACCCGCTGGTGGACGGGCACCAGGTCCGGGCCCGGGTCGGCTACATGCCCGAGCACGACTGCCTGCCGCCGGACCTGTCCGCCGCGGAGTTCGTCACGCACATGGGACGGATGAGCGGGCTGCCCAAGACGACCGCCCGGGAGCGGGCCTCCGAGACGCTGCGGCACGTCGGCCTCTACGAGGAGCGCTACCGCCAGGTCGGTGGCTACTCCACCGGCATGAAACAGCGGGTCAAGCTGGCCCAGGCCCTGGTGCACGACCCCGACCTGCTGCTGCTCGACGAGCCGACCAACGGGCTGGACCCGGCCGGCCGGGACGCCATGCTCGCCCTGATCGAGCGGATCGGCACCGAGTTCGGCATCTCGGTGCTGGTCTGCTCGCACCTGCTCGGCGAGGTCGAGCGGATCTGCGACGCGCTCGTCGCGATCGAGGGCGGCAAGCTGCTCCGGTCGGCACAACTGGCCGACATGACCGCGGTGACCGAGGTGCTCTCGGTGGAGGTGAGCGAGGGCACCGCCGAACTGGCCGCCCGGCTCGCCGCCGCCGGGCTGCCGGTCCGGCAGGACGGCCGGCTGCTGCTGGTCCCGATGCTCGACCCGGGGGCGGCGGCGGCCGGCGCGCAGGCGCGGGACTCGGCACTCGACAGGACGTACGACCTCATCCTGACCGCGGTCGCCGAGCTGGACCTGCCGCTGCACCGGCTCGACCAGCGGCGGCACCGGGTCGTCGAACTCTTCGCCACCGATCCGGCCCGGGTTGCCGAGCCGATCGCCACCGGCACCGCCCTGGAGGGCGCCTGATGACCACGCTCGACGCCCCGCGGACCGACCGTCCGGCCGGGGTCATCCACGACATCGGCTACCAGCGGTACGACGGTCCCCGGCTCGGCCGGCGGCACCTGGTCGGCGCGCTCTACCTGCACAGCCTGCGTACCGCCTTCGGGCTCGGGCGCACCTTCAAGGCGAAGATCTTCCCCTGGCTGATCGTCGGGGTGTTCGGGGTGGTCGCCGCGGTGCTGACCGCCGTACGGGCCCAGATCGGCGAGTCGCCGCTGAGCTACGCCGAGTTCCCCGAGGTGCTCAGCGTGCTGATCATCTTCTTCTGCGCCATCGTCGCCCCGGAACTCGCCTCCCGGGACCTGCACAGCGGGGTGCTGCCGCTCTACTTCGCCCGCCCGCTGCACCGCTCGGACTACGCGCTGGTCAAGCTGGCCGCGCTGATCTCGGCGACCTTCCTGACCATCGGCGTACCGCTGACGGTGATGTTCGCCGGTGCCGCGTTCATGGTCGACGGCATCGGAGCGGTCTGGGACGAACTCGGCGACTTCCTGCCGGCGCTCGGCTACGTCGCCGTACACGCGATCGTCTACTCCGTGCTGGCGCTGCTGGTCGCCTCCCTGGTCCGGCGCCGGGCCGTCGCGGCCGGGGCGATCGTCGGCGCGTTCCTGCTGACCACCCCGGTGGTCGCGGTGCTGTCGGTGATGCCGTACGAGGCGGCGAACCAGCTCGCCGGGCTGGCCAGCCCGGTCACCCTGGTCGCCGGGATCGGTGACTGGGCGATCGACGCGAGCAGTGACCTCGACGTCGGCCGGTACGGCCCGCTCTACGGCCTGGTCGCCGTCGGGTTCGTCGTCGCCGGCACCCTGCTGCTGCTCGCCCGCTACCGGAAGGTCGCCGCCCGATGAGCAACCTGGAATTGGCCGGGGTCTCCCGCTGGTACGGCAACGTGGTGGCCGTCAACGACGTGTCGATGAACCTCGGCCCCGGAGTCACCGGACTGCTCGGGCCGAACGGCGCGGGCAAGACCACCGTGCTGCACATGATGGCCGGCTTCCTGGCCCCCTCGAAGGGCACGGTGACGCTCGACGGGGAACCCACCTGGGAGAATCCGGAGGTCTACCGCCGGCTCGGCCTGGTCACCGAGCGGGAGTCGGTCTACGACTTCCTCAGCGCGTACGAGTTCGCGCTGGCCAGTGCCCGGTTGCACCGGCTGCCCGAGCCGGATGCGGCGGCCCGCCGGGCGATCGAATTGGTCGAGCTGACCGACGCGCAGGACCGCCGGATCGGCACGTACTCCAAGGGCATGCGCCAGCGGGCCCGGGTCGCCGCCGCCCTGGTGCACGACCCGCAGGTACTCCTGCTCGACGAGCCGTTCAACGGGATGGACCCGAGGCAGCGGCTGCACATGATGGAGCTGCTGCACTCGCTCGGCGAGCAGGGCCGGACGATCCTGTTCAGCTCGCACATCCTGGAGGAGGTCGAGCAGGTCTCCGGCACCGTCCAGGTGATCGTCTCGGGCCGGCTGGCCGCCTCCGGCGACTTCCGGACCATCCGGCGGCTGATGACGAACCGGCCGCACGTCTTCGCGGTGCAGTCCAGCGACGACCGGCGGCTTGCCGTCGAGCTGATCGGCCAGCCCTCGGTGACCGGGGTCGACCTCAACCGGGACGGGCTGACCGTCCGGGCCGGCGACTACGGCAGCTTCACCCGGGCCCTGCCGAAGATCGCGCTGGCCTCCGGCATCCGGATCCGCCGGCTACTGCCGTCGGACGAGTCCCTGGAGAGCGTCTTCTCCTACCTGGTGGAGGCGTGAGGGCTGTGAGCGCGAGGAGTGAGCCGGTGTTGCGAGCCCCGCAGTCGCGAACGGAAGGTGCGGCTGTGAGCGCGAGGAGTGAGCCGGTGTTGCGAGCCCCGCAACGAGCCCCGCAGTCGCGAACGAAGGAGTGACCATGTCGACTGTTTCCTGGATCACCGCGCGTGGGCTGCTCGGCCGGCGGCGGTTCCTGTTGCTCTTTCCGCTGCCGCTGCTGCTGGTCGGGCTGGCGGTGCTGGCCCGGGCGACCGGCATCGCCCCGACCGAGTGGGGCCAGCCGGTCGTCTACGCGCTGGGGCTCGCCGTGGTGCTGCCGGTCACCGCGTTGATCGTCGGCACGGCGGTGCTCGGTTCCGAGATCGACGACGGCACGTTGCTGCACATCCTGACCAAGCCGCTGCCCCGGTGGCAGATCGTGCTGCCGAAGCTGGCCGTGGCGACCGGGGTCACCGCGCTGACAGTCGCCATCCCGCTCTACGTCGCCGGGGTACTGGTCGAGTCCGTACGCTTCGGGCTCGGGCTGGCCGCCGCGAGTGCGGTCGGCGCGCTGGCGTACTCGGCGTTCTTCCTGGCCCTGAGCCTGCTGACCCGCCGCCCGGTGCTGCTCGGCCTGGTCTACGTGCTGATCTGGGAGGGCCTGCTCAACAGCATCGTCAGCGGCACCCGGGTGCTGTCGGTGCAGCACTACGTGGTGACCCTGACCGACCGGATCGCGCCGACGGCGCTGCTCGACGGTTCGGTGTCGCTGCCGGTGGCGATCGTGATGAGCGCGGTCTTCACGGTCGGCTTCACCCTGCTGGCCATCCGCCGGCTGGGCAGGTTCAGCGTGGCCGGCGAGACGAGCTGAACCGGTCGCAGGTGGCGGCCCGGCGCTGCGGGCCGCCACTCCAGCCCCGAGGGGTCAGCCGGTGTTGCGCATCCCGGCGGCGATGCCGTTGACGGTGGTGAGCAGGGCCCGTTCCAGCGCCGTACCGTCGCCGGGGGCGCGCCGGCCGCCCGGGGCGGTCGCCACGGCCCGGCCGGCGGCACCCGAGTCGCGGTACTGCCGCAGCAGCGCCACCTGGAGGTGGTGCAGCGGTTCCAGGTAGGTGTCCCGGACGGCGAGGGTGCGTTGCAGCACCGGGGAGTTCTCCAGCAGCGCGGGGGAGGCGGTGATGGCCAGTACCTCCCGCTTGGTCAGCTCGTACTCCGCCTCGATCATCTCGAAGATCGGGTGCAGCGGCTCCGGGACCAGGGTGTCGACGTACCGGCGGGCGATGTTCAGGTCGGTCTTGCTCAGCATCATCTCGACGTTCGACAGGAACGTGCCGAAGAAGTGCCAGGCCCGGTGCATCTCGGCCAGGATGTCGGCCATTCCGGCCTCCCGGGCGGCGGCCAGCCCCGTCCCGACGCCGAACCAGCCGGGGACGATCTGCCGGGTCTGGGTCCAGCCGAAGACCCACGGGATGGCGCGCAGCCCGGAGAGCCCGGCCCCGGTGTTCGGCCGCTTCGCCGGCCGGGAGCCGATGTTGAGCGCCCCGAGCAGCTCGGTCGGGGTGGAGGCCCAGAAGTACGCCGGCAGGTCCGGGTTCTCCACCAGCGACCGGTAGCGCCGGTAGGCGGCACCGGAGACCACGTCCATGGTGGCGTCCCAGCGGTCCAGCGCCTCGGCCGGCTGCCGGGGCGTGGTGTGCAGCAGGGTGCTCTGCAACACCGCCGCCAGGGTGAGTTCCAGGTTCTCCCGGGCCAGCGAGGGCAGGGTGTACTTGTCGGAGATGACCTCGCCCTGCTCGGTGACCTTGATCTCGCCGTCCAGCGTGCCGTACGGCTGGGCGAGGATCGCCTCGTGGGTGGGGCCGCCGCCCCGGCCGACCGTACCGCCCCGGCCGTGGAAGAGCCGCAGCCGTACGTTGTGCCGGGCGGCCACGTCCCGCAGCGCCCGCTGGGCCCGGTGGATGGACCACTGCGAGGTGGTGATCCCGGCCTCCTTGTTCGAGTCGGAGTAGCCGAGCATCACCTCCTGCACGTCGCCCCGGGCCGCCACGATCGCCCGGTACGCCGGCAGCGAGAGCATCTCGTCGAGCAGTTCGCCCCCGGCGTCCAGCTCGGCCGGGGTCTCCAGCAGCGGCACGAAGCCGACCCGGGCCCGGCCGGTGTGCACGTCGACCAGCCCGGCCTCCCGGGCCAGCACCACGGCGGCGAGTACGTCGTCGACGCCGAGCGTCATCGAGATGATGTACGACTCGATCACCTCGACGCCGAACCGCTCCTGCACCTCGCGAATGGTGCCGAAGACGTCGAAGGTCTTCCGGGCCGGCTCGGTCAGCGGAGTGTCCATCGTGGAGAGCGGGCGGCGGCCGGCCAGCTCCTCGGCGAGCAGCTTGGTCCGGTCGGCCCGACTCAGTGACGAATATTCCGGCACCTCGCCGACCTGGGCGTAGAACTGGGAGAGCACGACGTGGTGCGCCTCGGCGTGCTCCCGGATGTCCATCGTCGCCAGGTGCGGCCCGAAGGCGGCGACGGTGCGGATCGCCGAGGCGAGCCGGCCGACGGCGGTGAGCTGGCCGGAGTTGCGGGCCAGCGAGGCGCGCATCAGCTCCAGGTCGGCGAGCAGGTCGGCGGAGCCCCGGTAGTCCCGCCCCGGCACGTGCGCGGTGCCCTGGTTGAGCCGGCGCCGGGTGTTGGCGAGCTTGGCCCGGACGCAGCGCGCCTTGAGCCGGTACGGCTCTTCGGCGTTGACCCGGCGGAACCGGGGGGCCACCTCGGGGAGCGCGTCGAGGTCCTTGGCGAGGCTGGCGCTGAGGTCGAGGCTGACCCCGCGC
This sequence comes from Plantactinospora sp. BC1, assembly GCF_003030345.1. Classification (NCBI taxonomy): domain Bacteria; kingdom Bacillati; phylum Actinomycetota; class Actinomycetes; order Micromonosporales; family Micromonosporaceae; genus Plantactinospora; species Plantactinospora sp. BC1. The sequence continues at coordinate 7,589,180 of NZ_CP028158.1, forward strand.
AGCCGCCGGGAGACCGAGATCTCGTTGATCAGCGCCTCCATCGCCGCCTCGGTCGCCTGGATGCCGTGCTCGTACTGGATCAGCAGCACGTCCCGGGTGACCTGCGGGGTGACGAAGGGGTTGCCGTCGCGGTCGCCGCCGATCCAGGTGCCGAAGGTCAGCGGCCGGGCGGTCGGCGCGGTCTCCACGCCGAGCCCGCGCAGGGTGTCGGCGAGGTCGTCGAGGACCTGCGGCGCCGCCTCGGCGTAGAGGTCGCGCAGGTAGTAGATGGCGTTGCGGGCCTCGTCGGTCGGGTCGGGGCGGTCGAGCCGCAGCTCGTCGGTCTGCCAGAGCAGGTCGAGCAGTTCGGCGAGGCGGCGGCTGGCCGGGCCCTCGTCGCTGGCGCCGTAGAGGATCGCGGCGGCGGCCTCGGCGTCGAGTTCGTCGGCGACGGCGCGCAGCTTGGAGAGGATCGACCGGCGGGCCGCCTCGGTCGGGTGGGCGGTGAAGACGGGCCGGACGGAGAGCCGGCGGGCGACCGAGGCGATCTCCTCGGGCGGCACCCCGCGCTCCCGGATCAGCCGGGCGGCCTGGTCCAGCCAGCCGCCGTGCGCGGCCCGCTGCCGGCGCAGGTCGCGGGAGCGGTGCACCTGTTCGGTGATGTTGGCCAGGTGGAAGTAGGTGGAGAAGGCCCGGGCCAGCTTGGTGCCGGTGGTCACGTCCATCGCGCCGAGCCGCTGGGCGGCGGCCTCCGCGTCGTGCCGGACCAGGGCGCGGACCTCCTCGACCAGGTCGAGCAGGGGCGGGCCCTCCTGGCGGGCGAGGGTCTGGCCGAGGAGCTTGCCGAGCCGGCGGATGTCCGCCCGCAACGCGGCGTCGGGTCCGTCGTGATCATGCTGGTCGGTCACCGTGCGCTCCTTGATCGAGTACGGAGGACAGCGTTGTCCGACACAGTGGATGCTATCGGCGGCCGGTCCCGGAACGCTAACGAGGCTCGTGCCGTACCGGTTGGCCGCAGGTACTGGTAGAGCCTATCCGGTGCCGGCAAAACGTACGTTATGTCGAGTCTCGGGCGTCGGTACCCGTGATCGTTAACTTGCTCACGCCCCGCCCCGGCCGCTGATGGCTGGCGGTGGCGACAGTGCCGTGGCCGGACCTGGCGAGCAGACCTTCCCCGCGCAGACTGTCGAGCTGCCCCGCCCGTGCACCCACCGGCCGGGTGCCCGGGTTCTCGCTGCCCCGACGTCGGCCCGTCCGGAGCAGGAGGCGGCCACTGTGATCCGCCCGGTACGGGAGCCGGCTCCGGGCCGACCCGTGCAGACCGCGCCGTCTGCCCCGTCCGTGCAGACCTCGCCGTCTGCCCCGTCCGTGCAGACCTCGCCGTCTGCCCCGTCCGTGCAGACCGCGTCGTCTGCCCCGTCCGTGCACCCAGCTCGACAGTGTGCGCGGGAGGTGGTCTTCCCCCGGGCGAACCGTGGTCGCAAACGGGCGAACCGTGGTCGCAAACGGGCGAACCGTGGTCGCAGGCGGGCGAGCTAGTGCATGCGGCGTGTCCCGGGCTGGTCGGGTCATCCCTCCGCGGGCGCGCGGCCGGCGGCCCCGGCCGCGCGCTGGATGCCGTCGAGCAGCAGGCGCAGCCCGAACCGGTAGGCGTCGGCCATCGCGTCCGGGGTGTCGACGAAGCCGCCGGCCTCCCAGGTGCGGTTCATCGCCGGATAGCGCGCGACGTCGAAGTGTTCCGCCCAGAACGAGTCCCGGTCCGACCACCACTCGTCGGTCGACTGCCCGGTGGTCCGCTCCAACTGGTCCGCCTCGGCCTGCTGCCGGGCGGCGGCGTCGACGAAGCTGACGATCGCGTTGCCGGCGGCGACCGTCTGCCGGGCCGGCAGGCCGAGGTCGGCCAGGGCGGCGAGCAGGTACTCCTGCTGGGCGAGCAGGCCCGGCCCGAGCGGTGGGCGGACGGTGGAGACCTCTCGGAGCCACGGGTGGCGCTGGTACATCGTGCGGGTCCGGTCGGCGTACAGCTCGATCCGGGTTCGCCAGTCCGTCGGGCGTACGTCGTCCGGGCCGGGGAGGTCGCGGTCGGCCATCACCCCGTCGACCATCAGGTCGATCAGCTCGGCCTTGCCCGGGACGTACGTGTAGAGCGACATCGTGCCGACGCCCAGCTCCTCGGCGACCCGGGCCATCGACATGGTGGCCAGGCCCTCCCGGTCGGCGACCGCGATCGCGGCCTGCCGGATCTGCGGCACGGTCAGCCGGGGCGGGCGGCCCCGGGCGGGTCTGCCGGCGGCTGCCGGGGAGCCGGGCGACGGCTGGGCGGTCCAGAGCAGCGCCAGGGTGCGGTCGGGATCCCCGCCACCGCTGCGCTCCACCGGCATCGTCCGCCTCCTTCCGGGTACGGCCCGATGTTACTTCCCGTACCCGGTACGCGAATGACGGCGCGCCCGACGACCCCGATGGGCGGGTCCCGGTCCGGATCTCCCCCGTCGGAACGCCGGTCGGGGCCGCTCCGTGAGATCCGAACCCGGACCCGCCCAGCACCGGGCTCAGGCCGTCGGCCCGAGCAGGAACCGCCGGACGGCCGAGTCGCCCTCGGGATGGCGGCCCTGGATCGAGTGGCCCATCCCGGCGATCACCACGAGTTCGCCGCGCGGCGTCCGCGCCGCCTGCTCGACCGCCCACTCGACCGGGGTCGAGAGGTCACGGTCGCCGTTGAGCAGCAGCACCGGCATGGTCAGGGTGTGCCGGGGCGGCCGGGGGTTCGGCCGGGACACCGGCCAGTGCAGGCAGGTGGAGATCAACGCCTGCTCGGCGGCGGTCTCCCGGGGGAACGGCCAGACGTGGCCGGGCCGGATCTGCCGCACCGCCCGGTCCAGCGCCCTCGCCCGCCGGCCGGGCGGCGCCGTCGAGTCACCCCAGGGCGCGTCGGTCTGGTCGGCGCAGACCGTCGCGGCGTGCAACCCGGAGCTGTACTCGGCGAACGGCGTGTTCTCGCCACCCTGGAGATCGTCGATCGCCGACATCAGCGGCTCCGGGGAACCCTCGGCGGCCATCCGCAGGAAGGGCAGCACCGGATAGAAGGTCTCCCCGGTGAGCTTCGGGTCCACGATGCTGGCGATCACCAGGAAGTCGAAGATGCCGACCGCGTTGCCGTACCGGCGGATCGTCTCGGCGACGTCCGCCGCCGGGTCGGAGCCGCAGGACTGCTCGCGGCAGGCGGTACGGAGTACCCAGGCCACCCGGTGCAGGCTCGGCAGGTACAACCCGTCCAGGGTGTCCTGCGGCACCACCGAGTCCAGCACCATCCGGGCCACCCGGTGCGGGTACGTCAACCCGTACTGCTGGGCGACGAAGGTCCCGTACGAGATGCCGTCGAGGGTCCACCGGTGCACCCCGAGGGCGCGACGCAGCTCCTCCAGGTCCGCCACCGTGTCGGCGGTGGTGTAGAAGTTCCGGGTCCTGCCGAGCAGCTCCGCGCAGCCTCGGATCGCCTCCGGCGAGGCGGGGGTGATGTCGGAGGAGCCGACCTCGGCCTGGAGCTGCGGGCAGTCGATCCCGGCCGGGCCGGTACCCCGCTGGTCGATCATCACCAGCCGGTAGTCGTCCATCAGGTAGCGGAACCGGGGTTCCAGCCGGGACAGCAGGCCCGGCCCGGGCTGCCCGGGCCCGCCGGAGAGCAGCAGCAGGGTGCCCCGGGGCGCGTCGGCGTTCTCCGCCACGGCGACCCGCAGGCGCAGCTCGCCGGGGGTGCCGCCCCGGCGGTCGAGCGGCACGGTCAGCTCGGCGCAGGTGAACCCGGCCGCCTCGGCACACGGGCGCGGGTCGGTCAGCCCCGGACGGTTTCCGAGTGCCGCCGGACCGGAGAGGGGCGGCGCGGCCGCGACGGGCGAGCCGGCGGCGAGTACGGCGAGCAGTCCCAGCAGGGCGGTGCCGGCCCGCCCGAGGAGCAGAGGTCGGTGTCGCATTCGGGGCCTCCTAAGGTCACCTCATGCTGTCGCCGGTGCCGGTCGACCGCCTTGAAGATCCGTGCTCACCTCCGGGCCGGCCCTGACGTGGTGGCCAGGAGCCGCCGGAGCTGGGTCGGGGAGTGTCCGAGCTGCTGCCGCAGGGTGCGGGTCAGGTGGGCCTGGTCGGCGAAGCCGTACTCGGCGGCCAGGCCGCGCAGGCTGGCCACCTCGCCGGCGGCCAGCGCGGTCAGCACGGCCCGGGTCCGCAGCTGGTTGCGGTAGGCGGTCAGGCTCTGCCCGGTGGTCCACTGGAAGACCCGGCTGAGGTGATGCGGCGAACAGTGGACCTGCCGGGCCAGCTCGGTGAGGCCGAGCGCGTAGCCGCCACCGCTGACCACCTCGCGTACCCGGTCGGTGAGCCGGCGGTGCGCGGCGAGGGTGCCGGGGCGGCGTCGTACCGCCCGGTCCAGCTCCTCCCCGGGCCGGTCCGGGCCGGCGGCGAGCAGGCGGCCGAGCAGCCGGTGCGTCCGTTCGGTCAGCTCGAAGCGGTCGGTGCCGCGCAGCGAGTCCGCGACCAGGGCCCGGTGCTCCAGGTCGAGGTCGGCGCGGAGCCGGCCCTCCCAGCCGGCACCGGTCAGCCACCGTTCGCCGTCCGCCCAGCCGACCAGCAGCTCCGGGTCGACCTCGATCACCGTGTAGCTGTCGCCGCAGCCGAGCGGGTGCGAGATGGTGAGGTCGTCGGAGGGTTTGAGGAACAGGGCCGAGGTCGGGTCGACGAAGCGTTCCCGCCCGTTGAGCCGGCGCAGGTAGCCACCGGAGCGGGCCAGGTGCACGGTGAAGTGGCCGCTCGGCCGGGCGGGTTCCCAGCCGCGCCTGGTGTTGTGGCAGCGCACCTCGTAGAGGCCCATCCCGTCCGGACAGCCGAGCCATCGCCACCGCGCCTGGAGCCGCCCGTCGGCGGCGAACGCGTCCCGGAACCCGGGCATCGCATCGTGAGAATCCGACATCGCGCCTCCTCCCGGAGGGAAACGCCCGAGCGAGGTTCTCAGGTTGTCCCCGGACCGTGCCGCGAACGCCAGCCGGCTCCGCTGCCCGCCGGACCCGCGGTGCCGGCTCCGCCGCCGGCCGGGCCTGCGGTGCCGGCCGTGCCGCGGGGTTTGTCGGGCTCAGGGGATAGGCTTGACGACGGCGTTGAGGAGGGGCCCTTTCCGGCACGGCAACGCCCCGGGTCCTGCCTCACCCGCACCCCCCGCCCGCGTCGGGCGTGGGGCGTTTTCCGCGTGCCCATCTGCAAGGTTGTGATCTGCGTGCTCACCGGTCTGCTCACCGCCGCGCTCCGCGATCCCGCGCTGGCCCGGGCCCGCTCGCTGGCCCGCACCGGCGGTCCGGACGCCGACGGGCTCGACCTCACCGCCCCGCCCGCGCTGCGGCCCTTCCTGGTCGCCGCCGTGGCGGCCGGCGAGGAGGCGGGCGGTGCCGGGCGCCCGGTGCTCGCCGTCACCGCCACCACCCGGGAGGCCGACGACCTGGCCGCCGCGCTGGGCAGCCTGCTCCCGCCGGAGCAGGTCGTGGTCTATCCGGCCTGGGAGACGCTGCCGCACGAGCGGCTCTCGCCCCGGTCCGACACCGTCGGCCGGCGACTCGGCGTGCTCCGCCGGCTCGCCCACCCCGACCTCGCCGAGCACCCCGGCCCGGTCCGGGTGGTCGTCGCCCCGGTCCGGTCGGTGTTGCAGCCACAGCTCAAGGGGCTGGGCGACCTGGAGCCGGTCCGGCTCGCCGCCGGGGCCGAGGCCGGGCTGGAGGAGACCGCCCGCCGCCTCACCGACCTGGCGTACGCCCGGGTCGACCTGGTCACCAAGCGTGGGGAGTACGCCGTCCGGGGCGGCATCCTGGACGTCTTCCCGCCCACCGACGAGCACCCGTCCCGGGTCGAGTTCTGGGGCGACGAGGTGGAGGAGATCCGCACCTTCGCCGTCGCCGACCAGCGGACCATCGAGGCGGTACCCGCCCTCTGGGCGCCGCCCTGCCGGGAACTGCTGCTCACCGAGCCGGTCCGGCGCCGGGCCGCCGAGCTGGCGCAGCAGCACCCCGAGCTGGCCGAGATCCTGGACAAGCTCGCCGAGGGGATCCCGGTCGAGGGGATGGAGTCGCTGGCCCCGGCCCTGATCGGCGCGGACTCGCTCGAACTCGTCCTGCACTGCATGCCGGCCGGCAGCCACGTACTGCTCTGCGACCCGGAGCGGATCCGGACCCGGGCGCACGACCTGGTGCGTACCTCGGCGGAGTTCCTGGAGGCGAGCTGGGCCGCGGCCGCCGTCGGCGGCCAGGCCCCGGTCGACCTCGGCGCCGCCGCCTTCAAGACCCTGGCCGAGGTACGGGCCACCGCCGCGACCCTCGGCCAGCCCTGGTGGTCGGCGTCCCCGTTCGGCCTGGTCGAGGCCGCCCCCGGCCCGGCGGCCACGGTCGAGCCGTGGGCGGTGGAGCCGGAGCCCGAGGTGACGGTGGTGCCGGACACCGGCGAGTCGGTGGCGCTGCACGCCCAGCCGGTGCCGCTCTACCACGGCGAGACGGCCCGGGTCGTCGACGACCTGAAGCGCTGGGTCGGCGACGGCTGGGGGGTGGCGCTGGTCTTCGAGGGGCACGGGCCGGCGCAGCGCGCCGTCGAGGTGCTCCGGGACGCCGGGCTCGGCGCCGCGCTCACCGAGGAGGTGCCGGCACCGCCGGCCTCCGGCGAGCTGCTGGTGACCTGCGGCTCGCTCAACCACGGCTTCCTCGACTCCACGTCCCGGATCGCGGTGGTGACCGGCAACGACATCACCGGCGGCCGGGGCTCGTCGACCCGGGACATGCGCAAGATGCCGAGCCGGCGGCGCAACACCATCGACCCGCTGGAGCTGCGGGCCGGCGACTATGTCGTGCACGAGCAGCACGGCATCGGCCGGTACGTCGAGCTGGTGCAGCGCACCGTCAACGGCGCCGACCGGGAATACCTGGTCATCGAGTACGCGGCCAGCAAGCGCGGCCAGCCCGGCGACCGGCTCTTCGTCCCGACCGACCAGCTCGACCAGCTCTCCCGGTACGTCGGAGGCGAGCAGCCGACCCTGCACAAGATGGGTGGCGCCGAGTGGCAGAAGGCCAAGGCGCGGGCCCGCAAGGCGGTCAAGGAGATCGCCGCCCAGCTCGTCCAGCTCTACGCCGCCCGCAAGGCGTCCAAGGGGTACGCGTTCGCCCCGGACACCCCGTGGCAGCGGGAGCTGGAGGACGCCTTCCCGTACACCGAGACGCCGGACCAGCTCGCGGCGATCGAGGAGGTCAAGCGGGACATGGAGCAGTCGACCCCGATGGACCGGCTGATCTGCGGCGACGTGGGCTACGGCAAGACCGAGATCGCGGTGCGGGCCGCCTTCAAGGCGGTGCAGGACGGCAAGCAGGTGGCGGTGCTCGTCCCGACCACGCTGCTGGCCCAGCAGCACTACAACACCTTCGCCGAGCGGATGGGACAGTTCCCGGTGCAGATCCGGCAGCTCTCCCGGTTCCAGACGCCGAAGGAGGCCGAGCGGACCCTGGAGGCCGCCGCCGACGGCAGCGCGGACATCGTGATCGGTACCCACCGGCTGCTCCAGTCGGCGACCCGGTTCAAGCAGCTCGGCATGGTGGTGGTGGACGAGGAGCAGCGCTTCGGGGTCGAGCACAAGGAGCACCTGAAGACCCTGCGTACCGCCGTGGACGTGTTGACCATGTCGGCGACGCCGATCCCGCGGACCCTGGAGATGGCGATCACCGGCATCCGGGAGATGTCCACCATCGCCACCCCGCCGGAGGAGCGGCACCCGGTGTTGACCTTCGTCGGGGCGTACGACGACAAGCAGGTCGCGGCGGCGATCCACCGCGAGCTGCTCCGCGACGGCCAGGTCTTCTACCTGCACAACCGGGTCGAGTCGATCGACCGGGCGGCGCGGCGGATCCGGGAGCTGGTCCCGGAGGCCCGGGTCGCGGTCGCGCACGGCCAGATGGGCGAGGACGCCCTGGAGAAGGTCATGGTCGGCTTCTGGGAAAAGGAATACGACGTCCTGGTCTGCACCACGATCGTCGAGTCCGGCATCGACATCCCGAACGCCAACACCCTGATCGTGGAGCGGGCCGACCTGCTCGGCCTGGCCCAGTTGCACCAGATCCGGGGGCGGGTCGGCCGGGGCCGGGAGCGGGCGTACGCCTATTTCCTCTATCCGCCGGAGAAGCCGCTGACCGAGCACGCGCACGAGCGGCTGGCCACCATCGCCCAGCACACCGAGCTGGGCGCCGGGATGTACGTGGCGATGAAGGACCTGGAGATCCGGGGCGCCGGCAACCTGCTCGGCGGCGAGCAGTCCGGGCACATCGAGGGGGTCGGTTTCGACCTCTACGTCCGGATGGTCGGCGAGGCGGTGCAGGCGTTCAAGGGTGAGCGGCCGGAGGAGGAGGCCGACATCAAGATCGATCTGCCGGTCGACGCGCACCTGCCGCACGACTACATCGGGGTGGAGCGGCTGCGCCTGGAGATGTACCGCAAGCTCGCCGAGGCCCGGGACGCCGAGCGGCTGGCCGAGGTGGTCGCCGAGATGACCGACCGGTACGGCGAGCCGCCGGAGCAGGTCGCCAACCTGGTGGCGGTGGCCCGGTTCCGGCTGCTGGCCCGGGCGTACGGCCTCACCGACGTCTCGGCCCAGGGCCGGCACCTGCGGTTCTCCCCGCTGCCGCTGCCGGACTCGAAGCAGCTGCGGCTCAAGCGCTACCACCCGGACGCGGTCTACAAGTCGGCCACCGACCAGGTGAGCGTGCCGCGCCCGACGACCCGGCGGATCGGCGGCGAGCCGCTGCGCGACCAGGCGTTGCTGGACTGGTGCGCCCAGCTCCTCCGCGACGTGCTCGGTGAGCCCGCGAAGGCGGCGACGGGGGAGCCGGCGAGGTGAGCCCGACCGGGTCGGCCCGCGAGGTCAGCGTGCCCGCAGCAGCCCTGCGGAGCGAGCGCCCCCGGCGGGCCGCCCCGGGCGGGTCCGACCCCGTGCCGCAGGCGGTCGGGCTGCGTGAGAGAGTGTCGAGCATGCAGCGTGCCCGTCGTCTGGCTTCGATCGCGGTCATTGCCGTGCTCGGCACCACCGTCCTCTCCGCCTGCCGGTCCGACTCCAGCGTCGCCGTCTACCTCGGGGATAAGAAGATCACCGAGGACGAGGTGACCTCGGTGCTCGACGACGTCCGGAGCAAGGCGGCCTCGCCGGCTCCCACCGAGCCGGGCGCCACGCCCGCTCCGGGCGCCCCCGAGCCGAAGACGCCGAGTCGGGCCGAGGTGGTCGGCACCCTGGTGATGCGGGAGGTCTGTCTCAAGCTCGCCACGGACAAGGGCTTCAAGCCGTCCGAGCAGGCTCCGATAGAGCGGATCGCCGAGGCGACCGGCCTGCCGGCGGACTCCCGCTACGTGCGGCTCTTCTCCGAGCTGGACGCCTGCCGGGCCGGCATTCCGGTGACCCAGCCGGTGGCGCCGACCCAGGAGGAGCTGATGGACGTGGTGGCCCGGGGCCGGGTCGCCGGGGTCATCCCGCCGGACGCCAAGGACGGCGAGGCCGGGCAGCAGCTCGACGGTGACGTGCTGCGCCGCGCGCTGGCGATGCGGAACACCCTGACCGAGGCGCTGGAGAGTTCCGACGTCACGGTCAACCCGCGCTACCGCCCGCTGGAATACCCGGTGCTGACCTTCTCCGACAGCAGCCCGGCGCTGGTCGTGCCGATCGGCCAGTCCGGCTCCGACACCGTGGTCGACGCCCGCTGAGCGGCCCGCGACGCCCCGCCCGCACCACCGGCCGTGCCGTGACGATCCCGCCGTCGACCAGCCCCACCGGCCGATGACCGGGGTAGCGCCCGGCCCGGCCGGCCGGATCGTGCTGCTGGTCACCTCGCCCCGGCTGCCGGCCGGGCTGTTGACCGCGTCCGCCTGGGACGTCGTACGCGGCTTCCCGGTGCTGGCCGGCGCGGAGAGCGAGCTGGCCACGGCGGTACGCGCGGCCGGCGCCGAGGTGACCGTCACCGCGACTCCGGTTCCGGACCTGCTGGGCACGGTCGCCTCGCACGGTACGGCGGTCTGGCTGGCCGGCCCGGCCGGGGACGAGGCACTGGCCCGGGAGCTGGGACTCCGGCTGGCCCGTCAACCCGGGCTGGCCGAGCTGGAGCTGATGTACGGCTCCTGGGATCCACCCGGTGCCCGGCTGCTCGACGCGGTCGAGGTGATGGACCGGCTCGCCTCGCCCGGCGGTGACCCGTGGAAGCGGGCGCAGACCCACGCCTCGCTGGCGCAGTACCTCCTCGAAGAGTGCTACGAGGCGTACGACGCCATCGCCGCGAACGATCTCGTGGCGCTCCGGGAGGAGCTGGGCGACGTGCTGTTGCAGGTGGTGCTGCACGCCCGGCTGGCGGAGAACCTGCCCGAGGAGGAGCGCTGGTCGATCGACGACGTCGCCGGTGGGCTGGTGGCGAAGATGGTCCGGCGCAACCCGCACGTCTTCGCCGGCACCGAGGTCGGCGGCATCGACGAGATCATCGAGAACTGGGAACGGATCAAGCGGGCGGAGAAGCCCCGGGCCTCGGTACTCGACGGGGTCGCGCTCTCCCAGCCGGCGCTGGCGCTGGCGGCGAAGGTGCTGCACCGGGTCGCCCGGGCCGGGCTCGACCTGCCGCCCGCGGAGCCGCCGGCCGGGGCGGACGAGACGGTACGGCTCGGCGCGACCCTGCTGGAGACGGTGGCCCGGGCCCGGGCGGCGGGGCTGGACGCCGAGGCGGCGCTGCGTCAGGCGACCCTGGCCTACGCGGCCACGGTGCGCGCGGCCGAACAGGATTCGATACCGCCGTCCTGACTCCGGGGAAGCGCGCGTGCGCGGAAGGTGCGGGGATGGCATGATGGATCGAAGTTTGTAAATGGCAGGCGGGGTCCTGCCGGTCACGGTGCCGCCCGGTCCGAACCGCTCCGAACCGCTTCCGGGCCGCCCCGTAGCGGGCCGTACCCGGCGCCGACCCGGTGCTGAGGAGCCAGTGTCATGACCATGCGCCGTTCCGGACGCGTACCCGCCCGGGGCCGTACGGCCCTCGCCGTCCTCGCCGTACCCGTCCTGCTCGCCGGGGCGCTCGGCAGCGCCGGTCCGGCCGGTGCCACCAAACCGCCGCACCTGATGGTCAACCCGTACGCCGGGGCCCGGGTGTACGTGAATCCCGAGTGGTCCGCCCGGGCCGCCGCCGAGCCCGGTGGCGGCGCGATCGCCGGCCAGCCGACCGCCGTCTGGCTGGACCGGATCGCCGCGATCGAGGGCACCGACGGAGCGATGGGGCTGCGCGACCACCTGGACGCCGCCGTGGCGCAGCGGGCCGACCTCGTCCAGGTGACCCTCTACAACCTGCCGTCCCGGGACTGCGGCCGGCCGCTGCCGCAGGGCGAACTCTCGATCGACGAACTCGACCGGTACCGGACGGAGTTCGTCGATCCGACCGTCGAGATCCTCGCCGCCCCCCACTACGCCGGGCTGCGGATCGTCGTCTTCGTCGAGCCGAACTCCCTGCCCAACCTGGTCGTCAACACCAGCCCTCGGCACACCGCCACCTGGGCCTGCGACCAGGTGCTGGCCCGGGGCACCTATCCGGACGGGATCGGGTACGCCCTGTCCCGGCTCGGCGCCCTGCCCAACGTCTACCCGTACCTGGACATCAGCCACCACGGCGAACTCGGCTGGCCGGAGGACTCCGGCCCGATGACGGCGCTGCTGCACCAGGCCGCGACCAGCGCGGGCAGCACGGTGGCGAACGTGCACGGCTTCGTCGCCAACACCGCCAACTACTCCCCGCTGCACGAGGAGTGGTTCCAGGCCGACGATGTCGTCAACGGCTACCCGGTGTACCAGTCGAGATGGGTCGACTGGAACCCGTTCGTCGACGAGGTGCCGTACGCCCGACACATGCGGGAACTGCTGGTCGGGGCGGGCTTCTCCGCGCGGGCGAGCCTGCTGGTCGACACCTCGCGCAACGGCTGGGGCGGCCCGAACCGGCCCACCGGACCGGCGCCGGCTACCGGCGACCTGAACGAGTACGTCGACCGGAGCCGGATCGACCGGCGAACCCACATCACGAACTGGTGCAACCAGGCTGGCTCGGGCCTCGGCGAGCGGCCCGCCGTCGACCCGGAGCCCGGCATCGACGCGTACGTCTGGGTCAAACCGCCCGGTGAGTCCGACGGCACCGGTGTCAGCCGGGACGTCGGCCAGCCGTACGAGCCGATGTGCGATCCCAACTACAACCCGCCGGGCGGCAGCTTCCGCATCACCGGGGCGCTGCCGGGCGGCCCGCCGTTCCGGCAGTGGTTCCCGGCGCACTTCCGGCAGTTGCTGGCCAACGCCTGGCCGCCGCTGTGAGGGACGCCCGCCGGGATGGCGCGGCGGCCGGGGTCAGCGCTTCGGGCGGAGCGTGTCGACCCGGGCGACCGACTCGTCGATCCGCTGCTCGGTGAGGCGCCCGGAGCGGACCAGCCGGACGACGGTGTCGAGGGTGTGGCCGACGACGTTCGGGTCGTACTCCTGCTGGTTGCCGAAGACCAGCAGGTCGACGCCGGCCTCCAGGGCCAGCGCGACGGCCTCGTCCCGACCGAACCGGCTGGTGACCGCGACGGCCTGCATGTCGTCGCTGACCACCGGGCCGCGCCAGCCGAGCCGGCCGCGCAGCAGGTCGGTGACGACCGCCCGGGACAGCGACGCCGGCCGGTCCGGGTCGAGCTTCCGGTTGAGTACGTGGCCGACCAGCACCGAGTCGGCGGTGCCGGAGGCGATCAGCTTCTGGAACGGTTCGAGTTCGGTCTCCCGCCACGAGTCGCTGACGTCGACGGCGGTGAAGTCGGTGTTGCCGGTCGCGCTGCCCAGCCCGGGAAAGTGCTTGAGCGAGGTGCGTACCCCGGCGGCCCGGTGCACCCGGATCTCCTCGGCCGCGTTCCGCACCACCACGTCCGGGTTGGCGGAGAAGCTGCGTTCGAGCTGGCCGACGGCGGGACTGTCCGGTCGCAGGTTCAGGTCGACCACCGGCGCGTAGTTGAGGTTGACGCCGATCGAGGTGAGACTCCGGACGAGCCCCTCCGCCCAGGCGCGGGTGGTCGGGATCGAGTCGGCCCGGCCGATCTCGGCCTCCGAGCGGGTGGCCGGGAAGCCGTTGCCGGGGTTGAGCCGGGCGACCCGGCCGCCCTCCTGGTCGATCGAGACGATGAGCCGACCGGGCGACGCCTGCTTCAGGGCCTTCACCAGCGCGGTCACCTGGCCCGGCGAGCTGATGTTGCGTACGGTGTCGGTCTTCAGGTCGCGGTCGAAGAGGATGACGCCGCCGAGCCCCTGCCGGATCGCCGTCCGCACCCAGCCGGCCTCGGCCGCCTGCTGGCCCCGGAAGCCGACCACCAGCAGACTCGCAATCTTGCGGCGGAGTGCCGCCTCGTCCCGCCGGGCCGGGCCGGGCGGCCGGGACGGGGTGGGTGCGAGCCGGGCCGGGCCCGAGCCACATCCGGAGGTACCCGCCGCCAGCGCGGCCGAGCCGACCCCGGCGAGCAGCAGCCGACGGCTGAGGCGGGCATCCTTCACCCGGTCCACGCTACGGTCGGTGACCGGGGCCGCGCGGCACAATCCGAGCAGCGGCGCGGGTTCCGGGCAGGTCGACACGGGGGAGCGGCTGTCCGCGTTCCCGCACCGGCGCCCGTCCACGTTCGCACCGGCGCCCGTCCGGGTTCGCGCACTGCCGCGTTGACGTTCCGGCAGCACCCCGGCTAGCCAGCCGGTGCGGCGACGCTCTCCGCCGGGGTCCGGTCGCGGCGCCGGTGACCCGCGCGCAGCCCGACCGCGATGCCGAGCGCCGCCACCAGCACCCCGGCGGTCTGGCCCGGATCCGGCAGCCGGCCGGCCTGGACGGCGGCGGTCAGCAGGGTGGCGATCGGCATCACCCCGACGAGTACCCCGGCCCGGTCCACGCCGAGCTGGCGCAGCCCGGTGAACCAGGCGAGGAAGGCGATCACGGTCATCATCGCCGCCAGATAGCCGAACGCGGCGGCCTCGGTGGGAGTGGGCAGTCGCCATCGGGCCAACTCACCCGCCGGGATCGCCGCCAGCAGCAACAGCGGTACGGCCAGCCCGCAGCTGTACGCCGCGACGCGTACCGGCCCGAGCCGGGGGAGTACGGCCGCGGCGAGCAGCGAGAAGGCGATCTCGCCCCCGAACGCCCCGAGCGAGGCGATGATGCCGATCGCGTCCGCCCGGCCGCTGCCCTGCACCAGTGCGGTACCGGCGACGACGATTCCGGCCGCCGCGACGAGTCGGGGAGCCGGCCGGCGGCCGCCGGTGAGCGGACCGAGCAGGGCGAGCCCGAGCGGTGCGGCGCCGATGAAGGTGCCCACCATGGCCGGGTCGGCGTGCGGCAGCGCGACCAGGATGCAGGCGTTGAACCCGGCCATGCCGGTCAGCGCGAGCGTGGTCAGCACGACCAGCTCGCGCCGGTTCGGCCGGCCGGGCGGGGGCGTGTCGCCGGCCAGCAGGCCGGGAAAGCGGCGGACCAGGGCGAAGAGTACGGCGGCGGCCAGCGCGTACCGGGCCGCCTGGCCGGTGAGGTGCGGATAGTCGAGGACCAGTTGGCTGATCGAGACGGAGCTGCCGACCAGCACCATCCCGCCGACACAGAGCAGCACCGCGGCCGGGTTGGAGAGTTTCACCAGACCGACGCTAGGAGCCGTTTGGTCCATGAGACAGAGCCAAACAAGGGCATCATCAGAGGACCATTCGCTCCGGTACCGTCGGCACCGCGAGTGGACGGGCCGATGCGCCGGCCGACGGCGGAAGAGCTGATCGTCTAGGTTTTTCCCATGCCACCATTCGTCCCGCTCGCCGAACGGATCGTCGACGCGCTCCTGGCGAGCGATCCCGAGCTGGCCTCGTCGGTCGGCGAACACGGTTTCGACGACCAGTTGCCGGACCGCTCCGCCGATGCCGTCGCCGGGCGGGTGGCGATGCTGCGGGACGCCGCGCACGCGCTCTCCGAGGTGGACGCCGAGGAGTTGGACGTACCGGAACGGGTCGACCACGCCGTGCTCACCGCACTGGTGGACCGGGGGATCTTCGAGCTGACCGAGGTGCGGTCGCACGAGTGGAACCCGCTGGTGCACAACCCGGGACCGCTGCTGCACGCGCTGGTCGCCCGTCCGTTCGCCCCGGCCGAGGTGCGGCTGACCAGCCTGGCGGGTCGGCTGGCCGCCGTACCGGACGCGCTGGCGACGGCGCGGGCCGGGCTGCACGACGTACCCCGGATCCACGCCGAGACCGCCGTCGGGCAGTTCGAGGGCGCGGCGGCGCTGGTCCGGGACCAGGTGCCGGCCCTGCTCGCCGAGGCGCCCGAGCTGCGCGACGTGGTCGAGCCGGTCGCCCGGACGGCGATCCGCGAGCTGACCGGGTTCGCCGACCGGCTCCGCGCCGGACTGCGCGACGACGCGGGGCCGGGTCGGGACCCCCCGGCTGGGGCGGCGGCTCTGGGAGGCGCGGCTCTGGCACACCCTGGACACCGAGCTGGGTGCCCGGCAGGTCCTCGACTCGGCCTGGGCGAACCTGGAGCGGGTCACCGAGGAGATCCGGGCGGCGGCGGTCGAGCTGGTCGGTGGTCCGGCCTCGGACGAGACGGTACGCCAGGCGCTGGCCCTGCTCGCCGACGAGCACCCGGACAACTCCTCGGTGGTACCGCTGGCCCGGACCACCCTGGACGAGGTGCTCGACTTCGTCGCCGACACCGAGCTGGTGTCGCTGGTCGACGACGCCTGCGTGATCAGGGAGATGCCCGAGCACGACCGGGGGGTCGCGGTCGCCTACTGCGACGCGCCGGGTCCGCTGGAGCCGGCGGCGGTGCCGACGTACTACTGCATCGCGCCGACCCCGGCGGACTGGTCGGCGGCCCGGGTGGAGTCGTTCTTCCGGGAGTACAACGACCACATGATCCGCAACCTGACCGTGCACGAGGCGGTGCCGGGGCACTTCCTCCAGCTGGCGCACGCCCGCCGTTACCGGGGCAGCAGCCGGGCCCGCGCGCTCGGCCACTCGGGGACGTTCATCGAGGGCTGGGCGGTCTACGCCGAGGAGGCGATGGTCGAGCGGGGTTTCGGCGGCCTGGCGGTGCGGTTGCAGCAGCTCAAGATGCAGCTCCGGATGACCATCAACGCCATCCTCGACCAGTTGACGCACTGCGAGGAGCTGTCCGAGTCCGACGCGCTGGAGCTGATGACCGGGCGGGGCTTCCAGGAGGAGGGCGAGGCGGCCGGCAAGTGGCGCCGGGCCCTGCTCACCTCGACCCAGCTCTCCACCTATTTCGTCGGCTACCACCAGGTCGCCGGGATCGCCGCGCGCCGGCCGGCCGGGGTGCCGGTCCGGCAGTGGCACGACGCGATGCTGGCGCACGGCTCCCCGGCGCCGCGGCACCTGCCGGCCCTGCTCGGCCTGGACGAATACGACCTGGCCTGAGGGTCAGGCGCTCGGTTGCCCCGCATTGGCCCGCCGGTCGACCAGTCCGGCACCGGCGGGCAGGTCGAACGCGCTGCTCTCCACCGCGTCGCGGTAGCGGCTCAGCGCCACCTCCAGGTCGGTGCCGTCGACCGTACCGGTGAAGCTGCCCAACGCGCCCTCGCTGGTGATGCAGGCGTCGAAACCGGCCGCCGGGGCGTCGCTGAGCTGGTCGACCTCGACACAGGTGGCGTGCCGCCCGGCGACCGTGGTGTCGTACTGCCGGATCGTCGCGTCCGGGTCGAGCGCGGCGGCGGTGAGCAGGCCGACCACCACCGGCGGGCTGACCAGGCCGCGCTTGTTCATGTCGGCGAAGACGGTGACCGACGGCTTGGCGTTCGCGGCCGGCGGTGCGGTGAGGGTGCAGGTCGGCTTCTTCGTGCTGGTGTCGCAGGCCGTGGTCGCGTCGGTGGTGACCGTCAGCTTGCCACCCGGATAGGTGTACGCCGCGCGCAACGGGTCCTGCGACTGCGCGATGGAGGCGCTCCGGCCGCCCGGGAGCTGGTAGTCCGCCGAGTAGGTCAGCTCGTTGGCGCGGTCCAGTCGGGCGGCCAGGTCGTTGACCAGGTCTGCCCGGCCGATCACCCGCCCGGCGTCGTCCAGGGTCTGGCACCCGGAGACCGCCAGTACGGAAATGATCGCCCCCGCGAGTACCCGGAGTGAGATCGACACAGCCGGCATGGCCCACAGCCTTCACGATCGGGTCAAGCGCGCGCAAACCGGTTCCCACGTACTGTGAAGGATCTCCGCAAATGTCGGACGGTCCCGCGCCCGGGCGGCCGGGCCCGGAGGCAGCGCCCGAAGCCCCGGGCCGGACCGATAGGCTGCCTGCGGGAGCCTGCGCCGCACCGCCGCGACGGGGACGGACCGCCATCGGCTATCGATGGACAGACTTCGATTTTGAGGAGCAGGACAGTGGCCACCATCGAGGGAATCGTCGCCCGGGAGATTCTCGACTCGCGCGGCAACCCGACCGTCGAGGTCGAGGTCGGGCTGGACGACGGTACTGTCGCCCGCGCCGCGGTGCCGTCCGGCGCGTCGACCGGAGCCTTCGAGGCGATCGAGCTGCGCGACGGTGACTCCGACCGCTACAACGGCAAGGGCGTGGAGAAGGCCGTCGCCAACATCGAGGACCGGATCGTCGACCAGCTCGTCGGCTACGAGGCCAGCGAGCAGCGGCTGATCGACCAGAAGATGCTCGACATCGACGGCACCGACACCAAGTCCGAGCTGGGCGCCAACGCCATCCTCGGGGTCTCGCTGGCGGTGGCCAAGGCGGCGGCGAACAGCGCCGAGCTGAGCCTCTTCCGCTACCTGGGCGGCCCGCACGCGCACCTGCTGCCGGTGCCGATGATGAACATCCTCAACGGTGGCGCGCACGCCGACTCCAACGTCGACGTGCAGGAGTTCATGATCGCCCCGATCGGCGCGCCCTCGTTCCGCGAGGCGCTGCGCTCGGGCGCCGAGGTCTACCACGCGCTCAAGTCCGTGCTGAAGAAGAAGGGCCTGGCCACCGGCCTCGGCGACGAGGGCGGCTTCGCCCCCGACCTGCCGACCAACTCCACCGCGCTCGACCTGATCGCCGAGGCGGTCGAGAAGGCCGGCTACCGGCTCGGCACCGACATCGTCTTCGCGCTCGACGTCGCCGCCACCGAGTTCTTCGACGACGGGGTCTACACCTTCGAGGGCAGCACCAAGACGGCGGACGAGATGACCGCCTACTACCACAAGCTGGCCGACGAGTACCCGATCGTCTCCATCGAGGACCCGCTCTCCGAGGACGACTGGTCCGGCTGGGCCGGGCTGACCGCCGCGCTCGGCGACCGGGTCCAGATCGTCGGTGACGACCTCTTCGTCACCAACCCGCAGCGGATCGCCCGGGGCATCGCGGAGCGGACCGCGAACGCCGTACTGGTCAAGGTGAACCAGATCGGTTCGCTGACCGAGACGTTCGAGGCGGTCGACATGGCGCACCGGGCCGGCTTCAAGTGCATGATGAGCCACCGCTCCGGCGAGACCGAGGACACCACCATCGCCGACCTGGCGGTGGCGACCGGCTGTGGCCAGATCAAGACCGGTGCGCCGGCCCGCTCCGACCGGGTGGCGAAATACAACCAGCTGCTGCGGATCGAGGAGGAGCTGGCCGACGCGGCGCGGTACGCCGGCACCGGCGCCTTTCCGCGTTACCGTTCCAACTGACGGGTCAGCCTTCGGGGGAGGGGTGCGACGGCGATGACGCAACGCCGTACGCCGAGCGGGCAGGGCCCGGCTCGACGGCCGGATCGTGCCGGCCGGTCCGGGACGTCCCGGACCGGTCGCGCCTCGGGTCGGGAGCCGGGCTCCCGGGCCGAGCCACGACAGGGCCAGGCCCGCTCCCCCGGAGCCACCCGGGCCACCGGTTCGACCCGGGCCTCCGGCGCCGGCCGGGGCGCGGACGGCGCCCGCTCGGGCAGCCGGCCCGCGGCGGCCCGCCGGACCGTCGCCGCCCGCGCGGTGAAGCGGACGTACGCCCAGCATCCCCGGCGCTACACCGGCCGGGCGACCGTACTCGCCGGGGTGCTGGTGGCGCTCGCGCTGGCCTACACCTATCCGGTGCGGGTCTATCTCAACCAGCAGGCCGACATCGCCCGGATCGAGGCGGCCCAGCAGGCGCAGCGGGAACTCATCGGTGACCTGACCGAGGAGGCGGCGCTCTGGGACGACCCGGAATACGTCAAGATCCAGGCGAGGGAGCGCTTCTACATGGTGGTGCCCGGCGACACGCCGTACGTGGTGCTCACCGACCCCAAGGGCGCCGCCCGGGACGCCGGGATCGACCCCAACGCGACCGAACGGGCCCCGGAGCCCTGGTACGACACCCTCTGGGGCAGCGTGCAGGCCGCCAACGAGCCGGACAAGGCGGCCCGGTGAGCGGTTCCGACCCGGTCGGCGTACCCGATGCGGCGGGTCGGGCCGGCGCGAAGCCGGCGGCGGCCGGCGTGCCGGCACCGGTGCGGGAGCCGGCCACCGACGCGGACCTGGCGGCCGTCGCCGCCCAGCTCGGCCGGACCCCGCGCGGCACCCGGGCGGTGGCGCACCGCTGTCCGTGCGGCCAGCCGGACGTGGTGGAGACCACCCCACGGCTCGCCGACGGCACCCCCTTTCCGACCCTCTTCTATCTGACCTGCCCGCGCGCGGTGGCCGGGTGCAGCCGGTTGGAGTCCGCCGGGCTGATGCGCGAGATGCAGGAGCGGCTCGGTGCCGACCCGGAGCTGGCCGAGCGCTATCTGGCGGCGCACCGGGACTATCTCGCCCGGCGGGAGGCGATCGGCACCGTGCCGGAGATCGACGGCATCTCGGCCGGCGGCATGCCGGGCCGGGTGAAGTGCCTGCACGTGCACCTCGGGCACGCGCTGGCCGCCGGCCCCGGCGTCAACCCGTTCGGCGACGAGGTGCTCGAACTGCTCGAACAGTGGTGGGCCGCCGGCCCCTGCGTCGAGCCGGTCGGATCGGCCCGGTCGGGAGAGCCCGCCGCATGACCGGCGACGACGCTCCGGCTCCGGCTCCGGCTCCGGCTCCGGCTCCGGCCGAGTTGATCATCCGGCGGGCCCGGACCGCCGACGTACGCGGAATCCGCGACCTGATCGACACCTACAGCCCGGAGCGGCGGCTGCTCAGCAAGGCCACCGTCACGCTCTACGAGGACGTCCAGGAGTTCTGGGTCGCGGTCGACCCGGCGGACGACACGGTCGTCGGCTGCGGTGCGCTGCACGTGATGTGGGAGGACCTGGCCGAGATCCGGACGGTGGCGGTGCACCCGGCACACCGGGGCCGCAAGATCGGTCAGCGGATCGTGGCGGAACTGCTGACCACCGCCCGCGAACTGGGCGTCGCCCGGGTCTTCGTACTCACCTTCGAGACCCGTTTCTTCGCCGCCTTCGGCTTCGTCGAGATCGACGGCGCGCCGGTGCCGCAGGCGGTCTTCGAGCAACTCCTCCGCTCGTACGACGAGGGCGTCGCCGAGTTCCTCGGCCTGGAACGGGTCAAGCCGAACACCCTCGGCAACGTCCGGATGCTGCTCCGGCTCTGACGGCCAGCCACCCCGGCGCGGACGGCTGCGGCGCTGCGGGCCGTGCCGACGACGTGTCACCGGGACTGCGCCGACGTGAGCTGGAGGACAAGTAGGGTGAAGATCGTGACTAACCGGGTGGCCGCGATCGACTGCGGCACGAACTCGATCCGGCTGCTCGTGGCCGACCTGCCGGACCCGTCCGCCGGGCCGGCGGCCGAGCTGGCCGACGTGGTACGCCGGATGGAGATCGTCCGGTTGGGCCAGGACCTCGACCGGACCGGGCGACTGGCTCCGGAGGCGCTGGAGCGGACCCGGAAGGCGCTGATCGGGTACGCCACCTCGATCGAGTCGCTCGGCGTGTCCCGGATCCGGATGTGTGCCACCTCCGCCTCCCGGGACGCCTCCAACGCGGGCGAGTTCCGGTCCATGGTGGTGGACACCCTCGGCGTCGAACCGGAGGTGGTGACCGGCGACGAGGAGGCCCGGCTCTCCTTCACCGGTGCGGTACGCGGGCTCGGCGACGACGTCCGGGCGCCCTACCTCGTGATCGACATCGGCGGCGGCTCCACCGAGTTCGTGCTCGGCGGCCGTCCGTCCGGTGGCGGTGCACCGACGGTCGACGCGGCGATCTCGGTCGACATCGGCTGCGTCCGGATGACCGAGCGTCACCTGCACGGCGACCCGCCGACAGCAGAGCAGTTGGCGGCGGCCGAGGCGGAGATCGGCGCGGTGGTGGACCGGGCGCTCTCGGTGGTACCGGGGCGGGAGGCGGCGACCCTGATCGGGCTGGCCGGCTCGGTGACCACGGTCGCCGGGATCGCGCTGGGCCTGCCGGAGTACCGCCCCGACCGGATCCACCACGCCCGCGTCCCGTACGCCGACGTGGTGAAGGTGACCGGCGACCTGCTGGCCCGCTCCTCGGCGGAGCGGCTGACCATCCCGGTGATGCACCCGGGCCGGGCCGACGTGATCGGTGCCGGTGCGCTGGTGCTCAGAATCATCATGGAACGCACCGGAATGACCTCCGTGATCGCCAGCGAACGGGACATCCTCGACGGCATCGCCTACAGCCTCCTGCGCTGACAGGCCGGGCGCCCCCGCACGTCACCCCGGCGCGCCCTACTTCTGGGAAAGAGTCCCCTCCGTCCCTGTTCAGGGCACTCTTTCGGCGAACTGGTGCGAACCTCCTTTGTCCACAGGGGTGGGGGTTTTGCACAGGGGGCGGGGTTGGGACCCGGCTGATGGCCGCCCGCCTCGCTGGCGAGGACATCGAGCCGCAGGGCCCGATCGAGACCGAAGCGGCTCGACGCCTCGACAACGAACTCAACCAGAAGTAGTCATCCAGTTACCCAACACTCTCTGAGGCGAGATCCCGCTGTCTCCCCGAAACAGTGGGAGCCGCCCCCGCTCACGGGGTGAGGCGGTGCGGGTCGCGGGGGAAGGCGGTGGCCTGGCGGACGTTCGGCAGGCCGAGCAGTTGGGTGACCATGCGTTCCAGGCCGATCGCGAAGCCGCCGTGCGGGGGCATGCCGTGCCGGAACGCGTCCAGATAGCCGGCGTACGGCTCGACCGGCTCGCCCCGCTCCGCGAGCGCGGCCAGACAGTCGGCGTACCGGTGCAGCCGCTGCCCCCCGGTGACCAGCTCCACGCCCCGGAACAGCAGGTCGAACCCGTTGGAGTACGCCCGCGTCACGGCGGCGCCCGGCGGGTTCTGCCCGGTGGCCGGGTGGGTGTAGAAGGGGCGCCTGGCCAGCGGATAGCCGGTGACGAAGAGGAAGTCGGAGCCGTGCTCGGTCCGGGCCCACTCCCCGAGCGCACGCTCGTGTGCCGGTGCGAGGTCGGGCTCGTCCGGCGGCGCCCCGGCGATCGCCAGCGCCTCGGCGAAGTGCACCGCCGGGATCTCCACCGGCACCGCCGGAGGCTGCGCCGGCACCGCCGGAGGCTGCGCCGGCAGAGGCTGTGGCGTCGGGAGGTCGGTGAGCCGGTCGAGCATTCCGGCGAGTACCTCGCGGAGCAGCCGCATCACGTCCCGGTGGTCGGTGACGAAGCCGAACTCGACGTCCAGCGAGGTGTACTGGGTCAGATGCCGGGTGGTGTCGTGCGGCTCGGCCCGGAACACCGGCCCCACCTCGTAGACCCGCTCCAGCACACCGACCAGCATCTGCTTGTAGAACTGCGGCGACTGGGCGAGGTAGCCGGGCCGGCCGAAGTAGTCCAGGGCGAAGACGTTCGCGCCGCTCTCGGTGGCGGCGGCGACGAGCTTCGGGGTGTGCACCTCGACGAAGCCAAGCCGGTCGAGGGTGGCCCGGAACCCGGCCACCAGGGCGGCCGAGACCCGCAACGCCGCCGAGCGGGTGGGATGGCGCAACGCCACCGCCGCATGGTCGAGCTGGGTCGGCAGGGCCGCGGTCAGCTCCGGGCGGTACACGTCGAAGGGTGGCGGCACGGCCGGGTCGCCGAGCGGGCGTACGGCCGGGTCTGCCACCTCGACCCCGGCGGGCGCGGCGGGGTTGCCGACCACCCGGCCGGTCACCTCCAGCACCGACTCCTCCGGCAGCTCGGCCAGCCGGGCCCGCAGCGCGGCGTCGGTCACCACCACCTGGGCGAGTCCGGCGGCGTCCCGCAGGATCAGGAACGTCACCGACTTGAGCTGCCGGCGCCGGTGCACCCAGCCGGCGGCGGTCACGGTCGCGCCAACGTGCGCCGGCAGGGACGTGGAAAGGACCCGTGGCACCTGTGTTCACTCCTGTCGCGTGTCGCGACGCGCGCCCGAGGCGGACCGCGCCGTAAGACCCCGGGGAGTGTGGGCGAGCGGGAACTCGCGGTGCCACCACACCTTCACCACCGGCGGTACGGCCGGCGGCCTCGTTCGTGGCCCGTGACGCGGGCCGGACGGCGGGGTCTACCGGGCGCCGGGGCGCCGTTCTTCCCGCAGCTCGGGAGGGTCTTCCCAGCCCGGCCGGAGATCACCTTTCCAGCGACGGTGACTCTCTGGACTCCGGTTGTCGGGTGGTACTCGGCTCCGTCAACGCTCTGCCCGGACGGTAGCCGAGGCGGGTGGCGCGCTGACACCGAATATCCGCCCCCGGCGCGGCCCGCGGCACCGGAGGGCGGCGTGAGTGGTATCACCTGGTCCGGCACGTGAGTCCGGTCGCCTCTGGTCGATCGGCCGACCCCTCGGCGCGTAGGCTCGGATTCGTGACCATCGAGCACTCCGCGCCATCCTCCGCCGCCGAAGCCGGAGGGGTGAGCGTCGTGACCGCACCGGAGATCCGTACCGGCAATCCTGTCGCGCCGGAGGGGCGTCGGCTGCTGCGGGTCGAGGCCCGCAACGCGGCGACGCCGATCGAGCGCAAGCCGCCGTGGATCAAGGTCAAGGCGAAGATGGGTCCGGAGTACACCCAGCTCCGTGGGCTGGTCTCCCGGGAGGGGCTGCACACCGTCTGCCAGGAGGCCGGCTGCCCCAACATCTACGAGTGCTGGGAAGACCGGGAGGCGACCTTCCTGATCGGCGGTGACCAGTGCACCCGCCGGTGCGACTTCTGCCAGATCGACACCGGCAAGCCGGCCGACTTCGACGCGGACGAGCCGCGCCGGGTCGCCGAGTCGGTGGTCGCGATGGGGCTGCGCTACGCCACCGTCACCGGGGTGGCCCGGGACGACCTGCCGGACGGCGGCGCCTGGCTCTACGCCGAGACGGTCCGGCAGATCCACGCGCTGACCCGGCGGGAGCGGCCGGCCGACGCCGACGGTGCCACCGAGGGCATCCTGGAGGCCCTGCCGCACTGCGGGGTGGAGCTGTTGATCCCCGACTTCAACGGCAACCCGGCACAGCTCGCCGAGGTCTTCGGCGCCCGGCCGGAGGTGCTCGCGCACAACGTCGAGACGGTACCCCGGATCTTCAAGCGGATCCGGCCGGCGTTCCGCTACGAGCGCTCGCTCGACGTGCTCACCCAGGCCCGGGCCGCCGGGCTGGTGACCAAGTCCAACCTGATCCTCGGGCTCGGCGAGGACCGCGCCGAGATCTCCCAGGCGCTGCGCGACCTGCACGCCGCCGGCTGCGAGCTGGTCACCATCACGCAGTACCTGCGCCCGACGCCCCGGCACCACCCCGTCGAGCGGTGGGTTCGGCCGGAGGAGTTCGTGGAGCTGCGCGAGGAGGCCGAGGAGATCGGCTTCGCCGGGGTGCTGAGCGGGCCGCTGGTGCGTTCGTCGTACCGTGCCGGCCGGCTCTACCAGCAGGCCGTCGAGGCCCGGACCGCACCGACCGGCACCACGGCCCGGTAACTCCGGCGGCGGTCTCGCCAGCCTCTCTTCCACCTTCACCCCGGCTCGCCCACGCGCGGTGGCGAAGCGCGCTCCACCTGTCGCAGCGTGTTAGATTCCGGCCGTCAGCCGGGAGGTGCTTGCCGGCAACACGTCGAAGGTGATGAATAGAAGCATGACAGCACCCCACACCGTGATCATCGGCGCCGGCCCCGCCGGACTGACCGCGGCGTACGAGCTGACCAAGCGGAACGCCACCGTCGAAGTGTTCGAGGCCGACGACGTGGTGGGCGGGATCAGCCGTACCGTCGAACGCGACGGCTGGCGGTTCGACATCGGCGGGCATCGCTTCTTCACCAAGGTGCCCCAGGTCGAGGCGCTCTGGCACGAGATCCTGCCCGCCGAGGACTTCCTGCTCCGGCCCCGGATGAGCCGGATCTACTACCGGGGAAAGCTGTACGACTATCCGCTCAAGGCCAGCAACGCGCTGCGCAACCTCGGCATCGTCGAGGCGCTGCGCTGCGTCGGCTCGTACCTCTGGGCCAAGGTCGCGCCGCCGAAGGACCAGTCCCACCTCGCCGGCTGGGTGACCGCCCGGTTCGGCCGACGGCTCTTCGAGCACTTCTTCAAGACGTACAACGAGAAGCTCTGGGGCGTACCGGCGACCCAGCTCTCCGCCGACTGGGCGGCGCAGCGGATCAAGAACCTGTCGCTGTCGAACGCGGTGCTCAACGCGCTGCTGCCCCGGCGCAACCAGAAGGACATCACCAGCCTGATCGAGGAGTTCAACTATCCGAAGCACGGTCCCGGGATGATGTGGGAACGCTGCGCCGAACTCGTCGAGAAGCGCGGCGGCCGGGTCAACCTGAACACCGGGGTCACCGCCGTGCACCGGGCCGGCGGCCGGGCGGTCGCGGTCACCGTCGCCGGGCCGGACGGGTCGCGCCGGGTCGCCGCCGACCACGTGGTGTCGTCGATGCCGATCTCGCACCTGGTGCTGGCGATGGACCCGCCCGCCCCGCCGGCCGTACGCGCCGCCGCGAACGAGCTGTTCTACCGCGACTTCCTGACCGTCGCGCTGGTGGTGCCGGCCGAGTTCAGCTTCCCGGACAACTGGATCTACATCCACGCCCCGGAGGTGAAGGTCGGGCGGATCCAGAACTTCGGCTCCTGGTCGCCGTACCTGGTCAAGGACGGCCGGACCTGCCTCGGGCTGGAGTACTTCCTCAACATCGGCGACGAGCTGTGGAACAGTCCGGACGCCGACCTGGTCGCGCTCGGCACCGCCGAGCTGGAGCGGCTCGGCCTGGTCCGTCCCGGCTCGGTCGAGACCGGCTACGTGGTCCGGATGCCCCGCGCCTACCCGTTCTACGACTTCGCCTACAAGGAGAACGTCGCGACGATCCGCGGCTGGCTCGCCGCCGAGGTGCCGAACGTGCACCCGGTCGGCCGCAACGGGATGCACCGCTACAACAACGCCGACCACTCGATGATGACCGCGCTGCTCTCGGTGTCGAACATCCTGGACGGCACCGACCACGACGTGTGGACGGTCAATGTGGAGGAGGAGTACCACGAGGAGAAGGGTCCGGGCGAGCACGGCACCGGCCGGGCCGCCCCGGTGCTCCCCCGCGACCCCGTCCCGAGCTGACCCCGGGGCGCCCCACCGGCCAGGACACCCCGGAACACCGGTCAGCCGGCCGGGACGCCGTCGTCCCGGGTCGGCTGCGGGTCGAGCAGCCCGAGCCGGTGTGCGACCGCCGCCGCCTCGATCCGGTTCGCCACGTCCAGCTTGGCGATGATCCGGGAGACGTGCACGCTCGCCGTCTTCGGCGAGATGTAGAGCCGCTGCGCGATCCGGCTGTTGCTGTGCCCCTCCGCGACCAGCCGCAGCACCTCCTGCTCGCGGGCGGTGAGCAGGTCGGTGCCGGGCGCCGCGCCGGGCCCGGCCCGCAACCCGAGCCGCCGGGCCAGCGTCGCCGCCTGCTCCCCCAGGGGTACGGCCGCAAGCTCACCGGCGATCGCCGACACCTCCTCCAGGGCGCTCGCCGCCAGCGTCCGGTCCCCGGCCGTGGCCGCCGCCTCGGCCAGCCAGAAGAGTGCCCGGCCGAGCGGGTACCGCTGACCGTCCACCCGCCACGCCGCCACCGCCTCCTGCCAGCACGGCACCGCCTCGGCAGCGGCGGCGAGCGTCGCCGACACCTGGGCCGCGTACGCCACCTCGGCCGGATAGCGGGCGGCGAGTCCGGTGCGCGCCGCCCGTACCCGGTCGGAGAGTTCCGGGTCGGCGGCCGCCACGGCGGCCCGGGCGGCGGCGGCCAGCGCCGGCCAGGCGTACCGGGGGTCGGTGTCGAGCCGCCGGCCGAGCAGGGCCCGGGCGGCCTCCACCGCCGCCGGGACGTCCCCGCCGGCCAGTGCCGCCTCGACCCGCAGCTCGTGCAGCGGCAACTCCAGCGGCAGGTACGGCCGGCGGAGGAAGCCCAACGCCCGGGCGACCAGCTCGTCGGCACCGGCCTGGCCCCGGGCGAGCCGCAGCCCGGCCCGCAACTGCAACCAGTGGTAGCCGTTGATGCCGGGCAGGTCGAGCCGGGCCGCCTGCCCGCACAGCTCGTCGGCCTCGTCCCACCGGCCGAGTGCGATCAGCGCCTCGGCCTGGTTGGAGAGGAGGAAGGCGCCGGTGGAGCGGTTGATCCCGACCCGCCTCGCCTCGGCGTACCCGGCGGCGGCCGCCTCGGCCGACTCGGCGTACCGGCCGACCTCGCAGAGCGCGTCGGAGCTGACCACCAGGGCGGTCACCAGGGTCTGCGGGTCGCCCGCCGCCCGGGCCAGCTCGACGGCGCGGCGCAGGTCGGCCAGCCCGGCATCGGACGAGACCGCGCGGCTGCACACCCAGCCGGCGGCGAGCGTCGCGCTCAGCACGGCGTCCTCGTCGGCGAGTGCGGTCGCGGCGGCCACCGCCTCGGCGGCGATCCGGGCCCCCTCGGCACGGTCGACCCGGGCGATCTGGAAGGCGATCTCGGCGAGCAGCCGGGCCCGCTGCGGATCGCCGTCGACGTCGGCGACCAGCGCGTACGCCGCGCGCAGGTCCTCGGCGCCGTCGGACTTGCCGAGGATCCGGAGCAGCCGCCCGCGCAGCAGCCGTACCCGGGCGGTCCGGACCGGTTCGGCCGCGCCGTCGAGTTCGGTCAGCATGGCGCGGGTCAGCGTCAGCGCCCGGCTGTAGTCGCCGGCGGTAGAGGTGGCCGAGAGGGTCGCCTCCAGCACGTCGAGGTGGTCGCGGCCGAGTCGCTGCTCCGCGTCCGGCACCTGCTCCCAGAGTTCGAGTACCCGCTCCAGCAGCCGCCCCTGCTCGGCGTACGCGTACCGGGAGCCGGCCGCCTCGGCGGCGGCCCAGGCCGAGGTCAGCGCCCGGGGGTAGTCGTGTGCCGCGTACCAGTGGTGGGCCAGCTCGGCCGGGACCCGGCCGTCGGCGACGAGCTGCGGCTGCGCCTCGATCGCGGCCGCGTACCGGGCGTGCAGCCGGGCGTGCTCGCCGGGGAGCAGGTCCTCGTGCACGGCCTCCCGGACCAGCGCGTGCCGGAACTCGTAGCCGCCGTCCGGGTCGGCGACCACGAGCTGGGCGGCGACGGCGGCCCGGAGCGCCTCCTCCAGCTCGGTCTCCGGCACTCCGGCGACCTCGGCGAGGAGTTCGTGGGCGATCCGGGTGCCGCCGGCCCCGGCGATCCGGAGCACCCGCTGGGCCGGCTCGGGCAGCCGGTCGACCCGGGCGAGCAGCAGGTCGCGCAGGGTGTCCGGCAGGTCGGCGCAGCCGCTCGGGTCGCTGGCGGCGGCGAGTTCCTCGACGAAGAACGGGTTGCCCTGGGTCCGGTCGTGGATGGTGTCGATGGCCCGGTCGCTGGGCTCGAAGCCGAAGAGGTCGGCGAGCACCTGACCGGTCCCCTCCCGGTCCAGCCGGTCGAGTTCGAGCCGTTCGACGCCCCGGGCCCGGTCGAGTTCGGCCAGGAACGGGCGGAGCGGGTGTCCCCGGTGCAGCTCGTCGGAGCGGTAGGTGCAGATCAGCAGTACCCGGGACGGCCGGACCGCGCGGGCCAGGAAGGCGATCAGGTCCCGGGTCGACCGGTCGGCCCAGTGCAGGTCCTCGATCACCAGCACCAGCGGGCGCTGTGCGGCGAGTCGGGTGAAGAGCCCGGCGACCAGCTCGAAGAGGTAGCCCCGGTGCGGGTCCAGGGAGAGCCCTGGCGCGTCCGGTGCGTGCCGGGTGTCGGTGCCGGCCGACACCGCCCCGAGCCGGTCCAGCTCGGGCAGCAGGCGGGCGAACTCCCGTTCGTACCCCTCGAAGGCCGCCGCCCCGTCGCGGCGCAGCACCTGGCGGAGCGCGGCGGCGAACGGCGCGAACGGCAGGCCCTGTTCGCCGAGTTCCAGGCACTGGCCGACGAGGATCTGGTTGCCGTCGGCGACGGCGTGCCGGCCGAACTCCTCGATCAGCCGGCTCTTGCCGACCCCGGCCTCGCCGCCCACCAGCAGCGCGGTCGGCTCGTCGGTCCGGACCCGCTTGAGTGCGTCCCGCAGGACGGCGAGTTCGGACTGACGGCCGACGAGAACGCTGCTGGCGGCGCGAGTGGTCACGGGATCGAGGATGCCACGCCGGACCGGATCTTCGAAGATCCGGACGGTGGCACCGGCCCCGGTCGGCGGGCCGGGGCGGCCGGCCGGACCGGTGCCCGGGACGGCGGACCGCCCGTCGACCCGGTCGGGTCGGCGGACGGCGAGGGCCGTGTCCGGGTTCACCTAGGCCGCCGGGGCGCGGGACGCGGCGGAGTCGAGCCGCCGTTTCCGCGCGGTGCGCCTCGGGTCCCGCCGGGAACCGCGCGCCACCGAGGAGGCCAGCCGGGCCGAGTCGGCCTCGGCCCGCAGTTCGGCGGCGTGGGTACGGTGCAGGGTGAGCAGGAAGTGGGCGTCGGTGCTGAACATCGTCGAGCTCCATTCGATCGGGTTCTCTTCGCTGATGTCCACTCTTCGCCGGAAGGCACCCCGGCCACATTGGCGTTCCGCCTCATCTCCGCCCGGCCGGCCTCCTTAGTTCCGCCCACCTGCGGTGCCGTGCGGCCGTAAGGTCCTTACCCGGCCCGGCTCGCCAGCCGGTCGCCCCGATCCCCGGCCGGCGTCCCACGGCCCCGCCCGACCGGCCGGTACGGCCACGACCGGCCGGGCCGGGCTGCGGTGCCCGGCCGGGGATCGGGCCGGCGGTCCCGGCCCACTAGACTCCGTTGCATGGCAAAGGCGCAGGAGAAGGTGTCGTTCGGCCAGCGGCTGAAGCAGATCGGGATGGTGTTCTCGTTCACCGCCAAACGCGACAAGTGGTTCGTGCCGCTCGCCGTCGTCGCGGTGCTGGTCCCGATCGCGCTCACCGTGGTCGCGGTGCTGTCCTGGGGCTGGCTCTGGCTGCCGATCGGCATCCTGGTCGCCCTGCTCGCCCTGCTCATCGTGCTCAACCTGCGCTCGAACCGGGCGATGATGAACGCCGCCGAGGGGCAGCCGGGGGCGGCGGCGCAGATCCTGGAGAGCATGCGGGGTGACTGGCGGGTCACCCCGGCGGTCAGCTCCACCACCCAGATGGACATGGTGCACCTGGTCGTCGGCAAGCCCGGGGTGATCCTGCTCGGCGAGGGCAACCCGCAGCGGACCCGCAGCCTGCTCGGCCAGGAGAAGCGGCGGCTCGCCAAGGTGATCGGCACGGCGCCGCTCTACGACTACCTGATCGGGCAGGGCGAGGACGAGCTGTCGATCCGCAAGCTGCGTACGACCCTGTTGCGGCTGCCGCCGAACCTCAAGGGCAAGGACGTGAACGCCCTGGACAAGCGCCTCAAGGCGCTCTCCGCGGCCCGGCCGCAACTGCCGAAGGGCGCGATTCCGAAGAACATGCGCCCGCCCAAGGGGGCCTTCCGGCAGATGCGCGGCCGGTAAGCCCGGGTCAGGACGTGCAGGTCCGGGTGGTCGGGGCGGGCCCTACCTGCTGGGCCGGGGCGAGCCGGTCGGCGACCTGCCGCAGCATCGCCGCCGTGCCGCGACGCAGCCGGCCCGGGCCACCGCCGGGGTTCGACTCCCGGTCGGGCCGGACCGGTGCCTCCGGCCGGGCGGACCGGACGTGTCGCTCGGTCGCACCGAGCGCGAGGTGGTAACCGACGGGATCCATGGTCACTTCCTTTCGACGGGACCGGTCGAGGCGCGGACGACCAGGTCGGTGGGGAGTAGCACCTGACGGTCGGCGGGATCCTCCGGTGGCTCCAGCAGCAGCCGGCCGGCGATCGCGCCCTTCTCCACCGCCGGTTGCCGGATCGTGGTGAGCCCGGCGGCGGCGGCCTCCGGGATGTCGTCGAAGCCGGTGACCGAGACGTCCCGACCGGGTCGCAGGCCGCGGGTGGCGAGCGCGTCGAGCACCCCGAGCGCCAGCAGGTCGGTGATGGCCAGCACCGCCGTGGGCCGGTCCGCGCGGTCGAGCGCGTACGCCGCCGCGTTGGCTCCCTCGGTGCGGCTGTTGGCGGCGGCGTTGCAGAGCAGCAGGTCGGGCCAGTCGACGCCGCCCTCGGCCAGTCCCTCGGCGAAGCCGCGCAGCCGTTCGCGGGTGACGTCGTACCGGATCTCAGCCGGGTCGGCGACGGTGACCGGTCCGGTACGGCGCTGCGCGACCAGGAAGTCGGAGACCACCGCGACCCGGCGATGCCCCAGCCGGGCGAGGTGGCTGCCGACGGTACGGGCGGCGGCGGCCTCGTCGATCCCCACGTACATGGTGTCGGGTCCCACCTCGGCGGGGCGTTCGGCGGCGACCGTCGGCAGTCCACGGGACCGGGTCACGTCCAGCGCCCCGTGCCAGGCCGGTACGCAGTAGACGCAGAAGCCGTCCACCGCCGCGTTCCGGACCGCCTGGATGCCGGCCTCCTCCTCCGACTCGGAGAGCGGGACGATCAGCAGGCCGCTGCCGTGCCGCTCGGCGGTCTCGGCGATGCCCCGGAGGAACTGCACCGCGTACGGGTCGGTGAAGGCGTAGGAGAGTGCCAGGGTGAAGAGCACCCCGATGGCGCCGACCCGGCCGCGCCGCAGCGACCGTGCGGTCGGGTCCGGCCCCGGGTAGCCCAGTTGGCGGGCCGCCTCGTGGATCTTCTCGCGCAGTGCCGGTGACAACTGGTCGGGCCGGCTGTAGGCGTTGGAGACCGTGCTGCGGGAGACGCCCACGGCGTCGGCCACTGTTTGCAGTGTCGGCTTCACCGGTCCGCCTTCTGTATCGATCCAGTAGACCTTCTGGATCGATACAGTACGCCGCTCCAGCGCGATTCGCCAGTCTCGATCCGCCGCCGCGGACGGGGCGAGAAGAAGGGAGGAGAAGGGTTCGGCCCCGGCGCGGGGCCGGAGCAGCCCGGGTCAGCGGGTGGGCGTGGATCCGCCGACCGGTTCGGACGACGGCACGGGCAGCACGATCGAGCCGGCCGCCCGGTCGTGCAGGCCACGCCGGCGGTCGTCCATGATCACCGCCGGCACCACCAGCCCGAGCAGGGTGCCCCGGAGCAGCGCGCGGAGGATGCCGATCCGGCCGCCGTCGGCGTACCCGACGCATCTGATCCGGCACACCCACATGCCCGGCGTCTGCGCGAAGAGGCCGATGAAGAAGCCGTAGACGACGATCAGCGTGAGGACCGGCGCCCAACTGTCGGCGATCGGGTCGGCGTAGAGGTTGGTGGCGAGCAGGCAGAGGATCCAGTCGATGCTCAGCGCACCGAACCGGCGCGACAGGCTCGGCAGCGGGCTGGTCGGGTCGGCCGCCGGCCCGAGCGGAGCGGCACTGTTCTGCGGTGTTGCCACGGTCGACCAGAGTATCGGCCCGGCACCGCCACCCACCGGCTGGCTCCGCCGACCGGGACGTCCGACACTCCGGACGCCGGCCCGACCGCGTCGCCGGGCGGCCCCCGCCGACACCCACCGCGGCCGTACGCCGACCCTGGGCGGCGAGCGAAACGCGACAAACTCAGCCAACCCGCCAAACCGGAGTATCATCCCGGAGTAGACCCGGGCCGGTCACCTGCGGGGATCACGCTCCGCAGACGACGTAACACGGCAGAAACATCAGAGACATGCTCGGGCAATCGCATGGCCATAGCGTCGCCACCAGCCTAGCCATCAGTGGACGTGCCAGGAGGACGTGTGTTCGCCAACCCCGAGGAACTCCTGCGATACCTCAAGAACGAGGACGTAAGGTTCGTCGACGTTCGTTTCTGTGACCTGCCCGGCGTGATGCAGCACTTCAACCTGCCGGTCGAGTCGTTCGACGAATCGGTCTTCACCGACGGTCTCGCCTTCGACGGATCGTCGATCCGTGGTTTCCAGGCGATCCACGAGTCGGACATGCTGCTGCTCCCCGACGTCGCCACCGCCTTCATCGACCCGTTCCGGGCACAGAAGACGCTCGCACTGAACTTCTTCATCCACGACCCGTTCACCCGCGAGGCATACTCCCGGGATCCGCGGAACGTGGCGAAGAAGGCCGAGGCCTACCTGGCGGCCAGCGGCATCGCCGACACCGCGTACTTCGGCCCGGAGGCCGAGTTCTACATCTTCGACTCGATCCGGCACGAGACCTCGGCGCACCAGGCGTATTACTACATCGACTCGATCGAGGGCGCCTGGAACAGCGGCCGCGAGGAGGAGGGCGGCAACCGGGGTTACAAGACCCCGTACAAGGGCGGCTACTTCCCGGTCCCGCCGGTCGACCACTACGCCGACCTGCGCGACGAGATCGTCCAGCGGCTGCTGGGCGCCGGTTTCACCGTCGAGCGCTCGCACCACGAGGTGGGCACCGCCGGCCAGGCTGAGATCAACTACAGGTTCTCCACCCTGCTGCACGCGGGCGACCAGCTCCAGCTCTTCAAGTACATCGTGAAGAACACCGCCTGGGCGAACGGCAAGACCGCGACCTTCATGCCGAAGCCGCTCTTCGGCGACAACGGCTCCGGCATGCACACCCACCAGAGCCTCTGGCTGAACGGCGAGCCGCTCTTCTACGACGAGACCGGCTACGCCGGTCTCTCCGACACGGCCCGCTGGTACATCGGCGGCCTGCTGCACCACGCGCCGTCGCTGCTCGCCTTCACCAACCCGACGATCAACTCGTACCGCCGGCTGGTCCCGGGCTTCGAGGCCCCGGTCAACCTGGTCTACTCGCAGCGGAACCGCTCCGCCTGCACCCGCATCCCGGTCACCGGCAGCAACGCCAAGGCGAAGCGGGTCGAGTTCCGGGTGCCGGACCCGTCGGCCAACGTCTACCTGGCGTTCTCGGCGATGATGATGGCCGGGCTGGACGGCATCAAGAGCAAGATCGAGCCGCCGGAGCCGATCGACAAGGACCTCTACGACCTCCCGCCGGAGGAGTGGGGCTCGGTCAAGCAGGTGCCCGGCTCGCTGCCCGAGGTGCTCGACTCGCTGGAGGCCGACCACGACTTCCTGCTGGAGGGTGGCGTCTTCACCCCCGACCTGATCTCCACCTGGGTCGAGTGGAAGCGTGCGAACGAGGTCGACCCGGTCCGGCTGCGGCCGACCCCGCACGAGTTCGCGATGTACTTCGACGTCTAGCACCGGACGCCGGCCCGGGGGCGCCCACGCACCCCTCGGGCCACCCGGCACAGGCACCTCCGGCGCGCCGCAGACCGACCCGCAAGGGCCCGGTCTGCGGCGCGCCGCACTCTGTGCTGGAACCTGGAGGGACTCCGCGCTGGAACCTAGAGGGCGAGGGTTTCCAGGTCCACGGCCTCGGCCATGGCCTGAGCGCCGTTGTCGTTGAGGTGCATGCCGTCGCCGCTGTCCAGCGCCGGATGGATGTAGTCGGGGGCTTCGGGGTTCTCGACGGCTCGGGCCACGTCGAAGACGGCGTCGAAGATGCCGCTGGTACGGATCCAGTCGTTGACCTCGCGCCGCACGGCGAGCCCCTCGGGGGTACTGATCCCGGCGTAGACGGCGCCCGCGAAGGGACCCATGGTGGCGACCAGGATCTTCAGGCCGGCCTGGTGGGCGCGACCTGCCAGCGTCTCGAAGCCCTTGACCAGGTCGTCGGCGCTGGGCAGAGCCTCGCCCGACATGCCGGGGAGGCCGAGATCGTTTATGCCGAAGTGCAGCAGGACGTGGGTACGACCGGGAATCGCCAGCACGTCGCGGTCGAAGCGCGCCAGCCCGTGCTCGCCGATCTCGTCCCGCAGCAGGCGGTTCCCGGCGATGCCCTGGTTGACGACCCAGCCCCGCCCGAGGCGACGGTTGAGGAAGTCCACGGAGCGGTTGTTCGCGCTGGTCGTGGAGCCGACCCCCTCGAACCACGAGTCGCCGAACGCCACGGCGATCGCGGTGTCGTCCGGGGCGAGCACATCGACGCCGGAGACGTAGAACCTGGCTTCCACCCGCTCGGCCCCGGGAAGTTCGGCGGACGTGACATGGTTCCCTCCGACTATCCGCGCCACCTCCATCGGCATGTGGGAGTAGGTGGCCAGGCCGGTCTGCTCGGGCAGATAGAGGCTGAGCGACAGGTCGGTGCCGGGGGCGACGGGCAGGTCGACCGGGTCACCGACAACCTCCGCACCCGGCGGGATCACGATCTTCTCGGTACCGTCGAAGGTCAGGGCGGCGCGATCGTCTTCGACCGCGACCGTCGCGGCGGCGATGGTCAGCGGGGTGCGGCCGTAACGGTTCGTCAGGCGTACGCGGAGGCGTTCTCCGCCGCCGGCCATGTGCAGCACCTGACGTACCGTCTGGTCGGCGAAGCCGCGCGGTTCGCTGAGCTTGAGCTGCTCGTAGGGACTGATCACGGCGGTACGGAAGCCCGCTGTCCAGATCATGGGCACTCCAGTTCGTTCATGGGTCGGCTGGGCTGCTGCTGTCTTCGACGGCTGTCCTGCACCACGATGGACCGGTTACTCTCCAACGGGAAGTACGCACCTGAAAGTGCGTAGGACACCCGTCGGTATGGATACCGGGAGGGGCGATCGATGGCGACGATGACGGCGACCCAGCGGCGGTCACAGGCCAAGGCGGACTACGACGCTTTCCTGGCGCGCTGCCCCAGCCGCCAACTGCTCGACCGGATCTCCGACAAGTGGGTGGCGCTGGTCCTGGCCGCGCTCGGCAGCGACGGTCCGCACGAGTCCGGATGCGACCGCGTCGGGCAGCCGCGACCGATGCGCTACTCCGAGCTGTCCCGCAGGCTGGCCGGGATCAGCCAGAAGATGCTGACCCAGACGCTGCGTTCCCTGGAGCGCGACGGCCTGCTCACCCGCACCGTGACGGCGACCGTGCCGGTCACCGTCACCTACGAGCTGACCGACCTGGGCCTCTCGCTCCAGCAGGTGATACGCGGCGTCAAGAACTGGGCCGAGACACACATGGACGAGGTGCTCGCCAATCGCGAGCACTACGACGCGCGGGCCAACTGAGCGCCGAGCGGCGGCGCGGCAGGGCGGCCGACCGGCGGGGCGGCGGAGCCGGCGCCACTGCCGAGTCGCCGCGCCGGATAACTTCTTGACCGTTATAGCTTGGTCACCGGTATATAGTCTCCGGCATGAGTACACCCGTCCCGTTGCGGGAACCGACGTTCCTGATCCTCACCGCCCTGGCCCGGGAGCCGATGCACGGCTACGGCATCGTCACCGAGGTCGCCGCGCTCTCCGACGGCCGGCTGTCGCTGCGACCCGGCACCCTCTACGGCGCGCTCGACCGGCTCGCCGACGAGGGCCTGGTCGAGCCGGACCGGGAGGAGATCGTCGGCGGCCGGCTCCGCCGCTACTACCGACTCACCGACAGCGGGACCGCCGCGCTCACCGCCGAGACCGAGCGGCTACGCCGGAACGTCGAGGCCGCGAGCCAACGCCTGCGGGCCCGTGGCGCCCGAGCGTCCGAGGGGTCGGCCACCCGTCCGGCGCCGGCGGTCCACCCCGCCATCCGGCTCGCCGGAGGCCCGGCATGACCGACCAGCCCGACACGACCGGACAGCCCGACGGCACCGGACAGGACCACCCGACCGCCGAGGTGAATCCGCTGGAGCGGCGCTACCGGCGACTGCTGTACGCGTACCCGAATCGCTACCGGTCGAGTCGGGGCGACGAGCTGGTCGGGACGTACCTCGATCTGGTGGATCAGGATCGGCGCTGGCCCTCCCGGCACGACGCCGTCGACGTGCTCCGCGGCGGGCTGCGGCAACGGCTGCGCGAGCAGGGCGCCCTCGGGCTCGCCGCCGCCCTGCCGGTCGCCGCGACGGTCGCGGTGAGCACGCTGGCGGCGCTCGCCGCGTTCCTGCTGATCCAGGTCGAGTTCACGAACCTGCCGGCCGACGTGCTGCCCGCGCAGGTCGGCCCGGCGCAGAGCCTCGGCGTGTTCCTCTGGGTCGGCTGGCTGCTGGCCGCGCTCGCCACGACGGTACTGCCGACGGGCTGGGCACGCCGGGGCGTCGCCGCCGCCATCCTGCTGACGCTGGCCGTGATCCCGGCCGCGCCGCTCTCCGGACTGCCCCGGCCCCCGCTCTACGTGCTCGTCCCGGTGTTGGCGTTCGGCCTGACGGCGCTGGCGTTGCCGGCCCGTCCCGGCTGGGCGGGCCGAGTCCCGCCACTGCTCGGGGCGCTGACCGGTACGGCCGTGGCCGGGCTGTTCGAGGTCGCCGAGGGTGGCGGGAACTGGTTCACCAGTTACCACTCCACGGTCGAGGTGCTGGGAATGGCGAGTGTGGGACTGGTCGGACTGGTTCTGGCCTTCGGTCTCCTTCGGGCGCTCACCGGTGACAGCAGGGCACTCTGGTCGGTCGTACCGCTGGTCACCCCGGCCAGCCTGCTCGGGATCCGGCCGATCGCCGAGTGGTACTGGGGCGGCGCGCTGACCTGGGGCGAACTCGCCGCCACCGCCGTCGTGCTCACGCTGGCCGGCGCGGGCCTGCTGCTGATCGTGGTCGCCTGGCACGGCGCCCGGTACCGGGCGATCCGGGCACGTTCGGTCGGCAACCCGTGCCCGACCTGCGGACACGTCGCCGACGTCGTACGGCGGGCCGACGCCGCGAGCGGTCGGGCCGCGCCCTGATCAACCGGAGCGGGGTGCCGGAGCAAGCTCGGTGAGGAGTTCGCGTACCACCTCGACCAGCAGGTCGATCTCCGTCTCGGTGGTCCGCCAGTTCACGATCGCCGGGCGGAGCGCGACCCGGCCGTCGTAGACGGTGGTGCCGACGAAGACCCGGCCGTCCTCCAGCAGGGCCGCGCCGAGCCGCCGGTTGAGGTCGTCGAGTTCGTCCGCCGGCACGTGCGCCGGGGCGGCCCGGAAGCAGACGATGCAGAGCGGCACCTCGGCCAGCCGTTCCAGGTCGGGCGCCTCGTCCACTCCCCGGGCGAGGCGCTGGGTCAGGTCGAGCTGCCGCTCCACCATCGCCCGGTGCCCCTCCCGCCCGTACGCGGCCAGGGTCGCCCAGATCGGCATCGACCGCGCCCGGCGCGACGACTCCGGCCCGTGCAGGGCGTAGTCGACCGGCCCCGGCTGACCCGACCAGAGTGGACTGCCCGGCCCCGGCAGGTAGGTCGTGCCGGGCATCCCGAACGCGACCGGCAGCCGGGCCGGCTCGCGGAGGAACGCGAAACCGCTCTCGTACGGCACGTTGAGCCACTTGTGCCCGTCACAGGCGATCGAGTCGGCCCGCTCGATCCCGCGCAGCAGCCCGGCGGTCCGGGGTGAGAGCGCGGCGAAGAGCCCGAACGCGCCGTCCACGTGCAACCAGGCGCCGTACCGCTGCGCGAGGTCGGCGAGCGCGTCGACCGGGTCGAAGTCGCCCGCGTTCACCTCCCCGGCGTTGGCGATCAGCACCGCCGGCCCGTCCAGCTCGGCGAGCCGCCGCTCGATCGCCGGCAGGTCGACCCGGCCCACCCGGTCCCGGGCGTACACCTCGGCGCTGTCCCGGCCGTGACCGAGCATCTGCAACGCCTTACGGGCGCTGGCGTGCAGGTAGCCGCCGGAGAGCACCGGCATCCGGGGCAGTGCGACCAGCCCGTCCGCCGCGACGTCCACGCCGTGCTGCTCGGCCCACCAGTGCGTGGCGACGGCCAGCGAGGTGAAGTTCGCGAAGGTGGCGCTGGCGACCAGTGCCCCGCCGTACCGGTCGGGGAGCCCGAACAGCTCGCGCAGCCAGCGCAGCGCGATCGCCTCCAGTTCGGCGGCGAGCGGGGAGGAGGCCCGGAACCCCGCGTTCTGGTCCAGCAGCGCGGCGGTCCAGTCGGCCGCCAGCGCGGCCGGGGTGGCGCCGCCGATGACGAAGTGGAAGAAGCGTGGCCCGCTGGAGTGGGTCGCGGCGGCGGTGCCGATCCGGAGCAGCCGCTCCAGGGCGGCCGCCGATCCGAGGCCCCGCTCCGGCAGCGCACCGTCCGGAGCAGCGCCGTCGGCCACCCGGGCGGGGTCGCCCGGTCCGGCGAGTTCGCCGAGCAGCGCCTCGGTGGCCCGCTCGTGCACCGGGCGGTCGGCGAGCGAGTCCAGGTATGGACCGGCCGCCTCGTACACCTGGCGCAGCACCGCCGCCGCCGCGTTCCGATCGTCCAACGGGTCGCCCACGCGCTCCTCCTCCGCTCCGGGCGCGGCCAGCGGCGCGCCGTCCGCCCGGGTCGGAGCCGGGCCGGTCCCACCCTGCCACCACCGCGTCGACCGGTGGCAGGGCCAATCGCCGGACGGTGGTACCGCAACGGCTGGCCGACGGCCGGGCGGCCCGGCGGAGGTCGGCACGCGACGTCGGCTGTTCCGGCAAGGCCCGCAAAACGGGTATAGTTAGTTTAACGATTATTGAGGACAATTCACCTTCCACTGTATCCTTTCGGCGTAGACGGGGACGCCCGGGTCGCAGCAGTACCGAATCACCGCACCCGCGCTCAAGGAGGCGACTCCGTCGTGCACCACCGTCCTTCCCGTACCCTTCGGTCACCTCAGCGCTTCCTCCTCGCGGCCACGGTCGTCACCGGCACCGTCGCGGCGGCCGGCATGGTCGCGCCCGCCGCACCCGCCGCCGCCGCGGTGAACCAGATCTCCCTGGCCGTCCTCTCCGACGGCACCGCCCCGTTCGACAGCCTCGACAGCGGCCCGACCAACGGCGTGGTCCGGACCCGGGACGTACTCAGCTACGAGTGGCGGTACTCGTCCGACTCCGGGGCACCCGGCCCGGTCACCTTCGTGCAGACCCTGGACACCTCGCCCCGGGTACGCTTCGACGCCTCCAACCTCGCCCAGTGCACCGGCCCCGACGCCGGCACGCTCAGCGCCGACGGGCACACCCTGACCTGCTCGGTCGCCGTCGACGCGACCGGTGCCGGTTCGGTGCCGATCACCGTCACGCTGGACGGCTCGGTACCGAACGGCACGGTGATCAACTCGACGCTCACCGCCAACTCCGGCGCCCTGGTCGGCGGCTCGCGCAGCACCACAGTGGCCGCGATGCCGCAACTGAACCTCCAGGCGCGGCTCTGGGGCACCCCGACCGCGGCCTCGGTCGGCGGCGCGGCGGGCAGCGGCTACGTCTTCAGCTTCGTGGTGACCCAGCCGGCCAACGCCAAGGGCACCGAACTGGTCACCGCCCCGCTGACCTTCACCGCCGACCTGAGCACGATCTCCCCGAACGCGGTACTGGTCGCCGGCTCGTGCGCCCCGGTCAACCACGGCGGCTACGCCATCCCGTACGGCCGGATCGGCATCAACCCGAACGCGACGGCGAACAACTCGGTGGTCAACTCCGGCACGGTGAGCTGTAGCCAGACCGGCCGGGTCGTCACGGTCACCGTCACCGGCGCCGACCTCGCCGGCACCAGCAACCCGACCACCGGGGCGCAGGGCAACACGCTCTCGAACAGCCTGCGCTATCTGGTCTCCGGCAGCTTCACCGTCTTCGTACCCAGCACCGACAGCGGCTCGGTGATCCAGTCGACGATCCAGTACCGCGGCTTCGACCCGTTCAGCATCACCGGCCAGTCGAACTTCGGCACCGGCTACGAGCCCGGCGGTGAACCCTCCGCCGCGACCTGCACCTACGTCGCCGACAACACCAACCGGAGCAACGACAACTGCTTCTCCACCACCTTCGGCCCCCGGGCGGCCGGCTACAACGGCTACTTCTGGACCACCGACACCCCCGGCGGGATCCCGGCCGGCAACGCCAGCAACGGCACCTCCGGAGACGGCGTCGCCTCCCCCGGACAGACCTACTACGACCGGCTGCACCTCTACTCGACCAGCGGACCGGCGCTGACCGGCGCGGCGATCTGCGACAAGTGGAACCCGGCCGAGACCCGGATCGTCGGGATCGGCCGGGCGTACCGGAACAACACCGTCGTCGCCGCCTCCGAGTACACGGTGGAGTACGCCGTGCTGCCGATGGCCGACGACAACGCCCGCCGGACCACCTCCTGCGGCACCGGCACCTGGTATCCCTCGGTCGAGGCGGCCGGCGGGGCGAGCCTGGTCAACGCGGTCCGGTTCACCCCGAACTGGACCATCGCCAACGGCGAGACCAGCTATTTCCACCCGCAGTTCCAGGTGCAGCCGAACCCGGTCGGCACCATCCTGGCCAACTTCGACAGCGCCCGGCTCGGTGCCGCCGAGACCTGGGGGCCGTCGTTCTACAACCGGGTCACCAACAACCCGTCGTACACCGGAAACCGGCTGACCGTCACCGACGGGGTGCTCCGGGTGGCCAAGACCAACAACCTGCCGCCCAGCCAGCAGTTCATCGCGGCCGGCGGCACCGTCACCTACACCCTGACCCCGACGGTGACCCGGGCGACCTCGGCGACCAGCCCGGTCGGCGGGGTACGGATCACCGACACCCTGCCCGGCTGCCTGAGCTACGTCGCCGGCAGCGCGCACTACGTCTCCGGCGGCGCCAGCCTCGGCGTCGAGCTGACCGCCGGCAACAACGGCGCGGACGGCATCCCGTGCACCGGGGACAGCGGCGAGACCGGGCAGAGCCTGCTGCTCAAGCTCGGGCCGATCGTCCCCGGCGGCAGCATCCCGGCGATCGCCTTCCAGGCCACCGCGCTGCGGATCACCCCGGACAGCACCGGCGCGGCCAACACCGCCGTGATCGGCTCCGACGCGGCGGTACCGATCGACCTGGCTAAACGCACCGCCACCTCTACGATCACGGTACGCAACCAGACCCAGTTGGCCATCTCGGAGACCACCGCCACCCCGCAGATCACCGGCGACGAGCCGCTGAGCTACACGATCGCGTACCGGAACGTCACCGGACTGACCATCCCCTCGCTGGTGATCCTCTCCGAGCTGCCGTACAACGGCGACGGGCGGTCGTCGTTCAGCGGCACCCTGACGTACGCCGGATCCACCGCGCCGGCCGGCGCCACGGTGCAGTGCACGACCCGGCCGCACGGCACGCACACCGGCGACCCGGCCGACTATTCGACGGCGGCCTGCGGCCCGGCCACCACCGGGGTACGGATCGTCGTCACCAACCTGACCAACACCACCGTCAACGCGGTCCGGCTCAACCTGACCACCAGCGGCAACAACACCGGTGACCGGTACGTCAACACCAGCACCGGCAGCTATCTGCCCAGCGGTGGCAGCACCCCGATCACGCTGCCCAGCGAGACCGCACAGGTGACCGTGGTGTCGTCGACGATCAGCGGACGCACCTGGCGGGACGCGAACGCCGACGGGATCCGGCAGTCCGGCGAGGGCCCGCTGGGCGGCTTCCCGGTGGCGCTCTCCGGCACCAACGACCTGGGCAGTCCGGTGACCCGGTCGACGACGACCGCCGCCGACGGGACGTACGCCTTCACCGGGCTGCGGGCCGGCACCTACACCGTGACGTTCAACCCGGCCGCGCTCGCCGCGGACCAGCGCTTCTCGCCGCAGGGCCAGGGCGCCAACCGGGGGGTCGACTCGGACGGCGATCCGAGCACCGGCGCCACCGCCGTACTGGCGCTCGGCACCGGCGCCACCCGCAGCGACATCGACCAGGGGATCCGGCTGGTCCCGCCCACCGTCACCGTCACGCCGTCGCGCGTCAGCACGAACTTCGGCGACGAGGTGACGCTGACCGCCGACGTCTCGCCCTCCGCCGCCACCGGCACGGTCACCTTCACCGCCGGCGTGACCACCGGCCCGTCGGCCGGCTCGACGGTCACCCTCGGCACCGCGCCCCTCAGCGGCGGGCGGGCGACGCTGACGGTGACGCTGCCGGCGTACGGGCCGAACACGGTGACCGCCGGCTACGGCGGGGACGCGACCTATCCGGCCGGCACCTCCAGCGGGCATGTGGTGCAGGTCTCCGCCGCCAATACCCGACTGCTGGTCAGCGAGTTCCGGCTCTCCGGCCCCGGTGGCCCGACCGACCAGTACGTCGAGCTGACCAACACCAGCCCGTTCGCCGTCCCGCTGGCCGGGTTCACGGTGAAGACCGACAACGGCGCCGCCGTCACACTCCCCCGGACGGCACCGACCCTCGGCTCCGGCC
Organism: Plantactinospora sp. BC1; assembly: GCF_003030345.1. Lineage (NCBI taxonomy): Bacteria > Bacillati > Actinomycetota > Actinomycetes > Micromonosporales > Micromonosporaceae > Plantactinospora > Plantactinospora sp. BC1. Next base: position 7,632,506 of record NZ_CP028158.1, read on the forward strand.
GGGCGTACCTGGTGGTCGGCGGCGGGTACTCGCTCTCCTCGCTGGCCGCGCCGGACCTCGTCGTCGCCACCCTGGGCACCACCGGCGGGGTCCGGACGACCGCACCCGACGCGGCCGGCACGGTCACCGACGCGGCCGGGTCGAGTCCCGGGTACTCCACCGGCACCCCGCTGCCCGCGCTGACCGGCCAGCCGACCGACCAGTACGCCTGGGTGCGGCTGGCCCAGACCGGCACGTTGCAGAACACCCGCGACAACAACACCGACTTCGCCCTCGTCTCCAGCACGGGCGGCCCGGTCGGCGGGGTGCAGTCCACCCTGGGCTCCGCCTCGCCGAGCGGCACCACCAGCCCGGTACGCCGACCGGCCCACCTGGTCTCGTCACTGATCGACCCCGACCGGCCGGTCAACGCCGCACCGAACCGGGAGGTGACCGCCGGCCAACCCCGCATCCTGACCGTCCGGCGCACCATCACCAACAACTCGGGCAGCACGGTCACCTCGGCCCGGCTCCGGATCATCTCGATCAGCGCGGCGAACGGCGCACCGAAGCCGGGCGTACCGAGCCAGCCGGCGGACCCGGCCCGGCTGCGGGCGGTGAACTCGGCGACGCCGGTCACGGCGATCACGGTCGGCGGCCGTACGGTACTGGCGCACAGCGTCACGCTGGCGGCTCCGGCCACCGATCCACCGGGCGGTGGCCTGAACAGCACCCTCGCCGTTCCGCTGCCCAGCGGCGGGCTGCCGGCCGGGGAGAGCGTCTCGGTCTCGATCACGTTCGCCGTCGACAGCGGCCGGACCTTCTGGTTCACCTATGACGTCGAGGTTTAGCCCGTCGGTCCGGGCCGCGGTGCTGCTCGCGGTCACCGCCGCCGTCATCCTGATCGGCCTGCTGCTCTTCACCTCGGACCCGGCGAACCGGGAGTCCGACCGACCTGCCCCGGTGCCGGAACAGTCCGTCCCGGCGCCGGAACAGCGCGCCCCCACCCCGAACCGGCAGGTCTCGGCGCCGGTCGAGTCCGGCACGCCGGCCGGCGACGCCGGAGAACTGCCGCCGGCCCCTGAACCGGCGGACCGCTGATGACGACCGGAGCGGCGACCGGGCACGGCACCGACGGGAAACCGCACGACCGCCAGCCCACCGGTCGACGGGCGGACGAGCCGACCGGAGCGGCGTCGGCCGGCCCGGCCTGCGGCACGACGACCCCTGGACGGTCGGCGTACGGGCTGCGGGTGCACGGCCTCGACGAGGTCGCCGAACTCGGGCCGGCCCGGGAGTGCCGGCCCGACGCACCAACCGTCCGGGTGGGGCAGGCGGCCGGACCACCGCCCGGACCGCTGCCGCTGGACGGCCGGCGCGGGGTACGGGTACTCGCCGACGGCCGGCACCTGGCGCTCGATCGGGACCGGGGCCGGGCCACCTTCTACGGTCCACCGCTCGCGGCCGATCTGCTCGCCCACCCGTACCTCGGTGCGGTGGCCACGGTCTTCAACCGGTGGGCCGGTCGGGAAGCGTTCCACGCCGGGGCCTTCGTGCTCGGCGGACGCGCCTGGGCGCTGCTCGGTCCGCGTACCGCCGGCAAGAGCAGCCTGCTGGCGGCGCTGGCCGACGCCCGGGTGCCGGTGCTCACCGACGACATCCTGGTGGTCGACGGCACCACCGGGTACGCCGGGCCGCGCTGCCTGGACCTGCGCCGACCGGTACCCGGTCTCCGGCTCGACTGCCGGCCGGCCCGGCGGGACAGCCGGTCCCGGGTACTGCTGCCGCCGGTCCCGGCCCGGGTGCCGCTCGGCGGCTGGCTCTTCCTGAGCTGGGGAGACACCCTCGGGATGACCCCGCTGGGCGCACCGGAGCTGCTGGCCCGACTCGCGTGCCGGCGGTCGTGGCGGAACCTGCCGTCGGATCCGGCGACCATGCTGGCCCTGGCCACCCTGCCCGCCTGGGACCTGGTCCGCCCGCCGGACTGGAGACTCCTCGACGCCACCTGCCGGTTGCTGACCCTCACCCTGACCGGCTCGCCCGCCCCGGCACCGACGCCCACCTCGGCACCGGAACCGATGGCCGAGCCGGAGCCGGTACCCGCACCACGATCGGCGGCGACGACCGCGACGGGGGCGGCGGCGACCGCGCAGGCCGTACGCGGTCTCGGGCTCGACGCCCTGGCGGTGCGGACCGCAGCGGCGCTGCGCGACCGGGGCATCGCGAGCGTCCTGCTCAAGGGTGCCGGCCTGGCCCACCGGCTGCGGAACGCCGGATCCCGCCGGTACGGCGACGTCGACCTGCTCGTCGCGCCGGCCACCTTCGACGCGACCCAGCGGGTGCTCCGCGACCTCGGGTACCGGCCGATCCTGGCCGGCGCCCGCCAGGACGACTGGGCACACTGGCACGCCCGCCCGTGGCGGGCACCCGGACCGGCCGCGCTCACCGTCGACCTGCACCGGGGATTCGCCGGGGTCGCCGATCCGGTGGCGTTCTGGTCGGCGGTCTCCACCACGGCCGAACGGCTGGACCTGGCCGGCGGCACGGTGACGGTACCGGACGAACCCTGCGCCGCGCTGCTGGTCGCACTGCACGCCGCCAGTCCGGGCCGGTCCGGGCGCCCCGGGGACGATCTGGCCCGGGCCCTGGCGGTGCTGCCGGCAGCGACCTGGCGGGCGGCGGCCGGAATCGCCCGACGGACCGGCGCGGTTCCGGCCTTCGCGGTCGGGCTGCGCCGGGACGCGCGGGGCGACGCGCTCGCCACAGAGTTGGGACTGCCACGCCGGACGGCGGTCACCGGCTGGCTCGCCGCGCATCGCGGCAGGTCGGCGGCGTACTCGCTGGCCCGGCTCGCCGAGCTGCCGACCTGCCGTGCCCGGCTCCGGCATCTCGGCCTGCGGCTGGTGCCGTCGCCGGCCGCGATGCGGCACGCGTACCCGCTGGCCGGCCGGGGGGTCGCGGGGCTGCTGCTCGCCTATCTCCTCCGGGTCGGCGACCTCGCCCGGCGTACCCCGGGTGGCCTGTGGGAGTTGCGGATCGCGACCCGGCGGGCCGGCGGTGACCAGCGGTGACGGCGGTACCGGCCCGCTGGCTCCGGGTGTCGGGTCGAGCGGTGTCCGCACTGCTCCGGCTGGCCCGGCGCCGGGGACTGGGCGGGCTCCGGACGGCACTGTGGACGGTACGGGCCTGGCGTCGGGTACGCCGGCAGCTGCGCAGGGCCGGCATGGACGGCGTACGCCTGCCGGCCCCACCGCCCACCGCCGACGTCGACCGGACGGTGGTCTCCGGCGTACTGCACCGGCTCGGGGCGAGTTGCCTGGAACGCGCACTCGTACGGCAACGCTGGTACGCCGCCCGCCGGACTCCCCGGACGCTGGTGATCGGGGTGACCGCGCCGAGCAGCGGGTTCCGGGCGCACGCCTGGCTCGACGGCGAACCCGACCGGCACCGGCACGGGCTGGTCGAGGTCCTGCACCGCCCACCGCCGCCGGAGTGGCTGCCCGCCGACGACGGCGAACTGTCGGAGGGAGCGGAACCGGAGCGGCTGCCGGCCGGCGACCGTGAACTGTCGGGGGGAACGGAACCGGGGCGGCTGCCCGCCGACGGCCGCGAACTGTCGGAGGGAACGGAACCGGAGTGGCTGCCGGCCGGCGGCGCCGAGACTTCGGCGGCAGCGGAGAAGGCGGAGACCGGCCGCGGCGGTCACGTGGGCTGAATCAGGCCGTGGTGCAGCAGGGCGTCGAGGAAGCGCCGGACGTCCGCGACGGCCCGCTCCGCCGGGACCGGGGTGTCGGCGGTCAGCGCGGCGACCAGTTCGGTGCTGGTGGCCCCGTCGACCAGCCGGCTCCAGAGCAGCGCACCGGACCGGTCGAGTCCGAAATAGACGGAGCTGGTGGTGTCGAGTACGACGATCTCGTCGCCGGCCCGCCGCCACGCCGTACCGGCCGGCGCGACCCGGTAGACCGGCTCCGCCGTCCCGGTCATCGGCGCGGCTCCGGTCCGGAGGGCCGGGGCACGGCTGGCCGGCCGGACTCGCCGCCGCCGGAACTGGAGGCGAGCCACACCTCCTGGACCAGTCCCGCCGTGCCACCGGGGATCGGCCACCGGGACCAGAGCGTGCGCAGCGCCGCCACGTCGACGAGTTCCTCGTCGACGCCGCTGCCGTCCCAGCGCTGGACGAACCGGCGGGTCGGCCCCCGGAGGAAGACCTCCAGGAAACGGGCCTTCGGCCGGGGCGCGGTGACCACCTCCGGCAGCAGCCCGGCGGCGATCTCGGCGACCAGCCGGTCCCGGGGCGGGCACCGGCGCCGGCCGTCCGGTCCGGTCAGGGTGGTCAGGAACCCCGGGTCGAGCAGTGGATTCACCACCGCCACGCCGTGCGCGGCGCCGAGCGCGGCCAGGCTGGCGCAGGTCAGCCCGAGGTCACGCCGACGGACGTGCCAGGCGATCCGCCGGTCGAGCCGGCGCGGTTCCCGGCGCCGTTCCGCCCGGAAGGCGCGGTGGATCTCCGCCGACACCTCCGGCCGCAGCCAGGGGAACATCTCCGGGCCCGGTCGGCGCATCCGCAGTACGGCCCGGAACTGGCCGGCGCCCCGGCGCAGCCGTACCCGCAGCGGGCCGGGGCGTGCCCGGCGCCAGCCGCCGAGCACCTGGTCCCCGCCGGCACCGGTGAGCATCGACCCGCCGGTCGCCAGCTCGACGATGGGCAGGTGCAGGTGCAGGTTGGCCGGGTGCCGCAGGCCGTGCCGGCGCAGCAGCCGCCCCGCCGTCGGCCCGACCAGGTCGAGGTCGTCGTCGGCCTGGAGCAGTTGCCAGTCCCCGATGCCCAGCGCCTGGACGACCCGGTCCTGCCACCGCGACTCGTCGGCCCGGGGTGCCCCGGTGAACCGCCAGGTGACCGGTACCGGATGCGGCAGACCCTCCCGGCGGGCGACCCGGAGCGCGACGGCGAGCACGAGTGATGAGTCCAGCCCGCCGGAGAAGCTGACCACGCACGGCGGTCGGCGCAGCGCGGGCAGCACCGCCTGTTCGAGAGCGCCGAGCGGGGTCACGGCACGCTCCGGGACCGGTGCGGTCTCCGGCGGCGTCCAGCCGAGCGACCAGCGGGCCGGCCCGGTCCGGTGTGCCGGCGGCTCCGGTACGTGCCCGAGCACCACCCCGGAGGCGATCTCGCGTCGGGTCAGCCGGGAGGCGGGAGGATCAGCCACGGGTCAGCGTCCCCCGGCTGCGGGCCGAGCGCAGGGCCAGGCCGAACGTGCAGATCGCGGCCGGCAGCAGTACGACGGTGGTCCCGAGCAGCGCCAGTGCGCTACTCCCCCACTCCTCGCCGGCGATCGCCGCGCGCAGCCCGTCCAGGGCGAGCCGGGTCGGCAGTACGGCGACGAGCGGGTGCAGTTCGGCCGGCAGCGCGGCGGTCGGGAAGTAGGTACCGGAGACGAAGGAGAGCCCGACGACGAGCAGCCGGGCGACGGTGCCGCCGTGCCCGACCGCCACCGAGACCGCCATCAGCGCGACGCCGATGCCGAGCACCGCCGTGCCGCCGAGCCCGAGCAGCAGCACCACCCCGAGCCAGTCGGCCCGGTCGGTTCGCAGCCCGAGCAGCAGGCTCAGCACCAGCAGATAGAAGCCGGCCCGGAGCAGGGCGAAGACGAACGGGTAACCGGCGACGCCCAGCGCGAGCGCCCAGACCGGTACCGGTTGGGCGGCCAGCATCTCCAGGGTGCCGCCGCGCTGCTCCGCCGCGATCCGGGCGGTGAGCTGGGTGGCGGCCGACTGGAGGACCAGCATGAAGGTGATGCCGATCGCGACGAAGTCGAAGTAGCTCGCGGCGCCGGCCAGACCCGTCGCGGCGGACTGCTCAGCGGTGCCGTCGGGTTGGCCGAGCAGCCGGGAGATGAAGAGGAAGACCAGCAGGTTGACGATGCCGAAGGTGAGGTCGAGCAGGAGCGGCAGCCGGACGAGCCGTCGCCCGCCGAGGTCGCGTACGACGAGCGCGGCCACGGCGCGTGGCCCGGTGCTCCCGCGGCGAGCGGCGGTGACCGTCGCGGTGTCGCCGACCGGGGCGTCGGTGCGCAGGGTGCCGGTCATCGCGGGGCGGTGAGGGTGAGCAGGCGGTCGCAGCGGTCCCGGTCGGTGTCGTGCGGCGAGGCGATCACGCAGCCGAGCCGGGGACGGCGGTCGAGGGTGGCCCAGAGCAGCTCCCGGGCCCGGTCGTCGAGGGAGCGGCCGGGCTCGTCCAGGAGCAGCAGCTTCGGATCGCCGAGCAGGGCGCGGGCGATCGTCACCCGGGCGCGCATTCCGGTGGAGCAGTGCCGGATCGGCGTACCGGAGAAGGTGTCGACGCCCAGCTCACCCTCCAGCCGGCGCACCTCGGCGGACCGGTCCGGCACCGGCAGCCGGAGCCGGGCGACCAGCATCAGGTTGTCGCGGGCGGTGAGCTGCTCGTAGAGGCCGAGGTCGGTGGCGAGGCCGACCCCGACCAGGTGCCGGGCGGCCGGCGAGCCGACCGGGTGGCCGGCCACGGTGGCCCGGCCCGCGCTCAGGGCCAGCGTGCCGGCGAGGCAGCGCAGCAGGGTGGTCTTGCCGGACCCGTTGCCGCCGACGACCAGCAGCCGCACCCCGGCGGGCAGGTCGAGGTCGAGGTCGGCGAAGACGGTACGGCGGCCGAAGCGGCGGCCCGCGCCGCGCAACCGGAGCATCAGGCCCGCTGCGGGTACGGCGCTCCGGTGCCGGTCACACCGACCCCCGTCACACCGATCCCTCGTCACCCGCGCCGCCGAGCCCGTCGTCGGGGCCGACGGTGCCGCCCCGGGTCAGCTCGGCCAGCGTGCCCAGCCGGCGCACGGTCGGTGCCTGGTAGTCGGCGGGGTCGTCGTGCGGGTGCCCGGCCGAATCATCCCGAATGAGGTTCACCAAAAGTGCCTTTCATTCAAGACCGGGAGCAAATGGACAGAGAGATAGTACCGCCACCCGATGCCGCCCTCCGGCAACGACGCGTCGGGCTCGACCACGGCAGTCCCGCCGCTCCGGTCACCCCGGACAGCGCGGACCGGCGCCGGTCAGGCTCCCCGTGATCGAGTACCGGCCGGGGCGCGTCACCCGGAGCACGGTCCAGTCGGCGTACGGGGCCAGGCAGGCGTCCCGGCCACCCTCGACCCGCAGCCACCTCGACCAGCGGAGCCGGACCAGGGTCTCCCCGGCGGCCGGTACGTCGACCGTCAACTCCACCGAGGTGGCCCGCACCAGTTCGGCACCCGGGGTACCCGGACCCGCCCCCTCGGCGCCGTCCGGCGGGTCGCCCCCACCCGGCCCGACCGCCCCCGCGCCGAGCGCCTGCACCACGGAGGGGGCGCCGGTCACCGCGTACAGGGTCCAGTCCGGGTGCTGCCAGACCGGGGTCAGGTACGGCAGCCCGCCCCGGATCAGTTCCGCCTCCCGGCGGCCGACCCAGGACGGCTCGGCACCGGCCAGGGCGACGTACGCCACGCCGTTGTCCCGCAGCCAGTGGCCGTACGACTCCGCGTCGACGCTGCCGTCCAGGAAGAGCCGGTTGTGCGCCTGGTCGGCCTGGCGCAGCCAGCCCCGGGCCAGCGGCGCGGCCTCCGGCACGTACGCCGCCTCCCAGTAGTTCGCCGTCGGCACCACCTCGATCCGGCCGGGCGGCCGGCCGGCCAGCTCGGTCAGCAGCGGTGCGAAGTAGCTCCGGGACGCCGTCGGGTCCCCGGCCGCGCGCAGGTCCGCCACGGAGACCGGCGGCTCCACGACGGCGACCAGCACCACGATCGCGGCCAGCGCGAATCCGGTCGCCCGCCGAGACCAGCCCCGGGCCGATCCGGTCCCCCGTCGCAACCAGCCCCGGGCCGAGCCGGTCCCCCGTCCGGGCCAGCCCCGGGCTGGGCCGGGCGGCAGCGTCGCGTAGCCGGCCAGCACCGGCAGCGCGAACATCGCGGCCAGCCGGGTGGCGTTCAGCCCGACCGGTGTCCGGACCGCGAACGCCGCCAGCACCCCGAGGGTGGCCAGCACCGCGCCGATCCGCAGTACCCGCCTCGGCACCAGGAGCGCGACCAGCGCACTCGCCAGCGCCGAGGTGACCGTGTCGGTGAGGCTGATGTTCATCCAGCCGCCCGCGCCGAAGCCGAGACCGAGCACCGCCACCGGCACCCCGGCGCCCACCGCCAGGACCGTCCCGTCGACCAGGCCCGGCCGCCACCGGTCCCGGCTCTCCCCGGCGTCGCCGGTCGGCGGTGCGGGGAGGGACGCCGCGAGCGCCAGCGCGACTCCGGCGAGGCCGACGAAGAGACCGGCCACCGGGCTCGCCGCGCCGGCCAGTGCCGCCGCTGCCCCGGCCGCCGTCCACCGCACCGCCGGCCGGAGTGTGCTGGTCAGCAGCAGCAGGGCGAGCAGCCCGAAGGCGACCCCGATCGCATAGGTGATCCGGCCGGAGACCAGGTTGCCGGCCACACAGGCGGCGCCGAGCAGGCTGCCGAGCAGCGGCCGACGGGCACCGGTACGCACCATCAGCAACGCCAGCGCCGCCGCCGAGCCGAGCAGCGCGAGCGCGCCGGCCAGCCGGGGGCCGAGCGCGTCGGCGCCGAGCCAGTGCATCAGCGGCGGCGTGAAGAGGCTGTAGCCGTACGGGGAGATGCCCGCGTACCAGCCGAGGTCGAGGACGGCGGATCCGTGCCGGCCGAAGAAGTTAGCCCGGGCGACCTGGGCGGAGAGGTCGGTGCCGAGCGGCGGGGCGAGCAGGAAGGCGACCGCCAGCACGCCGGCCAGGCCGACCGCGCCGGAGAGGACCGTCGGGACGCGGCGCCGGTCAGGCATTCAGCACGCGCTCCGCCGCCGCCCGGCACCGCCGCGCCGTCCGCAGGTAGTGGTCCAGGAACTCGCCCGGGTCGTCGCCGCCGAGCAGGCGTACCACGCCGGCCAGTTCCACGCCGTGCCGGGGCAACTGGTCGCCGGCCCGGCCGCGGACCAGCATCAGCGCGTTGCGTACCTGGGCGGCCATGCTCCACCCGGTGGCCATCGCGGCGGCGTCGGCGCCGTCGATCACCCCGGCCTCCCGGGCGGCGGCCAGCGCGTCGAGGGTACGCGTGCAGCGCAGCTCGGGCAGCCGGCCGGCGTGCCGGAGCTGGGTGAGTTGCACGGCCCACTCCACGTCGGCCAGCCCGCCCCGGCCCAGTTTGGTGTGCGTGGCCGGGTCGGCGCCCCGGGGCAGCCGTTCGGTCTCCACCCGGGCCTTGATCCGGCGGATCTCCACCACCTGCTCCCGGCTCAGTCCCCGCTCCGGATAGCGCACCGGGTCGGCGACCGCCTCGAACTCGCGCCCGAGGTCGGCGTCGCCGCAGACGTGCCGGGCCCGCAGCAGCGCCTGCGCCTCCCAGACCTTCGACCAGCGGGCGTAGTACTGCGCGTACGCGCCGAGGCTGCGGACCAGCGGCCCTTGCCGCCCCTCCGGGCGCAGGTCGGCGTCGACCCCGAGCGGCGGGTCGACGGCCGGCATGCCGAGCAGCCGGCGCAGCTCCTCGGCGATCGCCCGGGCCGCCGCGCTGGCCGCGTCGTCGGCCACCCCGGGCGGCGGGTCGTAGACGAAGAGCACGTCGGCGTCGGAGAGGTAGTTCATCTCGTACCCGCCGAGCCGGCCCACCCCGATCACCGCGAAGCGCAGGCCGGGCAGCTCCGGCTGGGTCGCCCGGGCCACCCGCAGCGCCGCCCGCAGGGTGGCGTCGGTGACGGCGGAGAGTGCCGCGCCGACGGTGAGCACGTCGGAGTCGCCGACGACGCCGGCCGGGGCCGGTTCCGGGGTGAGGGTCGCGGCCACCCCGGTCGGGCCGGCCGGCGCCAGCGAACCCGCCCGGTACAGCACGTCCGCGCAGGCGATCCGGACCAGTTCCCGGCCGCGCAGCGCCCGGACCGCCCGGATCGCCTCGGCCGGGTCGGCGGGCGTCGGCCCCCGACCGACGAGGTAGCGGTCGGCGGCGGCGGTGAAACCGTCGCGCAGCACCTCGGCGTCCCGGGGGGTCAGCTCGGTGTCGTCGGCGAGCAGCCGGAGCGCCTCCGGGTCCCGGGCCAGCAGGTCGGCGACGTAGCGGGAGACCGCCAGGGTACGGGCCAGCCGGCGGGCCACCGGCCCCTCGTCGCGGAGCAGCCGCAGATACCACGGGGTGCCGCCGAGCTTGTCGGAGACCTGGCGGTAGTTGAGCAGCCCCCGGTCGGGTTCGGGTGCGTCGGCGAACTCCTGGAGCAGCACCGGCAGCAGGGTGCGCTGGATCGCCGACGTCCGGGTCACCCCGCCGGTCAGCGCCTCCAGGTGCCGCAGCGCCCGGGTCGGGTCGGCGAACCCGAGGATCTCCAGCCGGTTCCGGGCCGCCTCCGGGGTCAGCCGCAGCCCGTCGGCGGGTACCCGGGCGACCGCCTCCAGCAGCGGGCGGTAGAGGAGTTTGGCGTGCAGCCGGCGTACCTCGGTGGCGTGGCCGACCCAGTCGGCCCGGAACGCCTCGACGGCGTCCCGGCCGGGCAGCGCGGTGTAGCCGAGGGCGTGCGCGAGCCAGCGCAGCGCGGGACGGTCCGCCGGCACGGTGTGGGTACGCCGCAGCGCCTGCAACTGGAGCCGGTGCTCGACCCCCCGGAGGAAGCGGTACCCGCGCAGCAGCGCCTCCCCGTCGGCCCGCCCGACGTAGCCGCCGGCGACCAGCGCCCGCAGCGCCGGGATGGTGCCCGGGGCCCGCAGCGACTCGTCGACCCGGCCGTGTACGAGCTGGAGGAGCTGCACCGCGAACTCGATGTCGCGCAGCCCGCCCGGCCCGCGCTTGATCTCCCGTTCCAGCTCGCGCGGCGGGATGTTGTCGATGATCTTGCGACGCATCGCCCGGACGTCCTCGACCGCCTCCGGCCGCTCCGCCGCCCGCCACACCAGCGGGGCGAGGGCGTCGATCCACTCCTGGGCCAGTTCGACGTCCCCGGCCGCCGGGCGGGCCTTGAGCAGCGCCTGGAACTCCCAGGTCCGGGCCCAGCGGCGGTAGTACGCGAGGTGGCTGGCGAGGGTACGCACCAGCGGCCCCCGGTTCCCCTCCGGCCGCAGCGCGGCGTCGACCGGCCAGGCCACCAGCCCGCAGATCTCGATCATCCGGGTCGCCACCTGGGTGCCGGCCGGCAGGTCCTCGTCGGTGGCGGCCACGAAGATGACGTCGACGTCGGAGACGTAGTTCAGCTCGTTGCCGCCGCACTTGCCCATCGCCACCACCGCCAGCCGGGGCACCGGGGTCCCCTCGGGCAGCTCGCCGACCGCGATGCCGTACGCGTCGGCCAGGGTGGCGTCGGCCAGCGCCGAGAGCGCCACCATGGTCTGCTCCAGGCCGCGCCCGCCGGTCAGGTCGGCCGCCGCGATCCGCAGCAGGGCCAGCCGGTACGCCTGGCGCAGCGCCGCCACCGCCGGCAGCGCTCCCGAGCCGTCGTGCGGCCCGGTGGCGTCCGGGTGCAGCAGCCCGTCGGCGTTCGGCGCCACCCCGTCGACCCCGGTACGCAGCGCCCGCCACTGCTCCGGGTTGGCCACCAGATGGTCGCCGAGCGCCGACGAGGCGCCGAGGATCGCGAGCATCCGCCGACGCAGCCCGGGATCGGCGTGCAGGGCGGCGAGCAGGCTCTCCGCCCCGTCGCCGCTTCCCGCCCCGTCGCCGCTTCCCGCCTCGTCGCCGGTTCCCGCGCCGTCGCCGGTGGCCGGGGCGACGCCGGTGGCCGGGGCGACGCCGGTGGCCGGGGCGGCGGACCGGCGTTCCGCCTCGACGATCCGGTGCAGCTGGCGCAGCGTGAGGTCCGGATCGGCGGTCCGGGAGAGCGCGGTGAGCAGTTCGCCGGCCGGGGCGTCGACCGGCTCCTGGGTCTCCGGGTCCCAGAGCCCGAGCCCGTCCGGCCCGAGCAGCTCGGCGGCCCGGCCCACGCCGTTGCCGCCGGCCCGCTCCCCGTCGCCCACCCCGAAGCCGTACCGGGCGAGCCGGGTGAGCCGGCCGGACGCGCTGGTCGGTCTGCTCATCGGCGGCGGATCCCGGTCTCGGTCATCGGCGCTACCCCCTTAGTGCCCGAGCAGCGGCAGGGTGGGCCGGGACGGCGCGCCGTCGAGCCGGCCCTGGGCCAGCGCGGCGAACCGGGCGGCGAACGGCTGCCACACCTCCTCCACGTCGGTCAGCACCTCCGCGCAGGCGGCCACCACCAGCTCCGGGTCGTAGTCCAGCGCGGCCAGGGTCGCCGAGTCGGTCGCCCAGTCGGCGATCATCTCGGCGTCGCACTCGATGTGGAACTGGAGCCCCCAGGCCCGGTCGCCGAGCCGGAACGCCTGGTGCGGATAGCGGGTCGAGGCGGCCAGCAGGGTGGCGCCCTGCGGCAGCTCGGTGATCTCGTCGACGTGCCACTGGAGCACGTCCGGGATCATCGGCACGTACCGGAACAGCGGGTCGTGCTCGGCGGCGTCCCGCTTGCCGACGACGCTCGGCCCGACCTCCGGCCCGGCCGCGCTGCGCTGCACCGTACCGGCGTGCGCGGTGGCCAGCAGTTGGGCGCCGAGGCAGATCGCCAGGGTCGGCACCCGGTGCCGGACCGCCTTGCGGAGCAGCCCCTCCAGGGCCGGGAACCAGGGCGCCCCCGGGCTGCCGTCGGGTCCCGGATACGGATGCTGGTAGCCGCCGAGTACGACGAGCGCGGCGTACCCGGTGAGGTCCTCGGGGAGCGCGTCCCCGGCGTACGGCCGGAGCACCGCCAGGTCGAGGCCGGCCTCGGTGAGCCACTCCCCCAGCCGGCGGGCGTCGTCCGTCGGGTCGTTCTCGATCACCAGCGCTGTCGCGGCGCCGCCCGCGCTGCCGGTGTCGCTCTCGGTTCCGGTCTCGGTTGCCACGGTGTCGAGGCTATCCGGTGCCCCCGGCGGCCACCGATAGGCTCGGGGCCGACGATCGAGGAGGCGGGGTGCCCGACGACCAGGCGGTGCGACCACCGGCGCTGCGGACCGGCGACACGGTGCTGCTGGTGTCGCCGTCCGGGCCGACCCGGCCGGAACGGGTCGCCCGGGGGATGGAACTGCTCACTGGTTGGGGCCTTCGTCCCGTCCTCGCCCCGAACGCGTACGCCCGGCGCGGCTACCTCGCCGGAGACGACGCGCTGCGCGCCGCCGACCTCAACGCGGCCTTCGCCGACCCGGCGGTGCGGGGCGTGCTCTGCACCCGGGGTGGCTACGGCGCGCAGCGGGTGGTCGACGCGATCGACATGTCGGCGGTGCGCCGCGATCCGAAGGTGGTGGCCGGGTTCTCCGACATCACCGCACTGCAACTCGCGCTCTGGCGCGGCGCCCGGCTGGCCACCGTGCACGGCCCGGGGGCGGCCTGGCTGGACGAGCGGACCCCGCCGGTCTCGGCCGAGTCGCTGCGCACCGCGCTGATGTGCCCCGAGCCGGTGGTGGTGCACCGGCTGCCGACCGAGGAGACCGCGGCGGTGCTGGCGCCCGGTACGGCCACCGGGCCGCTGCTCGGCGGCAACCTCTGCCTGCTCACGCACTCCCTCGGTACCCCGGACATGCCGGACCTGACCGGCGCGATCCTGCTGGTCGAGGATGTCGGGGAGCCGCCGTACAAGGTCGACCGGATGCTCACCCACCTGCGCCGGTCCGGTGCGCTGGCCGGGGTGGCCGGGGTGGCGGTGGGCCAGTTCACCGACTGCGCGGACGGCTGGGCGGTCGGGGTGGCGGAGGTGCTGGCCGAGCGGCTCGGCGATCTCGGGGTGCCGGTGCTGGGCGGGCTGCCGATCGGGCACGGGGTCGGGCAGCTCACCGTGCCGGTGGGCGTACCGGCGACGATGGACGCGGACGCCGGCACCCTGACCGTGACCTCCGCCGTACGCTGAGCCGCTCACCAAGCGCCCGGCGCAGCGCCCAGCCCGGCGCAGCGCTCAGCCCGGCGCAGCGCTCAGCCCGGCGGGCGCAGTACGCGGTCGAGCAGGTTGCGGGTCGCCCGCTGTAGCCGGGCGTCGACGAAGCCGCTGGCGTAGAGGGCCCGGGTCCAGCCCAGCGAGCCCGCGTCGAAGACCCAGGCCCCGGACTGTGCCTGGTAGAGCGAGGTCTGTTGCTGGTAGGCCCGCCCCCGGCGCCGGTACGGGGAGTCGGCGAGCAGGACCCGGTCGGTGGCCCGGGGAGTGCGCAGCGCCGGCTGCACCCGGTCCGCCTCGCCGTACACCACCCGGGGGATGCGGTCGCCGTCGCGCAGTTCGGTACCGGCCCAGAACCAGTGCCGGCTGTCCCGGACCACGAGCGGCGCCTGCCCGTCCACGATGCTGACGTACTGCCCGCCGAGGAGTTCCTGCTCCGGGCTGCCCGCGTTGCGCCACCGGGTCGTCAACGGGACCTCACCGTCGTACGGGGGCAGGCTCTTGGCACAGTCGATCACCCGTTCCGCCGAGCGGCTCTCCGGGCCGGCGTACCGGACGCGCCAGTAGCAGTTGTTGGCGGCGAGGAAGACGAGGCTCGTCCCGGCGTCCCGGGCGGCGGCGGCCAGCCGGCGCATCTCGACGGACCAGTACTCGTCGTGTCCACAGAAGACCGCCGCCCAGTACCGTCGCGGGTCGACCCGGCCGGTGTGCAGGTCCTCGCTGGTGGCGTAGGCGACGTCGTAGCCGTGCTGTTCGAGCCACTGCACGAAGCCGATGTCGTGCCGGCTCTGACTCGGAATTCCGCTGCCCCGGTAGGGCCGGTCGTGGCAGACGGCGGTGGCCCGCAGCTCGGAGTCGCGCCGACCGGCCGGGTCGAATCCGTTGTAGAGGCTGGTGCCGGTACGCCCGTCGTCCGGCCACATGTTGTACGCCTGGTAGGTGCTGGTCGGGACGACGACCAGCCCGGCCGCCAGCCGTCCCGGGTCACGGACCACGAACGGGACCCACCGGCACCAGCCGTCGGCGTTGGTCAGCAGCGCCAGGTAGAAACCGCTGACCCAGTCCCGGCCCACCCGCAGGCGCCAGTCGACCGGCCAGTCGCAGTGCACCATCCCGGTCTCCGTCGACACCTTCGGCGGCGGCTGCCGGCGACCGGTGAGCCACGGGCTCGTCGCGACGAGTCGTCCGCCGAGCCCGCCGTAGTGGCCCAGCCGGTAGACCTCGATCCGGTAGGACTGCGCCGGTGCGACCGAGACGTGGAAGCCCAGTTCCGCACCGATCTCCACCCCGCTCGACGAGGTGTAGCCGGCGATCTGGTTGCGCACGTCGTCGCCAAACCGGTGGCGCTCGATGCTGAACCCGGCGGCGCCGGGCCGGGAGTTCTCCCGGGCGACCGCGGACTGTCCGGCACCCGAGGCGCGGCGCGGGGGCGCCTCGACCGGGCCGGGCTCCGCGTCACCGGGATAGTAGGGGTCGGTCGACGGGGCGGCGGTGGGCGTGCCGGACGCACCGGCCGGGGCCGGCACCGAGCCGCCCCAGCTACCCGTGCCGGTGGGCTTCACCGCCCCACGGGCCTTGAGGACGCCGTACGCCCCGGCGGTGCCGAGCGAGGCGAACGCGCCGGCTCCGAAGAGCGTCAGTGTCGTCCGCCGTGACCACCGGACCGACCGATCCGCCATCTGTCCCCTTCCACGCCGGTCACCGAGCTGCCACAGCGACCGGCCCCGGCGATGTCGTCCCGGGGAGCTGATCGGTGTGCGGGTCGGCCGGTGGCGTCACGACCCGACCGACACGGTGCCGCGCCGGTGCGCGGGGCGGACCGGGCGGGCGCGAAGAGCATATGGGGCCGGGCATCGGGACGGCCGCCCGTAACCGCCGGTTCCGTCAGGACCGACAATCGCCCCAGAGTGGACGGTCCGGGCGGCGTCGGGTACAGGCGCGGCGTCGGCGGACAACCGACGCAGGGGGCGGCTACCGCCGCAGGTGACGGCGGAAGGTCGGGAAGCTCCCCGCGCTCCGACGACGATTCTCAGCCGACTGCCAGCGGGCACCCGGATTGCCAGCCGGCTGACAGGTCCTTCCGGGGTGCGGTCCAGCGTGCTGCCGCAATCTGAGGGACTGGTACCGGTACGCGCCAGGTTGGCGTACGCACCCGAGGAGGTAATCCACAGCATGGGCACTCTGCTTTCCCGGAAGAGGGTCGTCGGCGGTCTGCTGGCCGCCGGAGTACTCACGGTGGGGCTGGCGGCTCCGGCCGTGGCGTTCGCGGAGGACGCGACACCCGCCCCGACCCCGTCGACCTCGGCCGAGCGTGACCAGACCGCGCCCGGGCACGACAAGCGCCTGGCGGAGCAGCGCGGCAGGCTCGCCGAGCAGCTCGCCGAGGAACTGGGCGTGCCTCAGGAGAGGGTCGAGACGGCGCTGGCGAAGATCAAGGAGCAGCACCGGGCCGAGTGGAAGGACCGGGCCGAGCAGCGGGGCAAGGGCAGGCCGGACGCGCGGTCGAAGGCCGACCGGCAGGCCATGCTGAAGGAACGGCTCGACCAGGCGGTCTCGGACGGCAAGCTGACCCGGGAGCAGGCCGACGCCGTCATCGCGGCGGCGGAGTCGGGGGTCTTCCCGGCCTGGGGCGGCGGGCCCGGTGCGGGTGGCCCGAAGCACGGCGGCCCGGCCGACGCGCCGGCCGACGGCGCCGAGTCGGACACCCCGGCCGGCAAGTAGTCCCGGGGCGGCACTCCGGGCCACCGGGTCGCGCGTCTCGTCGGCGCGCGGCCCGGCACCCCGAGCCGGCCGGCACGACGGTGCCGGGCCCGGCCTAGAGCAGACCCAGGTAGCGCTGCCGCTCGTACGGGGTGACCTCGCGGCGGTACTGCTCCCACTCGGCGCGCTTGTTGCGCAGGAAGAAGTCGAAGACGTGCTCGCCGAGCACCTCGGCGACCAGTTCCGAGCCGGACATCACGTCGATCGCCTCGGCGAGGTTCTCCGGCAGCGACTCGTACCCCATCGCCTTGCGCTCGGCGTTGGAGAGCGACCAGACGTCGTCCTCGGCGCCCGGCGGCAGCTCGTAGCCCTCCTCGATCCCCTTGAGGCCGGCGCCGAGCAGCACCGCGAACGCCAGGTAGGGGTTGGTCGCCGAGTCGGGTGAGCGGACCTCCACCCGGGCCGAGTTCGGCTTGCCGTACGCCGGCACCCGGACCAGCGCGGAGCGGTTCAGGTGCCCCCAGCAGACGTACGCCGGGGACTCGGTGATCCGGTCCGGCAGCGCCTGCGGGAAGAGCCGCTTGTAGGAGTTGACCCACTGGTTGGTGACCGCGGTGTATTCCCGGGCGTGCACCAGCAGGCCGGCGATGAACGCCTTGCCGACCTTGGAGAGCTTCATCGGGTCACTGGCGTCGTGGAAGGCGTTGCGCTCCCCCTCGAAGAGCGACAGGTGGGTGTGCATCCCGCTGCCCGGCTGGTCGGTGAAGGGCTTGGGCATGAAGCTGGCCCGTACCCCGGTGGAGAGGGCGACCTCCTTGACCATGTGCCGGAAGGTCATGATGTTGTCGGCCGTGGTGAGCGCGTCGGCGTAGCGCAGGTCGATCTCCTGCTGGCCGGGCGCGACCTCGTGGTGGCTGAACTCCACCGAGATGCCGATCCGCTCCAGCGCCAGCACGGCCTGCCGGCGGAAGTCCCGGGCCACCGCGTGGGTGGTGTGCTCGAAGTAGCCGCCGGAGTCGACCGGGACCGGCAGCGAGCCGTCGTTGGGGCCGTTCTCCAGCAGGAAGAACTCGATCTCGGGGTGGGTGTAGAAGGTGAAGCCCTTCTCGGCGGCCCGGGACAGCGCCCGGCGCAGCACGTGCCGCGGGTCGGCCCAGGAGGGGCTGCCGTCGGGGAGCAGGATGTCGCAGAACATCCGGGCGCTCTCGCCGGAGACGCCGCCCTCGAACGGGAAGACCTGGAAGGTGGTGGGGTCGGGCATCGCGACCATGTCCGACTCGAAGACCCGGGCGAAGCCCTCGATGGCGGAGCCGTCGAAGCCGATCCCCTCGTCGAAGGCCGCCTCCAGCTCGGCCGGGGCCACCGAGACGCTCTTCAGCGTGCCGAGCACGTCGGTGAACCACAACCGGACGAAACGGATGTCACGCTCTTCCAGCGTGCGGAGCACGAACTCCTGCTGACGGTCCACCTCAACCCCTCGCACACTCTGTTCGGACCGGCCCAGCCGGCGCACGGCCTAGCGGTCCAGTCTTCACCGGTTCCGTTACGCGGACGTTACGTGAACTAGACCGGTACCGATGCGCGGGCTGGCGCGGCCTGCGTACTTCCTGGGCGTTCGTCCCAAACATAGCCCGCGGACCCTCCCCGGCGCGCGCCGGGCGGGTGCCGCGGTGGGTGAGCGCCGCCACGGCCGGCGCCGGCCGCCGTGCCGAGCCCGACGGGGCCGGCTGCGGCAAGATGGAGTCATGCCGACCTTGCGCATCGCCCTGGCCCAGGTCAACCCCACCGTCGGGGACATCACCGGCAACGCGGCGCTGATCCGCCAGCGGTCCCGGGACGCCGCCGGAGCCGGCGCGCATCTCGTGGCCTTCCCGGAGATGGTGCTGACCGGATATCCGGTCGAGGACCTGGTCTTCCGGGACTCCTTCGTCGCCGCCTCCCGGGCCGCCCTCGACCGGCTCGCCGCCGACCTCGCCGCCGACGGGCTCGGCGGGCTGCCGGTGCTGGTCGGCTACCTCGACGCCGACGGACCGGCCAGCGCCAACGCCGAGGCCACCCCGACCCGGGGGCCGCGCAACGCCCTCGGCGTGCTGCACGGCGGACGGGTGGTGGCCCGCTACTTCAAGCACCACCTGCCGAACTACGGCGTCTTCGACGAGGACCGCTACTTCGTCCCGGGCGACAGCCTGACGGTGGTCCGGATCGGCGGCGTCGACGTCGCGCTGACGGTCTGCGAGGACCTGTGGCAGGCCGGCGGCCCGTTCACGGTCGCCCGCCGCGCCGGGGTCGGGCTGGTCGTCAACATCAACGGCTCGCCGTACGAACTGAACAAGGACGACGTACGCCTGCCGCTGGTCCGCCGCCGGGCCGCCGAGGCCGAGGCGACCGTGGCGTACGTCAACATGGTCGGCGGCCAGGACGAGCTGGTCTTCGACGGAGACTCGATGATCGTCGCCGCCGACGGCACCCTGCTGGCCCGCGCCCCGCAGTTCGTCGAGCAGCTGCTCCTGCACGACCTCGACCTGCCCGAGGGCCGCGCCGACCTGCCTGAGGGCCGCGCCGACGCGGCCACCGGCACCGAGCCGGCCCGACCGGCGCCGGCCGACGCGCGGGCGGAGATGGCCGTCACCCGGGTCCGGGTCAGCGACGGACTGCCCGCCCCGACCGGCCCCCGGGCCACCGGCGGGGTGACCGAGCCGGTGGTCGACGAGGGCGAGGTGTGGCAGGCCCTGGTGCTCGGGCTGCGCGACTACGTCGACAAGAACGGCTTCCGCTCGGTGGTGCTCGGCCTCTCCGGCGGCATCGACTCCGCGCTGGTCGCCGCGATCGCGGTGGACGCGCTCGGCCCGGCTCGGGTGGTCGGGGTCTCGATGCCGAGCCAGCACTCCTCGGAACACTCCCTCGACGACGCCGCCGACCTGGCCAAGCGGACCGGGCTGGACTACCGGGTCGAGCCGATCCAGCCGATGGTCGACGGCTTCCTGGCCAACCTGTCGCTCTCCGGGATGGCGGTGGAGAACCTCCAGGCCCGGGTACGCGGGGTGCTGCTGATGGCGCTGTCGAACCAGGAGGGCCACCTCGTGCTCACCACCGGCAACAAGAGTGAGCTGGCGGTCGGCTACTCCACCCTCTACGGCGACTCGGTCGGCGGGTTCAACCCGCTCAAGGACGTCTGGAAGAGCCTGGTCTGGAAGCTGGCGAACTGGCGCAACGCGGAGGCCGGGCGGCGCGGCGAGACCCCACCGATCCCGGAGAACTCGATCCGGAAGCCGCCGAGCGCCGAGCTGAGCCCCGGCCAGCTCGACACCGACACCCTGCCGGACTACTCGATCCTCGACGCGATCCTGGTCGGCTACGTCGACGGCGACCAGGGCCGGGACGACCTGGTCGCGGCCGGGCACGATCCGGAGGTGGTGGACAAGGTGCTCCGGATGGTGGACATCGCCGAATACAAGCGCCGGCAGTCCGCGCCCGGACCGAAAATCTCGATCAAGGCGTTCGGTCGGGACCGCCGGGTGCCGATCACCAACCGGTGGCGCGAGCGTCCCTGACCGCTTCGGCGAGGCCGGTCTCCCCGGTGTGAAAACCTGCACTCTCCCTGCCGTACCCGCACCTGACGGTGGGACGATCGGCAGTGACCCGGGGACCGCGAACGCGGCCTCGAGGCGAGAGGAGACGACGATGTCCGAGCAGCAGATGGCGTCCGCCCCGGCCGAGGTGGCGACGCTGTACGGCGGTCCGGCGACCCGACGGGTACGCGCCCGCGACCTGGTCGCCGCCAAGGAACGCGGTGAGCGGTGGCCGATGCTCACCTCGTACGACCAGTACACTGCCGCGATCTTCGAGGAGGCCGGGATTCCGGTGCTCCTGGTCGGCGACTCGGCGGCGAACAACGTCTTCGGGCACGAGACGACGGTGCCGGTCACCATCGACGACCTGCTCCCGCTGGTCCGCGCGGTGGTACGCGCCACCAGCTACCCGCTGGTCGTCGGCGACCTGCCGTTCGGCTCGTACGAGGAGGGGCCGACCCAGGCGCTGCGCACCGCCGTACGGTTCATGAAGGAGGGCGGCTGCCACGCGGTGAAGCTGGAGGGCGGCCGGCAGGTGGCCGAGCAGATCCGGGCGATCACCGGGGCCGGCATCCCGGTGATGGCGCACATCGGCTTCACCCCGCAGCGGGAGCACACCATCGGCGGCTACCGGGTGCAGGGCCGGGGCGACGCCGCCGACGAGGTGGTGGCGGACGCGCTCGCGGTCGCCGAGGCCGGGGCGTTCTCGGTCGTCCTGGAGATGGTGCCGGGCGAGGTGGCCAAGCGGATCACGCACGAGCTGGCGATACCCACCATCGGGATCGGGGCCGGCCCGGACACCGACGCGCAGGTGCTGGTCTGGCAGGACATGGCCGGGCTGCGCTCCGGCCGGATGCCCCGGTTCGTGAAGCGCTACGCCGACCTGCACGGCACGCTCGCCGAGGCGACCCGGCGGTTCGCCGCCGAGGTCCGGGAGGCCGAGTTCCCCACCGCCGAGCACACCTTCTGAGTCCTGACCGCCTTGGGAGGGCCGCCCCCGGGTGGCTCTCCCGACGGGCCGGATCGGCCACCGCCGGCCTCAGACGTCGGTGACCCGGACTCCGGCGTGCGCCTTGTAACGCTTGTTGATCGCGATCAGGTTGGCGGTGAACGCCTCGATCTGGTGCGCGTTGCGCAGCCGCCCGGCGTAGATGCCGCGCATTCCGGGGATCCGCGCGGCGAGCGCGCCGACCAGCCCGACCAGCTCGCGCTCCTCGGTGCAGATCAGCACGTCCAGCTCGATCCGGTCGACCTCCGGGTCGGCCAGCAGCGGCGCGCTGACGTGGTTGAAGGCCGCGCAGACCCGGGAGTCGGGCAACAGCGCCGCCGCCTGCTGCACGGCGCTGCCCTCCTCGACCCGCAACGGGTACGGCCCCTGCTTGTCGAAGCCGAGCGGGTTGACGCAGTCGACGACCACCTTGCCGGCCAGCGGCTCGCGCAGTCCGGCGACGGTGTCCCGGTGCCCCTCCCAGGGAACGGCGATCACGACCACGTCGGAGCGGCTCGCCACCTCGACGTTGTCGCCGCCGGAGATCGCCGCGTCGGCCGGCATCCCGGGCAGGGTACGGAGTTCCGCCGCCGCCTGCTCCGCCCGGCCCGCCGAGCGGGAACCGATGAGTACCGGCTGACCCGCCCGGGCCAGCCGGTAGGCCAGTCCCCGCCCCTGGTCGCCCGTGCCGCCGATGATCCCGACGGTGAGTCCGGTGACGTCCGGCAGCACGCTCGCGTCATATGCCATGCCGGAATCCTCGCAGACCGTCCGGCGCACCGGCGGCATCGGGCCAGGTTGCGTACCCGGGGGTGTGGCACCGCACCGGAACGCCCCGGAAGGCGTCCCGGTGCGAAGCTCAACCCATCGTCTTCCGGGCGGTCGCCCTGGTGGCCTTCCGCGCCGGCGCCTTGGCCGGAGCCCTCCGCGCCGCGGCCTGCTTGCCGGGCGCCTTCCGGCCGGTGACCTTGCTCGCCGCCGTGCCGGTCCGCTTCGTCGTCGCGGTCGCCCGCTTCCCCGGAGCCTTCTTCGCCGTCGCCCGCTTCGCCGGAGCCTTCGTCGCGGTCGTGCGCTTCGCCGGTGCCTTCTTCGCGGTGGTGCGCTTGGCGGGAGCCTTCTTCGCCGCCGCGGTGGTCCGCTTCGCCGCCGTGGTGGTCTTCCGCGCCGCGGCGGTGGTCTTCTTGCCGGCCGTGGTCCGCTTCGCCGCGGTGGCGGTCTTCTTCGCCGCCGCCGAGGTCGTGCGCTTCGCGGTACCGGTGGTCTTCTTCGCCGCCGCCGTGGTGCGCTTCGCCGTGCCGGCGCGGCCCGTCGCCGCCCGCGTGGTGGTCTTCGCGGTGGCCTTCTTCGCGGGCGCCCGCTTTGCCGGTGCCTTCTTCGCCGGCGCCTTCTTCGCCGCCGTCGCGCGCTTGGCCGGGGCCTTCTTCGCGGGCGCCTTCTTGGCCACCGACGAACTGGCGGCCTTGCGGGCCGAGGTGCCCTTGCTGGCACCCGCGGTCCGGCTGCGCGCCGCGGTCTTCTTGCCGGCAGCACTTCTCGCTACCGTGCGGGTGGCCCTGGTTGCTTCGGCCATCTGTGTTCCTCCTTGCGGGACATGCTCTCGGGGGTCTCCTCGCGGAGCACCACGGAGTTTCTCGACGCGGGCTGTCGCCGCGCCGGTCTAGCGCTCCTCCCCGGCCCAGCGGGCATCCTCGGCGTCCCACGCTTCGTTGCGCTGCTGCACCCGCTGCAGCGCCTGCTCCGCGTCGGCTCCCGAGGCGTACGGACCGAGCACGTACCTCGCCGGGCAGACGTCGGCACCGGTCTCGACCCGGTGATGACGGATGCACCAGAAGTACTGCACATCACTCCCGCTGTCGCTCATGGGGTAACTGTGCACGGCAAACCGACCAGGCGCTACCGTTTCGCGCAAAATGACAGAGCGACTTCCACAGTAGACCCGATCGGATAACCGTCACCGGGGAAACGGCAAAGTGTCGCCGTACGGGGGAAAGGCATTCTGCGACAAGGGATTCACCGCCGTCAGCGGCCGATGAAGGGGGCGAGGACGTGCTGCGCGAGCGCCGGAAAAATTTCCCCCGCCGACCGGCTCCAACCGCCGCCTCATCAGGCTGACCTGGCACTTCGCGGCGCGGAATGGAGCACAATTCGCGGTGTGGGTGGCATGCGACAGGCGGGTGGGACGGGACGGCTCGGCCGGGTCCTGTCAATCGTCGCGTCGGCCATTCTGCTGCTGCTCGTCGGCAGCGCCGCGTACACCATTATGGGTATGGCGACCGAGCCCTCGATCGAGGAACAGGCCCGACAGGAAGCGGTACGTCAGGCCGCGCTGATCGGTGACGCACTCGTGCACGGCGTCGGTGACAGCGCCGCCGCACTCGGGGAGACCGCCGCGCGGAGCGGACGGGTCGAGGTACTCAGCGTCGACGGCACCGACCGGCGCCGCTCCCCCGGCGTACGGATGGTGTTCCGGGTGCACGTGGCGATGTCCCGGCCCGCGATGGCCGGGCGGAAACAGGCCGAGGTACGGATCTGTTTCCGTCAGGTCGTCGACCAGGAACGGGCGGACTTCTCCCGGGTCGAGGTGCCGTGCCCGGACAGCCTGCTGCCCGGCATGACGCCGACGGCGGCACCGAGCGAGCCGGCCGGCCACCCCGCGCCGGCACCCGGCACCGACCCGGCCGACGCGCCCAACCCGGCGGACGCGCCCAGCCCGGCCGCCGGACCGGGCGGCTGAACCGGGCGGCTGAACCAGCACCGCGCAGACCGGGCCGATCGGTTCGGCCGGCCGGCGGGTGGTTATGGTCCTCGGCATGGCCGTCCCGGAGTACGTCGCGCGGATTCGCAAGCTCGTCGGGCACGACCTGCTCTGGCTGCCCAGTGTGAGCGCCGTGGTCTGCAACGACGCCGGGGAGCTGCTGCTGGGCCAGCGGGCCGACGACGGGCGCTGGTCGGTCGTCAGCGGCATCGTCGAGCCCGGCGAGCAGCCCGCCGAGGCGCTGGTCCGGGAGGTCTTCGAGGAGACCGGCGTACGGGTGCTGCCGGAGCGGGTGACGAGCATAGTGGCGCGCCCGCACACCTACCCCAACGGCGACCAGTGCCAGTTCCTCAACATCGGCTTCCGGTGCCGGCTGCTCGACGGCGTCGCCCGGGTCAACGACGACGAGTCGGTAGCGGTCGGCTGGTTCGCCCCCGACCGGCTGCCGCCGCTCGACGAGCACGGACGGATCACGATCACGCACGCGCTGGCTCCGGCCACCGCCGCCAGCTGGTTCGCCCCGGACTCCTCCGCCCTCTCCCGGGGCGCCCGGACGTGACCTCGGCGGCTGCCGGCCCGCCTACGGCACGCCACCCGCCGCTGACCTGATCCGCCGTCCTTCACCGGTCCGCCTGCGGCGCGTCATCCGGCCGCTGGTCCGACTCCGGATCGCCGCCCGGTCGACTGGTCCGGTACGCCGTCGGGTCGCTGTCGGTCCACTCCGGATCCGGTCGTCCCGGCAGTCGAGGTCGCCGGCCGGGTCGGTCCCGGCAGTTGGGGTCGCCGACCGGGTCGTCCCGGCAGTTGAGGTCGCCGGCCGGGTCAGTCCCGGCAGTTGGGGTCGCCGGCCGGGTCAGGCCCGCCGGGCGGCTTCGGTCCGCCCGGCCCAGTAGGCGTCGAGGCGGTCGGCCAGCTCGATCGGGTGACCGAGCATCCCGAGGTGCCCGCCGGGCATCTCGTCCGGCTCGATGCCGAGCCGCTCCCGCGCGACGCGGCGGACGAAGTCGGCCGGGAGGAAGCGGTCGTCGCGGTGCAGGAGTACCCGGGTCGGCACGTCGGGCCAGGTCGTCACCGGTACCGGGTCACCGAACGGCTTGTCGGCCTGGTGCCTGCCCCGCCGGAAGACCTCGGTCACCAGGGTTGGCGGAAGGTCGTTGGCGAACAGCGCCGCCATGTCGTCCTCGGCCCGGCCGTCACGGATGTCCTGCTCCCGCCGGGCCTGCGGATAGCCGGTGTTGGCCCACCAGTCGCCGGGCGCCTCGCCGGGCAGTGGTATCTGCGGTCCCAACAGCACCAGCAGTTCCACCGGTGTCCGGTCGCAGACCACCGGGGCGGTGAAGGCACCGAAGGAGTGCGCGACCACCACCAGCCCGCCCCGGTCTGCCGAGCCCGTCCGGTCGGCGATCGCCGCCAGCGCCGCGTCGGCGTATTCGGAGAGGCCGGCGGAGTCGTCGTCGCAGGGCAGGTCGACCGCGACCACGTCGTGGCCCCGGGCGCGCAGCTCGGCGGCCAACAGATGCCAGCACCACGAGTCGGCGGCGGCACCGTGGATGAGCAGGTAGGTCGGCGGGGTCGTCCGATCGGGTCCGGTCACCGGTTGGCCGCCAGACCCGGCCCGCCGGCCAGGCCGCCGGCTCCGCCCCGGCGCGGCCTGTCGCCGGGTATCGGCGCCGGTGCCTGGCGTTCGGCCTGCACCTGGATCTCGATCTGCGACCGGTGTGCGGCCGGGTTGTAGACCTCGTCGAGCGGACCCAGCACCGCCCGGCCGACGCCGCGTCGCCGGGTCCGGGCGGCCAGCCAGCGAAGCCCGCCCAGGACCACGGCGAGTGCGCCGGCCAGCGCCACGAACGGCACGATCTGCTCCACGACACGGAGTGTAGGTGCGAGCACCGACACTTGCCGATCGCCTCGTTCTCCGGGAGCGACGGGCGGGATCGCGGGATCGCGCGACCGGGGATCGGCGGCCCCCGGGGATCGGCGGAACCGGGGATCGGCGGACCGGCGGGACCGGGGATCGGCAGGTCGGGGCACCCGGTGGGAGCGGCCCGGAAAATCGGTGGCGGAGGGTGGGACGGTGTCGTAGCCTCGCGACACCCGACTCTTCGAGGAGGTCGATGATGGCAGGCAGCATGGTCATTGGCGCAGTAGCCACCACCGCCACGACGCGCGGTCACACCGCGAGCTGACCTCCGGACACTCGCCCCACCGGCTTCCGTCGGCCTCCTGCGCCGGCTGATCCGCCGGCTCCTCGCGTCGTAAGCGGTCCCGCTGGCCGCGGCATCCCCGCGCCGCCAGCCTCTTGCGCCCTGATCCGGCGCTGTCTCTCACCGCTCATTGCGCTGAACCGAGGAGTACCCGTGGATTCCGCTACATCCTTCGAACCGCTGACCGCGGCCGAGGGCGGACCAAGTCATGTCATTCGTACCGGCTCGATCGTGCGGCGTGCCGCCAAGCCCTGGACCGGTACGGTGCACGCCCTGCTGCACCACCTTGAGGAGGTCGGGTTCGCCGGCTCCCCCTGGGTGGTCGGTACCGGCATCGACGACAACGGCAACGAGATGCTGACGTACGTCGAGGGCGACATCATCCACCCCCGGGCCTGGACGGACGAGGGGATCTGGCAGGTCGGCACGCTGCTGCGCGAACTGCACACCGCCACCGCCAGCTTCCGTCCGCCGCCGGACGCCCGGTGGCAGCCGTGGTGGATGCACCGGGAGGGGCCCGACTCGGTGATCGGGCACTGCGACGCCGGGCCGTGGCACATCGTCGCCCGGGCCGGCCGACCGGTGGCGTTCATCGACTGGACCCTGGCCGGGCCGGTCGACCGGCTCGACGAGGTGGCCGCCACGGCGTGGTGGAACGCCCAGTTGCACGACGACGACATCGCCGAACGCCACCGCCTGCCGGATGCGGCGGGCCGGGCCCGGCAGTTGCGGCTGTTCCTGGACGGCTACGAACTGCCGGCGGCAGAGCGGAGCGACCTGGTCAGCCGGATGATCGAGCTGGCGATCCGGGACTGTGCCGCCGAGGCGATCCGGGCCCGGATCACGCCGGAGTCGACCGACCCGGCACCGATCTGGGCACTCGCCTGGCGGGCGCGAGCCGCCGGATGGATGATCCGGCACCGTACCCTGCTCGAACGCGCCGTCCGCGGCGGCTGAGCGATCCGGAGGTCGTCGGCGTGCTCCGCGCGTCGGCGGCCTCCGGCCCGCCGGCCGTCAGGGCGCCGGAGCCGCGATCGGCTTGCGCATCCGGACCAGCCGCACGGGTACGCCGCCAGCCGGCTCCTCGACCTCCTCGACCGGCACGAAGCCGGCCGCCTCGTAGAGTGGCCGGCCGGCGAGCGTCGACATCAGTTCGAGGGTACGGAATCCCTCGGCGGCGGCCGCTTCCTCACAGCGGGCGAGAATCAGCCGGCCGACGCCACGGCGGGTGCAGTCCGGGTGGGTGTACATCGCGCGGACCTTCGCCGGATCCCGGGCCGGGTCCAGCATCGCAGGATCGCGCCCCTCCGAGTGGTCACCGCCGTAGAGGGTGGCCCGACGACTCCACCCGCCGCAGCCGGCGAGCCTGCCGGCCGCCTCGACCACGAAGTAGGTGCCGTCGTCGATCAGCTGGGTGTCGATGCCCATGATCGAACGGCTGGAGGCGATCTGCGCCGGGTCGAGGAAGCCCTTCTGCAACTCGTTGATCGCGGCGTCGATCAGCGGCAGCAGCTCCGGCAGGTCCGCCCGCCGGGCGAGACGGCTGGTCAGCGTCATGGCCCTCCTCGCAGATGCGCCCCGGTCACGGCCCTGCCCGTTCTGGTGCCTGGCGCGGGTGAGCCCCGGAGGCGTCATTCAATCAGCCCCGCTCCGTGCCCCCGACGGCACCGTCCCGGGGCGCGATCCGGTACGTCATCGACACCAGCAGCACGGTCCGGCCGTCGTGCCGGTGGTCCGGGTTGAGCCGCAACTCGACCCGGCGGCCGTCGATCGTCCTGACCCAGCGGCGTGTCGGAGCCGTGCCGCCGGCTGTTGCGTCCGCCGTGCTCTCGGCCGTACCCTCGCGGACCGGCCACCCGCGTCGCTCGGCCAACTCCCGGTAGAAGCGCTGGATCTCCTGCCTCGGCGGTTCCGAGCCGGCCGGATATGCCCAGACGGTGACGGCTCCGCCGCGCCAGTTCCCGGCGCCGAGGCTCTCGCACGGCTCGGCGTACCGGGTCGACTCCAGTTCCATCCCGGCCGGCGCCCGGGTCAGCAGCGGGTCCGTCGCGAGCCCCGCCGCGAACGCCCGCTCCTCGGCCGCGCAGACCGGACGCCCCGGCGGCTCGGCCATCCGGTGCACCAGCCGCAGCCCGACCACGCAGGCCGCGCCCAGCGCCACCGTGGTGGCCAGCCCGGCCAGACCCGTCAGCGTCCTTCTGCCCATGACCGCCCCCGCCGTCTGTCCAGGACATAACCTGCTGACGATAGGGGCGGCGGTGTGATGGTGACGTAAATGCTGGCTGCTGTTTGCTGTTGCAGTTTGCTGTTGCTGTTGCTTGTTCGCCGGGTGCCGAATGACGAGTGCCGAAGGACGGTCGACGCGGGCGTGCCCCGGCCGCTGCCTGTCGAGCTGCCCCGCTTGTGCCTCCGGCCGTCCGCGCCGGCTCGGTCGAAGGTCTTCGCGCGCGTTGACGGTCGGTTCGACCGCCACCACCCCCGCGTCCGACGACTTCAGACGGGCTTCACCGCGTCCGGCACGGCCGGCTCCGTCGGCGTGCGTGCGGCGGCGACGATCTGCTCCAGCGCGGCGGCGTGCCGCTGAAACGCGTGCCGCCCGTGCGGCGTGAGCTGGACGGAGGTACGCCTTGCCCGGCGCTGCTGATCCTTGCGGACGGCCACATATCCGGCCTCGGCCAACGCGGAGACATGCTTGGACAGCGCCGAATCGCTGGTCCCGATCGTGTCGCGCAGGAAGCCGAAATCCACCCAGGTGGCCGGCGCCAGCAGCGCGAGGATCGACAATCGTGCCGGGACGTGCAGAAACTCGTCAAAGCGGGGATCCATCAGATCGAACCGCTCCCGCGCTGCACGATCGCCCGGAAGATCCGCCGGACCAAGGGCGTGATCGCGACGTAGGCGGCGGCGGTGACGGCAGCGGCAAGCGTGCCCTGGGACATCAGCCCTTCTGGTGGCAGGGCCAGCCACGCCCAAGCGGCGATCCGGGCGATTCCGAACAGCAGCATGAGCCCCGTCGCCAACCCCGCCCAGAACAGTCCCTCCAGAGCGGTGGGCTTCCGCCCTACGAGGCTCCGGTGCTCCTGCACGATGCCCACGCCCAGGAAGAGCCCGAATCCGAGCAGGATGGCGGCGGTACGCCAGGGGTTCTCGAGATCGACGGACACGAGCCCGGCGAAGAGTCCCACCGCTGCCAGCGGGACGTAGGTAGGGGTGAAGCGCTGCCGGACCATCTGCTCGCGAGTCCTGTCCTGCATGCGCCGGATGTCGTCGAGCGAAAGCTGCGCATCGTTCGGGTTCATGAACCCATGATCGATCTTCCGACTACTTTCCCGCAAGGAAAACAGTCGTGGCTTTCCTCACAGGAAAGTAGTCGTTCGGGCGGCGGGCTCCGGGTCGCCAGCGGCTGGGTGAGCGCCCCCGGAGGCCGTCGGTACGCGGTGCACCCAAAGCCTCCGGGCTCTCGTCGAAGACGCCGACCAGGCAGGCACGGGTCAACTCATGCCGCAGAACTTCGTCCTGTGGCATGTACGCAATCTCATGCAGGACTAGCGAAGTCGCGCAGACCCCCGGAGAGGCTGGCGAGGAGCCGGGGCTGTCTCGCATTGCTACGGTCGAACCGTCCCGACCACGGATCCGGCAACCGAGAAAGGAGAGCCCATGACGACCTACCAGGATCGAGACTCGATTGCAGCCGGTTGCTCGCCGACGGGACCTTCGCGGTGACTCCCGACGACGCGCTGGCGCTGCTTCGCGCGGACCGGGCGGCGCACGACCATCAATCGCTGTTGACGGTGTACAGGGAGGCCGACCACGAGGGGACGCGCCAACTCCGGGACGCCGCTGAGCAACTGCTCGTCAAGAAGGGCGACCGCTGTCCCGTCGGGGCCGTCTGCATCCTGTCCTGGTCCCAGTGGGGCATCTTCGAACGGGACCGCCTCAACCGGCTCGTCAACCGCTACCTCCAGCGGGGTCCCCTGCAACAGCTTGGCCGGGTACTGCAGGCACAGGCCGGCTGTCTCAATCCGATCCAGGTGAAGGCGCTGGAGGCCGTCGCGGCAGGTGACCCGCTGCGACACCTGCCGGTGTGCGCGGCAGTCCTTTCCAACGACGCTTCGACAGGGGCGGTGTGGGAGGCGCTCGCCACCATTCTGCGGAACTCTACCGATCCGGACGCTTTGGCCGGCGCCTATGACGCCACCGAGCAGGCCGGGGTACACGCGGACTCCCATGAAATCATCCGGTCCCGCCACCTCTCCCGAGCCGAACTGGAAGCCATCGGCGCACGGACCCGGGACCGCAGATCGTTCACCTAGGGCGTCGCCTTGAGCGGGCAGGGCCTCACGACCCCGGGATGGCCGTCAGGACCATGACCTGGGGTACGACGGACGAGTCGACCTGTACGCCGGATTTTGTGCCCGGCACGCACCGTTGCCGGTGGTGCCGGCGGCGGTCATCCATCTCGGCCTACCGTTGCCGGCAGGCTCCAGCGGCCTACCCGCAGACATCGGGCGGGCCGCCCTCGAACGCCTGCGCGGGCCGTTGCCTTTCGGCGATGGCCCTTTCTTGGCCTTGCTCCGGGTGGGGTTTACCGAGCCATCCCGGTCACCCGGGATGCTGGTGGGCTCTTACCCCACCGTTTCACCCTTACCGAACCGGTCGATCAACGCGTTTCCGCGTAAACCACCCGTCCGGCGGTCTGTTTTCTGTGGCACTTTCCCGCGGGTCACCCCGGGTTGCCGTTAGCAACCACCCTGCCCTGTGGAGTCCGGACGTTCCTCGGCGGCGGGCTCGCGGCCCGCCGACGCGACCGCCCGGTCGACTCGTCCGTCGCGTACCCAATGGTAGCGATGATCCCGAAGAGCGATCCACCCGGCCGCTGCCGGGTACGCCTCGGGGAATCCGGCAGGCCACCGAGCGGCCGGGAACGGCGCGCGATTAGCCTCGACAGGTTATGGATTTTCCCGAGGCGCTGCTACTGCTCGCTGCCGGGCTCGCCGCGGGCGTGGTCAACGCGGTGGCCGGCGGCGGTTCGCTGATCACCTTTCCCGCCATGATCGCGGTCGGGCTGCCGCCGATCCCGGCGAACGTGAGCAACTCGATGTCGGTCTGCCCCGGCTATCTGGCCAGCGTGTGGGGCAGCCGGGCCGACCTGCCGGACCGGCGCTGGCTGCTCCGGCTGGTTCCCGGCACCGTGCTGGGCACCGCCGCCGGGTGCGCGCTGCTGCTCTCCACCCCGGCCCGGGCGTTCGAGCTGGTCGTACCGTTCCTTGTGCTGGGTGCGACCGCCGTACTGGCGTTCCAGGACCAGCTTCGCCGCCTCGTCGGCCAGCCCAGCACGCCCCCGGAGAGCGGCCGACCCGTCGCGGCCGTAGCCGGCTACCGGGCCGCCGCGGGCGGGACGGTGCTGCGGAGTACCTCCCGGCAGACCCTCGCGCTGCACACCATGGTCGTGGTCGGCGCTGTCTACGGTGGATACTTCGGTGCCGCGCTCGGGGTGATGCTGGTGGCAGGGCTGGCGCTGGTGCTGGACGAGACGCTGACCCGGGTCACCGCGATCAAGAACGTGCTCTCCGCGGTGGTCGGGCTGACCACGATCGTCGCCTTCGCCGCGTTCGGCCCGGTGAACTGGACCGCCGTCGCGGTGGTCGCCCCGGCGACCGTCATCGGCGGGTACGCGGGCGCGCGGCTCGTCCGCCGAATGGCACCGGAGCTGCTCAAGACCGTGATCGTGCTCTTCGGTACGGCGATCGGCCTGCTGCTGCTCTACCGCTCCTGGACCTGACCCGGAAGCAGGGGGCAGATCGCCGGCTCAGTGCCTGCTGCGTTGCGCGGGGTAGCGTCGGCGGACCTCGGTCAGCATCCAGCCGAAGAACGCCAACTCCAGCAGCCCGAAAGCACCGACCAGCACCATTTCGATCATCTGCCGCACCTCCGGTCCGGATCGACTCGCGGGTCGCTTCCTTCCACGCTAGCAACACCCACCGCCTGGCACCGGGCAAGAGATCCCCGCGACCAGGTCGGCGTACCCGATGGGTTGCCTGCGCTGGCCACGGGGATCTCCCCGGGGGCGGGCGTGGTGGGGCCGGTGTCGGTGCCGGGTCGGTCAGACCTTCGGGGCGGGTTCGACGCTGTCGTCGGCCACCTCGTCGGTCGACTCCCTCGGGCTGGGTACGAGTCGCGGGTCGCCCTCGTCGGCGAAGTAGTCGTCCTGCTCGGTCCCGTCGACCCCGTCGGCGACCTTGGCGGCCCGCAGGATCAGCGTGACGATGGCCGCGACCAGCAGGTTGACCACGACCGCGACCAGACCGACGTAGATGGTCTTGGTCGAGCCGTCGAAGCCGAGCTTCTCCAGCGGGAAGGCGGAGCCGCCGAAGTGCGCCCGCTTCGTGGCCGGGTTGGGGATCTGGTAGAGCATCCACATGCCCAGGCCCATTCCGGCCGCCCAGCCGGCGACCAGCGCGCCCCGGTGGAACCACCGGGTGTAGAGGCCGAGGGCGACCGCCGGCAGCGTCTGCAGGATGATGACCCCGCCGATGAGCTGGAGGTCGATCGAGAACTGCGGGTCGAGGAAGACGATGCAGGCGACCGCACCGATCTTCACCACCAGCGACGTGATCTTGGAGACGTTCGCCTCCTGGGCCGAGGTGGCGTCCTTGCGCAGGTACTCCTTGTAGATGTTCCGGGTGAAGAGGTTGGCCGCCGCGATCGACATGATGGCGGCCGGCACCAGCGCACCGATCCCGATCGCGGCGAACGCGATCCCGGCGAACCAGCTCGGGAACTGCTGCTCGAAGAGGAGCGGTACCACCGTGTTGTTGTCCACGGTGCCCTCGGTCGCGCCGGGCAGCGGGGTCACCCCGGCGGCGATGGCGGCGTACCCGAGCAGGGCGATCAGGCCGAGCAGCAGGCTGTACGCCGGCAGCGCCGACATGTTCCGCTTGATCACGTCCCGGCTCCGGCTGGCCAGTACGCCGGTGAGGCTGTGCGGGTAGAGGAAGAGCGCCAGCGCCGAGCCGAGGGCCAGGGTGATGTACTGCAACTGGTTGTTGGCGTTGAGCGTGATCCCGTCGTTCGGGGACGGGCTGGCGTCGAACTTCGCGTCCGCCGCGTCGAAGATGCTCCCCCAGCCACCCAGCTTGTAGGGCAGG
The DNA here is from genome assembly GCF_003030345.1 of Plantactinospora sp. BC1. NCBI lineage: Bacteria > Bacillati > Actinomycetota > Actinomycetes > Micromonosporales > Micromonosporaceae > Plantactinospora > Plantactinospora sp. BC1. The sequence goes on from NZ_CP028158.1 coordinate 7,665,751, forward strand.
TAGACGATCGCCACCAGGATCACGATGTAGATCAGCGAGTCCTTGACGAACGCGATCAGCGCCGGGGCCCGCAGCCCGGACTGGTAGGTGTAGGCGGCCAGGATGGCGAAGGCGATGATGATCGGCAGGTGCCGGGCGATGGTGCTCTCCCCGGTCACCCCCATCGTCTTGAGTACCGCCTCGATGCCGACGAGCTGGAGCGCGATGTAGGGCATCGTGGCGACGATGCCGGTGATCGCGATGATCAGCGCCAGGGTCGGCGAGTCGAACCGCTTCCGGACGAAGTCGGCCGGGGTGACGAAGCCGTGCCGGTGCGACACCGACCAGAGCCGGACCAGCACCAGGAAGACCAACGGATAGATGATGATCGTGTACGGCACCGCGAAGAACCCGGCCGCGCCGGCTCCGAAGAGCAGCGCCGGTACGGCCACGAAGGTGTACGCCGTGTAGAGGTCGCCGCCGACCAGGAACCAGGTGATCCAGCCGCCGAAGCTGCGGCCGCCGAGGCCCCACTCGTCGAGGTGCGCCATGTCGTTCGGCGCACGCCACCGGGCAGCGACGAAGCCCATCGCGCTGACCAGCAGAAACAGCAGTGTGAAGATGATGATCTCAGTGAGATGGTCCTGCCACACCGTTGGTCACCCCCGCTTCTTCGTCATCTGGTACACCAGGGTCGTGGTGCCGACCCCGAGCAGGATGAAGGCCAACTGGAGCCAGTAGAAGACCGGGAAGCCGAAGAGCCGGGGCGAGTCGGCGTTGAAGAGCGGGGTGATCAACGGTACGACGATCGGCAGGAAGAGCAGCCAGTTCCAGGGGCTGTGGTCCTTCGCCCGCGCTCTCGACACCACCTGACGGGTCGGTGCCGTCGGCGTCTCAGAGTCACTCATGCCGGCACTCCGCTTCGCTCCGTACCGTCCTGAGACTCGTCGGCGCTGAGTTCGATGGTTCGCTCGCTGCGCTCGCTCATGCCGTCTCCTCGCTGCGCTCGGCCCGGTGACCCGCCCGGTCGACCCGTGTCGTGGGGACGTCCGGTGACGTGTCGTCGCTGACCTGTGTGTGACGCCGGAGGTTAGGGCAGAGTGACGGCGGTCACCCTGACGAAACGGGACCGGTGCGCCCAACGGCGACCACGGTGCGCCGAATGGTGATCAACGGCCGAAATAACGGCTCATCAAACGGAACTATCACCACAAACACTACATCGAAGTACGACGATTGCTCTTGATCGAGGGTCGGTCGGTTGCCATGCTGGCCGGGTGCCGCGATTCTCCTCGTACGACAGCACCGCGCTCGCGTACCACGTGCTGGGGTCCGGGCCACCGATCGTCTGCCTGCCGGGCGGGCCGGCCCGGGCGTCGAGCTATCTCGGCGACCTCGGTGGACTGGGTCGGGAACGCACACTGCTCCGGCTCGACCTGCGGGGCAGCGGCGAGTCGGCCGTCCCCGAGGATCCGGCGAGCTACCGGTGCGAACGGCTGGTCGACGACGTCGAGGCGTTCCGGGTCCACCTCGGACTGGACCGGATGGACCTGCTCGCCCACTCGGCCGCCGGCAACCTCGCGGAACTCTACGCGGCCCGGCATCCACACCGGATCTCCCGGCTGCTGCTCGTCACCCCGGGCCTGCGCTCGGTCGGGGTGGAGACGATCGGTTTCGCCGAGGCGGTCGCCGCCCGCGCCACCGAGTGGTGGTATCCGGAGGCGAAGGCGGGGCTGGACGCCTGGCAGGAGGCGGCCGGCCGGGGCGCCGGCCCGGAGGAGGTGAACCCGCTGCGCAGCGCCGCCGCGCCGTTCGCGTACGGGCGGTGGGACGAGCGGGCCCGGGCACACGCCGAGGCCGAGCAGGAGGAGCGACCCGACGAGCCCTCCGTCGGCTTCTACGACGGCTTCGCCCCGGAGACCGCCGAGGTGCGTGCCGCGCTGGCCCACCTCGACGCCCCGGTACTGGTCGTCGCCGGTGAACTGGACCCGGCACCCACCCCGGCGGCGGCCCGGGCGCTCGCCGCGCTCTTTCCGAACGCCGAGACCGTGGTCCTGGACGGCGCCAGCCACTTTCCCTGGCTCGACGACCCGCCCCGGTTCGTCAAGACCGTGCTCACCTTCCTCACCGAGGAACCCCGTAACCTCGGCGAGTGACCCCGGAACCCTCGCCGCCCCGGACTGACCCGGCCGGCTGACCCGGCCGGCTGGGCGGCCGGATCGGGTCAGATGCCGGTCAGGTGGGCCGTGTCGTTGACGGTCCGCACCGCCATCCCGCCGTCCGGCCAGATGTCCAGCAGAGACAGACCGGCCGGGTCGAGATAGAGCCGGTGCAGGAAGGCGTCGGTCGCGGCCAGCGCGTCGCGGAGCGCGATCTTCACCGGAGAGACGTGCGAGACCACCACCACGGTCTCCCCCGGATAGTCGGCCAGCAGCTTGGCCATCGCCCGGCTGACCCTGGCGCCGACCTCGACGAAGGACTCCCCACCGGGCGGGGCGACGGCCGGCGAGGCCAGCCAGGCGTCCAGTTCGGCCGGCCAGCGCTCGCGTACCTCGGCGAAGGTGCGCCCCTCCCAGTCACCGAAGTCGCACTCGATCAGGTCGGGCTCGACCACCACCGGTACCCCGCCGAGGCCACCGGCGACGATGCCGGCCATCGCCGTACACCGGGACAGCGGCGAGCTGACCACGGCCGCGACCTGGTCGACCAGCCCGGCCACCCGCCGGGCCGTCGCACCGGCCTGGGCCAGGCCCCGGTCGGAGAGCGGCACGTCACCCCGGCCGGAGTAGCGGCCCTTCGCGGTGTAGTCCGTCTCGCCGTGCCGGAGCAGCAGCAGCCGGGTGGCGGTCTCCGCCGGACGCGGCTCCCAGGAACTCTTCGCGGTCGACCCCTGCGCGGCGACCTCGTGCGCCTCCGCCCGCCCGGTCGCGCCGGCCGGCGCCGCGGCCTCCGGCTCGGCCGCGCTGTCCCGGGCGACCTCCGGCACCTTGCCGGCCGCCAGGTCCATCGCCGCGTTCGCCAGCGCGTCCGCGTGCCGGTTGCGCTCCCGGGGAATCCAGGTGTACGTCACCGAGTCGAACTTCCGGACCAGCCCGGCCGCCTGCGCGGCGAGCGGACGCAGCCCCGGGTGCTTGATCTGCCAGCGGCCGGCCATCTGCTCGACCACCAGCTTGGAGTCCATCCGCACCTCGACGCCGGACGCGCCCACCTCGCGGGCGGCGTCCAGCCCGGCGATCAGGCCACGGTATTCCGCGACGTTGTTGGTGGCGACGCCGATCGACTCGGAACGCTCGGCCAGCACCTCGCCGCTGCCGGCGTCCCGGACCACCGCCCCGTAACCGGCCGGGCCGGGATTGCCCCGCGCTCCGCCGTCCGCCTCCACCACGACCTTACGACCCGGCACGGGCCCACCCCCCGATCCCGCCACCGACACCGGTCACAGTCCGGACTCGGCGGTACGCACCATGATGCGGCGGCACTCCTCGCAGCGCACCACCTCGTCCGGGGCGGCGGCCTTGATCCGGGCCCGGTCCGCACCGTACAGCTCCAGCCGGCAGCCGCCGCAGCGCCCACCGGCGACCAGGGCCGCACCGAGCCCGCCCGACGACTCGCGGATCTTGTCGTAGAGCGTCAGCAGGTCGGCCGGGAGGTCGGCCGCGAGCGGCTGCCGCGAGCCGGCCTTGAACTCCTGCTCCTTGCCGATCTCGGCAAGGGCCTGGTCCCGCCGCTGTTCGGTCTCCGCGCGCCGCTGCCGGGCCGCCGCCAACCGCTGCTCGATCCCGTCGAGTACGCCCTGCGCGGTCTCCCGCTGCTCCATCAGCTCCAGCTCGGCGTCCTCCAGCTCGGTCTGCCGCCGGTTGAGCGAGGCCAGCTCGTGCTGCAACGCCTCCAGCTCGCGGGCCGGCCCCGAGCCGACGGTCAGCCGGGCCTGGTCCCGGTCCTTGCGGATCCGCACCTGCTCGACGTCGCGCTCCAGCCGGGCGATGTCCCGGTCCAGGTCGTCCACCGCCACCTGGGCCCGGACCCGCTCGTCCTCCAGCGCGGAGAGTTCCCGGGCCAGCGCCTCCAGCTCGGCGTGCTCCGGCAGCGTACGACGCCGGTGCGCGAGCTGGGCGAGCCCGGTGTCGATCGCCTGTAGGTCGAGCAGGCGACGCTGGTCTTTCGGATCGGCCTTCATCGCTGGGACTCCTTGTCCGGGGAGGATGCGGGGGTTAGCACGGGTGGTACCGGAGACGCCGCCTGCACCGTCCACGGGTCGGTGTCCAGATCGGACACCAGGGTCTCGACGCCCAGCCGCTCGCGCAGGTGGGCGGCGAGGTCGTCGAGCCAGGGCCGCTCGGTCGCCCAGTGCGCGGCGTCGAGCAGCGCCGGCCCCTCCTCGGCGAGATATTCGCTGACCGGGTGGTGCCGCAGGTCGGCGGTGAGGAAGGCGTCGACACCGGCCCGGAGGGCGTCACCGAGGAAGGAGTCGCCGGCCCCGCCGCTGACCGCGACGGTCGAGATCGTCCGCCCGGGGTCGCCGGCGGCGCGTACGCCCCAGGCGGTCGGCGGGAGCGCCCGGGCCGCGTACCCGGTGAACTCGGCCAGCGTCGTCGGCTCCGGCAGCCGGCCGATCCGACCGAAGCCCCGCCCCGCCCCGGCGGCCGGACCGGCGGGGTCGGCCGGGCGCAGCGGGCGCAGCTCGGTCAGGCCCAGCCGGGCGGCGAGCGCGTCGGAGACCCCGGGATCGGCGACGTCGGCGTTGGTGTGCGCCACGTACAGGGCCACGTCGTTTTTGATCAGCTGGTGCACGATCCGGCCCTTGTACGTCGTCGCGGCCACCGACGAGACACCGCGGAGCAGCAACGGATGGTGCGCGACGATCAGGTCGGCGCCGTACCCGAGCGCTTCGGCGACGGTCTCGGGCACCACGTCCACGACGCAGCAGACCCGGCGTACCGGTGCGGACGGCTCACCGACCACCAGTCCCACCCGGTCCCACCCTTCGGCCCAGGCCGGCGGATAACGCTGGTCCAGCGCTGCCACGACGTCGGCCACGCTGACCGTCCGAGCTCCGGATGCACCCACGGCGGCCCAGCTTACCGGCGCCGGGCCGGCCCGCTGCGCCGTCCGCCCGGTTCAGCCGAGCTGACCGCTCACCGAGAGCCTGGACCGCAGCGCGGTGACCGCCATCTCCCAGGGAAACCGCTCCAGATAGCGCTCCCCGGTGCCCGGCGGATGCAGTGGCACGACGTGGTCGCCGAAGAGCACGGTGACGTCCCAGTCGCGCAGCCGGGCGAGGCTGGTCAGGAAGGCCGGGTGGGCCGCCATCGCGGCGTTGGTGAACGGCATCGCCACGATCGGCAGCCCCTTGCCGAGTCCCTCGACCAGTAGGCCGAGGGCGAGCGTGTCGGCTATCCCGGCGGCCCACTTGTTGATCGTGTTCACCGTCGCCGGAGAGACGATCATCGCGTCCGCGTCGGGCAGTACGTCCGGATCACCGGGGTTCTTGTACGTCGACCGCACCGGATGACCGGTCTGCCGGCGCAGCGCCGGTTCGTCGGCGAACTTCGTCCCGTCCGGGGTCAGCACGACGCAGACGTCCCAGCCGTCCCGCTGCGCACAGGTCACCAGCCGACCGACGTGCCGGGTCAGCGGCGAACCGCAGGCGAGCACGTAGAGCACCCGCGACCCGGTCGACCCCGTCACCGGACGATCCCCCGCGCCGGGGTCATATCGCTACTCCCATCTGCTCAGCCAACTCCGCAATCGGCGCGGGCGGCGCACCCCGTGTGCGACGCAGCACGTTTGACATCACCTCGTGCGCGATCGGCCGGCACCGGATCTCGGACGGGGCCAGCCGGTCGCCGTCGACCAGCGCCTCGCCCGCCCGATCCAGGTCGCCGATCTGGGCGAAACCGCGGGCCAGGTCGAGCATGTGGTGCGCGCGCCGCTCCGGCAGCAGCGCGTTGAACCCCTCCCGCCGCATGATGCTCCGCTCGTGGGTCTGCACCGCGTTACCGCCCTCGCCGAGTTCGACCGCCGCCGCCGCCCGGTGCAGCTCCAGGTTCGTCGGGCCGAAGCTGGTCCAGTAGCGGTTCTGGTCGCCGCCGAGCCGGTCGGCCGCCCCCTCGGCCTCGTTGACCAGGTCCTTGACGGTGTTGTTGTCGCCCATCCGGGCCGCCGCCATCGCCCCCTGCAACAGCAGCATCCCGTAGACGGAGAGCCGGTCCGGCCCGGCGTCGTTGCCGCCGCCCGGCGCGAGGCGGTTGGCGACGCTCACGTTCACCTCCAGCGCCGGCCGGGCCCGGCCGAGCGCCAGCAGGGCGTTGCCGACCCGGTAGGTGGCCACCCCGGCCAGCAGCGGGTCGTCGGCGCGCTGGGAGACCGCCATCGAGCGGTCGGCGGCGAGCCAGGCCAACTCGTACTCGCCGAGTTTGCGCAGCGCCGACGAGGCGATCTGGTAGACCTGCCCGAGCAGGTGGGCGGCCTTGCCGGCGTCGTCGCCACCGGCCACGCTGTCCAGCGCCTGGGCGTCCCGGAGCAGCTTCGGCAGCGCCCGGGTCAGCACGCCGTACCGGGCGTACTGGTACGTCAGCCAGGCGTGGTTGACCGACTTGGTCATCTCGGCCAGCGAGGGTGGCTGCGGGGCGGTACTGAAGAAGGATCTCATCGAGTCGTACCGCTCCAGCGCGGAGCGGATCTCCTCGACCTCCACCTCGTCGATGCAGGTGAGCCCGTCGGCCCGCCGTTCCGGTGCCTTGCCGAGCAGAAGTTGGGCGTCGAGCTGGAGTACGTCGGCGATCTCGTACAGCACCGAGAACTTGTCCAGTCGGCGTACGCCCCGCTCGACCTTGTCCACCCAGCTCTTCGACTTCCCGAGCCGATCGGCGAAGACCTGTTGCGACATCTTGCGGCGACCGCGCCAGTAGGCGACGCGCCGCCCGATCGGCAGTTCGTCCACGTCCGGCCCTCCTTTCTGCGTCGGCGGTCCGGTCAGGGGGCCCGCGCCGGTGCGAAACGGGGTGCGACTCACGTCTGTGCTGGTCGCACAGCATGTACGTCACTCCGGAGACGGCCGCTCGTAGCTTTCGATGCAACTTGCGGCTGTCTGCCCGGACAAACGACCGCGTCAGACGCCAGTGACGGGCTTCGACCTGCATTACTGGCCGAGATCGATAAATGTAGGGGGTTCACGAAAATGTGGGAGAAAGTCCGTCCACGTTCGGTCCGTTTCGTCCAACTCGACCGGGTCCGGCTGCGTCGCATCGCGGTCCGCTACGCCGCGCACGGTTGGCAGGTCACCCCCGGCGCCTGCCTGGCTCGGCACCGGTTCGTCTGCGGCCGGGCCGGCTGCCCGACCACCGGCTGTCATCCGGCGCTGGAGCAGTGGGAGCAGAGCGCCACCGCCGACCCGGCCCGGGTCGCCACCTGGTGGCGGCTGCGCCCGCACTCGATCCTGCTCGCCACCGGCGGGGCCTTCGACGTGCTGGAGGTCCCCGCCTACCTGGGCCGGTTCGCGCTGGAGCAGGCCCGACCCCGGCTCTTCGGCGCCGTCTCCGGCCAGGTCCGCGGGCCGGTCGCGGTCACCCCGGACGGCCGGTGGATGTTCCTGGTACGCCCCGGCGAGCCGCTCCGGCCCGAACTGGAGCAGAGCCTCTACGTGGTCCGGCACGGCTCCGGGTCGTGGATCCCGGCTCCACCGACGCGGCTGCCGGAGGGGACGGTGCGCTGGCTGGTGTCGCCGGAGGAGACCCGCTGGCGCCTGGCCGACCCGTACGGCGTGCAGGAGCTGCTCGTCGAGGCGCTGGAGGCGGTCGCGCCGGCCCTGCCCGAGCCGCTCTTCCCGGCACACCTGCCCGCCCCGCGCCGGGGCTACTGAGTCCGGGCCGTCCGGTCCCGTCCCCGCCGGGCCGTCCAGGAATCGCCGCGCTCCGCGGTGCCGGCGTCCCCGCCGGCCCGATCTGCCCGGCGGGTCTCTTCTGCCGGCTCCGGGCCGGTCCCGCCCCACTGGGCGGTTCGGTCCGGACCGCCCAGCGCGAGCCCCGCGCGGCCGGCGGTCAGGGCCGGCAGCAGGGGTACGAGCAGCGTGAGAGCCGCCCCGGACCGGGTAATCCGGCGCCGGACTGGTTGACGCCTGAGGAAAGGGCCCACGCCATGCTCAGCAAAGAGGATCAGCGCCGGTTTGACGAGATCACGCACCATCTCCGGATAACCGATCCCGAGTTCGTCGCCCGGCTGGGCGACCGGAGCAAAATGCGCCGCGCTCGGCTGATACTCGTGTTGACCTTCGTACTCTGGGCCACCGTGCCGGCCCTGGTCGTACTCGGCGGCTGGCTGGCCGTCGCGATCGCCCCGGCGGTACTGGTGGCGGCCACTCTGTTGATGTGGCAGGCGCGGCGGAACCGGTGACCCGGCGACGGGTCGCTCAGTCCGGGGCGCCGTCGCCGAACCGGGTGTAGGCGCGGCGGAGCCGTTCGGCCAGGCCCGGCCCACCGATCGCCGCTCCCGGCGGTCCGAGCTGGCGCAGTATCAGCTCCGGTTCGGTCGCCAGGGTGGGCGCGCGGGCCGGCAGTGGCACCGGGGCGACCCAGAACCGGTCCAGCATCCCGGCCAGCGGCTCGGCGGGCAGGTCGGCGAGGGCCAGCCCGGCGCCGACCGGCGGCGGGTCGACCGGGGCGGTGTCCCGCTCGGCCTCCCCGCCAGCGGAGTCGGCAGCGGAATCGGCATCGGAGTCGGCGTCCGCGTCGGCACCGCGCAGTGTGCGCAGCCGGGCCAGTAGCCGGGACCGGTCCCGGCCCCGCCAGTGCAGCAGTTGGAACGGGTCCGCGTCGAACGCCTCGGCGAGCAGATAGAAGGTGGCGGCCAGGTGCTTGCACGGCACGGCGAAGTCCGGGCAGTCGCAGCGCTGGGTCAGCTCGTCGACGCCGGCCGGGAAGAGCGGCGCGCCCGCCTCGGCGAAGACCGCCTCCAGTTCCGGGGGTACGTCGCCGGCCAGCAGCCGCGCGCTGAACAGCGCCTGCGCGGCGAGCAGCGTCTCCAGCCGGGTCCAGACCCGTTCGGCCAGCGGCCGGAACCGGATCGACACCCGGTACGGCGTCGGCCGGGAGCCCTGGACCACGGCGGTCACCTCGCCCGGTGCCACGTCGAGCGAGAGCACCTGCCCGGCGCGGGCGTACGAGCGGCCCCGGGTGAGCCGGGTGCCCAGCGCGAAGGACTCGAGTACGTCGAGGAAGCGGCGGGACCACCACGAGCGCCCGATCGCCCCCCGGGGGGTACGCGCCCGCAGTCCACCGTCGACCTTGCGCGGCCGGCCGTACTCGCGGAAGTCGGTCATTCCACCACCGCCCCGCTCTCCAGCGCGAAGAGCTGACGCAGTTCCGAGGTGGACAGTTCGGTGAGCCACTGCTCGCCGGTGCCGACGATCCGGGCGGCCAGTCCCCGCTTCTCGTTGATCATTGCCGCCACCTTCTCCTCCACGGTGCCGGCGCAGACGAACTTGCGTACCTGCACCGGGCGGCGTTGGCCGATCCGGAACGCCCGGTCGGTGGCCTGGTCCTCGACCGCCGGGTTCCACCACCGGTCGACGTGGATGACGTGGTTGGCGGCGGTCAGGGTCAGCCCGGTGCCGCCGGCCTTCAGGGAGAGGACGAAGAGCGCGGGGCCGGTCGACCCGTCCCCGGCGGAGGACTGGAACCGGGCCACCATCGCGTCCCGGTCCGCCTTGCCGACGCCGCCGTGCAGGTAGAGCACCTCGCGGCCGAACCGGGCGGCGAGGTGGGCCCGGAGCATGCCGCCGAACTCGGCGTACTGGGTGAAGATCAGCGCCTTCTCGCCGGCCGCGAGGACCTCGTCCAGGATCTCCTCCAGCCGGGCCAGCTTGCCGGAGCGACCGGGCAGCGCCGAGCCGTCCCGGAGCACCTGGGCGGGGTGGTTGCAGACCTGCTTGAGCCGGGTCATGGTGGCCAGCACCAGTCCGCGCCGTTCGATGCCGTCACTGGACTCGATCTTGGCCATCGTGTCGTCGACCACCGCCTGGTAGAGCGACGCCTGCTCGCGGGTGAGGTTGCAGAGCACCTCCATCTCCAGCTTCTCCGGCAGGTCGGTGATGATCGACCGGTCGGTCTTCACCCGCCGCAGCACGAACGGGCCGGTGATCCGGCGCAGCCGGGCCGCCGCCTCGTCGTCGCCGTGCCGCTCGATCGGTTCGGCGTACCGCTTCTTGAAGGCCGGGGCGGCGCCGAGCAGGCCGGGGTTGGCGAACTCCATGATCGACCAGAGGTCGGCGAGGCGGTTCTCCACCGGGGTACCGGTGACCGCCACCCGGTGCCGGGCGGGCAGCGACCGGACGGCGGCGGCCTGCCGGGTCGCGGCATTCTTGATCGACTGTGCCTCGTCCACCACGATCCGGTGCCAGTCGACCTCGGCCAGCGCGGCGGCGTCCCGGGCCGCCAGCGAGTAGGTGGTGAGCACCAGGTCCGCGTCCCGGACCGCCGCGCCGAACTCCGCCCCGCGCGGCCGTTCCGCGCCATGGTGTACGTGCACCCGCAGCTCCGGGGCGAACCGGGCCGCCTCGCGCTGCCAGTTGCCGACCAGCGACATCGGGCAGACCAGCAGGGTCGGGCCGGCCTCCGGCGGGTCACCGGCGAGCAGCGCGAGCATCATGATCGTCTTGCCCAGCCCCATGTCGTCGGCGAGGATGCCGCCGAGCCCGAGCGACTGGAGGAAGGCCAGCCAGGCCAGCCCGCGCTGCTGGTACGGCCGCAGCGTGCCCCGGAAGGACTCCGGCGCGTCCCGGGGCGTCAGGTGCCGCTCGACCTGCCCGGCGAGCAGGTCGCCGAGCGGGCCGTCGGCGCTGACCTCCAGCACCGGCAGCGCCGCCGGGTCGTCCTGGGCGGCCAGTCCCAGCCGGAGCAGGTCCCCGACGGTCAGCTCGCCACCGGAGCGGAGCAGTTTGAGCCCGGCGGCGAGCCGCTTCGCGTCCAGCTCGACCCACTGGCCGCGCAGCCGGACCAGCGGCGTCTTCAGTTTGGCCAGCGCCCGCAGCTCGGCGGCGTCCAGCGGCTGGTCGCCGAGGGCCAGCTCCCACCGGTAGTCGACCAGCGCCTCCATGCCGAGCGCGCTGCGCGAGGCGACCGTCCCCGGCGCGGTACGGCTCTTCGCCTGCAACCGGGCCCCGAGCCGGGCACCCGGCCGCTGCCACCAGGAGGGGAGCAGCACCCCGAACCCGGCGGCGTGCAGCACCGGCGCACCGTCCCGGAGGAACCGGTGCGCTCCCTCGGTGTCCAGCTCCAACGCCTCCGGCGCGGCCGTACGGAGCGCGTCGTCCAACTCCGGCCAGAGCCGGCTGGCCCGGCCCAGCTCGGTCAGCAGGGTCTCCTGCGGGTCGGCCAGGTGCCGGGCCAGCGCCGGCAGGTCGCCCCGGGCCGCCCAGATCCGCTCGGCACCGACCACCAGGCTCGGCTCGTCGGCGGCCTGGAGCGCGAACTCCACCCGCCAGCGCCGCCCCGCCTCGTCCGCCTCGGCCGACCCGTCCGACCCGTCCGCCACGGCCAGCCCGGCCGGCCCGGTCGACGCCACGTCGATCTCGACCGGCAGCCGTGGTTCGACGAGCCGGAAGCAGGCCCGTACCGGGCTGCCGGCGGCATCCCGCTGCCAGGCGCGCAGTTCACGGTCGAGTCCGGCCAGCGCCTCCGGTGTCGCGCCGAAGTCCCGCTGCCGCCCGGTCAGCGCCCGGAGCCAGGCCCGTACGGCGGCATCGGCGGCACCGGCCCGACCGGCTCCGATCAGCCGTACCCCCTCCAGGGCCGTCCGGGCGGCGGCGTCGGTGAGCGCGTCCAGGGCGTCCACGACGGTGGCCGCCGCCGAGCCGCTCGCTCCGGGAGCGTCGCCCGGCGGGACCGCCGCCGGCTCGCTGCCGTCGTCGGGTCGGATGCTCCCCGACCCGTCGCCGTCCGGCGCGGCGGCCCCGGGCGCGGGCGGGTCGAGCGCGGCGCGGGCCGCCGGCGGCAACGCCATGGTCAACGCCCGGGCCCAGCCGGCGTCCGCCCCGGTGAGCAGCGGGCGCCAGACCGCCCGGGCCGAGCCGGGGGTGGCCGGCGTGTGGAGGCCGGGCAGGGTCCTACCGCGCCGGACGAGTTCCACCGCGAACTCGGCCAGCAGGGCGAGGTGGCGCAGCGACGCGCCCCGGACCGGCGCCCCGGAACCGTCGCCGAAGGCGAGCAGCACCGGCAGGGCGTGGTCGGCGTCGTACTCCAGCACCGGCACCCGCCACGACGCGAGGCCGACCCGGCCCCGGCCCGGCGCGGCCGGCTCGGCCCGGACCAGTTCCGCCGAATCGACGGGTGCACCGGCCCGGGTCGGCAGGGCGAGCAGGACGGCACCGGTGGTCGCCTTCGCGGCGAGTTCGCCGAGCGCACCGGTCAGGCCGGAACAGCCGACCGCGAACGGGTGCGGCCGGTGCCGGGGCGGGCGGCCGGGGCGGCGCGGCGGCCGGGCGGGCAGCGTGGAGTCCTCCCCCCACACCGCGAGCCGACCACCGGCCAGCCACACGGCGTGGACGACCAGCACGCACAGGTCCCTTCTCGGCCATCGGGTCAGCGGGCGGATCCCTTTCTAGCACCCCGTCCGGCACCGTCGCCGGGCGCGCACCGAGGTCCGGCTACCGGTCGGCGGCGTCGAGCGGGACGACGGCCGCCGCGCACCGCTCCAGGAGTTCCCGTTCGGCCGTCCGCGCGGCGAGCAGTTCCTCTGGCGTCATTTCCGCAGGCTATGGCGTGATCCACGCCGGCAGGGCGAATATCCGGGACCGACCGGACCCGGGATTGTTGGTGATTTTCGGCCTTACCCCAGTCACGAATCGAACAGTTCCGCCCCGGCAGCCGTACTAACGGAGAAGATGACGACAGGCATGGATGCGTCGGCATCACGAGGCGAGGCGGTGACCATGGACTTCCCGATCGTGAAGCGCGCCACGCCAGGGCGCTATCTGCTCCGCGGGCTGCTCTCCTGCGGACCCTGCGACGAGCTGGTGATCCCGTCCTTCTCGTCGAGCGGGCGCCGCTACTACGGGTGCCCCCGGCGGCAGTGCCCCCGCCCCTGGATACCGGCCGAGCAGACCGAGCAGGCCGTCTGGGCGCACGTCGCGGCGACGTACGCGGAGGCGACCCGGGACGTGCCGCAGGACCAGCGGCAGGCGCTGCTCGCGGCCGTACTGGCCCGGGTCAGCATCGGGGTGCGGGTCGCCGACCTGCACTACCAGTGGCGCTGAGCCGGCGGTGACGCCCGATCCGCTGCGCCGGACAGGGCACCGGCGGCAGGATGGCCACATGGAGGGCAGCACCGAGATCCCGCTGGTCGGTGGCGCGGGCGACGGCGGCACCGTGGCCGTCGAACTCGACGTGCACGGCCGTCCACCGCTCACCCACCACCACGTGGTCGACGGTGGACTCGCCGGGGCCGAGATCTACGAACTGGAGGCGGCCCCCGAGGAGGGGCCGCCCTGGCTCTACCGGTGGCGCGGACCGGCCCCCTCCTGAGCGGAGGCCGGTCCGGAATCCACCCGGCGCGTGGGCCGGTCACCCGCCCCGAAATACGAGCCGGTCACCCGCTCCGGAGCAGGAGTGGTCACCCGCCCCGAACGCGGGCCGGCTACTTGCCCCGGAACACCCGGACCGTGGCCACGCCGCCCAGGGCCAGCGCGCCGAGGAGTACCGCCCAGATGACCGTGGTGTTCAGGCCGGTGCCGAACTCCGCGTTCGCCTTGGCGTTCGCGGCCAGCGACTGGTCCTGCGGCGCGGGCACCACCACCGGGGGAAGTTCGGCGTAGCGCACCAGGCCGGTGCTCTCCAACAGGGTCATGTGGGTCTGCACGAAGCCGTTGGCCTGCTCGGCGAGCGTGCGTACGGTCTCGTTCCGGGTACCGGCCCGGACCGCGCCGATCACCGGGAAGATCGCGCCGTGCGCCGCCCGCAGCCGGTCCACGAAGATCCGGTCGAACCGGGCACCGGACGCGTTCGTCATCTCGGTGATCCAGCCCTTCTGCTGGGCCGTCGGCTCGCTGGGCAACTGGACGCCGAGCTTGTTCGCCGCCTCGACGGTGAGCTGGTCCAGCTCGACGTGCTGCTTGGCGATCTCGGCGCCGATCTCCCGGACCCGGGCGCTGTCACCCTTCTCGGCCGCCATCTGGCCGGCCGGCATCTCCCAGAGCCCGGCCAGCCGTACCCCGCTGAGCAGTGCCATGTCGGCGGCGCCGAGCTGGGTCGGCCCGGCCGGCGCGGCGATCGCCGCCCCCGGCAGCACGAGCAGTCCGACCACCAGACCAGCCAGCAGAACAGCCGTCGGGCGCATTGCCTTTACCGCAGATCGGGCCGTGGCCACGTACTCAACCTCCCAGAAAGCGGCGCCAGAGTGGCAATGGAGTTGTCGGCCAGGACGCTATTGCGACGCACGCTTATGAGTCAATCTCGGACGCCGGAGCAGAGCGAAGCTTAGGCCCGATTTAAAGGAAACCTATACCGGCGGGTAGCGACGGCTCGACGAGCTGGGCGGCGGGTGGCGGGAAGATCACTGTCGGCGACCGATCGACGGCCGGCATCGACGGGTGGCACCTCGGGTGAGGTGAACGGGAATCGGGTGGGCGCGGCAGGTTTCGAACCTGCGACCCCTCGCTTGTAAGGCGAGTGCTCTCCCACTGAGCTACGCGCCCGGAGCGCCTCTGCGGCCTACCGGCGGCGGCAAGCTTACCCTGCCGCCCTGGTACCCGGTCCACCCAGTTCGCCGGTCCGCCGGATCCGGAGGCGGCGACGACGGTCGGGCTGCCGTGCCGGGCTCAGGTCAGTGCGGCGGCCAGGGCCTTGCGCCAACCGGCCTGGTCGCGCGGTTCGCCGGGACCGTTGCACTCGGCGAAGCGCACCGTACCGGCCTTGTCGATCACGAAGGTGCCCCGGTCGGCGAAGCCGGCGACGTCGTTGAAGACGCCGTACGCCCGGGCCACCGCGCCGTGCGGCCAGAAGTCGGCCAGCATCGGGAACTGGTAGCCCTCCCGGTCCGCCCAGACCTTGTGCGCGTAGACCGAGTCGACGCTGACCGTCAGCACCTGGACGTCGTCGTTCTGGTATTCGTGGAGGTTGTCCCGCAACTCGGCCAGCTCACCCTGGCAGGTGCCGGTGAAGGCCAGCGGATAGAAGACGAGCAGCACCACCCGCCGGCCCCGCAGCTCGGCCAGGCTCACCTGCTGGTTGTTCTGGTCCTTCAGCACGAAGTCCGGCGCCTGGGCACCGACGTCGATCGGCATGCGGTCCTCCCTGGTCGTGGGGCACCGACCGGCTGACCACGTCGGGTCGGCCGGTACGTCCGGTACGGTGCCCACCGGGAGCACCGTCCGGGGTGGGTCTCGCCACGAGCACCGTCCTGGATCAGACGGCGCCCGTGCCGCTCCTCCGGGCTACTTCTTCGCCTTGGCACCACGGCGCAGGACCAGTCGTGCTCCGCTCCAGTCCTTGCCGGCGTTCACGGTCGACGTCTGCTGGAGGCCGGCGGTGACCGCCGTCTCGCTGATCTCGCTCGGCTCGACGTGGCCGTCCCGCCCCGCCTTCGGAGTCAGCAGCCACACCACACCGTTGTCAGCCAGCGGGCCGAGGGCGTCGACGAGCATCTCGAACAGGTCACCGTCGCCGTCCCGGTACCAGAGCAGGACCGAGTCCACCACCTCGTCGGTGTCCTCGTCTACCAGCTCTCCGCAGCGATCGGTCAGGGCGTCCCGGAGATCCTGGTCGACGTCGTCGTCGTACCCCATCTCCATGACGACCATCCCCGGCTCGATGCCGAACCGGTCCGCCAGACTCCGTACGCCGTCGGCGGCCTGACCAGCGGTCGCGCTCACTGTCACGTGCCTCCTCATCTCCCTGCCAGCGGCATCCGTGCGACGCCGATGACGCAAAGTCCACACAGTTGTCCGGTCGCGCGCAAGTGGCGCACCGAGTCGAAGGGAATTTACCGTGCCAGCAGCGTTCGGGCACCCTGGGTAATGGCCTCTTCGGAGACCAGTACGTGACGGGCGGCCGGACCCAACGGGACAAAGGTATCGATAGAAGCCACCCTACGGGCAGAACCGACAAAACCGGCGTCAACCAGTGCCGCCACCACCCCCTCGCCGACCCCGCCGGACCGGCGCGTCTCGTCCACGACCAGCACCCGGCCGGTGGCCTGGGCCTCCCGGATGATGTCCGCGACCGGCAGCGGAGCCAGCCAGCGCAGGTCCAGCACCCGGACGCCGACATCCTCCTCGGCCAGCTTCGCGGCGGCCCGCAGCGACATGCGAACGCCATTACCGAACGTGATGATCGTGACGTCCTCGGCCGAGCCGACGCCGTACACCCGGCCCCGGCCGATCGGCACGTGGCTGGCCGTCCAGCCGCCCGGACCGAGGTACGGGGCGAGCCACTCCCCGTCGCCGTCGGCGTGCAGGTCGCGGGTGTGGTAGAGCGCGATCGGCTCCAGGAAGACGCAGACGCTGCCGTCGACCGCCGCGCTGGCCAGGCAGGAGCGCAGCATCGGGGCGGCGTCGTCGGCCCGGGCCGGCACCGCGAGCACCAGCCCCGGAACGTCCCGGAGTACGGCCAGCGAGTTGTCGTTGTGGAAGTGCCCGCCGAACCCCTCCTGGTAGGCGAGCCCGGCGATCCGCACCACCATCGGGTTCCGGTAGGCGCCCCGGGAGAAGTACTGCATCGTCGCCGCCTCGCCCCGCAACTGGTCCTCGGCGTTGTGCAGGTACGCCAGGTACTGGATCTCGGGCACCGGCAGCATCCCGCTCAGCCCGGCACCGAGCCCGAGCCCGAGGATCGACGTCTCGTCCAGCAGCGTGTCGAAGACCCGGGGCGCGCCGAACCGCTCCCGCAGGCCCTTGGTGACCCCGTACACCCCGCCCTTGGCCGCCACGTCCTCGCCGAAGACGGTCATGCCCGGATAGTCGAGCAGCCCGTCGGCGAGCGCGGCGTTGATGGTCTGGGCCAGGGTGAGCGGCCCGGCCTGCTCCGGCAGCTTGCCGTCGAAGGCGGCGCTGCGGGCGGCGGCACCCGGCCCGGCGGCCCGGCCGGCGGCGTCGGTGACCGCCCGGGCGACCCGGACCGGCCGCCGGGGTGCCAGCGGCGCCACGATGTCCGCCGCACTCTCCAACTTGCGCTCGCCGAGCACCTCCTCGGCGACCTTGCGGACCTGCCAGCCGACCTCGTCGTAGCGGGCGATCAGCTCCTCCGGGGTGGCCAGGCCGGCCTCGGCGAGCAGCCGGGCGGTGGCCACCACCGGGTCCCGGTCCACGTCCCGGGCGATCTCGGCGGCGCTCCGGTACGCGATCTCGGCGTCCGCCCCGGCGTGCCCCATCAGCCGCACCGTGGAGAGGTGCAGTACCGCCGGGCGGCGGTGCCGGCGCACCCAGGCCGCCGCCTCGACCGCCACGTCGTACGTCTCGACCAGGTCGCAGCCGTCCGCCGAGAAGTACCGGATCCCCGGCTTGGCCCGCAGCGTCTGCGCCACCCAGCCGTCCGGCGACCGGACGCTGATCCCGAGCCCGTTGTCCTCGCAGACGAAGAGGACCGGGATGCGCAGCCCGGTGTGGTCGCACCAGCCGGCGGTGTTGAACGCGGCGACGGCGGTGGCGTGGTTCACCGAGGCGTCGCCGAACGAGCAGACCACGATGGCGTCGGCCGGCCAGGCGGCATCGGTCTCGCCGCGCTGTCGGGTCGGGCCGCCGGCCGCCCGCCGCCCGGTCGGCCGGCCCCGACCGTCACCGAGCCGGCGCAGCCGTTCGACGGCGAAGCCGATCCCGACCGCCCGGGGCAGGTGCGAGGCGATGGTGGAGGTGGTCGGCACGACGGCGATCGAGGCGTTGCCGAAGACCTTGTGCCGGCCACCGGCGATCGGCTCGTCGGCGGAGGCCACCACCCCGCGCAGTACGTCCCGGGCGGCGTCGAGGACCGGCTCCGGCGCGCCTGCCCCGTCGTCGGCGTCGCCGTCCCGGTCGGTGGAGTTCCCGTTGCCGTCCTGGCCGCGCATCGCCTCGGCCACCCGTTCGGCGACCCCGACCCGGTGCGCCGGGCCGTCGGCCTGTCCGGCCCGCGCGGCGGCGCCCTCGGCCTCGGCCTGCGCCGCCCGGGCGCAGTAGAACGCGCCGGACCGGTAGTGCAGCAGGGCCGGGTCGGTGGGCCGGACCGCGAGCGCCACCGCCGCGTTCCCCTCGTGCCCGGAGGAGCCGATGGTGTAGAACCCCTCGCCGAAGCTGCGCAGCCAGCGCGCCGCGAGATCAAGATGCCGGCTGACCAGTTGGGCGTCGAACAGTTCCAGCGCCGTACGGCCGTCGAGCGTGCCGCCGTCCCGGACCGGGTCGGCGGGCGTGCGCCCGGTCGCCGACACCTCGATGGCGCCGACCGCCTCCCGGAACCGTTCGTCGAGATCTTGGGGGGTGGTCACGTCCGACAGCATTACCGACGCCGGCCACCCGTGACCACTCAGACACGTCACAACCGCCCGTGGCGTCCGCAACCCTCCGTGCAGGTTCGCCGGGGCGCGCTGCGGCGGGGAAGGCCCGAACCGGGCAAGCCGCCCCTTTCCTTCACGTACTGTTCGACGGGGCGTTATCGGGACGATCGGCCCGAGGAACCGGTGCTCGCCAGGCTGCTCGGAGCCTGTCCACCGGATCTTGGGAGATCTCGATGGCTCTGTCCCGCCGTACCCTCCTGCTCACCGGCGCCGCGGTCGGGGCCGCCGGCGCGGTGACCGGCCTGCCCGCCGCGTCCGCCGCCGCCGCCCGGCCGCTGGCCGCCGACCCCTTCACCCTCGGCGTCGCCTCCGGCGACCCGGACTCCGACGGCTTCGTGCTCTGGACCCGGCTCGCGCCGACCCCGCTGGCCGAAGACGGCCTCGGCGGCATGCCGAACCGGGCCGTCCCGGTCCGCTGGGAACTCGCCGCCGACGAGCGGTTCCGGCACGTGGTACGCCGGGGCACGGCGGTGGCCCGCCCGCAGTCCGGGCACAGCGTGCACGTCGAGCTGCACGGCTTGCAGCCGGGACGCGAGTACTTCTACCGGTTCCACGCCGAGCGGCACACCTCACCGGTCGGCCGGACCCGTACCGCCCCGGCGCCCTGGGCGCTCGGCGGCGCCCTGACGATGGCCTTCGCCTCCTGCTCGCAGTACGAGCACGGCTACTTCACCGCCTACCGGCGGCTCGCCGAGGAGGAGCCGGACCTGGTGCTGCACCTCGGCGACTACCAGTACGAGTACGCGAAGGACTCGTACACCATCCCGGGTGGGAACCCGCGCGACCACGAGGGGCCGGAGACGGTCACCCTGGCGAACTACCGGCAGCGGCACGCGCAGTACAAGTCCGACCCGGACCTGCGGGCCGCGCACCAGGTCGCGCCCTGGGTGGTGGTCTGGGACGACCACGAGCTGGACAACAACTGGGCCGACGAGGTCTACGAGAAGCCGGAGATCCCACAGCCGGACTTCCTGGCCCGTCGGGCGGCGGCGTTCCAGGCGTACTACGAGAACATGCCGCTGCGCCGCACCTCGATCCCGAACGGCATCGACATGCAGCTCTACCGACGGATCCGCTGGGGGCGGCTGGCCAACTTCCACATGCTCGACACCCGGCAGTACCGGGACGACCAGGCCTGCGGCGACGGTACGAGGGACTGCCCGGCGGCGCTCGACCCGGCCCGCTCGATCACCGGAGCCGAGCAGGAGCGCTGGCTGATCGACGGCTTCCGCCGCTCCGAGGCCCGCTGGGACGTCCTCGGCCAGCAGGTCTTCTTCGGCCAGCGGGACACCGACGCCGGCCCGGCGAGGTTCACCTCGATGGACAGCTGGGACGGGTACGTCGGCTCCCGGGACCGGATCACCCGGGGCTGGGTGCAGGCGAAGGTCCGCAACACGATCGTGCTCACCGGTGACGTGCACGCGCACTGGGCCACCGACCTGAAGCTCGACTACGACGACCCGACCTCCCGGACGGTCGGCGCCGAGCTGGTCTGCTCGTCGATCACCTCGGGCGGCAACGGCGCCGACTCGGTGACCGGCAGCCACCCGTACTTCCCGCACAACCCGCACCTGCGGTTCCACAACAACCAGCGCGGCTACGTGCTGACCCGGTTCACCTCCCGGGAGCTGCGGGCCGACTTCAAGGTGCTGCCGCAGGTCAGCACGCCGGGGGCGGAGGCGTACACCCGGGCGTCGTTCGTGGTCGAGGACCGGGTGCCGGGGCTGCACCAGACGTACGACCGGCCGGTCGACCCGGCCACCGCCACCGCCCGGTCCCTGGTCGACCAGGCGGCGGAGACCGCGGCCCGGGAGAACCTGCGGCCCTGACCGACCGCGCACCGCGTCGACCCGCCGGTCCCGCCGGGTCGACCCCTGGCCGGCCCGGTTCGCCGCCCGGGCCGGCCGGGCCGGCCAGGGGCCGCCGGCCGGGCACCCGTGGCGGGCTACTCGCGCCAGCCGAGCAGTTCGACCCCCTTGGCCAGCTCCACCCGCAGCCCGGTGACGATCTCCCGGGAGCCGCCCGGCGGCAGCTCCAGCCGCCAGATCAGCTCGCCGAGCGGGGCCCGCTCGTCCGGCGGCGGGTCGAGCCGCAGCTCCCGGACCGTGATCCCCTCGCTGCGCGAGACCGGGAGCTGGTCCCGCACCGTCAACCGGGCCGGCCGGGGCGTGTGGTTGGCCAGGGTGATCCGGTACTCGACCTCGCGCCGCCGGCTCGAGCCCAGGGTGGCCCTGGTGTCGCTGCGCCGCACCAGCTCCCGCTTCACCCGGATCCGGTCGTCGAGTCCGAGCGCCACCTCGACCTCCTCCCCCGGCGCCCAGGTCGGCAGCGTGGTGCCGCCGACGAAGTCACCGCCGTGGAAGACCGACGCGGGCCCGGGCAGCAGGGTGTGTTCGGAGCCGTTGACGGCGGTGGCCCGCAGGTGCACCCCGGGGGTACGCACCGGCGCGGTGACGTGGTCCAGCCGGGCCGCCAGCTCCAGTACGGCGACGACGGCCCGGTGCGCGCCCCCGTCCGCCGGTACGGCCACCGGGCGGGCCGGCCGGTAGGTGGCGGCCAGCGCGCCCTGGGTGAGGGTGGCCCCGGACTGTGCCACCGGGGCGGGCGGCCGGGGTGCGGCGCCGAACGGCTGGGCCTTGCCGGCGGCAGCCGACGCCGGCATCGCGGCCGGGGACATCGGCCCGCCGGCCGCCCTCGCCCGGACCGGTTCGCCGCCCCGGCCGCCCTGCTGCTCCAGCCGGCCCACCGGCTCCGCCTGGTGGAGATACCACGGCTCCAGCTCCGGCAGCTCGGTGCCGGTCGCCGGGCGGGCGGTGGAGAGCAGCAGTTCACACTCGGGCCAGTCCTCCCCGGTGCGCTGGCTGACCAGCCCGAACCAGGTGAGCGTCAGGGTCTCCTCGACCAGCCGGAGGTCGTACGAGGAGGTCCAGCCGGCGCCCTCCACCACGTACGACAGCTCGAGCTGGACCTCGGCGGAGCGCTCGGATCCGTCCGGCTCGTCGTCGCCGTCGGGCTCGATCCGCAGGGTCACCTCGGCGGCCAGCCGGTCCGGCGACCGCCGGCCGGAGAGCGCGGCGATCTCCCGCTCGACGGCGGCCAGCCGTTCCCGGGCCTCCTCCTGCTGGCGGGACAGTTCCCGGCGGCGGGCCTGGCTCGCGGCGGTCTGCTCGGCCACCGAGTCGGTGAAACCGGCGACGTCGCCCGGGGTGGCGTCCCCGGCGGCGAGGGCCCGGGCGTAGCTGGCCCCGGCCCGCTGGGTGAGCAGCGCCAGGAAGTCGGCGCGCTGCTGCTCGACGGCTTCGGCGTCGGCCAGCCCGGCCAGTTCGGCGGTGATGTCGCGACGCCGCTGCGCGAGTTCGGCGGCGGTCCCCTCGGTGGCCCGGGGCAGCACCTCGGTCGACACGTCCACCCCGAGTACGGTCGCCGGGCCGCGCCCGCCGACCCGCAGCGAGTCGCGGAGCAGGCCGAGCGGCAGTGGTCCGATCCCTATCCGGTGCTCACCGGGCGGGAGCTGGAGATCGGTCCGGCGGGTCACCCGGGCCCGGTCCGGATAGACCGTCACGGCGACGATCGGCGCGTCGATTCGGGATGGGGTCATCGCGCGAGGCTACCGATCCGCCGCCACACCGGGCTGTCCCGAGGTTTCCTCCGGTCCGGCAGGAGAACCGGTCAGCCCGGCAGGAAGGAGAACCGGACCTGGCGGGTGG
The DNA here is from genome assembly GCF_003030345.1 of Plantactinospora sp. BC1. NCBI lineage: Bacteria > Bacillati > Actinomycetota > Actinomycetes > Micromonosporales > Micromonosporaceae > Plantactinospora > Plantactinospora sp. BC1. Next base: position 7,687,950 of record NZ_CP028158.1, read on the forward strand.
CGTTGTCGCCGTTCGGGTCGACGAGGCAGATCGACTGCCAGGTGCCGAGCGCGAGCCGGCCGTCGAGTACCGGCAGGGTCGCGTACGGCGGCAGGAAGGCGGGCAGGACGTGGTCCCGGCCGTGTCCCGGTGAGCCGTGCCGGTGCCGCCAGCGGTCGTCGGTGGGGAGCAGTTCGTCCACGGCGGTCAGCAGGTCGTCGTCGGAACCGGCCCCGGTCTCGATGATCGCCAGCCCGGCGGTGGCGTGCGGGACGAAGACGTGCAGCAGCCCGTCGCCCCGGCCGGCGAGGAACTGCTCGGCCTCCCGGGTGATGTCCCGGACCACGGGCCGGGAACCGGTCCGAATGGTGATCACCTCACTCTGCATCCACCCAGTCTCCCCGAGCCGGCGGCGGCAGGTCGGGGCGGCCCGCTTTCCGCCCCGCCGCGCGATCCTGGAATTCCTGAGGTGAAAACGACCTGTTGCCGGAAAGTTACCGCCTGGTACCTGTGTCGCGCGTCGCCTCTGCCGGGTCTAGAGGTGACGGAGCCAGGCATGAGGGGGCAGGATGGCGCTAGAGACCTATCCCACACACAACCTAGGGAACGCCTGTGGCCACGGAACGCAAGCGCCCGGTGATCAGCGACGGCCTACCGAGCCAGCTTCCGGACATCGACCCCGAAGAGACCAGCGAGTGGGTCGAGTCGCTTGACGGTGTCATTGACGAGCGCGGTGCCAAACGCGCCCGCTACGTCATGCTGCGCCTGCTGGAGCGGGCCAGGGAGCGCCAGGTCGGGGTGCCGCCCCTGACCACCACCGACTACCTCAACACGATCCCGCCGGAGCAGGAACCCTGGTTCCCGGGGGACGAGCACATCGAGCGGCGGATCCGGGCGTACATCCGGTGGAACGCCGCCATGCTGGTGCACCGGGCGCAGCGGCCGGAGATCGGCGTGGGCGGGCACATCTCCACCTACGCCAGCTCGGCGTCGCTCTACGAGGTCGGGTTCAACCACTTCTTCCGGGGCAAGAACCACCCGGGCGGCGGCGACCAGATCTTCTACCAGGGCCACGGCTCCCCCGGCATGTACGCCCGGGCGTACCTGGAGGGGCGGCTCACCGAGGACCAGCTCGACGGCTTCCGGCAGGAGCTGTCGCACCCGGGTGGCGGCCTGCCGTCGTACCCGCACCCTCGGCTGATGCCGGACTTCTGGGAGTTCCCCACCGTCTCGATGGGGCTCGGCGGGATCAACGCGATCTACCAGGCCCGGTTCAACCGCTACCTGCACCACCGGGGCATCAAGGACACCTCCCAGCAGCACGTCTGGGCGTTCCTCGGCGACGGTGAGATGGACGAGGTCGAGTCGCTCGGCGCGATCGGCGCGGCCGCCCGCGAGGAGCTGGACAACCTCACCTTCGTGATCAACTGCAACCTGCAACGGCTGGACGGGCCGGTGCGGGGCAACGGCAAGGTGATCCAGGAGCTGGAGGCGTTCTTCCGGGGCGCCGGCTGGAACGTGATCAAGGTGGTCTGGGGCCGGGAGTGGGACCCGCTGCTCGCCGCGGACACCGACGGCGCGCTGGTCAACCTGATGAACACCACGCCGGACGGCGACTACCAGACCTACAAGGCGGAGTCCGGGGCGTACGTCCGGGAGCACTTCTTCGGCCGCGACCCGCGCACCCGCAAGATGGTCGAGGGGCTCTCCGACGACGAGATCTGGAACCTCAAGCGGGGCGGGCACGACTACCGCAAGCTCTACGCGGCGTACAAGGCGGCGGTCGAGCACACCGGCCAGCCGACGGTGATCCTGGCGAAGACGATCAAGGGCTGGACCCTGGGGTCGAGCTTCGAGGGCCGCAACGCCACGCACCAGATGAAGAAGCTCACCCTGGACGACCTGAAGAGCTTCCGCGACCGCCTCTACCTGGACATCCCCGACTCGGCGCTGGAGCCCAACCCCTACCTGCCGCCGTACTACCACCCGGGCGAGAAGTCCGAGGAGGCGGAATACCTGCGCGAGCGGCGCCAGCAGCTCGGCGGCTACTTGCCGAGCCGGCGTACGGAGTGGGCGCCGCTGCCGGTGCCGGGCAGCGAGCGCTTCGCCGACGTCAAGAAGGGCTCCGGCAAGCAGAAGATCGCCACCACCATGGCCTTCGTCCGGCTGCTCAAGGACGTGATGAAGGACCGCGAGTTCGGCAAGCGGTTCGTGCCGATCATCCCGGACGAGGCGCGGACCTTCGGGATGGACTCGCTCTTCCCGACCCAGAAGATCTACTCGCCGCACGGCCAGAAGTACACCTCGGTCGACCGGGAGCTGTTCCTGTCGTACAAGGAGTCGACCAGCGGGCAGATCCTGCACGAGGGGATCAACGAGGCCGGTTCGGTGGCCTCGTTCACCGCCGCCGGTTCGTCGTACGCCACGCACGGCGAGCCGATGATCCCGCTGTACATCTTCTACTCGATGTTCGGCTTCCAGCGCACCGGCGACGCGTTCTGGGCGGCGGCCGACCAGATGGCCCGGGGCTTCGTGCTCGGCGCCACCGCCGGCCGGACCACGCTCAACGGCGAGGGCCTGCAACACGAGGACGGCCACTCGCACCTGATCGCCGCGACCAACCCGGCCGTGGTGGCGTACGACCCGGCGTTCGCGTTCGAGATCGCGCACATCTTCGAGAACGGCCTGCACCGGATGTACGGCGAGCGGCCGGAGAACGTCTTCTACTACCTGACCGTCTACAACGAGCCGATCCTCCAGCCGGTGGAGCCGGAGAACGTGGACGTGGAGGGGCTGCTCAAGGGGATCTACAAGTACTCGCCGGCGGGGTCGGTCGGCGGGCAGGACGGCGGCGACGCGCCCCGGGCCAACATCCTCGCCTCGGGCACCGGCATGCAGTGGGCGCTCAAGGCGCAGAACCTGCTGGCCCAGGACTGGGGGGTGGCGGCCGACGTCTGGTCGGTCACCTCCTGGACCGAGCTGCGCCGGGACGCGGTGGAGTGCGAGGAGTACAACCTCCTGCACCCGGGCGACGAGCCTCGGGTGCCGTACGTACAGCGCAAGCTGGCCGACGCCGACGGACCGGTGGTGGCGGTCAGTGACTGGATGCGGGCGGTACCGGACCTGATCTCGCGGTGGATCCCCGGCGACTACACCTCGCTCGGCACCGACGGTTTCGGGCTCTCGGACACCCGGCACGCGCTGCGCCGGCACTTCCACGTGGACGCCGAGTCGGTGACCGTGGCGACGCTGCGCCAGCTGGCGCGGCGCGGCGTGGTGCCGGCGTCGGTGCCGGCCGAGGCCGCGAAGAAGTACGCGATCGACGACATCGCGGCGGCACCGGTGGGCGAGACCGGCGGGGACTCCTGACGGTTCCGCACTGATCGGCAGCCTGGGGGGCGGGCCGTCGCCGTCGCGACGTCCCGCCCCTCAGCCGACGGTGGCCAGCCCGGTGAGCCGGGCGAGCGAGCCCTCCAGGTCGGCACCGACCCGACGCATCCCCCAGCGCAGCAGCGCCCCGCTGACCGGACCGGCGGGCCAACGGACCATGATCAGGCGTACCGAGGTGCCGTCCTCCTCGGGTGCCAGTTCGACGTAGACCTCGGTGCGGGCCTCGGCCCGGGCCCCGGAGCCCTCGGCCCGCTCGCGCCAGGCGATCAGGGTCGGCTCCTGGTACGCGATCACCTCGGCGTCCATCGCCCGTCCGGCCGCGTGCACCCGCTGGCGGCGGCCGATGCCCTCCCCGGAGAGCACCTCCGCCTGTCGTACCCCGGCCAGCCAGCCCGGCAGGTGTTCGGCCCGCTGAACGAGGTCCCACACCGCCTCGATCGGTGCGGACACCCGCGTGCTGCGTTCGATGAGCATCATCCTCAGTCGCCTCCATTGCGGACAACCCGTGACCATTGGCAGCTTATTCACGATTACGGACGAAAACGGACGATTAGCCACCGACACGCCGGGGGAAACTACCGCCGTGGGATTCGCCAGCCCGGAGCACCCGTGGAACCGGACGACGGGAAACCTGGTGGCGGGCCGCCCGGGGGCCGTGCGTAGGCTGGAGGCCGTGACGGTACGCGTACGCTTTGCCCCCTCCCCGACTGGAATGTTCCACGTCGGAGGCGCCCGCTCGGCCCTGCAAAACTGGATCTTCGCCAAGCAGCAGGGCGGCGTTTTCGTGCTGCGCGTCGAGGACACCGACGCGGCCCGCAACCGGCCGGAATGGATCGAGGGCATCCTCTCCGCACTGGACTGGATCGGGATCGCCCGGGGCAGCTACGAGGGACCGTACTTCCAGTCCGCGAACGCGGGCGAGCACCGCGACGCCGCGACCCGGCTGCACCGCGCCGGCCGGGCGTACTACTGCGACTGCACCCGGGAGGCGATCCAGGCCCGCACCGGCTCGCAGTACCAGGGCTACGACGGCTTCTGCCGCGACCGCGGCCTGGAGGCGGCACCGGGACGCGCCCTGCGCTTCCGCACCCCCGACGAGGGCGAGACGGTGGTCGTCGACCTGATCCGCGGCGAGCCGACCTTCGAGAACAGGCTGATCGAGGACTTCGTGATCGCCCGGGGCGACGGCTCGCCGGTCTTCCTGCTGGCCAACGTCGTGGACGACCTCACCATGGGCATCACGCACGTGATCCGGGCCGAGGAGCACCTGCCGAACACCCCCAAGCAGCAGCTCCTCTGGGACGCGCTCGGGGTCAAGCCGCCGATCTGGGCCCACGTGCCGGTGGTGGTCAACGAGAAGCGCCAGAAGCTCTCCAAGCGGCGCGACAAGGTGGCCCTGGAGGCGTACCGGGACGAGGGCTACCTCGCCGACGCGATGCGCAACTACCTGATGCTGCTCGGCTGGGCGCCCTCGGGCGACCGGGAGATCGTGCCCTGGTCGGTGATCGAGTCCGAGTTCCGGCTCGCCGAGGTGAACCCGTCACCCGCCTTCTTCGACGAGAAGAAGCTGCG